>CAVUNL010000027.1:0-197291 GCA_963742795.1 uncultured Actinomycetes bacterium
TCCGCGCACTGCCGTCGCTGTTCGCGCCATCGGTCGCGGACCTGCCGGAGTTCGCGTTCGAGCGGCGCAACCGCCGACCGCCCACCGACCCGGTGAACGCCTGCCTGTCGCTCGCCTATGCGCTGTTGATGCGCACGATCGGCGCGGCGTTGACGACGGCCTGGGGCTTGACCCGTGGAAGGGCTTCTTCCACGTGGAGCGGCCGGGCCGGCCGGCGCTCGCGCTCGACCTAATGGAACCCTATCGGCCGGTGCTCGCGGACTTGGCGGTGCTGATGGCGCTCAACAACGGGGAACTCGGTGCCGGGGACTTCGTATCCGCCGCCGGCGGCTGCAACCTCAAGCCGGCAGGCCGACGCGCCCTCATCGCTGCATATGAGCGTCGGTTGGACACCGAGGCGACGCATCCGGTGTTCGGCTATCAAATCGCGATGCGGCGCATGCTGCATGTGCAGACGCGGCTTTTGGCGCGCGGGCTACTGGGCGAGATCCCCATTATCCGCAAGCACTACGTGCCGCGGTAAGGGATGGGCGCGCGCAGGACGAACGCCGAGCACGCCTACGTCGTGGCTTACGACATCAGCGATCCCAAGCGCTGGCGCCGGGTGTTCCGATTGATGAAGGGTTACGGGCAATGGCTGCAGCTGTCCGTCTTTCACTGCAGGCTGGATGGCGGACGGACCGGGCCGGAAATGACGATGGGGCTGGAGGCGTTGATCGCGCCGGCGGAGGACCATGTGCCGAGTATTCTGACCTCGGCCCCGCCGAGGAAGTCAGCTTCTCCGTGGAGAGCTTGGAAAAAACCTATCACGGAATTCAGCGCCGAGCGGTGATCGTGTGACGGGGCATACTGTTGCCGCCGCGGATGCGAGCGCTACGGTGAGCCCGAAAGCACCGGGGAGCGCTCGCGCCGCGGTCGTGCCGTTGCCTAATCCCGGTCTTCGTGGTATCTTCGAAACAACATGCAGGCGATCTGCGGTTATGTTCTGGAGCGGTCGCGAGCCGGCCTGCAACCCGCGCATCTTGCAGGGAGAATGCAGGGGGCCCTCATCCCGGGCACACACGCCCGGGCCTCGTTGAAGCCTGGCTTTGATGAATAGAACCGGCGCGGGCGTCTCTCGCTCATTCCCGGGCACACACGCCCGGGCCTCGTTGAAGCGTTTTGCTTGCCTTCCTGACAACAAACCCACTCATTCTCATCCCGGGCACACACGCCCGGGCCTCGTTGAAGCACCAGGAGTGTTGCCGCGCCAGCCGTGGTGCTCTGGACTTATCCCGGGCACACACGCCCGGGCCTCGTTGAAGCCGCACTGTCGGGGTTAAGCGCCGCGGCGCCGGAAGCGACTCTGCATCCCGGGCACACACGCCCGGGCCTCGTTGAAGCCCCGTTTCCGGTGCCGCATCGCGCGATCGGCGAGTTGCTCATCCCGGGCACACACGCCCGGGCCTCGTTGAAGCTCTATGGGCCAGCCTGGCTGATACCCCCTCTTTCCCTCCTCATCCCGGGCACACACGCCCGGGCCTCGTTGAAGCCGCAGCACTCGGCGTCTTGCTGTCGTGCGCGAGCCCCTCATCCCGGGCACACACGCCCGGGCCTCGTTGAAGCGTCGGAATATCCGTGCCCACCATGCACGCAACACGGACTCATCCCGGGCAACACACGCCCGGGCCTCGTTGAAGCATCTTCGATCCCTGATCTTTGAAATAGCCGTCGATCCTCATCCCGGGCACACACGCCCGGGCCTCGTTGAAGCATTGAGAGCACCGCGAACGGTATCTCGGGGCCGTTCTACCCTCATCCCGGGCACACACGCCCGGGCCTCGTTGAAGCTGAAGCCCTTACCGTGGGAGGCGCTGAACCACCTCCTACCTCATCCCGGGCACACACGCCCGGGCCTCGTTGAAGCGCTTGGACTACAGAGGGCGCGGGCTATTACCAAATCCCTCATCCCGGGCACACACGCCCGGGCCTCGTTGAAGCCTCGACCATGCCGACGACAACATGCGCCTCGCCTTCTCATCCCGGGCACACACGCCCGGGCCTCGTTGAAGCACCTTGACGGTGGCTGCGGTAAGCGGCCCTGGCTGAAACCTCATCCCGGGCACACACGCCCGGGCCTCGTTGAAGCGACAAACCGGCCGCTGTCTCGGCGCGCGCGCAACCCCTCATCCCGGGCACACACGCCCGGGCCTCGTTGAAGCATGCAGAACCATGGCGTTTCGATCGCGCCCGACGTGCTCCTCATCCCGGGCACACACGCCCGGGCCTCGTTGAAGCTCGAATTCCGAGACCAGAGCGTCTCGCCGTCGTCCTCATCCCGGGCACACACGCCCGGGCCTCGTTGAAGCTTTAGCGCGCCGTTCGGGAAGGTCGGAAGATTGACCCTCATCCCGGGCACACACGCCCGGGCCTCGTTGAAGCCTCGGGATGCTTGTCGTGCTGTTGCTGGTTCGGCGGTCTCATCCGGGCACACACGCCCGGGCTTCGTTGAAGCACGCTTGCCTATCCGGTTGTCACCCATACCCACTACCTGTAGAATGTGGAGACTGGGGCAGCTTGGCGGATGATGACGGGCATGGACGTTTTGGAGCGGGGTGACCTGTCGTTTCCGCGGTCGCTGCCCGAATTCCAGCGGCTGTTCCCGGATGATGCTGCGTGCGCCACATATCTGGAGAAGGTGCGGTGGCGGGATGGGTTTGTCTGCCCCGATTGCCAAACGGCTGGAGAACCGTTCCGTTTTGCCAGCCGGCCTGGGGTTCTGCGCTGCCGTAACTGTCGCCGCGACGTTGGCCTCACGGCTGGAACGGTCATGGAGCGTACCCATACACCGTTGAGCGTGTGGTTCTGGGCCGCCTATCTGGTCGCCAGCCAGACGCCCGCATGTCGGCCGTGCAATTCCAGCGCCAGATCGGGCTTTCGCGTTACGAAACCGCTTTCCAGATCCTGCACAAGCTGCGTGCCGGTATGGTTCGACCAGATCAGGATCGGATTGGCGGCAGGCTTGGCGAGCACGTCGAAGTCGATGAAGGCTATATCGGTGGTCGGACGCGAGGAAAAGGCCGGGGCGTCACGGACCAGGTGTTGGTCGCCTGCGCCGTCGAGGTTCGCCAGCGCAAACCCGGCACAAAGCTCGACAAGCGTAAGCGCGGTCGTTACGCCGGGCGCGTTCGGCTTGCCATCGTGCCCGATCGCAGCGCCGCCGCGCTCTGCGGCTTCGTCGAGAGTGCCGTTGCCGCAGGTACCTCGGTTACCACTGACGACTGGTCCGGTTACGCCAGTCTTGGCAAGCGCGGCTACCAACATCTCGCCGTCGCCGAGCGGGGCGATCCCAAGGTGGCAGAAGAGTATTTGCCGATCGTCCACCTCGTCTTTTCCAACCTCAAGACCTGGCTGGCCGGCATCCATCACGGCGTCAGCCACCAGCATCTTCAGGCCTACCTCAACGAGTTCACTTTCCGCTTCAATCGGCGGTTCTACCCATTCAATGCCTTTCGCTCCCTTCTCGGCGTCGCCGGCGAGGTCACCGCACCAACCTACGCCGGGCTTTACTCGGGAGAATGGCAGCACCCCAGATGTAGCGGCAATGGGTGAAAACCGGATAGGCAAGGAAGCACGGAACTCTTCTGCAGATCACCCGCTTTCTGCAACGCTCATCCCGGGCACACACGCCCGGGCCTCGTTGAAGCCTCGCCGCCGCCGACGACAACATGCGCCTCGCCTTCCTCATCCCGGGCACACACGCCCGGGCCTCGTTGAAGCGCGCAGATGGAGAGCATCCGCGACGGCACCTCGGGCGCTCATCCCGGGCACACACGCCCGGGCCTCGTTGAAGCGCCGCAAGGGTGCCGGATGATGCCAACGTACCGCTCTCATCCCGGGCACACACGCTCGGGCCTCGTTGAAGCCGGTTCTGCGACGCACCGTCGATGACGCAGCGGGCACTCATCCCGGGCACACACGCCCGGGCCTCGTTGAAGCGTGGGATAAACTGACCGTTGTGTCGGAGCCCGCGCCTCATCCCGGGCACACACGCCCGGGCCTCGTTGAAGCTCAGCGCGGGAGGTGCGGGCGGTTATGAAGCATTCTTCTCATCCCGGGCACACACGCCCGAGCTTCGTTGAAGCTGGGAGTTCCGGCACATCGTCGACTTCATCCCGCACGGCTCATCCCGGGCACACACGCCCGAGCCTCGTTGAAGCACGGGCATGACCGCCGGGACCGATTTCCCCATCCCGCCTTCTCGGGCGATCACGCCCGAGCCTCGTTGAAGCGAGCAACATCTGATCGACCAGGTACGGCGAGGTCGTCTCTTCTCGGGCGATCACGCCCGAGCCTCGTTGAAGCGTGGTTGCCCACTCGACGATCTGCTGCTGCGCCTGCGCCTCTTCTCGGCGATTACGCCGAGCCTCGTTGGTGACCTCCCCCTTCGGCCCGAGTTTGACAGTTGGGACGCACATCGAAGGGCGGCGGCGGGGTTGAAGGTTAGGTAAAACAAGCGCTTACCTTTGCGCGACAGCCATTCCGAGCGAAAACGCCTAGATACATGGACGGCCGACTTACGGCTTGCTGAGGCGAGCTTATGCGAGTATCTTTGGATACATGTATCTGCGCGAATCGCGGCAGAAGCGAGCCGACGGGTCGGTCCTGACCCACCTGCAGCTCGCCGAAAATGTCTGGGATCCCGACAAGCAGCGCGCGCAGGTCAAGATCATCTACAGCTGCGGCCGTGCCGATGATCCCGCCACGACAGAGCGGTTGCGACGCTTGGGGCGCAGCATCCTGCGCCGTTGCGCGCCCGAGGAGATCGTCGCCGAGAACCCGTCATGGCAGGTGGTCAACGCCTGGCCCTACGGAGACCTGTATGTGCTCGAGCAGCTGTGGCGGCGGCTCGGGATCGGCGAGGTCGTCGCGGAGGTCTGCGGCGGCCGGAAGTTCGACTTCGATGTCGAGCGGGCGTTGTTCGCGATGGTGGCCAATCGCGCCTGCGCCCCCGCCTCGAAGCTCTACTGCTACGAGCAGTGGCTCCAGGAAGAGGTGCATCTGCAGGGCGCGGCCGAGCTCAAGCTGCAACACCTGTATCGGGCGATGGACTTCCTGGAGGCGAACAAGGACGCGATCGAGAAGGCGATCTACTTCCGAATGGCGGATCTGCTGAACCTCGACGTCGAGATCGTGTTCTACGATACGACATCGCTGCACTTCGAGGTCGATGAGGAAGACCGCGGCCAGGGCGACCGCGACGAAGTCCACGGCAGTCTCGCCGCCGGACGCAAGACCTACCCGGCGCCCAGGAAGCGCGGCCACTCCAAGAACGGCCGCTTCGACGCGCCGCAGATCGTGGTCGGGCTCGCCGTGACCCGTGATGGCTTCCCGGTCCGGCATTGGATCTTCCCTGGCAACACTGTCGACGTCACCACGGTCGAGCGGGTCAAGACGGACCTGCAGGGCTGGCACCTCAGCCGCTGCGTGTTCGTCGGCGATGCTGGGATGGTGTCGAAGCTCGGCGCTCACGAGAACGGACCCACTTCTGCTCATTGAGTGGTGACCCACCCGGTGCGCATGAGTTTGTGATTGGGTTGGCTGCTACGACGTCTGATGATTGCGAGACGATTTGCGGGAACGACGCGAACGGCGTTGCCTGCGGGCGTTTCTTTGTTCGGCGAGAGTCCGTTTCTTCGTCCCGGCCGACGTCTGAGAGCGCGGCGCGCGCAGCGGCGGTCAAGGGAGGAGAGGAGCAACCCGCAGCCACGCGCAGCGCCCTGTAGCGAGCATGGCGAGGATTGCGAGCACCGGACCTTGACCGGCGCGAGCACGACGCAACGATTGTCGTTGGCGGGATTTCGGTGCCGATACCACCCGGGTCGTGGTACTGCCTGTGGTCAACCGCGGCACCATCGCGGTGAGGCTGGTGGCGCGAAAGCGATCACGACCAAGATCGGTGAGCGCGTCAGGCCTTGACGTTTCGACGCTTCGGGCTGGCCGGCGGTGTGTCTGGCGGATCGGGGTTGCGCAGGGACGGGCCGTCGATGCGGATGATGATGCAGTGATGTCGTAGGCGATCGATCAGCGCGTCGACCAGCGGCTTCTTGTCGAACAGCGCGTACCAGTCCGGCAGATCGAGGTTGGTGGTGATGATGGTCGAGACCCGGTTGTAGCGTTGATCCATCAACCGGAAGAAGGCGTTTGCTTGTTCCGGCTTGATCGTCAAATAGCCGAGCTCGTCAATCAGCAAGGGCTGCATGCGGCTGAGCTGGCCCAGCAGTCTGGTAGTCGTGCGATCAGCCAGCGACGCATAGAGTTCGTCGAGCAGGACTTGCGCATTGTAGAAGCGGCCGCGATGGCCGTTGAGGCAAGCCTCGCGCAACAGCCCGATCGCCAAGCCGGTCTTGCCGGTGCCGGGTTTGCCGATGAGCAAAACATTGTCGGCACGGTGCAGGAAGTCCAGTCCGGCCAGCGTCTGGATCTGCGCGCGGCTGACGCCCGGCTGGCGGTCGAACGGGAAGCTGTCGAGCGACCACCGCCACGGCAGACGCGCCTGCATGAGGCGATAGGCAAGGCTGCGTTCGCGGCGCGACGCGGCCTCCTCGCCGAGCAGCCGATACAGCAGCTCCGGTGCGGCGATGGCCTGTTGGTCGGCACGCGCGAGTTCGGCGTCGAGCGCCGCCGCCATGCCGTGCAGGCGCAGCTGGGCGATCAGGGCGCGCAGCTTGTCACGCATCGTCCGTCTCCCCGGGGTTCAGCGCGAAGAAGTCGCCGGCGACCTGCTTGAGCACGAGGTCTTCGAGGCGGCCGAGGTCGAACAGGCCGTAGTGCAGGGCTTGTTCGATCGCGGCGATGAACGGCTCGGCCGGATAGGTTCGCTGCATCTCGATCAGACGGCGCAATGCCCGCCGCCCGTGGCGGGGGCTGCGCTGTTTGAGCGCAGCGGCGTAGCGGTCGAGACTCGGATGCTGACCGCGCAGCGACGCCTCTTCGGACGCCGTGCCGCGGCCTTGCCGCAGCGGGATGGCATGGTGGCCAGGCAAGACGCTTCTAGTATCGCGCTGGTCGATCACCCGGCGGTGGACGGCGATCGTGGTATCCTTGCGGCGCACCTCGATCTCGGCCGGCCGCTTGGTGACGGTGACCGACTTGCCGACGTAGCGCTCGGGCACCGAGTAGCGGTTGGTGTCGACCGAGACAAAGCCGTGCAGATCGACGACCCGTTCGAGCAGCTCGTAGACCGGCGGCAATGCATTGGGCAGCGGCACGAGGTGTGGCTGTTCGATGACGTAGGCGGCGTCGGGCGACATGCCGAGCGCGCGCTTGGGCTTGCGGTTGGCGATGTCACGGCACCAGGCGAGGGCCTGGCGGTTGAGGTCGGCAAAATCCGTGAAGCTGCGGCCGGCCAGGAAATTCGTCTCGACATAGGCGAACGGACGCTCGATCCGCCCTTTGCGATCCGGGTTGCCCACCCGGTGCGCGCGGAATCTGAAGCCGAGCGTACGGGCGAAGGCGGCCATCTCCGGCGCGATAACGGCGTCGGCCCCGGCGCCAGCGGCGAGCAGCACGCTGGTGTTGTCGATGATGCAGACCGGACAGACGCCCGCCATGAAGCGCACCGCCTCGAGCAAGAATGCCTTTGCCTCGAAGCGGGTGAACCGCGGATAGTACTGGATGAACAGCCGGCGCGAGTAGGCCAGCACCAGGCCGGCGCACTGCACGCTGACGGGCTTGTCGAAGGGCGCAAACGTCAGCCGATGCGGCGAGGTGTCGTGCTGCATCTCCTGGCCCGGCACGAAGTCGTACTCGCCCGCGCGCCGCGGCGGGCTGCGCAGGTCGGCCTCGCGGACCCAGCGGGTCAAGGTGCTGTAGGGCACGTCCAGACCGTCATCGGCCAGCAGCTCGCGCACCCGCACCACGTTGCCGTTTGCCCGTGCGAAGGCCGCCTGCAGCCGGCCCAGCGTCGCCGCGTCGCACGGCGGCGGCTCGGCACCGTCGCGGGGCGGCTCACGCAGGATGCGCCGCACCGTGTTGCGCGACAGCGCCAGCAGCCGGCTGATCTCGCGCAGACTGTGTCCCTGCGCCTGCAAGCCGCGCACCGCGCTGCGGATCTCGCTCGGGGTCATCGGTGTCCTCCCGCTCAAGCGCGGTTGTCAGGGCGGCGACCGCCGCCCGCAGGCGTGGTGCGGCCGCGATCAGCGGCGGCGGCAGCGGGCGCAGCGTGGCCACGCGCCGGCGCAGGCGTGCGATCACCGCCTCGAGGCAGCGCAGATCGCCGAGGCATTCGCCTTCCGGGCCGTCGCGCAGGCGCGCACCGGCGGTGCGCGCCGCGTTTGCCTGCAGGGTGTCGATGAACAGGCGGGGGCGGTTGACCATGTGCTCGCGGGCGGTGCGCGGCGCGTGCTCGTAGTGCGTGAACCAGCAGTGCAATTCCCGGGTCGACAGCGGCGTCTGCGCTAGCGCCGCCAGCAGACGCTCGGCATGCTCGGCACTGGCGCGCGCCAATGGTGCGATCACCCGGTTGGCCGCCCAGCTCGACAGCCGGCCGCCGCGTACCGCCGCCAGTGCCGCATCGGGCAAGCCCGACAGCAATTGCAGCCGCCGGCTGACCCAGCTCACATCGCGCCCGCACCGCCGCGCCAGCTCGTGCTGTGACAGTCCCTGGTCGGCCATCAGCTCGCGCAGCAGCAAGGCCTGCTCGATGCTGGCGAACCGACGATCCTGCGCGCGCGCCAGCACCCCCAGCAGCGCTGCGGTCAGATCGCAGGACCATTGCTCGACACCGGCGGTGTCGCGGCCGAGCCGACGCAACGCGGCAACCCGCCGATAGCCGTCGACCAGCACCAGCGCCTGCGCCGCGCCGCCGTCGGGCGCTGCCACCACGATGCACGGCACGATCTGGCCGCACCGCTCGATCGACTGCGCCAGCCGCGCCACCGCCTGCGGCTCCACCACACGGCTGGTGGCAAAGCGCAGGTCCAGCCGATGCAGGTCGAGCTCCAGGCACTGGCTGTGCAGCGGCGTCATCGCCGGCCGCTCTCCGTTCGCCGCTGTCAGTCCTGCAGGATCAGCCGCCGCCACGTCAGTCCCGATCACCATGGCGGTCTGCGCTCCATCCGGACCTGGCCAACACCACCGCGACGGTGATCGCGACGGCGCAGGAACCCACGGCGAAGCGGCGGCAGGCAGCAACGACCGCACCAGTGGCAGTGCGTCATTGCCCGCCCGGACGGCTCGGCCGGGACAGCGTCGTCGCGCGGCATCGCCGTCGCGCCGGCCGCCAGCAGATCACCCGTCGCCGGCGGGGGTGAACCGTGATGCGTCACTTTTTCTGCGGGACCGCCCTCGGCTGACAGGGCAACGGCGACATCCGCGCACTCGTTCGCCGGTTTTGCCCGATACCGGGCCATCCGCGCGGCATGCATGCGCCGACCTCGCCGGCTTTGCTGCCAGCGCCGACCCGCGCAGTGCACCGTCCGGCGGCGCGCCTGTGCGGAGCAATCGCCGTTGCAGTAGATCTGTCCGCGGTCGCAGCAGCGGCACACGACGACCGCGCAGCCGCACCGCGCGCATACGAACAGACGGCCAGACCCCGCGGCGCACTGCCCGTCATCGCAGCTGCGGCGTAGACGAACGCCGCCCTCGGCAGGATACTCCTCCCGCATGCGTGCTGCCCGCACGGTGTGGGGCGCGGCGCCGGGACAAAACTGCCAGGTTCAGCTCGGCGCCGTGCTTGCACTCAAGTCTGGCACGCGTCCGCCTGCTTGCTCAGGCGCTCGCTGCCTCAGCTCACTCGCCTGTCAGCGGCAAACCCGCCAACACCGCTCCCGGTCATGCCCCTCGGCCGCTCACGCCTGCCGCCCCGCCGAACATGCCGCAGCCGCCACGACACCGGGACGGGGCCCGCCCATGCAGAGAGCCAAGCTGCGCCAGCCGACCACAATGATCCGAATGATCGGACTGAAATCAGCGGGTCAATTCAAATGAGCACACCCCGGTCAAGCCGCGTGAGCGTTGAGGGATGTCAGATGATCCCGGCGAGCGAGCCGAGGCCGCAGCATGGCGACTGCTGGAAGACGTTCGATGGCCCAAAGGCCCTATCTGTCCGTTTTGCGGCCAAGCATGGAATGTCCGGGCATCTTGCCTCATCGGAGGCCGGGGAACCGGCCTTCGTCATAATGTGCTTCCAGCTCAGCTCGTTCCATCATCGCCCCGTTCGGCCCAATTGCCCTGCGAACCACGTGCGATTGTTCCAGAAGTTCGCACGCCATATGGATCGCCGAGTCGCGGGAGCGTGCTGCGCGGGACTGAACCTGTCCGCTCCGATCCTCGTAGATGCGGCCGGCCACTCTACCATCATGTGATGGCCTACTAAATCCCTCAGGCCTACGGCAACCCTATTCACATGACAGCAGTTTGGGTGTAGCCGGAGCGAGCAGCTGCACACCCATAAAATACGGAGTACACTTCATGTTTTTGGATCGCATATGTGAGCATACATTTATTTCTAATATCCTATCGCCGTGCTCTTTAGTCGTAGACTTAGGAATGAATAACGGAAACTTCTCTTATGAAATCCAGCGTAAATATGGCTGCAAAATAATTGGTGTAGAACCTAATCCCGCACTGTGTAATAAGATCGTCAAGTCAGAACGTCTACGTTGCTATAATTATGCAATCACGAATGAAGTGGGCGAAGTTGACTTTCATATAGATGAAAACAATTCGGAATCGAGCTCGATTTTTCTGAAAACCGGAACTGGAATTAAAGTTCTAAGTCTACATCTCTGTCTAGTTTTATAAAAAATCTATGCATCGCGGAGATAGACCTGCTAAAAATTGACATAGAGGGGGCTGAATTAATGTTATTTCAAGAAACTGATCCAACTCTTTTTACAGAAATCAAACAAATATCGACGGAATTCCATGGATTTATTTGGCCAGATCAAATTACTACAATAAAAGAAAATTATAGGCAACATGCGTGCCGCTAATTTTTTACGTAATAGATTTTTCAATCAACTTTTCGAACGTTCTATTTATTAATCAATACATGATCCCTCTAAGGTCTCTGGCAAGAGCGTGGGTCGTTTTCCACAAATATAAAAGCGGTCTTGCTAGGATGTATCAAGGTGATACCCGAGTACGATAGACAATTACATCTGAAGTGTTCGTGTACATCTTCAATTATCCTCTTTAATAGATGGATCGGAGCCTTTGTTAGAGGCTGACCCGGAACGAAATCACAACAAACAAACGAGTCTCTTCAACGTGTTGGCGGGGTCCCGGCAGAGCCGGGAGCTGGATGACCGGGGGAACTTCCAGAGCGGGGGTTGCGTGATTTCAGCGGCTGCAATTCTCTCTCGTGTTTGCGAAGACAACGAGGAGTCACGCCATGGCCTGGACTGAAATCACGCGGCGCAAGTATCAGCGCGACGGGCTGCGCTATGCAAGCGATACCGCGGACGAAGAGTGGCGAGTGATCGAGCCCCACCTGCCACCGCCGGCGCGGTGCGGGCGGACGCGCGAGACTAGCCTGCGCGATGTCGTCGATGCCATCTTCTATATCGCCCAAACCGGCTGCCAGTGGCGTCTGCTGCCCAAGGACTTCCCGCCATACACGACGGTGCAGCGGTATTTCTACGCGTGGCGCGACAACGGGGTATGGCAGACCATCAACCACGTGCTGCTCATGGACGTGCGGGAAGCCGCTGGCCGGGAGGCGAGCCCGAGCGCTGGCGTCATCGATAGCCAGTCGGTCAAGACGACCGAGTCTGGTGGCCCGCGCGGATATGCGGCCGAGAAAATGATCAAGGGCCGCAAACGGCACATCCTTACCGACACCATCGGACTGCCGGTCGGGATGATCGTGCATCCGGCGAACGTGCAAGATCGCGACGGTGCGCCAGCCCTGCTGGCGAGCGTTCGTGACCGGTTCCCCTGGCTGCGCCACGTCTTTGCTGACGGTGGCTATGCGGGCGACAAGCTTACGACGGCATTGGAAAGCCTCGGCGACTGGACGGTGGAGATCGTCAAGCGGTCGGACGCTGCAAAGGGCTTTGTCTTGCTGCCCCGGCGTTGGGTGGTGGAACGAACGTTTGCCTGGCTGAACCGCAACCGACGCCTGGCCAAGGATGTCGAAGCAACGGTCGAGAGCGCCGTGACTTGGCTCTATATTGCCAGCGTCAAGCTGATGTCGCGCCGTCTGGCTGCCGCATGATCGATGCGAACGAAATTTTCCACGCACAATCAGACCTCTGCCATTACAAAGCCGATTCGAGTCAAACTCTTAGTGCGAGATGGGAATCGACGCTGAGTTGGGTAGCCAGCCGCCCAACCAGCCGCGGCGACTGCGCGGTGCCAGACTAACTCGCCCATGTGGTACCACAGCGGTACAGGCCCAGCAGTAGCAGCGGGTTGCGTAGCATGGCCCGCCGCGCCTGCTCCGGACAAGCGGCACGCCAAGCGGCCACCATTTGCGCAGTTGTCGCCGGCAGGCTTTCCGGTGCCGCGCGTCGGGTCACATAATGATAATTGTATGCCATCTTTTCCAGCTGAGCCTGGGCTTGGCGCATAATGCGCTTCAGATGAGCCCATAGGTCGGCCGGACGGCGCCAGTCGAGCGGTCTGAATGTCCAGGTCGCCTCCGGATGAACGAAAATACGAGACCAGTCCCAATAGTGCCGTGCCGGATCGAGACCGAAGCAAATGGCGGACTGTAGCAACGGATCCGTATAGTAAAGCAGAAGCGGCAGGCGGAAACCAGAGGCGCGCAGCCTAGCCATCGTAACGGCACGGAGCGCGTAAAGATTGCCGTGCGCCCCACCTTCCCGCAGCATTCGCTCACGTAGGGCTTTTGCGGAGCGGCCGACCGTGGGCACACCCGAGCCGGCGAGGGCGGCCGGCGCGCTTGCCAGCCCGTCTGCGATTAGTTGCAGCGCGTCGGGTCGGACGCGGGCATATCCGTCGATAAAAAAAGCGGGATCACCGCCCGGCCAGATATCGTGCAAGTAGCAGTTCCACGTGTACCGATTTTATCGGCAAC
Source organism: uncultured Actinomycetes bacterium (assembly GCA_963742795.1). Taxonomy (GTDB): domain Bacteria; phylum Actinomycetota; class Actinomycetes; order Streptosporangiales; family Streptosporangiaceae; genus Palsa-504. The sequence continues at coordinate 13,028 of CAVUNL010000027.1, forward strand.
AACGATGTACCAGACGCGGATCACAAGCCGGGCTGCGGGTGCCACGCTACGGGCTGCCACGTAGCGCCCCGCCGCTTCAGCCAAAGCAGAGCTACCATTAACCATGACATCGAGCGTTGCCACCCGGTCGCCCACCGCCGCGGCGGCAGCTTCGATCGTGGCAGCGAGCACTTCCGGCAACTCGCGTGAGGATAAGATTGCGATCGACCATTGGCTCGCGGTATCCAGCCTCGTGTCGGCACTGGCCTCAACATTCTCCATAATAACCTCGGTGACATTTCCATCGGGGGCTTACACAGCCTGTCGTATAACCAGACTTTATGCAAAGTCGCGCGGTGCGTGTCAGAGATCGAAGCGGTATTGCCGCTTGTCGTTGATGGCGCTGCCGCCGCGCAGCTTCTCGGTGCCGGTGTCTGTCGGCGGCTCGGGATCCTCGCCGTGCAGAAATGCCGTCGTGTGCCGCTGCCGCCGCGCGGCATAGGCTGCTTGCCGCCGATCCATCTCGGCCCGCCATGCGGCGGTGACTTGAACGTGGTGCGTCCGGTTGCTCATGGGATCGGAGCTAGACGTTGTGCCTGCCCCATATGGGCGGGGCACGGCCATGTCGGTGCCCGATTGAGAAGTCACAGTTTCTCCCCGATAGAAATGTCACTCGGGCGGCGGACGGACGATGATCCTGGATGGTGGCGGACACAGCTGTGCCGAAGCGGCATCATCGCCACACGCGGGGCACGGGCGACGGGGTCAAGGGCCGAAGCCGGCGCTTGCCGGTGCGCACAAGCGCAGCCCTTGAGGCCGTCGTCCGTGACCAGCACCATGAGAACGCCGTGCGGCCGTTTCAGATATGGATGATGTACTCAGAGCCTGAAAATGTTTCGTCGCGCCGACGGATTTCGCGAGTAACGGGAATCGGGTTGGCTAGAATTGGCATGGGGAACCTCATGGTGTTGTCGGAATGGCGCAGGAAGATGGTGCGGCGCTGATCGAAGGATTGCCGATCCAGTCGGCGCCGCAGCGGACGAGCGTTGCACTTCCGCGGCTTCGCACGGCAAACCGGCGGCAGGTGGCACTTCGTGCCGTGGACCTCGAGACCCTTGTTGCGGACGAACATCGGGTGCGCCTGGTCTGGAGCTTCGTCGAAGGGCTGGACCTTGCGGCGTTGTACAGCACGATCAAGGCGGTGGAGGGTCGGCCCGGGCATCCGCCGGCCGACCCGCGCATCCTGCTGGCGCTGTGGCTGTATGCAACCGTGCAAGGGATCGGCAGTGCTCGCGAACTGGCGCGGCTGTGCGAGGAGCATATCGCCTTCCAGTGGCTGTGCGGTGGCGTCGGCATGAACGCCAAGACGCTGGCGGACTTCCGGGTGGCGCATGGCGCGGCGCTGGAGCAGTTGCTGGCCGACAGCTTCACCGCGTTGCTGAGGATCGGCGCGGCGAAGCTGGATCGCGTCGCCCAGGATGGCGTGCGGGTGCGTGCCGCTGCCGGGGCGGCGTCGTTCCGCCGGCACAGCACGTTGGAGGTTTGCCGGCAGGAGGCGGAAGAGCGGGTGCGCCGGCTGCGCGCCGAACTCGAGCAGGACCCTGGCGCGGCCAGCCGGCGACAGGTGGCGGCGCGCCATCGGGCGGCGGACGACCGTGCGCGGCGCGTCAAGCAGGCGCTGGCGGTCACCGAAACGTTGCAGGCGCAGCAGCAAGAGCAGGCGCGTCAGCGTGCCGAACGGGAGGCCAGGAAAGCCGCCCTCGCCCAGCCGGACGAGGCAAAGCCGATACCGCCAAAGCCGGAGGCAGAGAAGGAGCCGCGGGCTTCAACCACCGATGCCGAGGCGCGGGTGATGAAGATGGCCGATGGCGGCTTCCGGCCGGCCTACAATGTGCAGTTCGCCTCCGACACCACCAGCGGCGCCATCGCCGGCGTTGCGGTCGACAACAGTGGCTCCGACATGGGCAAGATGGCGCCAATGAGCGAGGCGCTCGGCGAGCATTACGGCCAGCGGCCGGGCGAGCACTTGGCTGATGGCGGCTACGCGAAGCTGGACGACATCAAGGCGTTGGCGGAAGCCGGCGTGACGGCCTACGTGCCGGTGCCGACGCCGCGGGACAAGACGCGCGATCCGCACGCACCGCAGCAGGCCGACGCGCCCGCGATTGCAGACTGGCGCGAGCGCATGGGCACCGAGCAGGCCAAGGAGATCTACAAAGAGCGGGCGGCCACCGCGGAATGCTCCAATGCCCAGGCGCGCAATCGCGGGCTGCGGCAATTCGTGGTGCGTGGTCTCGACAAGGTTCGTAACATCGCTGTCTGGCACGCCCTGACCCACAACATGGTGTGCGGCTGGCGCCTGGCGGCGGGTTGAACCCCCGCCAGACGCGACCGCGCCAGCGCCGGAGCCATACAGCCCACACAAAGCTTGATCCAATCGTCCGGATACGTCGTGCGATCGCAACTCTTCGGGTTCCCGATCGCTATCGTGGCTGACAATGCCGGCTTGAACCGGATCAACGTGAGATACCCCGCGCCACAAGCCCCCCAGCTCCGGCCATAGGAGCGTCCCAGCATCTCGCGCGTCGGTCCTACCAAAACACGATTCAGCGAACTCACCTCAACGGCCGATACATTTTCAGCCTCTCAGACCGGGGCTGCGAGGACAACGCCACGCGGAGCCCGCCCCTTTGAGGGCAAGCCAGGCGCCTCGAGGTTATTCGGCGGTCGCTGCCGCGCAACGTGGCCTCGTTGCTGATGCGGCGCGTAGGCAGCCTGCTGCGCCTTGACGTGCTCCAACATCGCCGACAGTCGCTTGTTTTCCACGATCGCGCCCGGTTCGACCGTGCGGATCTTGTCGAACACCCGGAAAGGTAGCGACAGTCCGTTGAATTGAACCGCGAACCGCCCGTCGGGGTAGTTCACCACCTCAACCGTCTTACGCACCAGCCCGCGAGCCAGAGGCGTCGGGTCGAGGATCAGCATCATCCGATCGTAGTGCAGGGTGAGGCCGGGGTTGGTGTGGCGAGGGAAGCCGATGCCGCCGGTCACGCCACAGACCGTCCGCGATCATCCAACCGCGCAAGGTCTCGCGCGACACCGAGCAGCCGTGATTTGCGGCCAGCTTCTCCACCGCCAAGGTCGGACCAAAATCCGCATACCGCTCGCGCACGATCGACAGCGCAAGTGCGCGAATCTCCGCCGGCAGCCGATAGTTGCTGGGTTTGCCGCGGCGCTTCGACAGCAAGCTCTTGGCGCCGTCCTGACGCAAGCCGTGCAACAGCCGAAATACCTGACGCCGGTGCAGGCCGATCAGCGCACACGCGTCGGCAACACGCAGTCGACCAGATTGAACTTGCAACAATACCTCAAGCCGGCTGAATTCCTGCTTGCTCATCGACACCGCCGCCACGGCGACCGGCGAGGGAGGCACCCTCGCCGCAGTGATCAACCCCGATGGAGTGTCCGATGCCCCGGCCAAACGACATGAGCAGGTCCCTCGTCTGCTTCGATCAGGAATCTAGTCTGGTTGCTGTCATCGAGCTCAGTAACAAGAGCTGGCTGATTTTCGCGACCGTTCCTGGAATTGAAAGGCAGCCGCTGAAGAAGATCGCGCCAGACGAAACGACCTTGCTGCGCCTGTTGCACCGCTGGCGCGACGAGGCAACCCGGAGCGGTCGCACCATCACGCGCATCGCCGTCGCCTTCGAAGCCGGGCGGGACGGGTTCTGGCTGGCACGATGGCTGACCAGGCACGGTATCGAGGTGCACGTTATCCATCCGACCAGCGTCGCGATCTCGCGTGAGCACAAGCGGGCCAAGACAGATCGGCTCGACACCGCCATGCTGATGCGCGTGTTCCTTGGATGGCTGCGCGGTGAACGCGGCCATTGCGGGATGGTCGCGGTCCCGACGATCGAGGAAGAGGACGCCAAGCGCCCGAGCCGGGAGCGGGAGAATCTGGTCGGCGAAAGCACACGCATCGTCAACCGGATGAAGGCGGCACTGGCCAGACTTGGCATCCGCGGCTTCAACCCGAAACTGCGAAAGGCGTCGCAGCGTCTGGAGTTGCTGCGAACGCCCGACGCATTGCCGATACCGCCCAACACGCTCGACGAGATGCGGCGCGACCTCGGCCGGCTGGCCGTTGTGCGCGAGCAAATCGCAGCGATTGAACGGGCACGCGTGGAGCGTCTGCAGCAAGCACCACAGACCGGACCGCATGCCATGGTGCGACTGCTGGCCAGCATTCTTGGGGTCGGCATCGAGACGGCCGACATGCTGGTGCAGGAAGTGCTCTCGCGTAACCTGCGCGACCGCAGGGCTGTCGCACGCTACGCCGGGCTCACCGGCTCGCCCGATGAAAGCGGCTCCAAGCGACGCGAGAAAGGGCTCGCCAAATCCGGCAATGCCCGGGTGCGCCGCGGCCTGATCCAGCTCGCCTGGCGCTTCCTCAGATTCCAGAAGAACAGCGCGCTGGCCGAGTGGTTCCGTAATCGGACCGAGGGAGCCAAGGGCGCGCGCAAGACGACGATGATCGTCGCTCTCGCCCGCAAGCTGCTCATCGCGCTCTGGCGTATGGTCAACACAGGTGAAGTCCCGCAAGGCGTCGTGCTCCGGCAAGCAGCGTGACCAACCAGCAGCAAGCAACCTGAACATTTCGGCTTCGGCGCACGTCATGCCGTAATGGCAGGCCGCCGATGACGACCCGAGGTGACGGCAACCCGAGTATCTGCATGGTTGTTCATGCCGCGTTGAGAATGGGCCCGCCGCCTCGGAGCCTCGCCGCTGAAGCGAATGACTGCTTCATGGTCCGGTCCCCATATGGGGCCAACCGAATACAAGGTCGTGGCGCGGTCGTTCGCGCCCTATGGCGGGCTCCCCTCGGTTCGTCGGCTATTCCACCACAGCGCTCAGATGCCCCGATGAGGAGAACGCCACCGACGATATCCTCTTGACAGAAACAAGCCCCATACAAGGCTGTGTGCAGAGCCGCAGTTCTCCCTTGAAGTTCTGCGAGCGCTGCGTACCGAGATCGACGCACTTCTCAGATTTCTACCTCGGCGGATCGTAGACAAAAAAGAGTCCGAGAATTGCACTGGCTAGGTGGACGTCAGGCAGCAAGCAGATCGACGATGCGTTGGATGGCTGTGTCGGCGCGGTGATAGGCGGCTTCTAGCCTGCTGGGCGTTTGATGGCGGGCGGCGGGGCGGTGATGGAAGCGGCTCTGGGCGAGTGGGCCGCAGAGCCGTTTGTGGAAGAAGAGGAAGAGCAGGGCGACCTGAACGCCCTTTGGGGTGAGACGATAGGCGTATCGGGATCCGTCACGCTGCAATAGTCCGTGGCCCTTGAGCCTGCGCAGGTCGTAGCGCAGTTGGTTGAGGCCGTAGCGTCTGTCGGAGAGGTGGAAGGTGGTGAGGACGGCCTGGTGGATTTGCTTGGCGGTCCAGCCGCCGACGTGAGTGCCGCCGTGCAGGAGGATTTCGAGGAGACGGATGACGCGCTGGTCGTGGATCTTGATGCCGGGGTAGCGAACCGCGCCGACGGTGATCGGGAGGGCGAGGCGCTGCAGCAGCGGAAAGTCGACGTGGACGTTCAGCCATTGTGCCTGGAAGCCGGCGAAGCGGCCGGTGATGTCTTGGAACCGCTCGCGCACGGCGAGGATCGTCGTAGTCGGCGAGCGCCGCCCTCCAGGCGGGCATGATGTAAGTCCGGCCGCCCCACTGGATGGAGTTGAGCCTGCGCTCCAGATTCGAGGTGTTCAGGTCGCCGATCTCGATGTGCTCGTTGGCGAACCCGTGCGCCATCAGGCCGCCGCGCTCGTCGCTGCCGCCCGCCTGCTCGGACGCGGCCTCGCTGTCCTCAGCCTCGAGCGCGCGCACGAGACCGTGCAGCGCTCCGATGACGATGGCCCGGCGGCTGCCCGGGTCCGGAAAGTCGCCGCTGTTCTCGTCGGCCGCGCCCCAGTCCATGCTGGTCGACAGGTCAAGCAGGAGGACGGGCTCCTTCTTGCGGTTGGCCGAGACGGCCGGCCCGATCTCGCTGCGCGGAGTCCGGTTCGGCCCACCGGTCTCCTGCCGCACGGCTGGCTGCGAGGGTTCGCCGAACTGCGGGACTCCGCCGGCATGCGGGATTCCGCTTGGCTGTGGCATTCCGCCGTACTGATCTGGCTGCGGGAATCCGCCGCCCCCCGGCGGGAACGATTCAGTCATTGTGCTTCCCTTCAATGAGCAGTCCAGGACCTCATGGCCCCCGTGGAATACGGTCAAACCCTACCGAAAAGTGCGCAGGTGCGAGGCACCGTTGAGGTCCCGGCACCGGGAACCAGAGCTGGCTGGCAAGGCAAGCTCAGCGATCCAGCCCGCCGCGGGAGATAAGCTGCGCGGCGATCACGTTGCGCTGGATCTCGTTGGTGCCCTCGCCGACGATCATCAGCGGCGCGTCGCGGAAGTACCGTTCCACGTCGTACTCGGTCGAGTAGCCGTAACCGCCGTGGATCCGCACCGCGTTGAGCGCGATCTCCATGGCCGCCTCCGAGGCGAACAGCTTGGCCATCCCGGCCTCCATGTCGCATCGCTGGCCGGCATCGTAGCGCTCGGCGGCGTAGCGCACCAGTTGCCTGGCCGCGGTGAGCTTGGTCGCCATGTCGGCCAGCAGCCCGCCGATCGCCTGGTGCTTCCAGATCGGCACGCCGAAGCTCTCCCGCTGCTGCGCGTAGCGCAGCGCGTCGTCAAAGGCGGCCTGGCCCACCCCGGCCGCTCGGGCAGCGACATTGATGCGGCCGATCTCCAGGCCTTTCATCATCTGGGCGAAGCCATGACCCGGCTCGCCGCCGAGCAGGGCGTCGGCGGGCGCGTGGTAATCCGTGAACGACAACTCGCAGCTCTCCACGCCCTTGTAGCCGAGCTTGGGCAGGTCACGCGAAACCTCCAGCCCGTCGCCGTGCTCGACCAGCAGAATACTGATGCCCGCGTGCCGCGGCCGCGCATCCGGGTCAGTCTTGCACAGCAGGGCGATCAGCTGGGACCGGCGGGCGTTGGTGATCCAGGTCTTGGCCCCGTTGACCAGGTAACCGTCGCTGTGCCGCCGTGCGGTCGTGGTTATGGCCTGCAGGTCGGAACCGCCGCCCGGCTCGGTCAGCGCCATCGCGGCCCGGACCTCGCCGGTGGCCATCCGGGGCAGGTAGCGCTGCTTCTGCTCCTCGGTGCCGAAGTGCAGCAGCATCTTGGCCACGACCGTAGGCCCGCCCATCACGCCGGCCAAGGTCATCCAGCCACGAGCCAGCTCGGCGGTGACCTCGGCATAGCACGGCGTCGAGACCGGCGCGCCACCGTAGGGCTCGGGAATGGCCAGCCCGAAGATACCCATAGCCTTCATCTGGCCGATCAGTTTCCCCGGGTACTCGTTGGCGTGCTCGAGCTCGCGCACCACCGGTCGCACCTCGCGGTCGACGAACTCCGTCACCGTGTCGACGACCGCTTGTTCCTCTGCGGAAAGACTGCTCACCATCTGCTCCCTGAGGGTCGGCCTTAGCATTTAATTAGACCCCTCCCGCCTGGAGGAGCGTGACCATGGAGTCCTCGCCCCCCGAGGGGCCATACTTCGACGAGCTCGCCATCGGCCAGGAGTTCGGCAGTGCGCCGGGCCTCACGCTGACCTCCGGACTGGCCGCCGCGCACCAGGCCATCACGGGGGACCGGCTCGCGCTGGCCACCGACCACGAGCTGTGCCGCGAGGTCACCGGCGGGGCTCCGCTCGCGTCGCCGGCCCTGGTCTGGGACGTGGCCATCGGGCAGTCCACGGTGGTCACCCAGCACGTCAAGGCCAACCTCTTCTACCGCGGGCTGGCCTTCCGCCGCGCCCCCCGGCTCGGCGACACGCTGCGGACCTCCACCCAGGTCGTCGGGCTCAGGCAGAACCAGCCGCAGGCCGGCCGCGCGCCGACCGGCCTCGCGGTCCTGCGGATCACCACCGTGGACCAGGAGCAGCGGCCGGTGCTCGACTTCTGGCGCTGTGCCATGCTTCCGCTGCGCGACCGGGACCGGCAGACCGGGCACGCCGACGAACTGGCCTCGGTCGGCCAGCCGACGGATTCCGAAGACGCAGCGGCGCTGGTCAGCGGCTGGCGGCTGGACCGGTTCGGCCAGCTGGTCGCGGGACCTGGGCTGGCCGAGCTGCAGGCCGGGCAGACCTGGGCCGTGCCGGGCGGCGACGTGGTCTCCAGCGCCCCGGAGCTGGCCCGGCTGACCCTCAACGTGGCCATGGTGCACCACGACGCGCAGGCCGCCGAAGGCCGTCGGCTCGTGTACGGCGGGCACGCCATCGGGCTGGCCCTGGCCCAGGCCGCCCGCACCCTGCCCCGCCTGGTCACAGTGGCGGCCTGGCACGGCTGCGACCACCTCGGCCCGGTGCACGAGGGGGACACGCTGCGCAGCACGATCTCCGTCGAGCAGGTCGATCCGCTCCCGGACGGCGGCGGGCTGATCCACCTGCGCTCCCAGGTCCGGGCCGAAGCGCCCAGCGCAGACGGCGGCCTCGGCTGGCCGCACGGCGCCATCTTGCCCAGCGGGCTCGGCTGGCCCGGCGCGGAACCCAGCGAAAACCAAGGACCTAACCAGGAGCGCGACGTCCTGGACTGGCGCTACATCGCGGTCGTGGCCTGATCTCCGGTGGTAGCCAGCCATAATGGGGCCGAGGGGCGGTGACTATGCATCCAGGCACGTACGCGACGCAGACGCCGGACCGGATCGCCGCGGTCATGGCCGGGACCGGGGCGACCGTCAGCTACGCCGAACTCGAGCGGCGCTCGGCGCAGCTGGCTCACGTGCTGCACGATGGCGGGCTGCGGCCGGGCGACGTGGTGGCGCTGCTGACCGAGAACAGCCTGCGGGCCCTGGAGGTCCTCTGGGCCGCGCTGCGCTCGGGCCTGTACATCACCGCGGTCAACTACCGGCTCAAGCCGGACGAGGTCGCCTACATCGTCAACGACAGCGGCGCCGCCGCGCTGATCGTCTCCGCCGAGCAGGCCGCGACCGCGACGGCGCTCCGGGTACCGGCGGTCAAGCTGCGGCTGGCCTTCGGCGGCGCGGTGCCCGGGTACGGCGGCTACGAGGCGACCATCGCGGCCGCCTCGGACACGCCCCTGGACGACCAGCCGCACGGTTCCACCATGCTGTACTCCTCCGGGACCACCGGACGGCCCAAGGGCGTGCGGCCGCCGCTGCCCGGCGTCCAGGTGGGCGAGCCCGCCGAGGGCCTGGTCGAGCTGGCCCGCCTGGCGTTCGGCTTCAACGAGGACACGATCTACCTGTCGCCCGGGCCGATCTACCATGCGGCGCCGCTGCGTTTCTGCGGCGCGGTCCAGGCCCTGGGCGGCACCGTGGTGATGATGAAGCGGTTCGACGCCGAGCAGGCCCTGCAGGCCATCCAGGATCACGGCGCCTCGCACACGCAGTTCGTGCCGACCATGTTCGTCCGCATGCTGCAGCTCCCGCCGGAGGTCCGCGACCGCTACGACATGTCCAGCCTGCGGGTCGCGATCCACGCGGCGGCGCCCTGCCCGGTCGAGGTCAAGCAGAAGATGATCGACTGGTGGGGCCCCATCCTGGTCGAGTATTACGCGGGCACCGAGGGCAACGGCATGACGGCCATCGACAGCGGCACGTGGCTCACCAAGCCGGGCACCGTCGGCCGCCCGATCCTGGGTACGGTGCGGATCTGCGCCGACGATGGGACCGAACTCCCCGCGGGCCAGACCGGCGGAGTCTACTTCGAGCGCGACGAGGTCCCGTTCACCTACCACAACGACCCGGCCAAGACCCAGGCCTCGCAGCACCCGGCCCACCCGACCTGGACCACGCTGGGCGACATCGGGTACCTCGACGAGGACGGCTTCCTGTTCCTCACCGACCGCAAGGCGTTCACGATCATCTCCGGCGGGGTCAACATCTACCCGCAGGAGACCGAGAACGTGCTCGCGCTGCACCCGGCGGTCTACGACGTCGCGGTCATCGGCGTCCCCGACCCGGAGATGGGGGAATCGGTCGCCGCCTTCGTCCAGCCCGCCGCCGGGGCGGTGCCCGGACCCGAGCTCGAGCAGGAGATCATCGCGTTCGTGAAGTCGAAGATCGCCAGCTTCAAGGCGCCCCGGACCGTGTGCTTCGTCGATGACCTGCCGCGCAGCGAGGCGGGCAAGCTGGTGAAGGCCGAACTCAAGGCCCGGTACGCACCGTAAGGGTCAGCTCCAGGTCGGCGGAAGCCCGAACCGGCCCAACAGCCCCGGGTCCCCGAACACCACGATACGAGCGATGCCCGTGGTGGCCGCGGTGAGGACCGCAATCCCGAACGCCCGGTAGATGCCGTCGGCTCCGCGCTGGTAGGCCGCCGCGGCGGGCTGCCCGTTGGCCGTGGTGGGCACCATCCGCCACTCGCCCGGCGAGCCCAGGCCGGCCACCGCGGTGGCGATGGCCGCGCCGCCGGTGAACCAGACCGACGACGGCGGCAGCTCCAGCGCGGCGTCCCGGCGGAGCAGCCGCTCCAGGGCCGCCGCGTCGGCGTGCTCGAACGCGGCGATGTACTGGTCGAGCAGGGCACGGGCGGCCGGCTCGGGCGGCTCGGCGAGCTGGCGGCCGGCCGGGGCCACGTCGTTGAGCCGGGTCCGGGCCCGCTGCAGCGCGCTCTTGACCGCGACCGTGGTGGTGCCGAGCATCCGGGCCACGTCCTCGGCCGGGAAGGCCAGCACCTCACGCAGCAGCAGGACCGCCCGCTGCCGGGGCGGCAGGTACTGGAAGCTCGCGATCAGCGCCAGCCGCAGGCTGTCCCGGGTGACCGCGATGACCGCCGGGTCGTCGGCCTCCCCGGTCACCAGCGCGTCGGGGATCGGCTGCAGCCACCCAAACTCGGCCCCTGTCTCGTGGTCCTCGCCGGGGCCGCCCAGGCCGGACGGCAGCGCCCGGCGGGTCCGGTGCTGCCGTGCGGTCAGGCACGTGTTGGTGGCGATCTGGTACAGCCAGGTGCGTACCGACGACCGGCCCTCGAATCCGCTGTAGGACCGCCAGGCCCGCAGGTAGCTCTCCTGCACCACGTCCTCGGCGTCATCGACCGAGCCGAGCATCCGGTAGCAGTGCGCCAGCAGCTCGCGCCGGAACGGTTCGGTCAGGTCGGCGAACTCGGCGTCCGTGATCGTGTCGGCCTGCTGCGACATGACAGTCATCCTCCCGTGTGGTCACCGGGGTTAGACCGCCGGGCCGCCCAGAAGGAATCGCGATTCCTTCTCCGCGTTCGGCGGGTCTTCAGTGGCATCAACCCGGACGACACCGATGTGAGGCAGACATGAACGAGCTAGCGGGCAAGGTGGCCCTGGTGACCGGCGGCAGCCGCGGGATCGGGGCGGCGATCGCCCGGCGGCTGGCCCAGGCCGGAGCGGCGGTGGCCTTCACCTATGTCTCCGCCGCCGATAAGGCGCAGGCGGTGGCCAACCAGATCGACGCCGACGGCGGCACGGTCCTGGTTATCCAGGCCGACAATGCCGACCCGGGCGCGGTCACCGCGGCGGTCGAGCAGACCGTCAAGCAACTGGGCCGGATCGACATCCTGGTCAACAACGCCGGCATCTTCGACGGCGGCCCGCTTGAGGAGCTGACCGTGGCTCAGGCGGACCGGCTGTGGGCGGTCGACGTGCGGGCCGTGTTCGTGGCCGCCCAGGCCGCCGCCCGGCACATGCCCGAGGGCGGGCGCATCATCACCGTGGGCAGCGCCCTGGCCGAAAGGGTCCCGGTCCCCGGCATGACCCTGTACTCCATGGCCAAGTCGGCGCTGACCGGCCTGACCCGGGGCCTGGCCCGTGACCTGGGCCCGCGCGGGATCACCGCCACCGTGGTGCACGGCGGCCTCATCGACACCGACATGAACCCCACCGACAGCCCGGCGGCCAGCATGCTGAGCCGGATTCCGGCGCTCGGCCGCTACGGCCTGGCCGACGACATCGCCGGGACCGTCGTCCACCTGGCCGGCGAGGGGGGCCGCTACGTCACCGGTACCGCGATCACGGTAGACGGCGGGTTCGCCGCCTGACCGTGGGTTCGCGCACGGCCGGCCGGCCGCAATTTTAGGTCCCCGGCCTCCACCCCATCTGCAAATCGGGGCTGTACCATCACGGCCATGAACCCACTGTCGGGCGTTCTTGACGAAGCATGGCGGATGTACAAGACGTTCGCCAAGCACCTCCTCGCCATCGCCTTTGTCATCTACCTGGTCGCCGCGATCATCACGGCGTTGCTCGCGCTGGCCGGCGGCAACATCGGAATCCTGCTCGGTTCCTTCGTGTCCGTGGTGGCGGCCTACCTGCTACAGGCGACGCTGGTCAAGGCGGTGCAGGACGTGCGCGACGGCCACGCCGACCTGTCCATCAGCCAGACCGTGAACGAGGCCCTGCCGTACTTCTGGTCCGTGTTCGGAGCATCGATCCTGGCCGGCATCGCGATCACGATCGGGCTGCTTCTGGTCATCGTGCCCGGCCTGTTCCTGATCACCATCTGGGCGGTAATCGTTCCGGTCATCGTCATCGAGCGGTCCGGGGCGCTGGCCTCCTTCGGGCGCAGCCGCGACCTGGTCCGCGGGCACGGCTGGCACGTGTTCGGCACGCTGGTGCTGGTCTACATCATCATGCTCGTGGTGAACATCGTGCTCGGGCTCATCTTCTCGGCCCTGCCGCACGTGCTCGGCGACGGCCTGAGCTCGGTCATCTCCGGCACCCTGATCTCCCCGTTCCTCGCGCTCGTGGTCACGCTCGTGTATTACCGGCTGGTCGGCATCTCGGCGCCCGCGGCCGGCGGCCCGTCCGGCGGATACCAGCAGGGCTACGGCGGGTTCGCCCAGCCGCCGCAGGGCGGCGACCCGTACGGCGGCGGCTACGGCGGATATCAGCAGCCGCCCCAGGGTGGCGGTGGCTACGGCGGGTACAACCAGCCGCCGCAGGGTGGTTCTGAGCCGCCCACGCAGCAGGTCCCCCGCAACGACGGGAGCTGGGAACCACCCGCGCAGCCGCCGCGCTAAGCGGTGCTTACGAGGCCGTCAGGCGGGCCACGGCGTGGCCCGCCTGACGGCCGCTGAACAGGCAGCCGCCCAGGAATGACCCTTCCAGCGAGCGGTAGCCGTGCATGCCGCCGCCGCCGAACCCGGCGACCTCCCCGGCGGCGAACAGGCCGGGCACCGGATGAGTGGGCCGGGCCCGGCTGAGCACCCGGCTGGACAGGTCGGTCTGCAGCCCGCCCAGGGTCTTGCGGGTCAAGATGTTGAGCCGGACGGCGATCAGCGGCCCGGCCCTGGGATCCAGGATCTTGTGCGGCGCGGCCGTCCGGGCCAGCCGGTCGCCGCGGAACCGGCGGGCGTTGCGGATCGCCATGACCTGCAGGTCCTTGGTGTACGGGTTGTCGATCTCCCGGTCGCGCGCGACGATCTGCCGCTCCAGGTCGGCCAGGTCGATCAGCGCCTCACCGGTCAGCTTGTTCATGCCCGCGACCAGCTCGGGCAGGGTCCTGGCCACCACGAAATCGGCCCCGCGCTGCTTGAACGCCTCCACCGGGGCGGGGGCGCCGGGCCGGACCCGGGACAGCGTGAGCCGGATGTCCTTGCCGGTCAGGTCGGGGTTCTGCTCCGAGCCCGACAGCGCGAACTCCTTCTCGATGATCTTCTCGGTCAGGACGAACCACGAGTAGTCATAGCCGCTCTCCCTGATGGCGCCCAGCGTGCCCAGGGTGTCGAAGCCGGGGAAGTTCGGCGCCGGGAACCGCCGGCCACCGGCGTCGAACCACATCGACGAGGGCCCGGGCAAGATCCTGATGCCGTGCCGGGCCCAGATCGGATCCCAGTTCTCGATGCCCTCGGTGTAGTGCCACATCCGGTCCCGGTTGACGAGCCGCCCGCCCGCTCGTTCGGCGATGGCCAGCATCCGCCCGTCGACGTGCTCGGGTACCCCGCTGATCATGCGCTCCGGCGGCGGCCCGAGCCGGGCTGGCCAGTTCTGCCGGATCAGGTCGAAGTTGGCGCCGATCCCGCCGGACGTCACGATGACGGCCGGCGCGTGCAACTCGAACCGGCCGACCTCGGTGCGCGAGCTACGCGTCCCGCGGGCCGCGTCGCTGGGTGCTAGGAGCGCACCGCGCACGCCGTCGACCGCCCCGCCGGTGACGGTGAGCTCGTCCGCCCGGTACCGGAACCGGAGCCCGACCCGGCCGGACGCCGCCGCGTCCCGGACCCGCCGCTCGAACGGGGCCAGCACCCCAGGCCCGGTGCCCCAGGTGACGTGGAAACGCGGCACCGAGTTGCCGTGCCCGTCGGCCAGGTAACCGCCCCGTTCGGCCCAGCCCACCAGCGGGAACCAGCGCACCCCCATCGCGTGCAGCCAGGAGCGCTTCTCCCCGGCGGCGAAGTCGACGTAGGCCTGCGCCCAGCGGTACGCCCAGTAGTCCTCCGCGGCGGGATCGTCGATGCCGCGGTCGAAATACGCGCTGCCGGTCCAGTCCTGCCAGGCCAGCTCGCGGGAGTCCTTGATCCCCATCCGGCGCTGCTCGGGCGAGTCGACCATGAACAGTCCGCCGAACGACCAGAACGCCTGACCGCCCAGGTTCGACTCGGGCTCCTGATCCAGCAGCAGCACGCGCCGGCCGGCGCTGGCCAGTTCGGCGGTGGCGGCCAGCCCGGCCAGCCCAGCGCCCACCACGATCACGTCCGCGTCCACGAGCTCATCCAACCGTATCCGCTCGTAGCGTGACCAGGGCGGGATCGCGGCTGCGACCAGGAGGAGCTATGGCAATCCGGTAAAATCGCCTGGTGACTGCCAGCCCCGCTCCCTTCGACGCGTCGCGGCCGCACGTCGCGCGGGTGTATGACTACCTGCTGGGCGGCAAGGATAATTTCGCCGCCGATCGGGCCGTCGGTGACCGGATGCTCACGTCGATCCCCGCGGTCCAGCTCGGGGTGCGGGCTCAGCGTGACGTGCTCGGCCGGGTGGTCCGCTACCTGGTCGGCCAGGTCGGCCTCAGGCAGCTGCTGGACATCGGCTCGGGGCTGCCCACCGCGGACAATGTGCACGAGATCGCCCAGCGGATCGACCCGGCCACCCGCGTGGTCTACCTGGATAACGACCCGATCGTGCTGTCCCACGCCGAGGCACTGCTCGCCGACGACAGGTCGACTTTCGTTGTCGAGGGCGACCTTCGCGACCCGGCTGGCATCTTGCGTCATCCCGACGTGCGCAAGCACCTGGACTGGGAGCAGCCGATCGGCCTGCTGATGTGCGGCATCCTGCACTACGTCCTGGACGAGGAGCATCCCGGCGACGTGGTGGCCACCCTCTACCGCGCGCTGCCGCCCGGCAGTTACGTCTTCATCCATCACCTGCTGTCCATCAAGGACCCCGCCGCCGCCGTCCTGCAGGAGCAGATGCGGGCCGGCCTCGGACGGGCGCAGTTCCGGACCTTGGACCAGGTCAGGACCCTGTTCGACGGGCTGGAGCTGGTCGAGCCCGGCCTGGTGATCGTCCCGGACTGGCGTCCCGAGCCCCCGGCGGTCCGTGATCACCCCGTCCTGGAGATGGCCTGCGTCGGGGTGGCCCGCAAGCCGTAAGACGCCTCGCCGAAGCCGCCGACGGGACTCCCGGTGCACCCTCAGTGGCCGAGGGCCAACTGGACGATCTTGACGATGACCAGGATCATCGCGATCGCCAGGTAGGCCCGCAGCGCGGACAGGCCGATCTTGCGGCCGGTCGACAGCACCGGCTTGGACAGCATGGCCAGCGGCGGCATCCGCCAGGTGTCACGGCCGGTCCGGTCCACCGGCACGCCGCCGACGGCCCGGCGGGCACGGACCAGGGCCCAGCCGCCCGCGCCGACCGACGCCACCGCGCACGCCGCCATGATGATCACGATCTGCCGCCCGGTGATGTCCGGGAACAGCACCGAGGCGGTCAGCACCACCGACAGCGTGATCAGCACCGCGATCACGCCAGAGGTGAACAGGTTGACCCGGCGGCCGTTGACCCACGGGCCGAGTACGGACTTGTCGTTGCACAGCAGCAGCAGGAATACCGTCGCGCTGGGCAGCAGCACGCCGGCCAGGACCTGCACGCCCTCGGTGAGCAGGCCGAGCGGCGAGCCGGGGATCAGCACCACGGCCGCGGCCCCGCCGATCAACGCGGCGTACACCGCGTAGAAGCCCTTGGCCTGGCGGAACCCGCGGTGCAGCGAGTGCTTAAGGCCGAGCACGTCGCCGATCGCGTAGGCGCTGGACAGCGAGACCGCGAAAGCGCCGATGATGGACGCGTCGAGCAGCGCGATCGCGAACACGATTCCGGCCACCCGGCCCGCGTAGGCCGCGATGCCGTGGGCGAGCCCGGCGGAGTCGGTGAAGTTGCCCACGCCCTTGGTCCCGGCGAAGGCGGCGGCGGTCGCACCCATCACGGCTGCGGCGCCGATCACCACGATCACGATGCCGATCCACAGGTCGGCCTTCTCGTACCGCATGAACCGGGGGGTGATCCGCTTGTCGATCACGTAGGACTGCTGGAAGAACAGCTGCCACGGCGCGACCGTGGTGCCGACGATGCCGATGACCAGCAACATGACCGCGGCCAGCTGCCCGGAGCCGCCGGGCAGGCCGGGGACGACGAAGCCGTGCGCTATCTGGCCGGCGTTCGGGTGGGTGAACAGGACCAGCGGGATGAGCAGCAGCGACCCGGCGCAGAACGTCACCGCGATCCGCTCGAACCTGCGGAAGCTGCCGGTGAACGCCGCGGCGATGATTACCCCGGCGGCGAACACCACCGCGACCAGCTTGGGCACGCCCAGGTAGCCGGCCGCCAGCGTGATACCGATGAATTCGGTGATGATGGTCAGCGCGTTGAGGATGAACAGGTCGATGACCGAGAACGCGCCCCAGAACTTGCCGAACCTCTCCAGGATCAGCCGCGCGTGGCCGACTCCGGTCACCGCGCCGAGCCTGAGCACCATCTCCTGATTCACGTACAGCACCGGAACCAGAAGCAGCAACGTCCACAGCAGGCGGGTGCCGTAGTTCTGGCCGGCCTGCCCGTAGGTGGAGAACGCGCCGGCGTCGTTGTCGCCGCACATCACGATGAGGCCCGGCCCCACGATAGCCAGCAGGGTCTTCAGCTTGGCGGACAAGCCGACGCGCGGACCGTAGTCGTCGACGGCGATGGTGCCGAGCGCGCCGCGGATGTCGCCCACGTGCGCGTCGTCAAGGACAGCGGCGGGGACGGTACGGGTGATGGTGGCCATGGTGAACACCCCTCTCACGTCAACAGATGTGACGGGAACAGGGGCACACGCTGATTCGGACCCAGGCGGAGGCAAGCCACGCCGACCCTGCCCGAGGGAGGGTCAGGCGTGAATTCGGATTAGCTCAGTTCAGCGGGATAAGCCTTCTTGGGCCATGGCGTGTGCCGGAACAAAATGGGATAGCAGCGAGGAGGGCCAACTTCGGCCCGGACTATCAGAGTCCATCGCGTGCCTCCCTTCCGTCGCGACGCACGGGGGCGCCAAGCCGCGCGTGCCATTAAGGCACGTCACCGTGACACATGAGGAAACACCGGCCAGCAGCGGGATAATCCTGGCCGCACCTCTCTCGTAAGAGCTTTGGCACTCCACGGCGTACTGCGATGGGACGCATCGCCAGCCACTTGGCCTCACCCCTTGGGCCGGGGAGAGGTGTCCTGATCCGGAGCGTCTCTCGACGGTTGGGATCAGTGGCCTATGTCCGTGAAGACGCCTCACCGAACGAGGTGTCCTGTTTAATCTCACTCAGAATGCCGTCAGCAACCCAGACTGTCAACTCGGCGCGCCAGCCGGGCTGACGGGCGCTCAGGCCCACAGGGTGTCGGTGACCGTGCCGGGATACCTGTTACGGATTTACCGGGACGCCCAGCCCAGGCAGCACCTGAGCCGACGGGAGCGCCGCCACCAGGCGCCCCGGCAGCCGCAGCTTGGACCCGCGGATGCCAGAGCCGATCACCACCGAGCCGGTCTTCGCCACCGCCTCATCCACCAGCACCGGCCAGTCCGCCGGCAGCCCGACCGGCGTGATCCCGCCGTACTCCATGCCGGTGGCTGCGGTCACCGACTCGACCGGCGCGAACGACGCCTTCCGCGCGTCCAGGTTCCTGCGGACCAGGCCGTTCACGTCCGCTCGGGTGGTGGCCAGGACCATGCAGGCCGCGTACATCGTGTTCCCGCCGCGCTTGCCCGCGACGACCACGCAGTTCGCCGACTCGGTCGGAGAGACCCCGTAGCGCTCGCAGAACGCCGCGGTGTCCGCCAGCGCCGGATCGATCTCGGCCACCAGGACCTCATCCGCCCCCGGCCAGCCCCTCAACGCCGTCGCCACCGGCGCCGCAAGCAAGTCTGTCCGGGACAACGCGGGAACAAATGACAGCGCCTCACTCATGCCGCTCATCCAACCAGACCCGCCGCCCCCTCGCTCCCCACCCGCGTCCCGCCGCCGCGCCCCCAAACGGAATGAAACCCCGGTTTCACTACGCTCTAACGCAGTGAATTCCCGGTTTCATTCGGCTCCAACCGTCGCTCCGAGCCCGTCCGCGGAAGGCTCAGCGACGGAAAAGTGTTAGGTAGTGGGGGCCAATTAGGCTTATTCTTCCGGCCGGTATGGAGTCGCGATCCGTGATGTCGTCGCAGGCTGAGCTCGCCGCGCCCGCCGAGGCGCGATCCGAGCCATCCGCAGCGCGATCCGAGCCATCCGCAGCGCGATCCGAGCCATCCACGACGCGATCCGGGCGCTCCCGGTCCGGACGCTCCGGAAACCAGCGCTCCGGAAACCAGCGTTCCGGCAGCGCGCGCTCCGAGCACCGCCGCGCCGAGGCCCGGGCCGCGCGCCGGGCGGCCATGCCGCCCATTACCTATCCCCCCGAGCTGCCGGTCAGCCAGCGCCGCGATGAGATCGCCCAGGCCATCCGGGACCACCAGGTAGTGATCATCGCGGGGGAGACCGGCTCGGGCAAGACGACCCAGATTCCCAAGATCTGCCTCGAGCTCGGCCGGGGCGTCACCGGGCAGATCGGCCACACCCAGCCGCGCCGGCTTGCGGCCCGGACCGTGGCCGAACGGATCGCCGAGGAGCTGGGCAGCCCGCTCGGCGAGACGGTCGGGTACCAGGTGCGGTTCACCGACGTGTCCGCCGACGACACGCTGATCAAGCTGATGACCGACGGCATCTTGCTGACCGAGCTCGCCCGCGACCGCCAGCTCAAGCGATACGACACGCTGATCATCGACGAGGCGCACGAGCGCAGCCTGAACATCGACTTCATCCTCGGCTACCTCAGGAAGCTCCTGCCCGAACGCCCCGACCTCAAGCTCATCATCACCTCGGCCACCATCGACCCGGAGCGCTTCGCCGCGGCCTTTGGCGGCGCGCCGGTGGTCGAGGTGTCCGGGCGGACCTACCCGGTCGAAGTGCGCTACCGACCCGTAGACCCGATCGAGGGCGGTGAAGACGGCGACCAGGGCCAGGCCATCCTCGACGCGGTGGACGAGCTGTCCGGCGAGGGACCGGGCGACATCCTGGTCTTCCTGTCTGGTGAGCGCGAGATCCGCGACACCGCCGACCTGCTGGCCGGGCGAGACCGGCTCGAGGTGCTCCCGCTGTACTCCCGGCTGTCGGCCGCCGAGCAGCACCGGGTGTTCGAGCGTCGTCAGGCCTCGGCCCACACCCGCCGCGTGGTCCTGGCCACCAACGTGGCCGAGACCTCGCTCACTGTGCCGGGCATCCACTACGTCGTCGACCCGGGCACCGCGCGGATCTCCCGGTACAGCTACCGGACCAAGGTGCAGCGGCTGCCCATCGAGCCGATCTCCCAGGCCTCGGCCAACCAGCGCAAGGGCCGCAGCGGCCGGACCGCGGACGGGATCTGTATCCGGCTCTACTCCGAAGCCGACTTCGAGTCCCGGCCGGAGTACACCGACCCCGAGATCCTGCGTACCAATCTGGCCTCGGTGATCTTGCAGATGGCCGCGATCGGCCTGGGCGACGTGCCGAAGTTCCCGTTCATCGACCCGCCCGACGCCCGTAACATCGCCGACGGACTGACGCTGCTGGCCGAGTTGAATGCGTTCAAAGACGGCCGGATCACCGGCCTCGGGCGCAAGCTGGCCCGGCTGCCAGTGGACCCCCGCATCGGCCGGATGGTCCTGGAAGCCGACCGCAACGGCTGTGTCCGCGAGGTGCTGATCATCGCCGCCGCGCTGTCCATCCAGGACCCGCGCGAGCGGCCCCTCGACGCCCAGCAGTCCGCCGACGACAAGCACCGCCGGTTCGCCGACCCCGACTCGGACTTCACCGCCTACCTGAACCTGTGGGACTACCTGGCCGAACGCCAGCATGAGCTGTCCTCGTCGGCGTTCCGCCGCCTGTGCCGGGCCGAGTACCTGAACTACCTGCGGATCCGCGAGTGGCAGGACCTCCAGGGTCAGTTGCAAAGGCTGGCCGGCGATCTCGGGGTGGCGGTCGATTCTTCTTCAGCCGAACGGACCGTGGTCCACCTCTCCCTGCTGGCTGGCCTGCTGTCCCAGATCGGCATGAAGGTCGAACCCGCGCGGCCGGCCGCGTCGCGCGCCCTCCAGTGCGGCGTCCGGGCGGCGGCCGCGCGCCGAGTACCTCGGCGCGCGCAACGCCAGGTTCGCCATCTTCCCCGGCTCGAGCCTGGTCCGGAAGGCGCCGGACTGGATCGTGGCCGCCGAGCTGGTGGAGACGTCCCGGCTGTGGGCCCGGACCGTGGCCAGCATCGAGCCCGAGTGGGTCGAGCCACTGGCCCTGCACCTGGTCAAGCGCAGCTACAGCGAGCCGCACTGGGAGCGCAAACGCGGCAGCGCCGTCGCGCTGGAGAAGGTCACCCTGTACGGGGTGCCGATCGTGACCGACCGCAAGGTCGGCTACGGGCGCATCGACCCGGCCGCGGCCCGGGAGCTGTTCATCAGGCACGCCCTGGTCGAGGGGGACTGGCAGACCTCACACCGGTTCTTCGCCGAGAACCGGCGGCTGCTCGCCGAGGCCGAGGAACTCGAGCACCGCGTCCGCCGCCGCGGCCTGGTCGTCGGCGAGGACGAGCTGTTCGCCTTCTACGACGCGCGGATCCCGGCCGACGTGGTCTCGGCCCAGCACTTCGACACCTGGTGGAAGCAGGCCCGCCGGGCCGACCCGGGCCTGCTCACGTTCCAGCCGGACGACCTGCTCAGCGAGGACGCCGCGCAGGTCAGCACGGACTCCTACCCCGACATCTGGACCTCGCAGTCCGCGGCGCTGGCGACGCTGCCCTTGTCCTACGCCTTCGAGCCCGGCAGCGACACCGACGGCGTGACCGTAGACATCCCGCTGAGCAGGCTCAACCAGGTGAACCCGGCCGAGTTCTCCTGGCAGGTACCGGGGCTGCGGACCGAGCTCGTCACCGAGATGATCCGCTCGCTGCCCAAGTCGCTGCGCCGTGACCTGGTGCCCGCGCCCGACGTGGCCCGCGAGGTCGTGGCCCGCCTCGGGCCGCCGTCCGGGGACCTGCGCGACGCGGTGGCCCGCGAGCTGCGTTCGCTGCGTGACGTGACCGTGCCGCGGGACGCCTGGGACCTGTCCAAGCTGCCGCCCCACCTGCGGATCACGGTCAGGGTGACGGACGGGGAGCGCGTCCTGGCCGAGGGCAAGGACGTCGCCGAACTGCAGCGCGAACTCCGGCCGCGGCTGCGCGCGGTCCTGTCCCGGGCAGCGGCTGGCCTGACCCGCTCGGGCCTGACCTCATGGGACTTCGACGCGCTGCCTACGGTGTTCCGCGAGGGCACCGTCGTGGCCTACCCGGCCCTGGCCGACGCGGAGACCACGGTCGACGTGCGCCTGTTCGAGACCGAGGCCGCCGCGCGTTCGGCCATGTGGGCCGGGACCCGGCGGCTGATCTTGCTCGGCGCGCCCTCGCCGGTTTGGGGTTCAAGTCGATCGCGGGCCGCCTGTCCACCCCGGCCAAGCTGGCCCTCAGCCACAACCCCCACGGCAGCGTGGCCGCCATGTTCGCCGACTGCGTGAACTGTGCCGCCGACTACCTGATGGCCGAGGCGGGCGGCCCGGCCTGGGACCGCGAGGGCTTCGGTCGGCTGTCCGCCGCGGTCCGGGCCGGCCTGCACGAGGTGACCGCCGACGTGGTCGCCCGCGTGGAGTCGGCGCTCCGGCTGGCCCACGCGGTGCAGGCCCGGCTGGACGACACCCGGGCCGACGCGGTCCAGCCCGCCGTGGCCGACATGCGCGCCCAGCTGGCCCGGCTCATCTACCCCGCTTTCGTGACCGCCACCGGCTACCGCCAGCTGCCGCAGCTGACCCGTTACCTGCGCGGGATCGAGCGGCGGCTGGACAAGCTGCCGGAGAACCCGGCCCGCGACGCGGCCAACATGGCGGTCGCGCAGCGGGTCGAGCAGGCTTACCGGCAGGCCGTCGCCGACCTGCCCCCCACCCGCCGCAACGATCCGGACGTGACCGAGGTCCGCTGGATGCTGGAGGAACTCCGGGTCAGCCTGTTCGCCCAGACCCTGGGCACCCGCGCCCCCGTCTCAGAGACCCGCATCCTGGCCGCCCTCGGCCGCCTGCGCCCTTAGGGCGGTCACGACCCGAAGGATCCGTGCCGGCCCGCGCCGGCCGCGAACCGGGCCGCGCCCGAAGCCGCCTCCGCCCGCAAGGCGGCCTGCCCGTGCGCGAACTCCGCGGCCAGCGCGGCGGTCTCATCCAGGCCTTCCTGATCGAGCACCGAGGCCCGGTCGCTGCGCAGGCAGACCTGAGGGAACGAGGCGAGCTGGGCCGCGAGTTCCTGCGCCGCCATCAGGGCCTGGCCGGCCGGGACCACACGATTGGCGAGCCCGATGGCCGCCGCCTCGGCCGCGTCCACGGCGCGGCCGGTCAGGATCATGTCCATTGCCCGGCTGGTCCCGATAAGCCGCGGCAGCCGCACGGTGCCGCCGTCGATCAGCGGCACTCCCCATCGCCGGCAAAAGACGCCGAACACCGCGGTCTCGTCGGCGATCCGCAGGTCGCACCACAGGGCCAGCTCCAGGCCACCGGCTACCGCATACCCCGCGACCGCCGCGATGACCGGCTTGGACAACCGCAGCCGGCTGATCCCCATCGGGCCGTCGCCGCCCGGAGCCACCCGGTTGCCGCGCCCGGTGCCCAGCGCGGTCAGGTCGGCGCCGGAGCAGAAGACCCCGCCCTCCCCGTGCAGCACGGCCACCGCAGCGCCCGGATCGGCGTCGAAGGCGCGGAAGGCGGCGGCGAGCTGGGCGGCCGTGGGGCCGTCGACGGCGTTACGGCGCGCCGGCCGGTGCAGAAAGACGGTGGTGACCGCTCCCGACCGCTCCACCCGGACCGCCTGATCGGTCATCGCCGTCCTCCTCGATCCTCGGCGGGCGGGGCCCTGCCTTTGCGGGCCGCCAGAGTCGTCCACACCGTACCCGCGCGGGCCGCGGGCGCCGCCTCGCCACCCGTGCCTGACCGCCGGCCGTAGTCCTGGCGTGTCGTAACCGCTATTGGACTACCCAAAATGCTACGTTCTCTATTAAGTGCGACAAGCCAGGTAGATGCGGCCGGAAGAACGCAGGAAGGCAGGAACCGTGACCGGAGATCCCCCCGTGCGGCGCCGTGTGGTGGGCGGTGCGCTGCGCCGGTACCGGGAGAACGTGGGCTACGCGCTCGAGGACGCCGCCCGGGTCCTCGAATGCGACCGTTCCAAGATCAGCCGGATCGAGACCGGCCAGCGCGGCATCCGGCCCAAGGAACTACGTGAACTGCTGACCGAGTACGGCGTGCCGCCGAGCGAGCAGCTCGCGCTGGTGTCCATCGCCAGCCGCGGCGGCCAGCACAGCTGGTGGCACCCCTACGCGGACACCTTGTCCGACGCCTACCTGGATTACGTGATCATGGAGTCGGCCGCCTCCGAGATCATGACCTACGAGGCGCAGCTCATACCCGACCTGCTCCAAACCGACGAGTATGCCCGCGCCATCGCCGCCGCCGAGCCCGGCTACGTGACCGACCAGCAGCGGGAGGACGCCGTGGCGGCAAAGGCCGTGCGCAGGCAGGCGATGCTGAGCGGGAGCCGGCGGATCAGCGTAGTGCTCGGCGAGGGCGCCCTGCACCAGGCGGTCGGCGGCACCGGCGTCCTGGCCGGGCAGATCGGCCACCTGGCCCGGCTGACGGACGAGGCGCCAGCGATCACGCTCCAGGTGCTGCCGTTCTCGGCGGGCGCGCACGCCGGCGGGGGCAGCGGATCCCTGGCCATCCTGAGGTTTCCCGATGCGCCGAGCCTGGGCGTCGTCTACCTGGAGGCGCTGTCCGGCGGCGTGTACCTGGAAAGCCAGGCCGACGTGGCCCGGTACGTCCGCGCCTTCGCGCTCCTGCGCGCGGCCGCCCTCAGCCCGGCCGGCAGCGCGCGCCTGCTACAGGACCTCGCGACCTAGGGCACCCGCGCCCCGTCGGACTTGCGCCCCGGGTGGCGCAGTAGCTGGGTCACGGCGGCGAGCTTGTCGATGAGGTCCTGGATGTCCTGGAGAGGCTTCTGCGTTCCTAGCGATCGCGCTTCATGGCTGTCGCCGTCGCCGCCGACCGCACCCGGCACGGCGACGTCGTCGGGACCTGATCGGCTGGCGTCTTGCACGCTGTCGCCGAAGTTCATGCGCAGTGTCTCCTGGAGGTGATCCGGTAAGCGGGAAAGCGGCCGACGAAGCGGGGTTGAGCGGGGTAGGTAATTCCGTCGGCTCCGGCGCCTTAAGCGCAGAGGACCATGTTAAAGGTTTTTCGCCGGTATGTCACGCATCGCGGGATGTGGTGTGGCGTGTTGGCTTTTGCGTCGGCTGCACGTCGTCCGGCCGCTCGCAGTCGGCCTGCCGAGCGACCCATGAATGGCCTTCTACCTGCGGCAACCGGTCACCGGCGGCGGACCGGGTGATGACGCACAGGTACTGCTAACGATTGCAGGATGGTATTCATTAACGCTTTGTACACGCACTTGCAAATGCAATTTATAGGCCCGGACGGGCCCGGTTCGCAGGCGATGAGAAACGTCAGTGATGCCGCGGGATGCTCTGCCGCATGGTCATCTCCATCTCGTCCGGCCGCAGCGCGGCGACGGGGAATGGGGTGACACCCTCTCGCTCCGGGCGCAGGCCGTCGAGGACGAGGGTGAGATACCGGCGCCAGATCTCGGGCCTGACCCCGCGTGCGAATTGTGCGGCCTCGGCCAGCACGAACAGGATGAACGGGATGTCGGTCGGCTGGAGGTCGGACCTGAGCTGGCCTGCGGCTTGCACCCGCTCGACCAGCTTGGTCACCACCGGAGCGTTGCGCTGCCGGGCGTACCAGACCCTATCCCCGCCGTAGGTGGCGAACATCAGCAGCTGCCGCAGGCCGCTATCGCCGACCAGCATCTCGGCCGCCTGCTCCATGAAGTGCGCCAGCCCGGACCACGGATCAGGCGCCTCGGCAGCGTCCTCGGCCAGGGCCGCCACCGCCTCGATACGCTCCACGAACAGCGCCTCGACCAGGTCCTCCTTGGAACCGAACCGCCGGTAGACCGTGCCCACCCCGACGCCGGCGCGCCGTGCCACCTCGTCCAGGCTGACGTCCAGGCCGCGCTCGGTGAAGACCTCCGAGGCCGCCTTGAGCACGCGCTGCCGGTTCCGCGCGGCGTCACGCCGTAGCGGCCGCACCGGCGCGGACGGCCCGGGGTCCCGTCCGGTGTGGTCTCCGGAGCGCTGCGCCACGTCAACCTCCAAAAAAGTGGAGACAGGTTCTCCGTTTCATGTTACCGTGTCTTAAGCGGAGATGACACCTCCAGATTGGTGAAGCTCATGACTGATGTCAACACCGCCAGCAGCGCCCCGGACCGGCGCTGGCTCATCCTCGGCGTGATCGCCATCGCGCAGCTCATGGTCATCCTCGACCTGACGGTGATGAACATCGCGCTGCCATCCGCCCAGCGCGCCCTGGACTTCACCACGGTAGACCGGCAGTGGGTGGTCACCGCCTATTCACTCGCGTTCGGCAGCCTGCTGCTGCTGGGCGGCCGGCTGGCCGACCTGCTCGGCCGCAAGGTAACGTTCCTGACCGGCCTGGCCGGCTTCGCAGGTGTCTCGGCCATCGGCGGCGCCTCGGTCAACTTCACCATGCTCGTGACCGCACGGGCTTGCCAGGGTGTGTTCGCGGCGCTCCTGGTGCCGTCGGCGCTTTCGCTGCTGACCACCACGTTCACCGAGCCGAAGGACCGCGGCAAGGCCTTCGGCATCTACGGCGCGATCGCCGCGGGCGGCAGCGCGGTGGGCCTGCTGCTCGGCGGCGCACTGACCGAGTACTTGTCCTGGCGCTGGACGCTGTATATCAACCTGGTCTTCGCCGGCGTGGCCTTCGTCGGGGGAGCGCTGCTGCTGCAGCGACACCCGTCCCGGGTCAAGCCGAAGCTGGACATCCCGGGCGTCGTGATGGAGTCCAGTGGCTTGTTCTGCCTGGTCTACGGATTCTCGAATGCGGCCACGCACGACTGGAGCACGCCGTCCACCTACGGCTTCCTGATCGCCGGCGTGGCGCTCCTGATCTTGTTCGCGTTCTGGCAGGGCCGGGCGCCGAACCCGCTGCTGCCGCCCCGCGTGGTACTCGACCGCAACCGCGGCGGCGCCTACCTGTCGATGTTCATCGCCGCGTCCGGCATGTTCGGGACCTTCTTGTTCCTGACCTACTACCTGCAGCAGACCCTCGGCTACTCGCCGGTCGTCACCGGCTTCGCCTTCCTGCCCATCGCCGGCGGTATCGCGACCTCGGCCAACATCTCTACCATCGTGCTCATGCCCCGGGTCGGCCCCAAGCCCGTGGTCGCGACGGGGATGCTGGTCGCGGCGGGCGCGGCGGTCTGGTTTGCCCAGCTGGGAGCGCACACCGGCTACGTCGGGGGCGTGCTCGGCCCGCTCATCCTGACCGGTATCGGCCTCGGCATGGTGATCGCGCCGTCCATCAATACCGGCACCTACGGCGTGGCCCCGCAGGACGCGGGGGTCGCATCGGCGACCGTCACCGTGGGCCAGCAGCTTGGCGCCTCCATCGGTACCTCGCTGCTCAACACCATCTTCGCCAGCGCCGTCACGTCCTACATCGCCGCGCACGTCGCGTCGGCCCGGCTCATCGGCCGTCAGGCGCTGACCGGGCTCGCGCTCGCGCACGGCTACGACACCGCGTTCTGGTGGACCGCCGGCATCCTGGCCGGCGGTTCGATCGTCGCCGCGATCCTGTTCCGCCCCGGGCCGCTGTTCAGCCGGAACGCGCCTCCGGCCGGGCAGGCGGGAGATCGGGAGCCGGAGGTCGAGTCCGGGCCGGCCATACCGGCCTGATCAGCGGGCGGCTGGAGCCCGAACGTGGTGAAGGGCAGCACGAACGGGTTCGTCGTCACCGGCACGACGACCGCCGGGCAGATCGTGGCCTACACCAGGCACCGGCACCGGCGGGACCTGGCTGCCGACCGGTTCGCTCGGCGATGCCACGGAGGAATCGGTGGCGAGTGCCACGGTGGGCGCGGGAGGCGCCGTTATCGCAGTTGGCGCCACGTCAGGCGGCACGCTCGGCAAGCAGCCGGTGTTCCTCACCGCAAGCAAGCCGGGGTCATCCGGCCGGTCTCGCTGACCCGCCATCCCCGGCGGTATCGTCCCCGAGCTCACGGTCAACGCCGGCCCTCAGCTGCGGTCGTCGAGGAAGCCCGCGACGGCTGCGGTGAACCAGCCGGCGTCGTCGAGCCAGGGGTAGTGCCCGGCACCTGGCTGGATGACCAGCTTGGCGCCGGGGAACAGTCCCGCGAACTCGGCGGCGATCAGCGGAACGGTGTTCGCGTCCGCCTCACCGGCGAGTACCAGCACGGGCGAGGACAACGCGGCGAGCCCGGCGCGGGTGGCCTCCGGGCCGAACGCGCCCGGCCCGCCGAACACGCCGGCCGCCTCCTGGTTGACCTGTTCTTCATTCGCGGCGGCGTGGGCCTGGGCCGTGGCGTCCCAGCGTCCGTAGAAGAACGGCGCGATCGCGTCCCAGTCCTCGTCGGCATCCGAACCAGCCTGGATCCGCTCGAAGGCGGCGGCCGCGCCGGCGAACCAGGGCTCGCCCCGGCGCAGGCTGACGATCTCGCGTCGCATCTCGCTGCTGGCGGCCAGGCCGGCCGCGCGGGTGCTCGGGGTAACCAGGACCAGCTTGCCGGCCCGCAGCGGATGGCGCGCGGCATACTGCACCACAATGTTGGCGCCTGCCGAATGAGCCAGTACGTCGATACGCTCAAGATCGAGGTAGTCCTGCAGCGCGGCGACGTCATCGACCAGGCGGTCACACCGGTAGCTCGCCGGGTCGGCGGGCACCGCCGACTGACCGGTGCCCCGCAGGTCCAGCATGATCAGCCGCCGCACCGCGGCCAGGCCGCCGAGGTCACCGAGGTAGGCAGAATCGCGCATCGGCCCGCCGGGCACGCAGACAAGCGGCGCGCCCTCACCCTGAACGTGGTACGCCAGCGTGGTTCCGTCAAAGGCACGGAAAGCAGGCATAACCGTCATCCTGGCACCGCGACGGCGGCACAGCCACTCAATTGGCAGTGGCCGGCCGGTCAGGCCGGGCGGGGCACGCTGCGGGCCACCGCCTGACCCGGCCCTGACCGGCAACGCCACCCGTCAGCGGCAAGTTACCTGTCAGTCACCTACAAATCTGACGCGCACCCCGGGCCCGGCGAGCCCGGGTGATCCACCGGAAATGTCGTATCCCGGTGGGAGAATCCCCGGGTGATAGCCAACGCAGAACCCGAGCCGGCGACGCAGCCGCAGGACCTCGGCCGGTACTTTCTCGAGCGGGCCAACGCGGGTGACGTCGAAGGGCTCGTCGCCCTGTACGAGCCGGGGGCGGTGCTGGCTTTCCCGTCCGGGCGGCTGACCATCGGACACGACCAGATCCGTCAGGTGTACGCCGAACTGCTGGCGGATAAGCCGTCGTTCAGCTCGGCGGGCCAGCAGCCGGTGATCCGGAACGGGGACCTGGCCCTCACCTCCACGCGCCTGCCCGGCGGTGGCGCTACGGTCGAGGTCGCCCGCCGCCAGCCGGACGGCAGCTGGCGCTGGGTGATCGATCAGCCGGCCGTGCTGCCCTGAGCCCGCCAGGGGAACGTCAGCAGGTCGGGTTCCACCCAGCCGCGGCGGGCCGGCCGGGCGGCCAGGGTCGACGACCGGTAGTGCCTGGCCAGCAGGCGCTTGTCCAGCAGCGCGGGATTGCGGTTGGCGAAGACGTCGAACTCGGTGCAGTCCGGGTCCGCGGCGACGTGGTGCGCGACCAGCTCCACCCAGGCCCGCGAGACGGTGTGGTGATACTTCTGCGGCGCCCGTTCGTACGCGGCGATCTGCCGGATCCAGCCGCAGATCGCGCCGACCGCGTCCGGCATGCCGTACCGTCGCACCGCGTAGAAGGCCAGGTTGATGTGCTGCCGGTGCCGGAACTGCCCGCTGGGTCCGGTGATCCCAGGCAGGATCGCGGCCAACTCCGGATCCCGCGCCCCGTGCGCCCCGTCCGTCCCACGGGCGTGCGAGTCATGCTGCTTATGCGGTCCCCTGGACACGTCTGGGCAGTCCGGCCCGCGCCATGCCACCGGGTGAACCCCGGGGTTTACCTCACCAGAGCGTGGTGGATCCCGGGGTTCACTAGGCTCCGCAGGGCGGGAGCGAGGGTGAGGACTGGGGCCGGAGGAGTGGTTCCGGTCCTCAGGCGTTTCGCGGCCCGGCATCAGTTGGCCGCCTGCAGGGCCGCGACGACGGCATGGAAGCCGGCGATCTGGGTCTCGGACAGCCGGGCCGCAGCGTCCAGCTCAAGGTCCGCGACGGCGGCCCGGACCCGTCCGGCCACCGCCTGGCCCGCCTCGGTCAGCGGCAGCCGGAACGACCGGCGGTCGGTCGGATCCAGCTCCCGGGTGAGGTAGCCCCGGTTCTCCAGCCGGTCTAGGACCCCGGTCAGCGTGGTGGCGCGGGTGCCGGTCTCGGCGCTGAGCTCGCGGACGTTAACCGCCCCCCGGTCGGCCAGGTTGGCCAACGCGTTGATCTCGGCCGCGCTGAGGTTCAGGTCCGCAAGCGCGCCGCTCAGCGCGTGCAGGGTGTGGTGCGTGGTCCGGTGCAGAGCAAGTACGATTCCGGGTAGTCCGTTTTCGGATATCACGAAAATGGATTATACGGTTTCGGTGGATCTTGCGCTACCCGGAAACGTGTTGCGGACGCGGGGAGAGACGCGGGGAGAATGGCCCGTGACCGAGCCATGGATGATCGACGAGCTGGCGCACGCGGGACCCGAGCACCTCGACCCCGCGTTCGTGGCGGGGTACGACCGCAAACAGGGCTATCCCGACCCGGCCGAGGACCTGGCCATCTTCGAGGCGCACGGCCTGGGCCGGACCTCGGCCGTCCTGGACCTGGGCGCGGGATCCGGGCAGTTCGCGCTGGCCGCGGCGCGCCGGTTCGGGCACGTGACCGCGGTAGACGTCTCGCCCGCCATGAACGCGATGCTCCGCGAGCGCGCCGCCGCCGCGGGACTGACCAACCTGGATTCCGTCCGGGCCGGGTTCCTCAGCTACGACCACCCCGGTCCGCCCGCGGACGGCGTGTACACCCGCAACGCGCTGCACCAGCTGCCCGACTTCTGGAAGGCGGTGGCCCTGGACCGCATCTCGCTCGCGATGCAGCCCGGCGGCGTGCTCCGGCTGCACGACCTGATCTACGACTTCTCCCCCGCCGAGGCGCGCGAGGTGTTTCAGGGCTGGTTCGACCACGCGGCGAGCGATCCGGCCGACGGGTACACCGGTGCGGACTACGCCGAGCACATCCGCACCGAGTTCAGCACGTTTCGCTGGCTGCTCGAACCAATGCTGACCGCGACCGGTTTCCAGATCGTGACCGCTGAATTCGCCGGGCGGCTATACGGCGCCTATACCTGCATCAGACGCGACGCCTGAGCGTGCGCTGGTGGCGGATCCGCGACCGGACGCACCATTACCCGCCACCCCGAACCGGCCCAATGTTCCATCGGTGCGGTTCTATGCGGGCCAATGTTCCATCGGGTCGGTTGGAAGCCGGTCCAAGCGGGTTGGAAACCGGTTGAAAGCAGGGGCCGAGGGGCATCTGCGGCCCGGGACGCGAGCCCCGGGGACGGCTCGGTCATCCGAGCTCACGTGAAGTCAGCCGGGTGTACAGCTCCAGGTAACGATCCCGCGTCGCGGCCACGATCTCGCGGGGGATGGCCGGGCCTGGCGGCCGGCGGTCCCAGTCCAGGCCGGCCGACCAGTCACGCAGGAACTGCTTGTCCAGCGAGCGTTGCGGGCGGCCGGGCTGCCATTCCGAGGCCAGCCAGAACCGCGACGAGTCGGGGGTCAGCACCTCGTCGGCCAGCATCAGCGTGCCGTCGTCCGTCACCCCGAACTCCAGCTTGGTGTCGGCGATGACGATGCCGCGCGCGGCGGCCAGCTCCGCGCCGCGCCGGTAGACCTCCAGCGTGACCCGCTCCAGCTCGGCCGCCACCGGAGCGCCGACGAGCGAGGTCAGCTCGGTAAAGGTCATCGGCTCGTCGTGGCCCGCCGCGGCCTTGGTCGTCGGGGTGAACACCGGTTCCGGCAGCCGGGAACCCTCGCCGAGACCGGGCGGCAACCGCACGCCGCAGATCGTACCGGTTTCGTTATAGGACACCAGCCCGAGACCGGCCAGGTACCCGCGGGCGATGCACTCCACCGGCAGCATCCGCAGCCTGCGGCACCTGATCGCCCGCCCCGCCCACTGGGCGGGGACGTCGGTGCCAGAGATGACGTGGTTGGCGATCACGTCGCTGAGCTGCCCGAACCACCACAGCGAGAGCTGGGTCAGGACCCGGCCCTTGTCCGGTATCGGCGTCGGCAGGACCACGTCGTAGACGCTCACCCGGTCCGAGGCGACCATGATGAGGTCGTCCCCGTCCGAATACAGATCCCGGACCTTCCCCGAGTACACCAGTTCCACCAACGCTCCTCACCAGCACCAATGTCCCAGCGCGCCTGGCAGCACCGATGAAACATTGCTGCCGCCAGGACGGCACCGATGTTTCATCGGTGTCGCGCGCTTACCGGTACCAGGCGCCAGCCGATGTGCGGCACAGCGTACTAGGGCCGGTGAGCGTAGGATCACGGCCATGGCGGACCTTGAGGTGCAGTACCTCCAGGTACAGACGACGACCGACTCGCGCGCGGAGGCGATGGAGCTCTCCCGGGCCGCGGTCGAGGCCAGGCTGGCCGCGTGCGCGCAGGTGGCCGGGCCGGTGGCGTCGATGTACTGGTGGGACGGAGGTCTGGAGCGGGCCGAGGAGTGGCTCGTGCTCCTCAAGCTCCCCATCGACCGCTACGACGAGCTAGCCGCCTTCCTCACCGAACGCCACAGCTACGACGAGCCGGAGATCATCGCCCTGCCGATCGTGACCGGGTCAGCCGCATACCTGACCTGGATGCGGGAGGAAACCCGCCGCGCGGACGGAGCCGGAAGATGACCAGGCTGGTCGGACCGCGCGGGCTCAGCATGCTGATTTTTATCGGGCTCGTCGCGCTGGCCCTGGCCGTGGTCGGCTGGTACCAGCGCGACAACGGCGAGGTAGGGCCGTTGCCGAACTATTCCTCAATAGAGATCGGGATCCATGCCACCGGCGTGGGGATCGCCGGATGAGCACGCGGTGGGCGAGCGGCCGGCCGGGATCCCGGGTGCTGCGGGAGCCGGAAACCACGCCCGAACCGAAGACCGCCCCGCGCGCCCCGGCTCCCGAGGCGGACCGCGGTCCCAAGCCCGGGCCGCTCAGCGACCTTGCCGAACAAGCCGCCGCGATCAGCGCGGAATGGGCCCCGACCGCTGGGCGGATCCTGCTCGGCGCGGTGTTCTTCTGGTTCGGGTACCACGAACTCGTCCAGCCTGGCCACTGGACCCAGTACGTGCCGGTCGTCTCCGAGGCCTCGTCACTGGCCGTCATCCTGGTCCTGGCGCACGGATGGGTGCTGTTCGTCACCGCCGCCGCGCTGGTGGCGGGCATCGCGCCGCGGGCCGCGGCGGCGATCGCCAGCGTGCTGCTGCTGGAGATCGTGATCTCGCTGGCGGTCACCGGGGTGTCCGACACGGCCCTGCGCGACCTCGGCGTGCTCGGCCTCGCGGTCTGCCTGACCGGCTGCAAGAACCAGCGCCTGGTCCTGCGCGGGTGAAAGCCGTCGTCTGCGACCGGTACGGGCCGCCGGAAGTGCTGCGGCTCGACGACGTGCCGCGGCCCGTCCCCCGCCCGGACGAGGTCCTGATCAAGATCCGCGCCACCGCGGTCAACCGGTCGGACACCGAGATCCGCGCGGGCACGCCGCGGGCGGGCCGCCTGGTCACCGGCCTGCGCCGGCCGCGGCACCGGATCCTCGGCAGCGAACTGGCCGGGGTGGTCGAGGCCGCCGGACCGGCCGTCACCGAGTTCACCGTCGGCGACGACGTCTTCGGCGTCAAGGCCTGGACCTTCGGTGCCCACGCGGAGTACGTCTGCATGCGCCAGGACGCCGCGCTGGCGCATAAGCCGGCCGGGGTCGGCTTCGAGGAGGCGGGGGCGGTCTGCGACGGGGTGATCCTGGCCCTGATGGGCCTGCGGCCGGCCAAGGTCGGTAAGGGGCGGACCATCCTCGTCTACGGCGCCTCGGGATCCATCGGCACCGCGGCGGTCCAGCTGTCCAGATACTTCGGGGCCGACGTCACCGCAGTGTGCGGCAGCAAGAACCTGGAGCTAGTCAAGTCGCTGGGCGCCGACCAGGTCATCGACTACACCCGGGAAGACTTCACCGCCAACGGCCAGACCTACGACGTCATCTTCGACGCGGTCGGCAAGCACTCGTTCCGGCGCTCCCGGGGTTCGCTCAACCCGGGCGGGATCTACGTGGCCACCGACGATCTGCGCAACCTGCTCCTGGCCCAGTGGACTCGGTTCGGGGACAAGAAGGTGATCTTCCCGATCCCGCCCCGGTATACCAAGCGGGACGTGCTGTTCCTCAAGGGACTCATGGAGGCCGGGCAATACCGGGCCGTCATCGACAAGCGCTACCCGCTGGCCGAGGTGGTCGAGGCCAATAGGTACGTCGACACCGGGCAGAAAACCGGGAACGTGGTCCTGACCGTCGGCTAAGGCACGGGCGGCACGTTCCAGGACAGGATGACCGGCTCGCCGTGCTCGTGGCCGAGGGTGCTGAGCGTCCCGGTGTCCAGCCGGAACAATCGCCCGGCAGTCGGCCCGAGCCGCAGGTAGCGGGCGGTGAGCACGCGCAGTACGTGGCCGTGCGCGACCAGCGCGACGTCGCCGTCGGCAAGCAGCGGCTCGACCCGGCGCAGCACCCGGTCCACCCGCTCGCCCACCTGCTCCACCGTCTCCCCGGGGTGCGCGGCATCACCCGGGATCACGCCGTCCCGCCACAGGTACCAGCCAGGGCGCCGTTCCTGGATCTCCCGCGTGGTCAGGCCCTCATAGCCGCCGTAGTCCCACTCCCACAGGTCGGGGTCCGGCTTGGCGTCGGCCAGCCCCGCCAGGTCGGCCGTCCGGACCGCGCGCTGCGCCGGACTGGTGAAGACGGCCACGATGTCCCGCTGGACCAGCAGCGGAGCCAGCGCCGCGGCGGCAGCATGGCCGACCGGGGTGAGCGGGACGTCCGTCCGTCCCGTGTGCTTGCCCTCCTTGCTCCACTCGGTCTCGCCGTGCCGCAGCAGGATCAGGTCTCCCATGGCTCGTAACATATCGGTCAATGAAAACCTCGAAAGCCCCAGGTCCGCTGGCGGGCATCCGGGTCCTCGACCTGACCAGGGCGCTGGCCGGCCCGTTCGCCACCATGGTCCTCGGTGACCTGGGCGCGGACGTGATCAAGGTCGAGGACGTCTGGCACGGCGACGACACCCGCCGCTGGGGTCCGCCGTTCCAGGGCGACGACGCCGCCTACTTCCTGTCCATCAACCGGAACAAGCGCGGCCTGTCGGTCAACGTGAAGACCCCGGAGGGCCGGCAGATCGTCCAGCGGCTGGCGGTCGGCTCGGACATCGTGATGGAGAACTTCCGGCCCGGCACCGCGGCCCGCCTCGGCCTGGGCTACGAGGAGCTCTCCGCCCGGAACCCCGCGCTGATCTACGCCTCGATCAGCGGCTACGGGCAGACCGGGCCGAGCGCGGCACTGCCCGGGTACGACGCGGTGGCGCAGGCCGTGTCCGGGATGATGAGCGTCACCGGGGAGGCGGACGGCGAGCCGGTGCGCTCGGGCACGTCCCTGGCCGACGTCGGCGCGGGCATGTGGGCGCTGATCGGCATCCTGGCCGCGCTGCACGCCCGGCAGGCCACCGGCCGCGGCCAGCTGATCGACATCTCGCTGCTGGACGGGCAGGTCGCCTGGCTCACCTACGTGGCGGGCAAGTACTTCGCGACCGGCGCGACCCCGGGCCGTTACGGCAGCGCTCACGAGAGCCTGGCCCCGTACCAGGTGTTCGCGACCGCCGACGAGCCGCTGATGGTGGCGGTCGGCAGCGAGGGGCTCTGGCGCCGGTTCACCGCCGCCACCGGCCTGGACGAGCTGACCGACGACCCGCGCTACGCCACCAACCCGGCCCGGGTGCGGCACCGTGACACGCTGATCCCAGCCATCACGCAGGCCCTGGCCGCCCGTGGCTGCGCGGAGTGGACCGACCGGCTCAACGCGGCGGGCGTGCCCGCCGGGCCGGTCAACACGGTGCCGGCGGCGCTGGCGCAGCCGCAGATCGCCGCGCGCGAGATGGTGGTCGAGCTGGAACACCCGGTCGCGGGAATGCTCAAGATGCTCGGCACCCCGCTCAAGCTGTCCGCCCAGCCGGCCAGCATCCGCCGTCCGCCGCCGGTGCTCGGTGAGCACACCGACGAGATCCTCGGCGAGGCCGGGTACCCCGCCGACCGCATCGCCGAACTACGCGCGGCCGGAGTGATCAGGTTACAAAAGACGCCGCCCTACAAAAGACGACGCAGCGCCAGCAGGTCCCGGATGCTGGCCTGGATCTTGACCCGGCCCGCCATCCACATCCGGGCGATGTTGGCCGGGGTGGCGGCCAGCGAGACCACGTCGTCGCTGGTCGCAGTGAGCCTGATGTCGGCCGGCGGCTCGTCCGGCGCGGCCTCCTTGACCGGCTCGGCGCCCGTGTCGGTGATCGTGGTCACGAACGTCAGGCCCAGGTCGGTGACGTGGCAGCTGAACGAGCGGTTGCTGAAAAAGCTGGACCGCTCCTTCGGGTTCATCTCGCCCAGCCGGCCGGTGAGGGTCTGCAGCGCCTCGCGGCACTCCTCGGCAGTGGCCATTGCACGCCTCGCTCTTGTCAGCATCGGACGGTAGCGTTCCAGCCGGAGGGTACAGCACATGACTGACGGACACCCAGACGAAAATCAAAACCGTGATGCCGAACGGATCGTGGCTGAAGCACCAGCCACCGGTAACGCGCGAGTGGATAACGCGGTGGCGGGCTTGAGCCGGCTCCGAGGCGGCCGGCCGAGGAGCACGTCGCCGTCCTGGAAGAGGTACACGGACGCCTCCGCGACATCCTGGACGACCTGGACTCCTCAAGTCCGGAGCAGCGTTGACCGCACCGCGTGCGAGGCTCGACGCCGAGCTGGTCAGGCGCGGCCTGGCCCGCTCGCGAGAGCAGGCGGGCGAGCTGGTGGCGGCCGGCCTGGTGGCGGTGGCCGGCCGGCGGGCGTCCAAGCCGGCCACCCAGGTGGCCCGGGACGCGCCGATCACGGTCACCGGGACGGACGATCCTGGCTACGTGTCGCGCGGCGGGCACAAGCTGGCCGGCGCGCTCGAAGCGTTCTCCGACCTGCAGGTGGCAGGTCGGAACGCCCTGGACGCCGGGGCGTCCACCGGGGGTTTCACCGACGTGCTGCTGCGGGGGGGCGCGGCGCACGTGGCGGCGGCCGACGTGGGTTACGGCCAGCTGGCCTGGTCGCTGCGCACCGATGCCCGGGTGACGGTCATGGACCGGGTCAACGTCCGGGCCCTCGGCCGGGTGACCCCGGTGCCCGACCTGGTGGTGGCCGACCTGTCGTTCATCTCGCTGACCCTGGTGCTGCCGGCCCTGGTTTCGGCGGCGACCCCGGAGGCGGACTTTGTCCTGCTGGTTAAGCCCCAGTTCGAGGTGGGCAAGGGCCGGGTCGGTGCGGGGGGCGTGGTGCGGGACTCCACGGACCGTTCGGCTTCCATAGAAAAGGTGGCCGGGGCGGCGGCCGAGCTCGGCCTCGGCGTCCGGGGGATTGCGGCGAGTCCGCTCCCGGGACCGGCCGGGAACGTGGAATATTTCCTGTGGCTGCGCCGGGGCGCACCGCCGCTCGACCAGGAGCAGTTGCGCCGCGCGATCGAGGAGGGACCCCTCTAGTGGCACAGCGAACGATGCTGGTGACGGCGCACACGGGGCGGGACAACGCGGTGCGCAGCGCCCGGCAGGTGGCCGAGTGGCTGACTACTGCCGGAATCGCGGTCCGGACCCTCAAGGGGGATCTCAGCTATCCCGGGGCCGAGGAGGTGCCGTCCAGCACGGAGGCGGCCGAGGGTGCCGAGCTGGTCATCGTCTTGGGGGGCGACGGCACCCTGCTACGCGCCGCCGAGCTGTCCCGCCCGGCTCAGGTGCCGCTGATCGGGGTGAACCTGGGGCACGTCGGCTTCCTGGCCGAGGCCGAGCCGGAGGGGCTGGCCGACCTGGTCGTCAAGGTCGTGGCGCGGCAGTACACGGTCGAGGAGCGGATGACGCTCGACGTGACCGTGCACAGCAACGGCTCGGTCCTGGGATCAGGCTGGGCGCTGAACGAGGCCACCGTGGAGAAGGCGGCACGGGAGCGGATGATCGAGGTGATCACCGAGGTCGACGGGCGCCCGCTGTCCCGCTGGGGCTGCGACGGGGTGGTGTGCTCCACCCCCACCGGGTCCACCGCCTACGCGTTCTCCGCGGGCGGGCCGGTGGTCTGGCCCGAGGTCGAGGCGCTGCTCATGGTGCCGATCAGCGCGCATGCCCTGTTCGCGCCGCCTATGGTGGTCTCGCCGCAGTCGGTGCTCGCGGTCGAGCTGATCGCGGGACACGAAACCTCAGGTGCCGTGTTGTGGTGCGATGGCCGGCGTAAAGTCGATTTGCCGCCCGGAGCCCGGGTGGAGGTCCGCCGGGGCGCGCTGCCGGTGCTGCTGGCGCGGCTGCACGGGCCGGGTCCGGCCGGGTTCACGGACCGGCTTGTAGCCAAGTTCGGCCTGCCCGTCGCGGGCTGGCGGGGCCGTACCCGGGAGGATGCTGGCGAGCATGCTTGAGGAAGTCCGCATCAACGGGCTCGGCGTCATCGACGACGCGGTGCTGGAGCTGTCGGCCGGGTTCACCGTGCTGACCGGGGAGACCGGGGCGGGGAAGACCATGGTCGTGACGGCGCTCGGGCTGCTGTTCGGCGGCCGGGCCGATCCGGCGCGGGTCCGGCCGGGCGCGGCGCGGGCCGCCGTGGAGGGGCGGCTGCTGGTCTCCCCGGAGGTGGCCCGCGAGGTCGAGGACGCCGGGGGAGACCTCGACGAGGACGGGAGCGTGCTGGTGCTCAGCCGCTCGGTGTCGGCCGAAGGCCGGTCGCGGGCGTTCGCCGGCGGGCGTTCGGTCCCGGTGTCGCTGCTCCAGGTGCTAGCCGACAACCTGGTCGCCGTGCACGGGCAGGCCGATCAGCAGCAACTGCTCAAGCCCGGGCGGCAGCGGGACGCGCTGGACCGGTTCGGCGGGCCTGAGCTGGCCGTGGTGCTGTCGGATTACCGCAGGGTGTTCGGTCGGCACCGGGCGGTCCGCGAAGAGCTGGAAGCGCTGACCCGGGCCGAACGCGAGCGGGCAGCCGAGGCCGAGACGCTGCGACTCGGCCTGGCCGAGATCGAGGCCGCCGCGCCGGCGGCCGGCGAGGACGCGACGCTGCTGGCCGAGGACGAACGGCTGTCCAACGCCGACGGGCTGCACGCGGCGGCCAGCACGGCGCACGAGGCGCTGGCCGGCGACCCGGCCGCCTCCGGTGTTGATGCCTCCGACGCGCTGACCCTGCTCGGGATCGCCGGGCGGGCGCTGGAGCCGGTTCGCTCGCATGACCCGGTACTGGCCGGGCTGGCGGGCAGGCTGTCCGAGGCCTCATACCTGCTGTCCGACCTGGCCGCGGACCTCGCGTCCTACACCGAGTCGCTGGACTCCGACCCGGCCCGGCTGGCCGCGGTCCAGGAACGCCGGGCCACCCTGGGCCGGCTGGTCCGGGCCCACGGCGGGCCGTCCGCGGACGTCGCCGGAGTCCTGGACTGGGCCAAGCAGGCCGGGGCGCGGCTGGCCGAGCTCGAGGGCGACACCGACAAGATCACGGCGCTGGCCGACGAGGAGGCGGAGCTGGCCACGCAGGTCGGGTCGCTCGCCGCGGACCTGACCGCGCTGCGGGCGGCCGCGGCCGCCCGGTTCGCGACGGCGGTGACGGCCGAACTGACCGAGCTGGCCATGCCGCACGCGTCGCTGACCGCGGTGCTGACCGAGCTGGACGAACCGGGGCCGTTCGGGGCCGACGACGTCGAGATCAGGCTGGCCGCGCATCCCGGCGCGCCGCCGCTGCCGCTGCAGAAGGGCGCCTCCGGCGGAGAGCTGTCCCGGGTCATGCTGGCCATCGAGGTGGTGTTCGCCGGCGCAGACCCGGTGCCGACGTTCGTGTTCGACGAGGTCGACGCGGGCGTGGGCGGTAAGGCCGCGGTCGAGGTGGGGCGGCGGCTGGCCCGGCTGGCGCGCTCCTCGCAGGTGATCGCGGTGACCCACCTGCCGCAGGTCGCCGCGTTCGCCGACAACCACCTGGTGGTGGAGAAGTCGGGCGACGGCCTGGTCACCGAGAGCGGCGTCACCCGGCTGGACCAGGCCGCCCGGACCCGGGAACTGTCCCGGATGCTGGCCGGCCTGGAGGACTCCGAATTCGGCCAGGCCCACGCCGAGGAACTGCTGGCCATGGCGGCGCACGAGCGGGAGCGCGACTGGCCGTGGGAGGGCTGATGGGGGCGAACGAGCGGCCCGCGGCGGCCGCCGTAGCTGACCAGCCCGCCGCGGATACCGGCCGCTCGGCCCACCAGCCGGGCTGGCTCAGCCGGGCCCGGCTGGCGTGGTTCGGCGCGTACCTGGCCGCGGGCGTCGTGCTGTTCCTGTGCTACCTGCGGGTGTCGGGCACCCAGTCGATCTCGTCCGACGGCGGGTCCAACGCGCTGGAAGCGTGGGACATGCTGCACGGCAACCTGCTGTTGCACGGCTGGACCGTGACCGACGTCTCCTTCTACACCACCGAGCTGCCCGAGTACATGATCCTGGAGCTGATCCGCGGCATAAGCCCGGCGCTCGTGCACACGGCGGCGGCGTTCACCTACGCGGTGCTGGTCCTGCTGGCCGGCCTGGTGGCCAAAGGCCGGGCTACCGGCCGGGAGGGCGTGGTCCGGGCGCTCCTCGCCTCCGGGATCATGCTGGCGCCCCAGCTCGGCACGTCCACCTTCATCCTGCTCCTGGTACCGGATCACGTGGGCACCGGCATCCCCATCCTTCTGATTTTCCTGGTCCTGGACCGTGCGCCGCAGTACTTGCCCGGGGGATCGACCCCCCCAGACCCCCCCGCGAGGGTATGGTACCTCCCGCCGGTGATTGCGGTGATGCTGACCTGGGCGCTCGTCGCCGACCGGCTGGTGATCGCGGCTGTGCTCGTTCCGCTGCTGGCCGTGTGCGCCATCCGGGTCTACCGGGCCGTGGTGGTGCTCAGCCGGCCGCTGGCGGCGCAGTGGTTCGAGGTGTCCCTGTTTGTCGCGGGCATCATGGCCCTGGGCGTCTCGTTGCTCATCATGCGGCTGATCGTGCGCCTCGGCGGGTTCACGCTGCTCGGGCTGAGCACCCACTTGGCCAAGGTGTCGTCGCTATCGAACAACTTCCGGCTGACCGGCCAGGGTGTGCTCGCGCTGTACGGGGCCGATTTCTTCGACATGCCGTTCGGCCCGCAGATGATCATCGCCCTACTGCATCTGGTCGGCGTCATCCTGGCCGGGTGGGCCGTGTGCCGTGCGCTGCGGCGTTTCTTCCGCTGCGACGACCTGCTGGTCCAGGTGCTGGTAACGGGCATCGTGGTCAGCCTGGCCGTGTTCGCGTTCAGCAACCTGCCCTACTCCCTGTGGGACGCCAGGAACATGTCTCCGGTCCTGGCGTTCGGGGCCGTGCTCGCGGGCCGCCTGCTGGCCGGCGATCTGCTCAGGCTCAAGTTGCTCCCGGCCCTGGCGGTCATGCTGGCCTGCTACACGGCGTTTTTGGGCTTCGACACGGCGCAGCCGCAGATTCCCGCGCACGACCAGTCGCTGGCCGACTGGCTCGTCGCTCATAACTTCAAGACCGGGCTGTCCACCTACTTGGAGAGCAACATCACCACGCTTGACAGCGGCGACCGCGTTCACCTGCTCGGGGTGTCCTGGGGTGCGGACAAGTCAGTACCGCGCGCTTACCAGTCCGAGGCCTCCTGGTACGACCCGAACCTCCATTACGCGAACTTCATCGTGAACACCGGCGCCGACCATCCGCAGGCCATCATCCCGCCGGGCGACTGGCTGAAGGCCTTCGGGCCGCCGGCCAAGACTTACCACGACGGCCCCTACACCGTCATGGTGTGGAACAAGAACCTGCTCGCTGACCTCGGCCGGCCGCCCAAACGGGGACCCGGCAACGTCCTGCCCGCGAGGTGACCGGATGGACCCGGGGTCGCTGCTGGTGGTGGCTCTGCCGACGGCGTAAGGTGACGCCGGCCGCGGGGGCACGTAGGTTGGATGTGTGGACCGGCGGATATTCGGGGTCGAGACAGAGTACGGCGTCACGTGTACCTTTCGCGGGCAGCGGCGGCTGTCGCCCGATGAGGTGGCGCGGTACCTGTTCCGGCGCGTGGTGTCCTGGGGCCGCAGCAGCAACGTCTTCCTCAGGAACGGCGCCCGGC
The DNA here is from genome assembly GCA_963742795.1 of uncultured Actinomycetes bacterium. GTDB lineage: Bacteria > Actinomycetota > Actinomycetes > Streptosporangiales > Streptosporangiaceae > Palsa-504. Next base: position 55,100 of record CAVUNL010000027.1, read on the forward strand.
TCTATCTCGACGTAGGCAGTCACCCCGAGTACGCCACCCCCGAATGCGACAACGTCGTCGACCTGGTTACGCACGACAAGGCGGGCGAGCGGATCCTGGAGGGCCTGCTGGTCGACGCCGACCAGCGGCTGCGCGAAGAGGGCATCGCCGGGGACATCTACCTGTTCAAGAACAACACGGACTCGGCCGGGAACTCCTACGGCTGCCACGAGAACTACCTGGTCCCCCGGCGCGCGGAACTGGGGCGGCTGACCGAGATCCTGACGCCGTTCCTGGTCACCCGGCAGGTGATCTGCGGTGCGGGCAAGGTGCTGCAGACGCCGCGGGGTGCGGTGTACTGCGTCAGCCAGCGGGCCGAGCACATCTGGGAGAGCGTGTCGTCGGCCACTACCCGGTCGCGGCCGATCATCAACACCCGGGATGAGCCGCACGCGGACGCCGAGCGGTTCCGCCGCCTGCACGTGATCGTCGGCGACTCCAACATGAGCGAGACCACCACCTTGCTCAAGGTGGGCGCCACCGACCTGGTGCTGCGGATGATCGAAGCCGGGGCGATCATGCGGGACGACCTGGTGCTGGACAACCCAATCCGCGCCATCCGCGAGGTCAGCCACGACATGACCGGCCGCAGCCGGATCCGGCTCGCGAATGGGCGCGAGATGACCGCGCTGGAGATCCAGCATGAGTACCTGAGCCGGGCCAAGGACTTCACGGACTCAAACGGCCTCGACGCGATCAGCAAGCGGGTGCTGGACATGTGGGAGCGGGCGCTGAGGGCGATCGAGACCGGCAACCTGGACCTGATCGCCCGGGAGATCGACTGGGTGACCAAGTACCAGCTGATCGAGCGGTACCGGGCCCGGCATGACCTGCCGCTGTCCTCGCCCCGGGTCGCCCAGCTGGACCTGGCCTACCACGACGTGCGCCGCGGCCGCGGCCTGTACTACCTGCTCCAGCGCGATGGCGCCGTGGACCGGGTCGCCCGGGACCTGGACATTTTCGAGGCCAAGTCGGTTCCGCCGCAGACCACCCGGGCGAAGCTGCGCGGTGAGTTCATCCGCCGGGCGCAGGAGAAGCGGCGTGACTTCACCGTCGACTGGGTGCACCTGAAGCTGAACGACCAGGCGCAGCGCACCGTCCTGCTCAAGGACCCGTTCAGTTCGGCCGATGAGCGGGTCGACAGGCTTATTGCCAGCATGTGAAAACGGTCAGCTGGCCTGGGCGCGGCGGGCGCGCAGGTTGCGGTTTTTGACCCGGTTCCCGCACGAGGCCATGTCACACCAGGCCCCCCGGCGGCTGTGCGAGCGGTCGTAGAACGCCCACCGGCAATCCGGGTTACCGCACAGCTTGAGCCGGTCCCAGCTGCCGTCGGCCTGCGCGTCCCGGATGATGAGCAGCAGCCCGAGCAGGCCGTCGGCCAGCGTGCGGGCCGGACGGTCCGGCCCGAGCCGGACCTGGCCGTCCCCGCCGACCTTCAGCCGGGGCGGGGCCTGGCTCAGCACCTGCTCCAGCGGGGCCAGGTCGTCCGGGGTCAGCGGCTCGTCCCCGCGGTCGTGGCCGATCAGCGCCCGCAGGCTCTCCCTGACCTCGCGGGCCAGCCGCAGATCCTCGGCGAATCCGGGGAAGTCGGGCTCGGGCCGGTCCGGGGCCGGAACCCGCAGGCCCGCCTCGGCTAGCCACGCGCGGGCCTGGTCGGCGTGCGCGAGGATGTCGGTGCCCAGGTCCTGGTCCACGGTGTCGACGTACGCCTGGACCAGCAGCAGCGGCATCGGCGCCAGCTTGTCCTCGACGTGGGAGGCCCACGAGGGCACGGTCATGCCGCCCAGGGTAGCCGTCATGGTCTCCTCCTTCTGCATGACCTGATAAAGGCATTTACAGGTCATGCATGACCAGTATAATGACTTTAGAGGTCACGAAACATCAGAGGCGCGGCCACCGACGACCTGGCCGCCCTGGCCGCCCTGGCCGCCCGAGCGGCCGCCGCGCTGACCTGGTAGCGGCGCCTACCCGCCCAGGTAGGCGCGCCTGAGGTCCTCATGGCGCAGCAGCTCGGCGGCCGGGCCTTCGAGCACGATCTCCCCGGTGGACAGCACATAACCGCGGTCGGCGATGGACAGCGCCATCGTCGCGTTCTGCTCGACCATCAGGACCGAGACGCCCGAGGCGTGGATGGTCTTGATGATCTGGAAGTTCTGCTGGACCAGGGCGGGGGACAGCCCCATCGACGGCTCGTCCATCAGCAGCAGGCGCGGGCGGGACATCAGGGCCCGGCCCATCGCCACCATCTGCTGCTCACCACCCGACAGCGTTCCCGCCAGCTGACTGCGCCGCTCGAGCAGGCGCGGGAACAGCGCGTGCACGTTGTCGAAGTCCTCGCTGAGCGATTCGCCCTTGCGCAGCACGGCGCCCAGCTCCAGGTTCTCCCGCACCGTCAGCTGGCCGAACAACCGGCGGTTCTCCGGCACGATGGCGATCCCGGCCGCGATGCGCTGCGGCACTGGCCACTGCGTCACGTCCCGCCCGCCCAGCAGCACCCGCCCCGAGCGCGGCCGCACGATGCCCAGGATGGTCTTCAGCGTGGTCGACTTGCCGGACGCGTTCCCGCCCAGCAGGCAGACCAGCTCGCCGGCGCCGACCTGCACCGAGATCTCCTCCAGGATCCGCATCTGCCCGTAGTAGGTGGTGACGTGGTCCAGTTTCAGCAGGACCTCGGGCTCCGGTTCGCTCATGCCCCCTCCGCCAGGGCTTCGGGATCGCGCCCCATGTAGGCCTCGACGACCGCGGGATGGTTCGCGACCTGGTCGAAGCCGCCCTCGGCGATCTTGACCCCGTGGTCCAGCGCGACCACCCGGTCCGAGCAGCCGGCCACCACGTGCATGTCGTGCTCGATGACCAGGATCGCCACCCCCCGTTCCTCGCGCAGCCGCCCGATCAGCTCGGTGATCTCGTGCGTCTCGATGGGGTTCATCCCGGCGGCGGGCTCGTCGAGCAGCAGCAGCCGGGGCCGGGTGGCCAGGGCCCGGGCGATCTCCAGCCGCCGCCGGTTCGCGTACGACAGCGAGTAGGCGGGCTGGTCCCAGCGGTACCCCGCGAGCCGCTGGCCGAAGAAGGACAGCACGTCCTCGGCCAGCGCGCGGACCTCACGCTCCTCGCGCCGGGCCCTCGGCAGCCGCAGGATGGACTCCCAGGCCAGCGCCTTGGTATCACCGTACGTGGCGGCCATCACGTTCTCGAGCACGGACATGTTCATGAACAGCCGCAGGCTCTGGAACGTCCGGGCGACCCCCCGCCGGGCGATGACGTGCGGCGCCTGGCCCGCGATCGACGCCCCGGCGAACCGGACATCGCCCGCGCTCGGCTGATACACGCCGGTGATCACGTTGAAGACCGAGGTCTTGCCTGCCCCGTTGGGCCCGATCACGCTGACGACCTCCCGGTCCGCGACCCGCAGGTCCAGCTCGGACAGGGCCCGCAGGCCGCCAAAGGACAGCGAGAGCTTACTCAGCTCCAGGACGGCCTGCTCGTCCGGCCCGGCGCTCACGTCGCGACCTCGACGCGGCGCTGCCCGAGCAGTCCCTGCGGCCGGGCGTTCATCATGACGATCAGTATCGCGCCGATCATGAGCTGCCGCGTAATCGAGGGCTCGGTGACCAGCCGGGTCTCCCATACGAACGCGGCCAGGCAGAGGGTCGGTGGCAGCAGGATGGTCCGCCAGCGGCTGCTGACCTGCACCAGCGTGACCAGCAGGCAGATCAGCACGACGAATCCCCAGTTCCCGGCGGTCTGCGCATTGGCCGGGACGATCACCCAGTCGCGCAGCGCGTCGGCGATCCAGCCGCCCGACTGCGGCCCGGCCGCTACCGCGCTGGCCGATATCGCCTTGGCGATGGCGTGCGCAGCCAAGCCGAGCGCCACGGTCGCGCCCAGGACCCCGGCCAGCCTGCGCCAGGGGCGCAGCTTGGCCAGCAGGGTCAGCAGGATCAGCCCGTAGAACAGGTAGCCGGACTCAGCCGGGCTGCGCAGCAAGCCGTCGTAGATGATCATGACCACCAGGGCGCCGAGGCAGGCGCCGGCGATGCTGCCCGAGCCGCCGAGGATGAGCCCGGCGTAGATCAGGATCAGGATCGGGGTGTCGAAGTCGGTCGGGAACACGCTGGCCTGCTGCGCGGCGTAGATGGTGCCGGCCAGCGCGGCCACCACGGCGCCCGCGGCGAACGCGGCCAGCTTGACCCGGTTGACCGGGATCGTCATCGAGGCCGCCGCCAGCGGGTCCTCGCGAACCGCGCGCCAGGCCCGCCCGGTACGCGAGCTTTCCACCAGCCGCAGCACCGCCATGACCACCACCAGGACGATCACCAGCAGGTAGTAGTAGCCGTAGTTGCTGGTGATCTCCCAGTTGAAGCCCCGGATCGGGTCGATCCCGGTGATCCCGTTCGGCCCGCCGAGCTTGCTCGGGGCCACGTTGTTGGTGAACTCCACGAACGCCTCGCCGAAGAACAGCGTGATGATGGCCAGGTAGTCGCCGATCAGCCGCCGGGACGGCAGGCCGACGGCCAGCCCGAGGAGCGCCGAGGCGATCATCACGATCGGCAGTGACAGGTAGGCCGGCAGGTGGATGCCGTTGGGGCCGAGCTGGTTCGAGGACAGCAGTGCGAACCCGTACGCGCCGAAGCCGAAGAACGCGACGTAGCCCAGGTCGAGCAGCCCGGCCCACCCCACGACGATGTTCAGCCCGACGGCCAGCAGCGCGATCACCATCGCGTCGATCCCGACCTGCAGCTGGAAGCCGCCCAGGCCGAGCGACGGCAGCACGACGGCGGCCAGCCCGGCGACGGCCAGCCGTGGCCACCAGCCGACCCGCTCGCCCGCCCGCTGAGCGCGGCCCAGCCACGACGGCAGGTACTCGCGCCGGCGCGCCTGCCTGGCCACCCACTCGTCGGCCCCGACCTGCGGCCCTTGGGAATCGATGCTCACGGCCCGTTCACACCTTCTGCAGCTGCACGCGGCCGAGCAGCCCGCTCGGCCGGACCAGCATCACGACGATCAGGAGCCCGAATACGATCAGGTTGGTGTAGGTGGAGGAGATGTAGCCGGTGACCATCGATTCCGCGACGCCGATCACCAGGCCGCCGAGCATCGCGCCTGGTATCGAGCCGATCCCGCCGACCACGGCCGCGGTGAACGCCTTGAGCCCGACGATGAACCCGATCGTGGACGTCACGGTGTTGAACAGCAGCCCGCCCATCACGCCCGCGATGCCCGCGAGCGCAGAGCCGAGGAGGAATGTGGCCGTGATGACAAAGTTCACGTTGATCCCCAGCATCTCAGCGGCCTCACGGTCGGCCGCCACCGCCCGCATCTGCTTGCCCAGCCTGGTCCGGTTGACTAGCATCCGCAGTCCGATCATAAGCACCAGGCCCAGCACCAGGACCAGGATCTGCACGCTGTCGATGGTGACCGAACCGATCCGGATGCCGCTGGACAGCGAGATGAACTCCGAGGTGTTGTAGACCCGGTACTGGGCGCCGAACAGCAGCAGGGCCGAGCTCTCCAGGAAGAACGAGACGCCGATCGCGGTGATCAGCGGTGCGATCCGCGGCGCGTCCCGCAGCGGCCGGTAGGCGAACCGCTCGATCGCCACGCCCAGGCCGCCGACCAGGCCCGCCGCCACCACGAACATGATCAGCAACAGCAGCGGTACCGCGATGCTCAAGCTGGCCGGGCCGCCGAAGATCTGGATCACGAAGAAGCCGATGTACGCCCCGATCATGTACAAGTCGCCGTGCGCGAAGTTGAGCAGCTTCAGCACCCCGTACACCATCGAGAAGCCCAGCGCGACCAGCGCATAGAGCGCACCCGTGGTGATGCCGTTCACTAGTTCCTGAAAGAAGAAACTCATCCGGTGCGACTCCCACGATCACCATTACTATGCGCTCCGCCGCGGGCCAGTCCAAAGAGCCTGGCCCGCGGCGGAGCAGCTGTCTAGTTCAGCCGGTCAGCTCGGGATCAGCTGATACTTACCCGCTGGGGTGATCTTGAACAGGAAGAACTTGCCGTTGACCAGGTCACCGTTGGAGTCGAAGGAAATCGGCTGGCCCAGGATCGAGGCCGGCTCGCTGGTCGTCTTGATCGCGGCCAGCACGTTGGCCCGGCTCGGGGTCTGCCCCGCCTTGCACACCGAGGCGATGGCCTCGTCGATCACGTGCGTGGCCGCGTACAAGGGCGGACCGAACGTACCGAACGTCCCGTACTTCGCCTGCGCGGCCTGGGCGATCGTCGCGTCGGCCGGGATCGCGGTGATGTCCGGGCCGAACGAGGACACGTACGAGCCGGAGATGGTGAAGGTGCCCGGCGAGAACAGGCCGTCCGTGCCGAAGATCAGCGCGGTCTTGTGTTCCTGGGTCAGGTCGCGGCCGAACTGCTGGGCGTTGGCGGCGACCTGCCAGGGCAGGACCACCACCGTGTCGGCCGGGGTGACCTTGGCCACCAGCGAGGAGAAGTCGGTGACCTTCTGCGAGACCGACTCGTGGTCGACCTTGATCCCGGCCGCCTGGAAGACCGGCACCATGGCGCTGACCAGGCCAGTCGAGTAGGCCTCCTGGTCATCGACGATCATCAGGGCCTTCGGCTTCAGGGTCTTCACGATGTAGTTCGCGTCCTGCGGGCCCTGCACGCTGTCCTTCGACACGACCCGGAAGAACGTCGGGTACTTTCCGGTCGTCAGCGCCACGGCCGTCGCCGATCCCGAGATGAAGGCCATCCCGGCCCGGTCCATGAGGCCACCGACGGCCTCGACTTCCTGGCTGCCCGCCGGGCCAGCCACGGCGACGATATTCGCGTTCGAGGTGAACTGCTGGGTGACGGTCACCGCCATCGCGGGATTGAGCTGCGTGTCACCCTGCACGAGCGTGATCTTGGTATTGTTGGCCGCGTTGTCCGTCGCGACCGCGAGCTCGGCGAAGTGCAGCTGCTCGGTGCCGAGCGGCGCGACCGGGCCCGTGATCGGACCTTCGAAACCGACCGACGCGACGCACGCCTTGGTGCTGGCGCTGGATCCGCCGCCAGCGGCCGCGCTGCTGCTGCTGCTGCTACTACTAGTGCTGCTACTGCAACCAGCCACGGCGAGCGAGCCGACCGCCGCCGCAGCTAGGACCAGGCGTCCCTTCATAGGATACGCCTCCATTTCCCGAGATTATTCCCACAATGTGGGTGTCCCCATTAGCGAGGGCTCTGTTGTGCCTCGGCATGCGTTGAGGAAGCTCAAAGAAACGCCCTCCCCTGGCCGAATTCGTATCGCTGATCAAACCATTGCGGTTTAGGCCAAGGCAAGGGGACTACTCTGAGTCTGGGCTGGCAGTTGTGAATTCGATACCGACCAGGAGGAGCTACCGGTGGCCGAAGTGCTCAGCGCAGGCGTGGACGTCGCCGCGATCCGGGCCCGCTTTACCTCGCTACGGCAGGGTTTCACGTTCTTCGACGCACCGGGCGGCACGCAGGTGCCCGACGAGGTGGGTGACGCGATCGCGCTCGCGCTCCGGGAGGCCAGCGCCAACCTGGGCGCGGTGTACGCCACCAGCCTGCGCGTCGGGCAGATCCTGGCCGAGGCTGAGGACAAGGCGGCCCGGTTCCTGGGCTGCGAGCCGAGCGAGGTGATCTTCGGGCCCAACATGACCTCGCTCAACTTCGCGCTGTCCCGGACCGCCGCCCGCGCGTTCCGCCCGGGTGACGAGATCCTCGTCTCGTGCCTGGACCATGATGCGGGCGTCGCGCCCTGGCTGGAGATCGCCCACGACCGCGATCTGGTCGTCCGGCACGTCGAGCTCCACGACGACACGAGCCTGGACTTCGCGGACCTGGAGCGCAAGCTCGGGCCGCGCACCAAGGTGGTCGCATTCGCCTGGGCCTCCAACGCGGTCGGCACGGTCACCGACGCCCGCCGGGTGTGCGAACTCGCGCACCAGGCCGGGGCGCTCGCCTGGGTGGACGCCGTGCACTACGCGGCGCACGAGCCGATTGACGTCCGGGACATCGGTGCCGACGTGCTGATCTGCTCGCCGTACAAGTTCTGCGGCCCGCATCTGGGCATGGCCTACGGGCGGACCGAGGTGATCGAGCGGTGGCGGCCCTACAAGGCCCGGCCGGCCCCCACCAGCCCGCTGGGGCGCAGCTTCGAGACCGGCACGCAGTCGTACGAGCTGCTCGCGGGGTTCAACGCGACCATCGACTACCTGGACTCGATCGGGGGCTTCGCCGCTATCGTGCCCTACGAGCGCTCGCTGGGCCAGCGGTTCCTGGACGGCCTGCCCGACGCGGTCACCGTGTACGGTCGGCCCGGGATGGACGGCCGCGTACCGACCTTCCTGGTCAACGTCGAGGGCGTGCCCGCCGCCGACGTGGCTGCCCGGCTGGCCGCACGACCAGATCGGGGTCTGGGCCCACGATTCGTGGTACTCGCTCGGCCTGTACCAGCGCCTCGGCTACCGCGACAAGTCGGTCCGGATCGGCTTCATCCACTACAACACCCCGGACGAGGTGGACCGGCTGCTCGCGGCCCTGGACGGGGTGCGTCCCGTCTAACCCGCGGTCATCCGTCCGCTCCGCCGAGGATCTCGGCCAGCTTGCTCAGGTTGATGTTGCCGCCCGAGATCACGCACACCACCTTGCCGGTCCCGGCCCGGCCGCTCAGCGCGGCCGCGGGCGCCAGCGCTCCCGCGCCCTCGGCGATGACCCGCACGCGCTCGGCCAGCGTGCGCACCGCGTCGGCGACCTCGGCCACCGGGATCGACAGCGCGCCGTCGACGAGCGGCTCGACCAGCGGCCACATGCTGTCCAGCACCCGCCGGCTGCCGGAGCCGTCCACGAACGAGGGCCGGTAGTCGACCTCAGCCGGGTGCCCGGCGGCGACCGCGGCAGCCAGCGCCGCGGCGGTCTCGGGCTCGGCGGTGAAGATCTTGGTGCCGGGCCGGAGCGCCTTGACCGCGCTGGCGATGCCGACCGTCAGCCCGCCGCCGCCGTACGGGATCACCACCGCGTCCGGGTCGGGCAGGTCTTCGAGGATCTCCAGGCCGATCGTGCCGTTGCCCGCCATCACCGCCTGGTCCTGGACAGGATGCACGAACAGCCCTTCGACCCCGTCGACGTGACTGGTGATGATGATGTTCCACCATTCGTCGTACGGGACCTTGACCACCCGGCCGCCGAGGCGCTCGATCGCGGCCAGCTTGGCCTCGGGCGCGTGGTCCGGCACCACGATCGTGGCCGGGATGCCGAGCGCGCGGGCCGTCCACGCGATGCCCTGGGCCATGTTCCCCGCGCTGGCGGTGACCAGCCCCTTGGCCCAGGCGTCGGCCGGGGCGAGCATGACCGCATTGGTGGCGCCGCGGATCTTGAACGAGTTGATGGACTGGAGGTTCTCCAGCTTGAGGTAGATCTGGGCCGGGGCCCCGTCGACGTACAGGGGCACGAGCGGCGTCCGGATCACCGAGCCCGCGATGCGCGCCCGGGCCGCCTCGATGTCCGCCAGCGCGATCATGAGCCTGCCTCCTTCGGGACGAGGTTCGCGACCGCCTCGTCGATCATGCCCCGCTCCTGCTCGGTGACCGGGTGCGCCAGCGCCTCGGCCGCCGGGGCCAGGTGCTCCGGGCGGCCGGGTCCGATGACGATCTGGGTCACCCGGCCGTCGGCCAGCAGCCAGGCGAGCGCGAGGCCGGCCATCGAGGTGCCGCGGCCGGCCGCGATGGCCTGCAGCCGGGTGAGCGCCTCGAAGGTCCGGTCGGTGACGAACTCGGTGTACGGCTCGGGCCGCTGGGTCATCCGCGAGCCGGCCGGGAACGGCGCGCCGCGGCGGTACTTGCCGGTCAGCCAGCCGCCCGCCAGCGGGCCGAAGGCCAGGTAGGCTACTCCCCGCGCCGCGCACAAGGGCAGAACCTCCGGCTCGTCCTGCCGGGCGAGCAGGGAGTAGCTGTTCTGGATGGCTCGCGGCGCGCCGTCCGCCAGCGCCGCCGCCAGCTGCCGTGCGCCGAAGTTGCTGACCCCGTAGGCCCCGATCAGGCCGTCGGCCTGGGCCGCGCCGAAGGCTCCGAGGGTTTCGGCGAGCGGTACGGCCGGGTCGTAGTCGTGGGCCAGGTACAGGTCGACCCGGTCGACGCCCAGCCGGTCCAGGCTCGAGCGGAGCTGACGGGCGATCCGGTCCGGCGCCAGGCCGTGGTCCGCGCCGGCCAGCATCGGGTTGAACGTCTTGGTCGTCAGCTGCGGCCGGACTCCGCGCGACCGGATCCAGCGGCCGATCGCCTGCTCACTGCGGCCGCCGCCGTAGGCGTCGGCCGTGTCGAAGTGCTCGATGCCGGCCGCCCAGGCCGCGTCCATCAGCTCGAGCGCCTGGTCCCCGGTCAGCCCCTGGCCGAAGAACTCCGGCGCCGAGCCGACCCCGCCGAAGTTGCCGCAGCCGAGCGCGATCCGCGCCACGCTGAGCCCCGGCATTGCACCTCCTGTGTCAGCTGCTCCGGGCAGTCTGCCACGAGAGAGAGGGTGGACTAGCGTTGGGGGATGGCCAAGCTCAGGATGTTGTTCATCGGCGGTACCGGGGTCATCAGCTCGGCGTGCTCGAGGGTGGCGGTGGAGCACGGCATCGACCTGTTCGTGCTGAACCGGGGACGCAGCACCGACCGGCCGCTGCCCCCCGGGGTGACGATGCTGCGGGCCGATGCGCGGGAACCACGATCCGTTCGGCAAGAAATAAAAGATCTTGACTTCGACGCGGTCGTCGACTGGGTGGCGTTCACGCCCGATCAGGTCCGGACCGACATCGAGCTGTTCAGCGGGCGGACCGGGCAGTACGTGTTCATCAGCTCCGCGTCGGCCTACCAGACACCGCCCGCGCGGGTCCCGGTCACCGAGTCCACGCCGCTGCGCAACCCGTTCTGGGCCTACTCCCGCGGCAAGATCGCCTGTGAGGACCTGCTCGTCGCCGCCTACCGGGAGCAGGGCTTCCCGGCCACGATCGTGCGGCCGTCGCACACCTACGACCAGACCGCGGTGCCGTTCGACGGCCGGTGGACGGTGCTCGGGCGGATGCTGGCCGGCAAGCCGGTCATCGTGCACGGCGACGGGACCTCGCTGTGGACGCTGACCCATCACGAGGACTTCGCCCGGGCGTTCGTGCCGCTGCTGGCGCACCCGCGGACCCTGGGCGATGCCATTCAGATCACCTCCGATGACGTGCTGACCTGGAACCAGATCGCCGAGGCCCTGGCCGCCGCGCTCGGGGTGAGCGCCCAGGTGGTGCACGTGCCCTCGGACGCGATCGCGGCCGCCGACCCGGACTGGGGCGCCGGGCTGCTGGGCGACAAGGCGCACTCGATGATCTTCGACAACGCCAAGGTGCGCGGCCTGGTGCCGGGCTGGCGGGCGGTGATCCCGTTTGAGCAGGGCGCCCGCGAGATCGCCGACTGGTACCGGGCCGATCCGGCCCGCCAGGTCACCGACGCCCGCCTGGACGCGGTGATGGACAAGCTCGCGGCCGCCTGGTCCCAGCGCTGATGCGGACCGCGCAGGACGTCCTCGCGACCGCGGGCGAGCTGGCCGACGAGGTGCTGTTCCCGGACGCGATGCGGGTGGATCGCCTGGACGTGCTCCCGGCGTCGCACCTGGACGCGCTCGCCGCGGCCGGCCTGTACGGCGCGCCCGCGCCCGCCGACGCGGGCGGGCTCGGGCTGGACCTGGTCCAGGTCGCCAACGTGGTCGAGGAACTGGCCGGCGGCTGCCTGGCCGTCGCGTTCGTCTTGATCCAGCACTTCCGGCTGGTCATGACGCTGGCCGAGGGCGGCGCGTCGGCCGTGCTCCGCGACCGGTGGCTCGCGTCCGCCTGCCAGGGCCGGACCCGCGGGCGCCCAGGTCCGGAGCATGACCTACGAGCTGGAAGAACTGTAACGCGGTGCGCCCGGGCGACGTGCGGATCAGGGCGATCACCGAGGCGGCCTAGACGGCTTGCTCGGTGACGATTTCCGCGAGCCGGGCGGGGGCGCGCAGCGGCAGCAGGTGGTCCGCGCCGGGGATGACGATCCGGCCGCAGCCGGGAATGCGGGACGCGATGGCGTCCGCGCAGTCCGCGACCATCGGGTACTCGCGGTCGCCTCGGACCACGACCGCGGGTGCCCGCACCTGGCCGAGCCGGTCGTAGACGGGCGGATCGTCCTGGCCGAGCTCCCCGATGACGAAGAAGGCCGACACCGCGGCCCGGATCTCCGCGGCTGCCGTCTCGTCGTCGCCTGCGGCCGCCCAGGTCGCCAGCCCGAGGCGGACCAGCCCCTCCTGGTCGCCCGCCGTGTACCGCCGGACGAACTCGCCGACGTAGGGGTCGTCCTGCGGCCATGCGTAGTCCGGCGCTCCCGGCGCGATCAGGACCAGGGCCGCGACGCGCTCCGGGTCGTCGAGCGCCAGGGCCAGCGCGGTCCCGCCGCCGCCGCTGTGCCCGACGATGACCGCCGGACCCGGGCCGGCGTGGTCCAGCACGGCGCGCAGGTCGGCGAGCCTGGTGAACGGGACGGATGGCGCCGGGGAGCGGCCGACACCCCGGTCGTCGTACCTGATCAGCCGGAACCGGTCCGCGAGCAGGCCCATCACCGGCGCCCAGATCCCAGCCGTGCTCCAACCCGGATTGACCAGTACCACGGGCGTTCGGTCGCTGCCGGTATCTTCCGCCCATATCTCCCCGTCCGCGACCGGGATCATCAGCTCCACCGGCCCAACCTATCCGCGGCTGGGCGCGGGCACTGCCGCTTCGTATGACCACAGTTCGCTGCTGATCCCGACCGAGGGCTGCGCCGGGCCGCCCGCCCGCTCGGCCGCCGAACGGTGCCCGTGCCCGAACGCCGGGGACCGCATCCAGGCCTGGAACGCTTCCTCGTCCCGCCACCTGGTCACCACCAGCCAGGTGGTCCGCCCGTCGGTGGGCTTGAGCACCCCGCGGTGGTTAAAGTCCGGCACCGCGGGTACCCGGCGCTGATGGTCTATGCCGCGACGCTGCTTGCCGGTCGTTACGTCCTTGATGAACCCATCGGTGCCGGCGGGTACTGCGAAGTGTGGCGGGCCACCGATACCGTGCTGACCCGTCAGGTCGCCGTCAAGCTGCTGCACGCCGGGTACGCCTCGCAGGGCGAGGCCCTGGCCCGTTTCAAGGCCGAGGCCCGGCACGCCGGAGCCCTGTCCCACGAGAACATAGCGCGGGTCTACGACTACGGAGAGCCCGCCGACGGGCAGTCCTACCTGGTCATGGAGCTGGTCGACGGGCCGTCCCTGGCGGACGTACTGGCCCGCGGTCCCCTCGGCGCCCGGCCGACCATGGACACGATCGCGCAGGTCGCGGCCGGTCTGCAGGCCGCGCACGCCGCGGGGCTGATTCATCGTGACATCAAGCCGGCCAACATCTTGTTCACGTCCGGCGGCAGCGTGCGGATCACGGACTTCGGCATCGCGCACGCGGTCGGCTCGACGCCGGTCACGTCCACCGGGATGGTCATGGGGACGCCGGGCTACATCGCCCCGGAGCGAGTCTCCGGGGCTCAGGCGGGGCCGGCCAGCGACCTGTACGCCCTGGGCGTCGTGGCCTACGAGTGCCTGGCCGGCTCTCAGCCCTTCGCAGGCGGGGCGCTGGACGTGGCCATCGCACACCGGGATCGTCCACTGCCGCCGCTGCCGGTGTCCGTGCCGGCCGAGGTGGCCGCGTTCGTGATGACGCTGACCGCCAAGGATCCGGCCTGGCGGCCGGCCAGCGCCGGCGCGGCCGCCGATCAGGCGGGCCGCCTACGAGACGACCTGCTGTCGCAGGGCCACAACGCACGGGCGGTCCTGAGCGTGGCGCCGGCCGGACCGCCGCCCACCGTCGCCGACGACATCCATTCCCGGCCGCGCCGCCGTCGGCCCCTGGCCGTGGCCGCTCTCACCCTCGCCGCGCTGACCTGCCTGGTGCTGGTCAGCGTCACCGGGTTCGCATCCGGCTCGCACCCGGCCGGATCGCCGTCACACGCGCCGTCACGTGCGCCCTCGCAGGCCGCCCCGGCCGTCACGGCGTCGCCGTCCGGGACCGCTCCGCCCGGCCAGCGCCATCACAACAAGAGCCAGGGCAACGGCAACGGGAACGGCAACGGGAACGGGAACGGCCAGTAAGCCCGTACTCGTCGACCTCGGCGGCACCGCGGGCTGCGCCGTGATGGAGGCGCCGTGCCGTCCCGCCGATGCGTCTACGCTCCCGCCGCAGGTGCCGGTTCGGGATGCACGCGCGCAAGGGGGAACACCGCGATTGTCTCCTTGAAACTGGCGATGGCTTCTGGAGATCCGTCGACGCGAACGCGCTCGGCCATCCCGGCGCGTGCCTCGGGCAGGTTTGCCAGGTACTGCGCCCAGGCGTCCTTGGTCGTCGTGATGATCACCTGGGGATGGTCGCTGGCGCCCGGAGCAACGGACCATCCGTCAGCAGTCCCGCGCATGGTGTAGGTGCCGTCGTCGACCAGCCGCAGCATCCAGTCAGCCCCGTCGACGAAGACGTGCTCCCGTTCCAGGAGGATCCGCAGGGCCATAAGCAGGTGCTCGGGATGAGCGGGTTCACCCGGCTCGGGCGGGGCGACAGCGTGCCGGAGGCCCCAGTAGGCGAGGTCTTCGATGATCGGTATCAGGTCGGCTCCCGCCGACGTCAACGAGTACCAGACCTCTCGCCTGCCTGCCACTCGATCGACGGAGACGACACCGTCTGCTTCGAGCTCTCGTAGCCGCATGGAGAGGGTCTTGGGGGTGATGCCAGCGAGACGCTCTTGCAGGTCCGTGAACCGCTTGCGGCCGCCAGCCAGGTCGCGGACGATGAGCAGCACCCACCGGTCGCCGACGCGCTCGAGGGCCCTGGCCACCATGCAGAAGTGCCCGTAGGTCCGAGGACTTGTTGCCACAGCCCTAGAGTATCAAATTTCTAGTGGTTGACAAATAGTATCTTTTTTATAGTATCTCTCCATCGGCCTTCTCGAAGGAGCACGCAGATGGAGACTCGGTTCACGGCCCGAAGGCGGGCGGCCATCGTGCTGGCCCTCAGCCTGAGCGCCTTCTTGATCAGCGTCGACGTCACGATCGTGAACGTCGCCCTACCCACCCTGGTCCGCGCGCTCGGTGCCACCACGACCCAGCTGCAGTGGGTGGTGGACGCCTACAGCCTGGTGTTCGCGGCTCTCGTGCTGGCGGCAGGCAGTCTGAGTGACCGCCAGGGCCGGAAGGGAACGCTGCTGGCCGGCCTGGCCGTCTTCGCGTCAGGCAGTCTGGCGGGCGCGCTCGTCAACACGACAACGGAACTCATCGCGGCTCGCGGCGTGATGGGAATCGGTGCGGCTCTCATGTTCCCCTCCACCCTCTCGCTGCTCGTGAACGTCTTCACCGAGCGGGGAGAGCGGGCCAAGGCCATCGGGCTCTGGGGGGCGACCACCGGCGTCGGGATCGCCACCGGGCCCATCGTCGGTGGATGGATGCTGGAGCGTTTCTGGTGGGGAAGCATCTTCGGTTTCATGGCCGCAGCGGCCGCCGCCATCGCGGTCCTGGTGGCCCGGGCCGTTCCCACGTCCCGGGATCCACGGACTCCGCCAGTTGACTGGCGAGGTTTCGGGCTCTCGTCGGCCGCGATGGCCGTCCTCATCCTGGGCGTAATCGAGGCTCCCGACTGGGGATGGGGGTCTGCTGCCACGGTGTCGACCATGGCGGCGGGCGTGGCGCTCCTGGCCCTGTTCATCCTCTTCGAGCTACGGGCCGATCATCCCATGCTGGACGTGGGGCTGTTTCGCAATCCACGCTTCACCGCGGCCAGCGGGTCAGTGGCGATCTCGTTCTTCGCCCTTCAGGGGTTCATCTTCCTGGTCACCCAGTACTTCCAGTTCATCAAGACCTTCAGCCCGCTCGGCACGGGAGTTCGCCTGCTCCCGGTCGCAGGCGCCGTCGCCGTCGCCTCGGTCGTGGGCACCAAGCTCGCCGTCCGGGTCGGCAACAAGGTGATCGTGGCGAGCGGCCTCGTGCTCTTCGCGGCGGCACTCCTGTGGAGCTCGACAGTCTCCGCGTCGACCTCCTACCCCATCATCATCGTCGCCCAGATGCTCATTCTCGGAACCGGAATGGGCCTGACGAGCGCCCCGGCGACCGAGGCGATCATGGGGGCGGTCCCCGCGGCCAAGGCCGGCGTGGGCTCGGCGGTCAACGACGCCACCCGCCTGTTCGGCGGGACGCTCGGCGTAGCGGTGATCGGCAGCATCGCCGCATCGCTCTACTCGAACCGGCTCGCCTCGACGGTTCCGGCTCACCTTCCGGTACAGGCGGCATCGGCGGCGAAGGCGTCGGTCGGCGCGGCCCTCATCGCGTCGCACATCCTCAGCAAGGCCGGCCTCACCCAGGCGGGACAGGCCTTGGCGAACAGCGCGAGCGGAGCCTTCCTGCACAGCCTCGCCGGCGGTTGCGTGGTGGCCGGCAGCGTCGCCCTGGCCGGCGCGATCATGGCGGCACTGTTCCTGCCCGCTCGACCGAAGCGGGAGACGTTGGAGCAGCTGCCCTCGGCTCCCGATGTCGTTTCACGGCGTCCTGTGCGGCCCGCAGCCATCGGAGCGTCAGCGGCCACCCACGAAACCATTGAGACAAAAGGAGTCATCCGATGACAACGCAGACCAGAGGGAGCAGCGTCCCGCAGCTCCTCGAGCGAGACGTCGAAACCCCCAACGGCCGGGTCTTCGTGACCGGGATGCCCGGCGAAGATCCTCCGATCGTGCTGCTTCACGGCTTTCCCGACGATCACCGGATCTACAGCGAGCTCCTGGCGCGGTTGTCGCCGAGGCGAGCCGTGGCCTTCGACTTCGCTCACCTGACCGCTCCGTGGCTGGCGGACGGCCTCGGGACCGTCTTCACCTGGGTCATCGCACGGCCGAGGCCACCGGCCCGAGCTCAGCCGGGGGATCCGCCTGCGACCTCGTATGACCACAGTTCGCTGCTGATCCCGACCGAGGGCTGCGCCGGGCCGCCCGCCCGCTCGGCCGCCGAACGGTGCCCGTGCCCGAACGCCGGGGACTGGATCCAGGCCTGGAACGCTTCCTCGTCCCGCCACCGGGTCACCACCAGCCAGGTGGCCCGCCCGTCGGTGGGCTTGAGCAGCTCGAACCCCTCGAACCCGTCCTGGTTGTCCACCGCGCCGGCCCGTGCGGCGAACCTGCGGGCGAGCTCGTCGCCGCTGTCGGCCGGCACCGTAATCGCGTTGATCCTCACCACGGTCATGCCATGATCATGCCAGCACGCCGCGGTGGTTAAAGCCGGCGGCGCGCCGGCTCCGCGGTACTAGGCGCCCCGGAACACCGTCGCGTTCCGCGCGGCGAACTCGGGCATGATCCCCGACAACTTGACGACGTGGCTGACGCCGGCCTTCGCCGCGGTGTCGATAAAGCTGGATTGCACGTCGGCCATCGACGCGTCCGCCGAGGAAATGAGCACCGCCTGGCCGACGTCGCTGAGGGCCGGCCCGAGGGTATCCGGACGGCCCAGGTCGCCGGTGACCACCTGCACGCAGGGCAGCGCGGCCAGGTCCGCCGCTGATCTTCTGGCAGCTGACCCGGTCCCCAGTGGGCCAGGCCCGCGCGACGATGCTGGCCGGCCAGCACTGACAAGCGAAGGGACCGTCCTAACTCGGCGGCCTCATACCGCGCCCTAGTACCCAGACTGCTGGTCCCCAGTTGGCGGGCCTGTACATCACCCTGGATGATGGACGGCATGCATGTCGAAGCCATCAACATCGGCCCCAGCGACGCCCTGGGCCCGGTCCGCTCGGTCCGCGCGATCGCCGGCCACGGCCTGGAGGGCGACCGCTACTTCTTCCCGGACGGGGCGCCCTCCGGAGAGGCACTGACCCTGATCGAAGCCGAGGCGCTCCACGACATCGGCCTCATCGGCGCGCAATCCCGGCGCCAGATCGTGGTGCGCGGCGTCGGCGTCAACGATCTGGTCGGCAAGCGGTTCCGGCTCGGCGACGTCGAGTGCGCGGGAGTCGAACTCTGCGAGCCGTGCCTCCACCTGCAAAAGCTCACCCGCCCCGGCATCATCAAGGACCTCATCCACCGCGGGGGTCTACGAGCCGACATCCTGTCCGACGGAACGATCAGCGTCGGCGACAAGGTTCTTGAAGAATTTCTTCCGAACGGACCTGCCGATCCGTGACCGGGCCCCTCGATCGCTCCGCGTGGCTGGCCCGGCGTTACCTGGCCTGCCGGGCGGCGGCCTCCAGCCGTGCGGCCTGGACGGCCAGGTAGCGGCGTTCGGGCAGGCTGGTAGCGCGCCGCGCCGCCTCCAGGTAATCCGCGGCGGCCGCGGATTCGTCGCCGGCCAGTTCCCGCAGGTGCGCCCGGGCGGCCAGCAGGCGGTGGTGCCGCGCCATCCGCTTGTCCGTCGCCAAGTCGGCCAGCACGCCCAGGCCCGCCTCCGGCCCGTGCGCCATGCCCGCCGCTACCGCGCGGTTGAGCGTGGTGAACGGATTGGGCGCGAACCGTTCCAGCAGGTCGTACAGCGACAGGATCTGCGGCCAGTCGGTGCCGGCCATGGTCGCGGCCTCGTCATGGACCGCCGCGATGGCCGCCTGCACCTGGTAGGGGCCGGCTTCGCCGCGCGGCAGCACCGCGCTGACCAGCGCGATTCCCTCGGCGATCTGGTCCCGGTCCCATCGGCGCCGGTCCTGCTCGGCCAGCGGCACCAGCGACCCGTCCGGCAGCGTGCGGGCGGCCCGCCGCGCGTCGGTCAGCAGCATCAGCGCCAGCAGGCCGGCCACCTCGCTGTCCTCCGGCAGCAGCCGGTACAGCCAGCGGGTGAGCCGGATGGCCTCCCGCGACAGCGCGGGCACGGTCAGCTCGTCCCCGTCGCTGGCGGTATAGCCTTCGTTGAAGATCAGGTAGAGCACGTGCAGCACCGCGCGGAGCCGCTCGGTGCGCTCCGCCCCGTCGGGCAGGCTGAAGTCGAGGCCGTTCTCCCTGATCGTCTGCTTGGCCCGGCTGATCCGCTGGGCCATCGTGGCCTCCGGCACGCCGAACGCCGCCGCGATCTGCGCCGTGCTGAGCCCGCCGACCGCGCGCAGCGTCAGCGCGATCTGGCTGGGGGAGGACAGCTCCGGATGGCAGCAGCCGAACAGCAGGGCCAGCGAGTCGTCGTGGTCCGCCGGCTCGGCGTCGGCGGGCGGCCCGAGCAGTTCGGACTGCGGGGTGGCCACCGCGATCAGTTCCTCCCGGGTCCGCCGCGAGGCTTCGCTGCGCACCTGGTCCATCAGACGACGCGAGCCGACCGTGACCAGCCAGCCGCGCGGGTTCTCCGGGATCCCGTCGGCCGGCCACTGCACGGCCGCCGCGAGCAGCGCCTCCTGGCTGGCGTCCTCGCACAGGTGAAACTGCCCGTACCGGCGCACCAGCACGCCCAGGACCTGCGGCGCCAGGTCGCGCAGCAGGTCCTCGACGCCCTGATCTGCGGTCACAGCTCGGGCTTGGCCTCGTGCATGATCGGCCAGAACTCCACCGGCTCCACGTCCGCCCACGGCATGTCCGCCGCGATCTGCAGCGCGCGTTCCTCGCTTTCGCAGTCCAGCAGGTAGAAGCTCGCGATGTACTCCTTGGTCTCCAGGTAGGGCCCGTCGGTCACGGCCGGCAGCCCGTTTTCCCTGCGCACCAGTTTGGCCCCGAGCTCATCGGGCAGCCCGTAGGCGCCGATCAGCTCGCCGGTCGCCTGGTACTTCCGGTTGAACGCGTCCTGCTTGGCGATAGCCTCCGGCCAGTCCTCGGCCGGGATCGAGGCCCACTTCTCCTGGTTCCCGTAGATCAACAGCAAGTACTTCATCGGATGCCCTTCACCGTCACGCGCCCCGTCGGCGCGCTCTCACCACCGGGTCGGAGCCGCCGGGCCGTCCTCGACATGGCACGATCATTATCCGCTGGATGTTTTCCGGGGGAAAGGACCGAGCCATGAGCGACTACCCGACCGCGATCACCACGGTGAACCACGTCGAGCCGGTACCGCGGCGCATCCGGGCCTTCCTCGGCGGCGAGCAGGTACTGGACACCAGCCGGGCGCTGTACGTCTGGGAATGGCCGAACTACCCGCAGTACTACATCCCGCTCGTCGACGTGCGCCAGGAACTGCTTGACCCCGAGGGGCACACCCAGCAGACCGCCCGCGGCGCGGTGGCCCTGCACGGGCTCCGCGTCGGGGACCTGCGCCGGCCGCGGGCCGCCCGGGTCCTGGCCGACTCACCCGTCGCCGGGCTGAGCGGCACAGTCCGCTTTGACTGGGCCGCGCTGGACGCCTGGTTCGAGGAGGACGAGCAGGTGTTCGTCCATCCGCGCAGCCCCTACACCCGGGTCGACGCGCTGCGCTCCAACCGGCCGGTCCGCGTGGAGCGGGACGGGGTGATGCTGGCCGACGCGGGCTCCTCGGTGATGGTCTTCGAGACCGGGCTGCCCACCCGCTACTACCTGAGCCGTACCGACGTCGACTTCGCGCACCTGATCCCCAGCGATACCGTGACCGCGTGCCCGTACAAGGGCACGACCAGCGGCTACTGGTCCGTCCGGGCGGGCGGTACGGTGCATCCCGATCTGGCCTGGAGTTACGACTTCCCGACCCGCCAGCTGTTGCCCATCGCCGGGCTGATCGCCTTCTACAACGAGCAGGTCGATATCACCCTGGACGGCCAGCGCCTGGACCGGCCCCAGACCCACTTCTTCGCGTCGAACCGGGCTTCACCGCAGCCCCGCCCGTGACGCTCAGACGGGGACGGACAGCGAGAGGCCGAACTGCGCCGCGGAGTCGGTCCACCACGAGCGGATGGCCATTCCCGCCGCGGCCAGCTCGGTCTCGACTCCGGCGCGGCGGAACTTGGCCGACACCTCGGTGCGCATCTCCTCTCCCGCGGCGAAGTTCACGGTGAGCCCGATGGCGGGCAGGTGCACGGTCTGGTCGGCCAGCGAGCGCAGCCGCATCTCGATCCACTCGTTCCGCGGATCCCACACCGCGACGTGCTCGAACTCGTCAGGATCGAAGTCGGCGCCGAGCTCGCTGTTCAGCACCGCGAGGACGTTCTTGTTGAACTGGGCGGTGACACCGGAGTCGTCGTCGTACGCGGCGACCAGCACGGCCGGATCCTTGACCAGGTCGGTGCCGAGCAGGAAGAAGTCGCCGGGGCGCAGCCCGGCCCGGACCCGGGCCAGGAATGCCGCGCGCTGATCGGGCAGCAGGTTCCCGATCGTGCTGCCCAGGAAGGCGACCAGCCGGGGAGCGGGCGCGTCACTGTCCGCGGGGAACCCCAGGTGCTCCTCGAAGTCGGAGACCACGGCGCGCACGTCCAGGCCCGGGTACTCCGCGGACAGCGCGTCACCCGCCGCGACCAGGGCCGGCTCGCTGACGTCCACCGGCACGTAGCAGCGCAGCGTGCCCGCCGCGCGCAGCGCGTCCAGCAGCAGCCGGGTCTTGTCCGAAGACCCCGAGCCGAGCTCGACGAGCGTCCGGGCCCGCGTCTGTCCCGCGATCTCAGCCGCCGTGGCCTGCAGGATCTCCCGTTCGGCGCGGGTCGGGTAGTACTCGCGCAGCTCGGTGATCTTGTCGAAGAGCGCACTGCCCTGGGCATCGTAGAACCACTTGGGCGGCAGCGACTTCGGGTCCGACGCGAGCCCGCGGCGCGCGTCGGCGCGCAGCGATTCGGCGAGGAAGCCGGGCGGCAGCCGGCGGTCAAGTGAGGTCAACGGATCGCGATCCTTCCATGTGAGGGTCTCGGGCATCGGGTATACCGGGAGTTTCGTGGGCGGTCGTGACGCCCGCGATGATGGAGTTCAGGGTCGGCAACCGCGCTACGCTGACCTGCTCGGGCGTGGCGGTGACCAGCGAGCCGTCGCGCGGGATCTCGATCCAGCCGGCCTCGTCGTCGCCGGGTTCCGAGGCGACGGTGACGCCGCCCGGCTGCCGCCGGTAGTACAGGGTGTGCCCGGCGGTGGTGCCGGCGATCACCTGGCCGTCGGTGAGCAGGAAGTTGAACCGGCCGGTCACGCCTTCGGCGTGCAGCGCTTCGGCGGTGTCGGCCAAAGCCTCGGCCGGTGCCCGGCCCTGGCGGAGGCGGTGCAGCACCAGCGCCCACAGCAACGCCGAGTCGACCCGGGCCTCCAGTTCGAGCAGCGCGATAGC
Organism: uncultured Actinomycetes bacterium; assembly: GCA_963742795.1. GTDB lineage: Bacteria > Actinomycetota > Actinomycetes > Streptosporangiales > Streptosporangiaceae > Palsa-504. The sequence continues at coordinate 77,306 of CAVUNL010000027.1, forward strand.
CGGCAGCGTCGCGGCGAGCGCCGCGGTGGACTCCGGCCAGCCGTTGACCGCGCCGTTGTGGCTGAACAGCCAGCGGCCGTGCTTGAACGGCCCGGCGGCCGCCGGGCCGTGGCTGGTTCCCGGCGTCGCGTTCCGGACGGCCGCGAGCATCGCGCTCGCCCGGGTCACCCCGGCTACCTCGGCGAAGGACTCGTCCGTCCAGATGGGCGCCGCCTGTCGGTACCGGACCGGGTCAACGTCATCGGTCGGGTACCAGCCCACCCCGAACCCGTCTGCGTTGATCGCCCCTGGCCCCTGCCGTCGCGGCGCCCAGGCCTGCCGGTACAGGCCGTGCGGCGGGTCGATGATGACCGAACGCAGCGTGGCCGGCGGCCCGAGGTAGGCCAGGTGCCTGCACATCAGGCGGGCTCCGGCGTACCACTACGCGCGGTGCGGAAGCCGGAGAAGATCTGCCGCCGGATCGGGTAGTCCCAGTTGCGGAACGTCCCCCGGCAGGCCACGCTGCTGACCGCGAACGACCCGCCGCGCAGCACCTTGCACTCGGGACCGAAGAACACCTCCGAGTACTCCCGGTAGGGCCACGCGCTAAACCCGGGGTACGGACCGAAGTCCGAACTCGTCCACTCCCATACGTCCCCGATCAGCTGCCGGGCCCCGCACGGCGCCGCCCCCGCCGGGTACGAGCGGCCGGCGCGGGCCGCAGGAACTGCTGGCCGAGGTTGGCGTGCGCCGCCTCCGGCTCCGCGTTGCCCCACGGGTAACGCCGGGACAGGCCGGTCACCGGGTCGAACCGGGCCGCCTTCTCCCACTCGGCCTCGGTCGGCAGCCTGCGCCCCGCCCAGCGGGCGTACGCGTCGGCCTCGTACCAGCACACGTGCAGCACCGGCTCCTCCGGCCGGACCGGCTCGACCTGGCCGAAGACCCGGCGGACCCACTGTCCGCCGTCTCGGCTCCAGTACAGCGGCGCGGACAGCCCGGCCCGCTGCCGGTGCTCCCAGCCCGCCGCGATCCACCAGCGAGGGTCGCCGTATCCGCCGTCGGCGATGAACTCGGCGTACGCGCCGCAGGTCACCGGCGTGGTGTCGAGGAAGAAGGGGGCCACGTCCGCCGCGTGCGCGGGCCGCTCGTTGTCCAGCGCCCACGGCTCGGTGGAGGTGCCCATGGTGAACGGGCCGCCCGGCACCAGGACCTCAGACGGCAGCCGCAGCGTGTCCGCGGGGGCCGGGCCGGGCGCCACGGCGGCGAGCACCGGGGCCCCCGCCCGGATCTGGTGGGTGATCAGCATCGTCTCGTCGTGCTGCACCTCGTGCTGGGCGATCATGCCGAACGCGAACCCGTCACCGAGCAGCCGGGTGCCGCTAAACCGGGTCCGCTCCAGCAGGTCGAGCACCCGGTCCCGTACCTCATGGCCGTAGGCGCGCGCCCGCGCGGGCGGCAGCAGCGGCAGCGTCGGGCGTTCGGATCGAGGGTGCTCGAACGCATCATAGAGCGGGTCGATCTCCGGATGCAGGGACTCGCGCCCGCCGACCTCGCGCAGCAGCCAGAGTTCTTCCTGGTTGGCGATGTGGGCTAGGTCCCAGACCAGCGGGGACATCAGCGGGGAGTGCTGCCTGACCAGGTCGGCCTCGTCCACGCTGTCGGTGAGCAGCGCCGTCCGCTGCCGCGCGCCAGTCAGTTCCCGCGCGATCATCTCCCGTAGCGCGTCCCCCGTCAGAGTCATGTGATTGCCTCCAGTTGATCGTTGGCGGGACATCGGTCTTGCAGCACGTATCGCTCGGTGAAGTCGGCCACCGCCTGGCGGATCGGGGCGGGCGCACCCGCCCGGCCCAGAGCCGCGTCGGCGGCCTCGAAGCACTGCTTGGCGGCCCGGCTGATGTGCGGGTCGGCCGGGCCGGACTGGGCCGCTCGCAGCCACGGGTCGTGGGCGTCGGCCGGAAATGAACACTGCGGACCCGGGCCTTGTTCATTTCCGGCCCACACCGGCTCGGCGGCCGCCAGCGCGACGTCTGCCGCACGCTCGTCGCCGGCCAGGGCCGTGGCCACGGCCGCGGGCACGATCCAGCCGTCGCCGGGCTGCGCGTCGATCATCCGCAGTTCCATGTGCCCGCGCGGCCGGACCGGCGGGAACAGGGTCGACAGGTGGTAGTCCAGGTCCTCGGGGGTCGGCGGGCGCAGCGTCCCGGACCCGCCGTCCCGCACCCAGTCGCGGAAGGTCAGCCCGGGCGGCGCGGTCCAGTCGGTGGAGGCGGGCTCGCGGACGCACATCAGCTCGGCGTCCAGAGCGTAGGCCGCCCACGCGTCGCGCGGGTCCCCGTCGGCGGCCGGCGCCCGGGTCCGGCCCGGGTCCATGTTGGCCCACACCTGCTGGCGGGCCGAGTGCCAGCCGGTAGGCCGCCCGTCGCGCAGCGGCGAGTTGGCGAACGCGGCCACCAGGACCGGCCCGATCGCGTGCAGCAGCCGCCAGCGCGACCGGTACCCGGATTCACCCGCGCCGTCGTCGCCCGCGTCCAGGCAGACCTGGACCGACGCGGTACCGCACATCATCTGGCGGCCCCACGGACCGTCGCGGTCGAAGAACTTCTCCATCGCCGCATACCGCGGCAGGTCGAGCACGCGCCGCGGGGGGCGCAGCGGATCAAGGCCGTAGCCGCAGAGCTCAAGGCCGGCCGCCGCGGCAGCGTCACGCAGAGCGGCCAGGTCCTGCCCGGTCACCTCGACCAGTTCACCGAGCGTGACCGCGGGCGCCGAGCTCAGCTCAAGCTGCCCGCCAGGCTCCACCGTCAGGGTCGCACCTGAGGGAAGAGCAGGAATTTGATACTGAACGATACGTTGTTCGGGTTCCGGGTAGCCTTGCTTGCTGGCCGGGGTACTCCCCTCAAAGGGGGCCAGGGCAGCGGCTACCTGTTCCGCCCGGACCGGCCGTGCTGGATCGCGAGGATCGCGGACCAGCCACTCGAGTTCGACGCCCACCCGCTGCGGCGGGCCGGTCTTGAAGGCGATCCCGTGAACGTGAGCCTCGGCGTCGGCTTCCGTGAAGCGCGCCCTCTTGATCACGATTTCAACACTACCCGATGGGTCTGACAAAACCGGGGAGCCCTTCTGGCCGCTGGGTTTCAGGTTGAGGTGGTACCGTGCAACACACCCTGCGTGATCGACGGTGACGATCAGTTGCAGGATCCATGACACGCCGTGAGCGCCAACGGGGCCGTTCGCGCGGCCGGCTCTGGCAGGATGGACTCCGATGAAGTTGCCGTCCGTGATTCCGCCGGTGTTCCGGGGTCGGGCTGGGGAGCCACCCGGCATCGTCGCCGTGGCGCGTGTGGACCGCGCCACGAAGGTCATCAGCAAGCGGCTCAACCCGGGCGAGATCGCCATCATCGATCATTCCGACGTGGACCGGGTGAGCGCCGAGGAGCTGATCAGGCGGAAGATCGCGGCCGTGGTCAACGTCTCGATGAGCATCACCGGCCGCTACCCGAACCTCGGTCCGCAGCTGCTGCTCGACGCCGGTATCCCGGTCATCGACGGGGTCGGCCCGGACGTGATGGTCCGGGTCGCCGATGGCGCCGTGGTCCGGCTGGACGAGGAGACGCTGTATCTCGGTGACCAGGTGGTGGCCAAGGGAACGCCGCTGACCCGGGAGTCGATCGAGGCGGCCCTGACCGAGGCCCGGTCCCTGGTCGCCGTGCAGATCGAGTCGTTCGCGGCGAACACGCTGGAATTCCTCCGCCGCGAGCACGCCCTGCTCACCGACGGCATCCAGGCTCCCCAGATGGAGACGGACATGGATGGGCGGCATGTCCTGGTCGTGGTGCGCGGCTACCACTACCGCGAGGACCTGGCCGCCCTGCGGCCCTACATCCGCGAGTACAAGCCGGTCATGGTGGCGGTGGACGGCGGCGCGGACGCCCTGATCGAGGCGGGTTACCTGCCCGATGCCATCTTCGGCGACATGGACTCGGTGTCCGACGAGGCGCTTCGCTCCGGCGCGGAACTCATCGTGCACGCCTACCCGGACGGCCGCGCGCCGGGGCTGGCCCGGGTGCACCAGCTCGGCCTGGACGCGGTCACCTGTCCCGCGCCGGGGACCAGCGAGGATATCGCGCTGCTGGTTGCCGACGCCAAGGGCGCGAGCCTGATCGCCGTGGTGGGCACCCACCACACGCTGGAGGAGTTTCTCGACAAGGGCCGGCCGGGCATGTCGAGTACCTTCATCACGCACCTGCGGGTGGCCGGGAAACTGGTCAACGCACGGGGCGTGCACCAGCTGTACCAGAGCCGGATTTCCGGCTGGTCGCTGCTGATACTGGTGCTAGCCGCGGCCGTGACCGTGCTCGTGGCCGTGCTGTTCTCCCCGGCCGAACCCGTCCTAGCCAGGTACTTCGAAGCGACCTGGCACTCGTTTATCGGAAGACTCTAGTGATCGACTTTCGCTACCACCTGGTGTCCATCGTGGCGGTGTTCCTCGCCCTGGCCATCGGGATCGTGCTCGGCTCCACCGAGCTGCAGGGTCCCACGTACAACCTGCTGAACCAGACCACCGCCAAGCTGCAGAATGAGCTCAATCAGGCGAGCAGCCAGCGTGACGCGGCCCAGCAGCAGGCCAGCCTCGGCCAGAACTACGCCCAGGCGGTCGAGCCGGTGGTCCTGCACGACCTGCTGGCGGGCCAGCGGCTGCTGATCATCACCGAGCCCGGCGCGCCGGCCTCGGTGGTCACCGCGATCAGCAACGCCGCGACGCAGGACGCGGGCGCCACGGTCACCGGGCAGATCGCGCTGCAGCCCAAGTTCTTCGACAAGAGCGACACCACGCTGGACGGCCTGAACCAGATCACCCTGGCCATGTCGCTGGCTGACAACATCGTGCTGAACACCGGCACGCCCTACCAGCAGCAGGCCGCGCAGGTGATCGCCAGCGAGATCCTCACCCGGGCCCCGGCATCGACGCCCGGCCAGGCCGGCGGCCAGCAGGTGAGTACACTGCCGAGCACCAGTTCATCGGCGGGCAGCCAGGACACCAACGCGCAGACCATGCTCGGGACATACGCCAGCGAGGGGTTCCTGACCATCAGCGGACAGCCCTCGGCGCCGGCCACGCTGGCCGTGATCGTGACCCCGCAGACCGCTCCGCAGGACGGCAGCGCGGATCCGCTTGACCAGCTCCTAGTGCCCGTGGCCGAGGAACTGGCCGCGAAGAGCTCGGCCACCGTGGTGGCGGGCGTCTCGGCGGGTTCAGGGCCGGGCAGCCCGATCGCCGTGCTCCGCGCGAGCAGCGCGGCCAGCAAGGTGTCCACCGTCGACGACGCCGACTTCGTGGCCGGGCAGAGCGTGGTGATCCAGGCGCTGGCGATGCAGCTGAACGGCGGCAATCCGGGCAGCTACGGGTTCGCGAACGGCGCCAGCGCCGTGGGCCCGAGCCTGGCGCCCACGCCCAGTTCGAGCGCGTCCCCGTCCGCCTCGGCCACCCCCACGACCAAGAAGAAGCCGAAGAAGTGAGCCGCGCCAGGGGGCTGATCGGGGCCGCCACGGCGGGCGCGGTGGCGGCGGGCGCGACCAGGCTCGCCTATACCGTCCTGAACCAGCGGCCGCCGGGCGGGACCAAGACCTGGTCGCGGACCAACCACCGCGGCGAGCCGGTCACTCTGCTCGAGGGACCGGCGGTCACGGCCGGCGCGATCACCGGCGCGCTCGCTCAGGCCACCCTCGGGTCAATGAGATCCGGTACCGCCAGATCGGGTACCGCCATGGCCCTGGCCGGAGCGGGAGCGGCGGCGTTCGGCGGCTACGACGACCTGGCGGGGTCCGGGGACCGGCGCGGGTTCCGTGGCCACCTGGGAGCCCTGCGCCACGGCGAGGTCACCACCGGCGCGATCAAGCTGGGCGGCATCGGCGTGACCGGGCTGGCCAGCGCCGCGATGGCCGGGGGCTCGCCCGCCGATCTCGTCATCAACGCCGGGTTGGTGGCCGGGGGAGCGAACCTGCTGAACCTGTTCGACCTTCGGCCCGGACGGGCGATCAAGGTCGCCGTCGCGTCGGGCGCGCTGATCGCCGCAGGCGGCTGGCTGAGCGGCCGCCGCGCCGGCGTCGCGGCGCCGCTGGCGGCGGCACTAACCCTGCTGCCCGAGGACCTAGGCGAGCGGGCCATGCTCGGCGACTGCGGGGCGAACGCACTGGGCGCCATGCTGGGTGCCGCGGCGGCGGGCCTGCCGCGGTCGGCCCGGATCGCGCTGCTGGCCGGGATTACCGGCCTGACCGCGGCCAGCGAGAAGGTCAGCTTCACCAAGGTGATCGAGCGTACGCCGGCCCTGCGCTGGCTGGACATGGTGGGTCGGCGGCCCCCGGAGCTGATGCCGAAGCCGCTGATTCCCGCCCAGCGCGGCGATCCGCCGACGTTCAACGGCGCTGCCACCACGCTTCGTTCGGCTGAAAATACCGACCCAGCCCCGCCAGAGGAGTGACCGTCCCGGTGGCCGAGCGGGGGAATGCTCGGCGACGGGTCGGGGGAATAGGCCGCGCGGCGGTGCTGATCGGCGCGATCACCCTGCTGGCCCGGGTGATCGGCTTCGGACGGCAGGTGGTGTTCGCCCATACCGTCCAGGCGCAGTGTCTCGGTACCGCCTACACCACCGCGAACATGGTGCCGAACATCATCTACGACATCGTGCTGGGCGGAGCGCTCACCGCCGTGGCGGTGCCGGTGCTGGCCGGGCCCGCCCGTGGGCAGGCCGCGGATCGCCGGCAGGTGGAGCAGACGTCGGCCGCCCTGCTCAGCTGGACGGTGCTGCTGCTCGTCCCAGTCAGCGCGGTGGTGGCGATCGCCGCGCGTCCGCTGGTCTCGGTGCTGCTCGGCGCGGCGCCCGGGTGCCCGCGGGAGGCCATGGTCGCCCTGGGCACCCGGATGCTCATCGTGTTCGCGCCGCAGATCCTGCTCTACGGCCTGGCCGTGGTGCTGTACGGCATCCTGCAGGCCCACCGGAAGTTCGCCGCCCCCGCGCTGGCCCCCGTGCTGTCCAGCCTCGTCGTCATCGGTACGTACTTCTGGTTCGCCCACGTGGCGGACGGGGCGGTGAACCTGCGTCACCCGGTACCCACCCAGGCCTGGATCGTTCTGGCCGTCGGGACCACGGCTGGGGTCGCCATGCTGGTCGTGACCCCGCTCATCCCGGTCGCCCGGCTCCGGCTCCGGCTCCGGCCAGTGCTCCGGTTCCCGGTTGGGGTCGGTACGCGGGTCCGGTCCCTGGCCGTGGCCGGCATCGCCACGCTCATCGCCCAGGACGCCTCGGTGGCAGTGGTGATCGTGCTGGCCAACTCCCGCGGCGGCCGCGGCGCGCTGGTGCTCTACAGCTTCGCGTGGGCGGTCTTCTTCGTGCCTTACGCGGTGCTGGCCGTGCCGATCGCGACCAGCGCCTTCCCCGAACTGTCCGCGCGCGCTGACACCTTCGACGCCACCGCGGCCGCGTCCACCCGCGCGGTGACGGTGGCGTCCTGGCTCGGGGTGGCCGGGATGGCCGGTGCCTGCCTGCCGCTGGCCCGCGTGTTCCAGTCCCACGCCGACCAGGCGGCCGACGCCCGGCAGCTGGCCATCGCGCTGGCCGCGTTCGCGCCGGGGCTCGTCGGGTACGGCCTGACCGCCAACCTGTCCCGGGTGCTATACGCCGCCGGGCGGAGCGGCGCCTCGGCCCTAGCGGTCAGCGGCGGCTGGCTGCTGGTGATAATCGCCGATCTGCTGATCGTGCCGTTCGTTCCGTCGTCCCAGGTCGTGCCCTGGCTTGGCGTGGGTACCACCGTCGGGCTCACCGGGTCTGGGGTGGCCCTGCTCGTGCTGGTCCGGCGGTTCTGCGGGCCCGGTGCGCTGCGCGGCTTCCCCCGGGCCGCGGTGGCCGGGCTGGCCAGCGCGCTAGCCGGGACGGCCGCCGGGCTGGGCGTGGCGATCGGTGTCCCGGTGAGCGGTTTCCTGCCCAACGTAGCCGTCACCTTGCTGGCCAGCGGGGCCGTGCTCGCGGCCTTCATGGCCGTCGTGACGCTGACCGACGGGGGAGACGTCCGTACGGTGGTGCGCCGGGTGATCCGCCCGTGAAACTCGCCTTGGTGCTCGGCACCAGCACCGGCGGGACCGGGCGGCACGTCAGGATGCTCGCGGCGGGCTGCGCGGCTCGCGGCGTGCGGGTCGAGGTGTTCGGCCCCGCGCAAACCGATCGCGACTTCGCCCTCAGCGCCGGCGCGGCGGGGGTCGGCTTCACCGCGGTGGAGATCGCCGACCGGCCGCGGCTGCTCCGTGACCTGCGGGCGATCGCGCGGCTGCGCCGCCTGTTCCAGGCCTGGCCGCCTGACGTGGTGCATGCGCACGGCCTGCGGGCCGGGGCGCTGACCGCGATCGCCGTGGCCTTCGCCCGGACTGCGAGGGGCGGTCCGGCGTTGGTCGTCACCGTGCACAACGCGCCCCCGGCGGGCGGCGTGACCGGCGCCATCTACCGCGTGCTCGAGCTGATCGTGGCGCGGAACGCGGACTCGGTGCTGTGCGTGTCGGCCGACCTGGAGGACCGGATGCGGGCCGCGGGCGCACGCCGGGTCGGTCACGCCGTAGTCCCCGCCCCCGTCTCGTTGACGGCTGACGTTTCCGCGGAGACGCGCGCGGCGCTCCGCGCCGAATTCGGGGCGGACCCGGGCCAGGCCATCGTGCTCGCCGCCGGCCGGCTGGCCGCGCAGAAGGGGTTCGGCCTGCTGCTCGGCGCCGCCGCCCGCTGGGGCGACATCCGGCCCGCGCCGTTGCTCGTCATCGCCGGCCAGGGACCGCTCGCGGCCGACCTCCAAGCCCGGGCGGCATCGCTCGGGCTCACGGTCCGCTTTGTCGGCCACCGCGTCGACGTGCCGGCGCTGCTGGCCGCCGCCGACGTGTTCGTGCTGCCCAGCGTGTGGGAAGGGCAGGCGCTCATCCTGCAGGAGGCGCTCCGGGCTGGGGTACCCGTCGTGGCTACCCGGGTCGGTGGAAACCCCGAGCTGACCGGGGAAGACGCCGCGATCCTGATCCCGCCCGGCGACGCCCAGCGGCTGGCCGAGGCGGTGCGCGCGGTGCTCGGCGATCCCGCCCTGGCCGCCCGGCTGCGCGAGGCCGCCGCGGCCCGGGCCCACGCCCTGCCCGACGAGGATGCGGCGGTCGCAGCGGCGCTCGCCGAATACCGCCACGTCGCGCCGTAAAACGGGAAACGCTTCCCCGCGTGCCACCCGCGGCGCACGGTCGAGCAATCCGACGCGCTGGTCGCCCAGCTCCGCGGCTGATCTCAGTCAGTCGGCTCGGGCGCTGGTGCGGTCAGGCGGTCTGGTCCCAGCGTCGGCGGACGGCGGCCAGGCCGTCGTCGGCGAGGGATCCGTACAGGCGCAACCGGGCCACGCCACCGTCGGGAAAGATGTTCAGCCGGACGTGCGTGGCCGGCCCGCCGTCTACCCGGAACCGGTGCGGGGTGTCGGGCAGCAGCCTGACCCGGGGCAGCAGGTCACGCCAGGCGCGCTCGTCGGCGAGCGACCGGTCGGCCGCCGGGTCGACATCCATGATCTGCAGCGACGCGGAGTCGGGCTGGTTCCCCCGGTACCAGGACGTGTCGATCTCGGCCAGGTGGATGACGCCGCGCCCGGCCAGCCGGACGACCAGCCACTCGTAACCCGGCTTCCGTCGCCTGCGGGTTTCCCAGCCCTCGCCCATCACCCGGGACAGGCCGGGGGAGATGACATGGCGCGGCGAGGAGTAGAACTGGTCGCTGCGCGCCGCGATGTCAGCTCCGTTCTCCAGGGCGGCCAGGTCGACGGTGAGGCCTTCCAGCAGGGCCGGATCGGGTACTACCTCCCCGTGGACGTGCAGCCGGGCCACGCCGCCGTCGGGAAAGATGTTGAGCCGGACGTGGGTGTACCGGCGGCCGGCGCTCACCTTGAACGCGTGCCGGGCGTCGCCGGTCACCAGGGCGCGCGGCACGATCTCCCGCCACAGGCCCGGGTCGGCGGTGAGCTCCTCCGGCGACGGATATCCGCTCGCCGAGCACGCATCGGCCGAACACGCCTGCGGGTAGTTGCCGGTGAAGAACGCGGTGTCGACCACGATGGAGCGCACCACCCCGGGTACGCCGAGCCGGACGATCACCCAGTCCCGGGCCCCGCGCTCCGGCAGCGTCCCGTCGGGCCCGCGCCGCCGCCGGGTCTCCCACCCGTCGTACACCTGCCCCTTGGCGTCGTAGGTGTCGGGCACGAAGACCGGCGGGTCCGGCCGGATCAGGTTCTCCTTGGCGGCGAAGAACTCGTCGCTGGCGGTCACGACCGAGCCGCGTAGCCGCAGCAAATCGGGGAGTTGTTGCTCGTCCATAGACTGTTTCTTCCCCGTCAGCCCCGGTTAAGCAGCCGCCCACCTGGCTCACCATCTGGCGCACCGTGGTCGGGATCGAGCAGCGCGGTGCCTCCCAGCCACGTCTGCCGGACCCGCCCGGTCAGGGTCCGGCCCGCGTAGGGCGTGACCTGGTGCCGGTGCAGCAGCCGGGCCGGCTCCACGGTGTAGGCCTGGTCCGGATCGAAGGCCACCAGGTCGGCGTCGTATCCGACCCCCAGGGCACCCTTGGCGGTCAGGCCGGCCAGCCGGGCCGGGGCGGTCGCCATCCACCGGGCCACGTCGTCCAGCGTCCGGCCGCGCCGCCGGGCTACGGTCCACACCGCGGACAGGCCCAGCTGAAGCGACGCGATGCCGCCCCACGCCGCGCCGAAGTCCCCGCTGCCGGAGGCCTTCAGCTCCGGGGGGCAGGGCGAGTGATCGGACACCACGCAGTCGATGACGCCGGCCTCGAGCCCGCGCCACAGCGCCTCCCGGTTGATCGCGCCCCTGATCGGCGGGCAGCACTTGAATTCCGTGGCGCCGTCGGGCACCTGCTCGGCCGCGAAGTACAGGTAGTGCGGGCAGGTCTCGGCGGTCAGCCGGACGCCCGCCGCCTTGGCCCCCGCGATCATGGCCACGCATTCGGCCGCGGACAGGTGCACGATATGGGCGCGGGCTCCGGTGGCGGCCGCGGCCCCGATCACCTTCTCGATCGCGCGGCGCTCGGCCACCGGCGGCCGGGACGCCAGGAACGAGCCGTAGTCCCGGCCGGACGTGGCCTTGACCTCCGCCGCGTCCTCCGCGTGCACGATCAGCAGCGCATCCACGGCCGCCAGCTCGCGCAGCACGGACCGCAGGCCCGCCGAATCGAGCGGCGGGAACTCCGGGACCCCGGAGTCGATCAGGAAGCACTTGAACCCGGTCACCCCGCCCTGGTGCAGGGGCCGGAGCGCGTCCTGGTTTCCCGGCACCGCGCCGCCCCAGAACGCCACGTCGACCCAGCATTTCCCGGCCGCGGCGGCGCGCTTGTCGGCCAGCGCCGTGACCGACACGGTGGGCGGCAGCGAGTTCAGCGGCATGTCGCAGATCGTGGTCACCCCGCCGGCCGCCGCCGCGCGGGTGGCGGTGGCGAACCCCTCCCACTCGGTCCGGCCCGGCTCGTTGACGTGCACGTGGGTGTCGACCAGCCCGGGCAGTAGCGCGAGGTCGCCGAGGTCCACGTCGCTGGCCGCGTCCAGCGGCTCGCCGTAACCGGCCACGGCCGCGATCGCGGGCCCGCTGACCGCGACGGCCGCGGGCTGGGTACCTTCCGGCAGCACCGCTCGCCGGGACCGGAGCACCAGGTCGTAGTCCACAGCGGCAGTCTTTCACCCTCCGGCGGCAGCCGCCCTGGGGCGGCGCCGACCGAGATGGCCCGCCGGTGAGCGTGTCGCCTGGTTAGAGCCCCGAGAATGCATGATCATTGTCTAGTTCGTTCATCTATGCGCTACCCCATGGCCCGCTGTACGTTACAGATGCCCGCTAGAACTAACGACATCGCACAAGAAGGGTCGATGACGATGCATGTGCTCGATAGGCCTGGTATCGCCGGGCGCGTCGCAAAGACGTTCGCCACCATCGGCGCGGTGGCCGCAGTCCTGGCTGGCCTGACCGCGTTTAGTCTCCCCGCTAGCGCGAAAACCGACAATCCCACGTACAACGTGCGGGCGATCTTGTCGGGTAAGAGCCTGCACCACTGGTACTACAAAGCCGGATCCAAGAACCGGCATTCCGAGCCGCTGACCCTGCCGGACGACATCACGCGGATCGGCAACGACTTGTTCACCGGATTCCAGAACGGGGTCGGCCCGCAGGGGCAGGCCAGCACGGACGGGAACAGTGACAGCACGATCGTCGAATTCACCCTGTCCGGCGTGGTCGTGAACCAGTGGGATATCCGGGGCAAGTGTGACGGACTGACCGCCAACACGTCCGCCGGGCTGGTCGTGGCCACGGTCAACGAGGATGCGCACTCCAGCCTCTACACCATCGACCCGTTCACCAGCCAGGTCGTGCACTACTCCTACTTCAGGCCGCTGCCGCACAACGGCGGCACCGACGCCATCTCCTTCTACAACGGCCTGATGCTGATCAGCGCGTCGGCGCCGGGCACCACCGGGGCGGCGGCGCCGAAGCCGTACTACCCGGCGGTGTACGCGGTGACCCTGAACCAGCCCAAGCACCTGGCGTTCTTCCACGCGCTGTTCTTCGATGAGTCGCACGCGACGGCGGCGAACGGACCGCACCGCGGCCGGCCGGTCAAGCTGGGCCTGACCGACCCGGACTCGAACGAGGTGGTGCCGGGCTTCGCGCCTCGCTTCGTCGGTGACTTCATGCTGACCAGCCAGGGCGACAAGGAACAGATCTACGTGAACGCCCCGGGCTCTAAGCAGCAGCACCTGTGGGTCCTGGCCCTGTCGCAGTCGGTCGACGATACGGCCTGGTCGACCAGCTGGAATGGCGCGTTCTACGCCACCAGCACCGGCGACGATACGGTCGACGTGATTCAGGGCGTGTTCTGGCCGGGCACCGCGTTCGTGTCCGTGACCCCGTGCGACGCGGGCAACGCGCCCGCCACCTGCCCGGGGCCCGGGTTCCCGGCCAACTACGTCGGCCACCTGAACATGTACAACGGCCAGATCAGCCGGGTGTCACTGCGCGGTGCGGCCCTGCACCCGCAGGGCATGATCTTCGTCGCCTTCTGAGCTCCATGCCCAGGCTCAGCTTCCCCGGTAAGTGGAGTAGGCGAACGGGCTGAGCAGCAGCGGCACGTGATAGTGCCCGCCCTCGCCGGTCATCTCGAAGGTCACCGTGACCTCGGGATAGAACGACGTGGTTCCGCGCGCCTCGAAGTACGCCCCGCTGCCGAACGTGATCCGGTACACGCCGGGTTCGAAACCAGGACCGCCCTCCAGCCGCAGCCGTCCGTCCGCGTCGGTCTGCCCGGCGCCGGCCGGGGACCACCCGTCCGGGCCGCGGTGCTCCAGCCGGACCGGCACGCCTGCGGCGGGCTGCCCGGCCGTCGCGTCGAGGACGTGCGTAGAAAGCGTTACGGGTCCGGCCAGGCACGGGCGTCATAGGCCTAGCAACTTCGCCAGCCGCAGCCGGGTGATCTTCAGCAGCTCGTCGCGCACCACGGCTTGTTCGGCGTCCGGGTCGTGGCCGAGCCGGACCCGCAGCTGGTCCAGCATGTCCTGGCCGGACAGGCCGGTGGCGCAGATCAGGAACACGTGGCCGAACCGCTCCTCGTAGGCGAGGTTCCCGTCCGCCAACGCCTGCCGCACCGTTTCGCCGGCCGACGCCGCACCCGACTGCTCGGCCGCCGACCATCCGCCGGCCCGCGCCCGGTCCCCGATCCGGGGGTGCGCATTCATGCTCTCGACGATATCGTCCCAGGTCAGCGCCTCGAATGCGGCGGTCACCTCGTCGTACAGGGCGGCCGGATCCCGATACGGGCGATCGCCGACGATCCTGCGGGCGAACGATCTGGACTCGCAGCAGGCGAGCACGTCCCGTTCCGCGGCCTCGGGCGATGCCGCGTTGAACGCCGCCAGCGTGCCGGCCTGCGGGTCGATGCTCACCACGCGAACATCCAATCAGCCGGTCCCGCGCACGTGATAGCCGCCTATCGAATCAATCACGGCTAACCTGGCTCCAGCCGTTTTGTAGCTTTCGCTAAACGGGGACGGTTATGGTGCGCGAGAAGGGTTCGTCTGCGGGAGGTGATGCCTTGCGAGTACGGGAGTTGCTCGACGTGCCCGGTCTCGGCCTCAGGCTGCTGACGGACGTCTCCGGCGTGGACCGCGTGATCCGGCACGTCTACACCACCGACCTGCCCGATCCCAGCCGCTACCTGACCCGGGGTGATCTGGTGCTGACCGGCATGATCTGGTGCCGGGAGCCGGGCGACGCCGACCGGTTCGTCCGGGCCCTGGCCCGCGCCGGCGCCGGGGTGCTCGGCGCCGGGGAGGCACTCGGCGAGGTGAAGCCCGAGGTGATCCAGGCCTGCGGACGGCACGGCATCACCCTGCTCGCGGTGCCCGCCGAGACCTCGTTCGCGGCCGTCACCGAGGAGGTGGGCCGCCGCCTGAACGGCGACCGGGCCACGGCCATGACGCGGGTCCTGGGCCGGCGTCGGCTGCTGCTGTCCGCGGTGGCCGAGGGGGCCGGCCTGGACGCGATGTTCCGGCTGATGGGCCGCGAGATCGGCGCCGACTGCTGGCTGCTCACCGCGATGGGCCGGGTCGTCGGCGGAACCGGGCCGTCCCTGGCCGACCCGCTCGCGCTGCGGCTGGCCGGGGAATACCTCAAGGCGGACCGGCTGCCCGCCATGGTCAAGGTCAGCGGGCCGCAGATCCCCCCGGCGGGCGACCGGAAGTACTCGCTGTTCGCCGTGGGCGGCGAGCCGAGGATCACCAGCTGGTTCCTGGCCTGCGCCGGGTACGAGCAGGACTGGGACCCCTTGGCCCACGAGCTGCGCGAATCAGTGGCCGAGCTGGCCGCCGACGCAGCGCTGGAACGGGCCCGGCTCGGCGCCGGACGAGCCGGAGACCGCAAGCTGGCCGAGGCGATCGTCACCATGCTCGGCGCCGAGGGCGGCGAGGGCGCCGCGCCGGCCGAGATCGCCTCGCTGATGCGCGCAGCCGGGATGCCGCCGGAAGGGCGGTACCTGGTGGCCGCGATGACCGCGGAGGCCGACCAGATGACCGGCCCGAACGCCGAGCGGTGGCGCAGTGACCTGGCCGAGGAACTAGCCGTGCCCCGGGTACGGGGCCCGAGAACGGGCCCGGGAACGGGCCCGGAAATGGACAGGGCTGAAGGCCTGGTCGTGGCCGCCCTCGGTGATCAGATCGTGACCCTCATCCCGCTGCCGGCGGCCCCGGCCCGGGCCCGGGCCCGGCCGAGGGACCGGACTCCCAGGACACCCTGCGAGCGGGCGCCGGTCCGGCCGCGCACGCGTTCGCGGCCCGGCTGCGCGACGCCCAGCCGGTACTGGAGTCCGACCGGTCCCGCATCAGGCTCACCGCCGGCATCAGCGCACCCGCCGAGGGGGTGGCCGCGCTGCCCGGCGCGCTGCACGAGGCGCAGAGCGCCCGGCGGCTCGCCGCGATCCGCGCGGCTGCCGCCGCCCCGGCCCCGGTGCCCGCCGTCTACGTGGTGACCAGCGACGAGGTCGCCTCGCACGAGCTCCTTCTGGCCAGCGTGCCGGGCAGCGTGCTGCGCTCGTTCCGCGACCGGCTGCTCGGCCCGCTGCTCGCCTACGACGAGCGGCACCGGGCCGAGCTGCTGCCCACCCTGCGCGAGTTCCTGGCCTGCTCGGGCTCGTGGAACGCGTGCGCGGCCCGCATGTACGTCCACGTGAACACGGTGCGGTACCGGATCCGGCGCATCGAGGAGCTGACCGCGCGCGACCTGTCCTGCCTTGATGACCAGGTGGACTTCTTCCTGGCTCTGCGCATTCGCTAGCTTTGTCCCGATGCCGGGAATACATGGGGTGATCCGATCCGCCTCGCCGGCGGACGCGGCGCAGATCGCGGCCGTGATGCGGGACAGCTGGCGCGCCGCCTACGACGGCATCATCGCCCCCGCGATCCTCGACCGGGCTACGGCCCCCGACGGCGGGGCCCGCATCCGGCAGTCGTTCCGGACCCGGCCCTGGCAGCGGCTGATCGTCGCGGTCGAGGACGGCATCGTCGGCTACGCGGCCTTCGGACCGGAGCGGGACGTGCTGGACATGCTGTGGCCGTATCCGCTGACTCCGGCGGGCTCGGAGCACGAGATCGCGGAACTCTACGCGCTCTACGTCCACCCGGCCCGGTGGTCGACCGGCACCGGGCGAGCGCTGATGGACCAGGTTCTGACCAAGGTCCGCGCGGCCGGGTACACGAGCATCACGCTGTGGGTGCTCGAGGCCAACGCCCGCGCGCGGCGGTTCTACGCCCGCGCCGGGTTCACCCCGGACGGCGCCCGTCACCTGCTCGATGACCTCGGCGGGGTCGCCGAGATCCGCTACCGACGTACCCTGACCGCCTAGTGCGCAGCCGGCTCGCGGGCGGCGCCGCCACCCGCGGGACGAGCGGAGCTGGCCGCGGTCACCACAGGGCGTTCCGTCAAATGAGGCCAAAGAGGTGCGAACTGGCACTACTTGCGAAGAGCCAATCTTGGCATTCTGAGTGGTATGCCGCGCCGTCTCCTCCAGTTGTTCGCCGGCCTTCTGCTGTACGGGATCAGCGACTCCATGCTGCTGCTGGCCGGGCTCGGCGTGGACCCGTGGGACGTCCTGCACCAGGGCCTGTCCCGGCACACCGGGATCCCCGTCGGGACCTGGGCGATCATCGTGGGCGCGCTGGTGCTGCTGCTATGGATCCCGCTGCGACAGCGGCCCGGTCTCGGGACGCTGTGCAACGTAGTCCTGATCGGCGCGGTCATCGACGCGATGCTGGCCCTGATCACGCCGCCTCACTCGCTCCTGGTGCGGGCGGTGGTGATGGTGTCGGGCGTGGTCCTGAACGGCGTGGCGACCGGCCTGTACATCGGCGCGGGCCTCGGACCCGGACCGCGTGACGGGCTGATGACCGGCTTCGCGGCCCGCGGCCACTCGCTGCGCGTGGTGCGCACCGCGATCGAGGCCACGGTGCTGCTGGCCGGCTGGCTGCTCGGCGGCACGGTCGGCGTGGGCACGGTGGTCTACGCGGTCTGTATCGGACCGTTGGCCCACATCTTCGTGCCCCTGTTCAGCCGGTCAGGTAGGGCCGCCCCTTTCCCGAACACGGGGGCTAGGTCCCGGTTGCGAAATGAAACTGGGGTTTCATCACCCTGGAGCGGGCGGTGCGTCGGCTAGGAGCGAGAGCGCAGCGTTGCTACGCCGTCGCCGGTGAGGTCGTCGAGCGGCGCCTTGCGCCCGGTCATGGCCATGACCAGCGACAGGATCGGACCCGAGACCTCCGGGCCGGTGCCGTGCGACCACTCGGCGTCGGTGGCGCGCAGGGTCAGCCCTTCGATCCGGCGCTTGCTGCCGATGAGCAGGTTCGAGCCCTGGTAGAAGTTGGCCACCTGGACCACGGCCTCGGTCGGGTACTGGTGCTCGACCCCGAGCGGCCGGCGGATGTCCTCGGCGTGCACAATCGTCTCGCCGAGCCAGGTGTCGGCCGGGCCCGGCGGGTGCTTGACCGAGGTCACCACCGACTCGAACCGGGTCATAGTGTCGCCCGGGGAAGAGCCGCGGTTCGCGGCCACCCCGCTGGCCTGCACCTTTTCGAACTTGAACCCGGACCCGATCAGCTTGGCGAAGAAGGCCGGCGGCGTCAGGCTCGTGGTCGAGGTCATGTGGGCGAGCACGTCACGCACGGTCCACTGGCGGCACAGCGAGGGCGTGGCCCACTCTTCGCCGGTCCGGCCCTTCAGGTCGGCTGCGAGCGCCTTGCGCTCGTCGTGGATCACCGGCCAGATCTCCATGTGTCCTTCCTCCCCTCGGTCAGCGGCGGGACTTACCAGCCGCGGGCGCGCCACTCGTCCACGTGGGGCCGCTCGGCGCCGAGCGTGGTGTCGTTGCCGTGCCCGGGATACACCCAGGTCGCGTCCGGGAGCGGGCCGAACAGGCGTTCGGTCACGTCGGTGAGCAGCGAGGTGAAATCTGCGGCGGAGTTGGTCTTGCCCACGCCCCCAGGGAACAGCGAGTCCCCCGTGAACACGTGCGGCGTGTCCGACAGGCGGCCGCCCGCGTCGTATAGCACGGCCAGGCTGCCCGGCGTGTGCCCGCGCAGGTGGATGAGCGACACCGCGCAGTCGCCGAAGGTCAGCACCTCGCCGTGTTCGGCGCGGTGGCCGACCTGGACCGGAAGCTCGTCCGCGTCGGCCGGGTGCGCGACCACCACCGCGCCGGTCCGGGCCTGCACCTCGGGCAGCGCCTGCCAGTGATCGAAGTGCCGGTGCGTGGTGATGATCGTCTCGACCGGCGTGTCCCCGATCATCTCGATCAGCCGGCCCGCCTCGTTGGCCGCGTCGATGAGCAAGCCCTGGCCCGTGCTGGTGCAGCGCAGCAGGTAGGCGTTGTTGTCCATCGGGCCCACCGCTATCTTGGTCACGGTCAGGCCGTCGATCTCACGAGTGTCAGGCGGGCCGCCGACATGAACCTCTCCCGAGTAAGTCACCTTCAAAACTTATACCGAACGGACCCGGCCACCCGCCCCGATCAGGCGTCTTGCCGCCCCGGGTTTCGCCTCAACTATCTGGAGAGTCGCGTGAAGATCCTCATCCTGGCTGGTCACCACGTGCGTGAGCTGCTCGGATACCGCGAGTGCGCGGACGTGATGCGCCAGGCGCTGACGGACCTGGCCCGCGGTCAGATCCAGCAGCCGCTGCGCACGGTGGTCAAGCCCCGCGACGCGGCGGGTTTCATGGGCCTGATGCCCGCCTACTCTCCGGCCGGCTACGGGCTGAAGGCGATCTGCATCACCCCCGGCAACCCGGCCATCGGCAAGGACGCGCACCAGGGCGGGGTGCTGCTGTTCGCGGCGGACACGGGGGAGCCGCTCGCCATGGTCAACGCGTCGGCGGTCACCGAGATCCGCACCGCGGCGGTCTCTGCCGTCGCCACCGGGCTGCTGGCGCGGCCCGGCGCGGCCGAACTGGCCATCGTCGGCACCGGCGTCCAGGGCCGAGCGCATGCGCACGCCCTGGCCGCGACCCGGCCGCTCACCGGGATCCGCATCACCGGACGCGACCTGGCCCGGGCCCGCGAGGCCGCCGCGGAACTGACCGAACAGCTGAACGTGCCGGTCAGCGCGACCGGTTCGGTGCCCGAGGCGGTCGAGGGGGCCGACATCGTGGTCACCGCGACCAACGCGGCGCAGCCGGTGCTGCGCCGCGAATGGCTGGCCGCGGGAACCCACGTCAACGCGGTCGGCGCGTGCCTGCCCCGCGACCGCGAGATCGACACCGCGACGATGGCCGAGGCAGCCGTGTTCGCAGACAGTCGCGAGTCGGTCAGCAATGAGTCCGGCGACTACCTGCTGGCCGCCCAGGAAGGCGCCGCCAACCCGGTCCGGGCTGAGCTCGGGGAACTGCTCACCGGGACCGCGGCAGGCCGGGCCGGTGACGACGAGATCACCCTGTTCGAGTCGCTCGGCCTAGCCGCCGAGGACCTGGCCGCGGCCACCTACCTGTACGAGAAGGCCGCCCGCCTGGGCGCCGGCACCGCGGCCGATTTCTAGGCGGCACGCTGCCAGACTGGGCGCTATCGTGGAGGTAGCGGGGCGGGCATAACGGCGGCCGATTTGTTGCTTGTAAGACGGAACGGGGAGGACCCCGGGCGCGCGGTGACCACAGTGCTAATCCGGGGGCGAACCCGTAAGACCCCGGAGCCCCCGAAAATGTCAGACCCCCCGGCTACTATCGCCAAGCGATCCGTGTACCCGTTTCCGAGCCCGTAGAGAGAGGCGCAGTGGCTGACCGACTCGTCGTTCGCGGCGCCCGCGAGCACAACCTGAAGGACGTCTCGCTGGACCTACCGCGGGACGCCATGATCGTGTTCACCGGGCTGTCCGGCTCGGGCAAGTCCAGCTTGGCCTTCGACACCATCTTCGCCGAGGGCCAGCGCCGGTACGTCGAGTCGCTGTCCGCCTACGCCCGGCAGTTCCTCGGCCAGATGGACAAGCCCGACGTCGACTTCATCGACGGGCTGTCGCCCGCGGTCTCCATCGACCAGAAGTCCGCGAGCCGGAACCCGCGCTCCACGGTGGGAACGATCACCGAGGTCTATGACTACCTGCGGCTGCTGTACGCCAGGATCGGGAAGCCGCACTGCCCGATCTGCGGGCGGCCGATCGCGCGGCAGACCCCGCAGCAGATCGTGGACCGGGTGATGGAGCTGGAGGAGGGGACCAGGTTCCAGGTCCTCGCGCCGGTGGTCCGCGGGCGCAAGGGTGAGTACGGCGAGCTGCTGCGCGAGCTGCAGATCAAGGGCTACTCCCGGGCCCGGGTGGACGGCACCATCGTCCGGCTGGACGAGGCCCTGACCGGGCAGCTTCCGGCCCTGAAGAAGTACGAGAAGCACGACATCGAGGCGATCGTCGACCGGCTCGCGGTCAAGGACACCGCGCGACGACGGCTGACCGACTCGGTGGAGACCGCGCTCGGCCTGTCCGGCGGGGTGGTCATCCTCGACTTCATCGACTTGCCGGAGACCGACCAGCACCGAGAGCGGATGTACTCCGAGCACCTGGCCTGCCTGTACGACGACCTGTCGTTCGACGAGCTAGAGCCGCGCTCGTTCTCGTTCAACTCGCCGTGGGGGGCCTGCCCGGACTGCACCGGGCTGGGCACCAGGCTCGAGGTCGACCCGGACCTGATCGTCCCGGACGAGAGCAAGTCGCTGGCTGACGGCGCGCTCGCCCCGTGGAGCAGCGGCCACCTCAGCGACTACTTCGAGCGGCTGATCCAGGCTCTGGGCGAGACGGTCGGGTTCCGGATGGACACGCCGTGGGCCAAGCTGCCCAGCGCCGCGCGGCAAGCCCTGCTGCGCGGCTTCGACGGGCAGGTCCACGTCCGATACCGGAACCGCTACGGCCGGGAGCGCTCGTACTACACGACGTTCGAGGGCGTGATCCCGTGGGTCGAGCGCCGGCACGCCGAGGCGGAGTCGGACTCGAGCCGGGAGAAGTTCGCCGGCTACATGCGCGAGGTGCCGTGCCCGTCCTGCGGCGGGGCCCGGCTGAAGCCGGTGTCGCTAGCGGTCACGGTGGACGGCCGGTCGATCGCCGAGCTGTGCGCGCTACCCGTCGGCGAGCTGGCCAAGCTGCTGCTCACGCTGGAGCTGTCCGACCGCGATCGGCAGATCGCCCAGCGGATCGTCAAGGAAGTCAACGCCCGGATGGGCTTCCTGCTCGATGTCGGGCTGGACTACCTGACCCTGGACCGCGCGTCGGCCACGCTGGCGGGCGGCGAGGCCCAGCGGATCAGGCTAGCCACCCAGATCGGCTCCGGCCTGGTCGGAGTGCTGTACGTGCTGGACGAGCCGTCCATCGGGCTGCACCAGCGGGACAACCACCGGCTGCTCGAGACGCTGCTGCGGCTGCGCGACCTGGGCAACACGCTGATCGTCGTCGAGCACGACGAGGACACGATCAGGGCCGCGGACTGGGTAGTGGACATCGGGCCGCGGGCCGGGGAGCACGGCGGCCACATCGTGGTCTCCGGGACCGTCGCCGACCTGCTGGCCAGCCCGGACTCCCTGACCGGCGCGTACCTGACCGGACGGCAGTCCATCCCGCTGCCCGCGACCCGCCGGCCGCGGAACAAGAACCGTGAGGTCGTGGTCAAGGGCGCCACCGAGCACAACCTGCGCGGCGTGGACGTGGCGTTCCCGCTCGGCTGCCTGGTGGCCGTCACCGGGGTGTCCGGCTCGGGCAAGTCGACCCTGGTCAACGACATCTTGTACAAGGCGCTGGCCCGGGAGCTGAACGGGTCCCGGACGGTGCCGGGCAAGCACGTCAGGGTGACCGGGATCCAGCACCTAGACAAGGTCGTCCACGTTGATCAAGGCCCGATCGGACGCACTCCGCGCTCCAACCCGGCCACCTACACCGGCGTGTTCGACCACGTGCGGAAGCTGTTCGCGGCGACCACCGAGGCCAAGATCCGCGGCTACCAGCCGGGCCGGTTCTCGTTCAACGTCAAGGGCGGCCGGTGCGAGGCCTGCTCGGGGGACGGCACGATCAAGATCGAGATGCAGTTCCTGCCCGATGTCTACGTGCCGTGCGAGGTCTGCCACGGGGCCCGCTACAACACCGACACCCTGCAGGTGCACTTCAAGGGCAAGACGATCGCCGAGGTCCTGGATATGCCGATCGAGGAGGCGGCCGAGTTCTTCGAGGCGGTGCCCGCCATCCACCGGCACCTGAAGACGCTGGTCGACGTGGGCCTGGGCTACGTCCGGCTCGGCCAGCCCGCCCCCACCCTGTCCGGCGGCGAGGCGCAGCGGGTCAAGCTCGCCTCCGAACTGCAGCGCCGGGCCACCGGCCGCACCATCTACGTGCTGGACGAGCCCACCACCGGGCTGCACTTCGAGGACATCCGCAAGCTGCTCGGCGTGCTGAACCGGCTGGTCGAGGCGGGCAACACGGTCATCGTGATCGAGCACAACCTGGACGTCATCAAGACCGCCGACTGGGTCATCGACCTCGGGCCGGAAGGCGGCGCGGGCGGCGGTACCGTGGTCGCCGCCGGGACGCCGGAGCAGATCGCCGCCGTCGAGGAAAGCTACACAGGCCAGTTCCTCAAGAAGATCCTCGAGCCCTGAGCTCGGCCCGGTCTGGTTGCGCGGTGTCTGGTTGCGCGGGCGGCGACGGAGCCGAACCGGGGCCGGACGGCAGCCGGCGGGTCACGGCCAGCGCGACCAGGCCGACCGCGGCCGCGGCACAGAAGGCGGCCATGATGCCCAGCCGAAGGTCGCGGCCGGCGGTGGCGGCCACCGCCGCGCCGCCCACTCCGATGCCGATCGCGGTGCCGAGCACGTCGGCCAGGTTCAGCGACGCCGAGGCCCGGCCCTCCTGGCCGGGCGGCGCCTTCTGCAGCATCATCAGCGAGATCGGCGCGTAGGCCAGGCCCATCCCGAGGCCGGCCACGGTCCAGGCGGCCAGGCCCTCGGCCACCGGCACGCCAGGCAGCAGGACCAGCACCATCCCGGCGATGCCGGCCAGCACGATCACCAGCCCGGTACGGACCAGGCGGCGTCCTTCCCAGGTACCGCTCAGCCGGGCCTGGATCCAGGCGCCGGCCGTCCAGGCCACTGTGGCGCCGGTGACGGCGATGCCCGCCACCACCGGGGTGCGATGGCGTACCGCGGTCACGGCCAGCGTCACGTAGGCGTCCGCGCCGAAGAACGTGAACGTCAGCAGGCCCCGGCTGAGGATCGTGGCGGGCAGCCCGGGGCGCGCGGTCAAGGTTCCGGGCGGGACCAGCCGGCGCAGCGCGGGCAGGCCGGCGGCCGCGCCCGCCGCGATCAGGGCCACGCCGCCCAAGATGGCGCCCAGGCGTCCCGGGCCGGCGCCGGAACCGGCCGCGAGCGTGAGGCCGGCCAGGATCAGGGCGGCGCCCGCCGCGGTGCGGAAGCCGTCGATCATCCGGTGCTCCTCGGCTCCGCTGGAGGCGGGCGGTCCGAGCCGGATCAGCGCGGGCACGGCGATCGTCCCGGCCACCGCCACGATCGGCAGCAGGCCGAGGAACACCCACCGCCACCCGAACAGGCGCGCCACCTCGGCGCTGACCGCGGGCCCGGCCAGCCCCGGCGCCACCCACGCGGTGGACAGGACCGCCATCATGCGGGGCCGCAGCGTCTCGGGCAGGCTGCGGCCGATCGCGGCGTACGCCACCGAGGGCACCGCGCCGGCGCCCACACCCTGCAGCACCCGCCCCGCGACCAGCACGCCCATCGAGGGCGCCAGCCCCGCCAGGGCCAGGCCGGCGCCGAACAGCACCACCCCGGCCACGAACGGGACCGCGGGCCCGCGCCGGTCGGCCTCCCGGCCAGCCGCCACGATGCCGATCACGCTGCCCAGCATGAACCCGCTGAACACCCAGCCGTACAGACGCAGGCCGCCCAGATCCCGGGCCACCACAGGCATGACGGTCACCACCGCCAGCGCCTCGGAGGCCACGAACGTGATGGTCAGGACCAAGCCGACGGTCAGCGCGCGCCGCTGAGGGGCCATCAGCCCTCCGACCCCGCCCTCGCCCATCCAGCCTCTCCGTCTCGCCCGGCCCCTTGAGCCTAAGCGCACCGCCGGGACCGGTGAGCCCGGGCCGGATGGGCGCGAGGCCGGATCAGCGCTGCGGCCGCGGGTCGCGTGACGGGCGGTCCGGTCAGGCGGTGCCGGTCAGGCGGGCTGCTCGTCGAGCCGGAAGCCGACCTTCACCGTGACCTGGAAGTGGCAGCGACCGTCGTCCTCGATGCGGCCCCGCATCCCGGTGACCTCGAACCAGTCCAGGTTGTGCAGGGTCTTCGAGGCGCGGCTGACCGCGCCCTTGATCGCGTCGTCGATGCCCTCGGTGGAGGAGCCGACGATCTCGGTGATCGAGTAAGTGTTGTCTGCCATCGAGTAATCCTTCCGGCGAAGGGGTCGTCCCCCGGAACCTACACCGTGTAGGTTTTCCCCCGCTTACCCTGAACCCCGGGTCGCGTCACTCACCGGTCCCCGGTCAGGCGGGCGGCCCGGGCGTGCAGGTAGCGCTGCTGCGGGAGGTTGCTCGTGCGCTGCGCCGCCGCGAGGTAGGCGGCGCGGGCCGCGTCGCGCTCACCGGCCATCTCCAGCAGGTGCCCGCTGACCGCGGGCAGCCGGTGGTCCTGTCTCATCCGCTCGTCGGCGCCGAGCCCGGCCAGCAGATCGAGCCCGGCCCGCGGGCCGCGCACCATGGCCACCGCGACGGCGTGATTCAGCCGCACGACCGGGTTGTCGGACAGCCGCATGAGCAGCTCGTACAGGGCCACGATCTGCGGCCAGTCGGTCGCATCGGCGGTCTGCGCCTCGTCGTGGACCGCGGCAATGGCCGCCTGCAGCTGGTAGGGGCCGGCCGGGCCGCGGGCCAGGGCGGTGGTGACCAGGTCCACGCCCTCGGCGATCTGGGCGGCGTTCCACAGGTTCCGGTCCTGTTCGGCCATGGGGATCAGCTCGCCGCCCGGGCCGGTGCGGGCCGGCCGCCGGGCGTCGGTCAGCAGCATGAGCGCAAGCAGCCCGGTCACCTCGCCGTCCTCGGGGAGCAGCCGGTGCACGAGACGGGCCAGCCTGATCGCCTCGGCGGCCAGCTCGGTGCGGTGCAGGCTCGGCCCGGACGTGCTGGCGTAGCCCTCGGTGAAGATCAGGTAGAGCACGTGCAGGACCGCCGCGAGCCGTCCGGCGCGTTCGGAGGCGGCGGGCATCCGGAACGGCGCCGCGCTGGCCTTGATCTGCTGCTTGGCCCGGCTGATCCGCCGGGTCATGGTCTCCTCGGGGACCAGGAACGCCCGGGCGATCTCCGCGGTGGTCAGGCCGCCGACCGCGCGGAGCGTCAGCGCGATCTGCGAGGCCGGGGTCAGCGCCGGATGACAGCACATGAACAGCAGGATCAGCGTGTCGTCCTGCTCCGCGGGCGGCCGGTCGGCCGGCGGGGCCAGCCAGTGGTCGGGCAGCACCCAGCGGGCCACGGTGTCTTCGCGGCGCTGGCGGGCCTGATCGGCCCGCAGCAGGTCGGTGAGCCTGCGCGAGGCGACCGTGATCAGCCAGCCGCGCGGGTGGTCCGGGAGGCCCTCGGCCGGCCACTGCGCGGCCGCCGCGATCAGCGCCTCCTGGGTGGCGTCCTCGGCCTCCTCGAAGTGCCCGTAACGCCGGACCACCCCGCCGAGGACCTGCGGCGCCAGCCGGCGCAGCAGGTCCTCGACCTCGGTCTCGGGCATGGCCGGTCAGGGCCGCGGCTCAGACATCGAGCTCGTCCCGGGACTCGGCGATCGGCCGCACGTCGATCCACTCGTGCTCGCCGAGCTGCGCCGGACCGGGAATCCGGGTCAGCCGGGCGGCTATCTCGGTGGCCCGGTCGAAGCTGTCGCAGTCCACGATCCAGTAGCCGGCCAGGACCTCCTGGCTCTCGGCGTACGGCCCGTCCGTCACGACCGGGACGTCGTCGCGCAGCTGGATTCTCCGGGTGTGGACCGGGGCGACCAGCCCCCGCGTGTCCACCAGTTCGCCGGATTCGGCCAGGTCCTTGTTGAATCCCTCCATGAACGCCCCGAGCGCGGCGAACTCCTCCCGGGACCAGGCCGGCTTGCCCTCCACGGCCTGGCCGGCCATGGAGTCGTAGTCTCGCTGCGAGCCGTACACCAAGATCATGTACTTCATGATCGCTCCTCTCGGTTCAGCGCCTAAGTCATGACGCGTGCTTCACCTGAGACGTCGAGGCGGCGGACCCATCCCGGACATCGCGCCGCGACTATACGCTCGACCTGCGCGACAAGCTCGCGGATAGGGGTGCGCGGTGGAGATCATGACCGGCAGCGGGGTGGCCCGGGCCGAGCTGGACCCTGATGGCCCGGCCGAGCCCGGTGCGGTCCGGTTCCTGCTCGTGCTCACGCACGGGGCGGGCGGCAGCGCGGGCTCAGCCGACCTGCTGGCCGCCCGTGACGCGGCGCTCGGGCTCGGCGGGCTGGTGGCCCGCGTGACCCAGCCGTACCGGGTCAAGGGCGCCCGCGCGCC
Organism: uncultured Actinomycetes bacterium; assembly: GCA_963742795.1. Lineage (GTDB taxonomy): Bacteria > Actinomycetota > Actinomycetes > Streptosporangiales > Streptosporangiaceae > Palsa-504. The sequence continues at coordinate 103,913 of CAVUNL010000027.1, forward strand.
CGGCTCGGCGGTCCGTCAGGACGCCGCCTGGGTCGAGATCGTGGCCGCGCTGACCGGGCTCGTGCCCCGCATCCCGCTCGTCCAGGGCGGGCGGAGCAACGGGGCGCGGGTGGCGTGCCGCACGGCGGCCGCCGTCGGGGCCCGGGCCGTGATCGCGCTGGCGTTCCCGCTCAAGCCGCCGGGCCCGACGGGACAGAGCCGGCTGGCCGAGCTGCGGGCCGCAGGGGCGGGCGGAGCCGCGGTGCTGGTGGTCAACGGGGAGCGTGACCCGTTCGGGATTCCCCGGGCCCAGGACGCGGACCGGGTCGTAGTGGTGCCGGGGGAGACGCACGTGCTGAAGGGTCACCGCGCCGTCATCGCCGGGGCCGTGGCCGACTGGCTGCCCGGAGTGCTGCGCTCGAGGGTTTCAACTGAGGGATAGCAAAAGGGGGTCATTCGATCAGGCACCCCGCTCGGGTGCCGCCGGTGGCGGCTAACGCCGCCGGCGCCTGCCCGCTATGCGGCGGTATGACCCGGGCCGGGCGGTCGAAGGCCAGGTCCGTGGGCCGGTGCGGTGCGATGCACGCGCCGTCAGGCAGGAGTTCCCCCGTGTCTTCAAAGATAACGATGCCATTGCAGAGCAGGCTCCAGCCCTGCTCGGGGTGACTGACAACGGTGTGTGCCGCTTCCCGGTCCGGGGCTGACGCCTCCGGACAGGGCGGCGAGTGTGGGCACATATCAGTGCCTCCAGGTTGGTTCATCATGTGTGTGTTGTTGAACAGTTGCTAGTGTGCAGCAGCTCTCGCGATCGTTATATGGCTCGGGCGAATCGTTTTTTCACTGGCCATCTGTAGCGTTCCGCTAGTTTCTGTCTGCACCGGTTGACTACTACTTGACTATACTGTGTGTAACTAGATGGTGCTTCTATGTAGTTCACAGATCCCTGCTGACCAAGTGGCCTAGACCATTTTACGGCCTCGCCGGACCAAGTGGCCTAGACCAACTGTGCCCCTCCCGGTCCTGCGGCGCAAGCGACACGCCTTAATACAACAATCGATTGCTGTGTATACATTTCCGCAGGCCGTCAACCTGCGGACCGGCCCCCTCTATCTGGAGACGTCGCAGCACCCCGGAAGGTTCACCGCGGACGGAGCAAGAATTCCTGGAACGGGAGGCTCAGGCCTTGATGATCGGGGCCATCAGCGGGCTGGGCTCGAACGTCACTGCCGGAATGTCGTTGACGCGATGGTTTTCGCGCAGGGTGAGGAGGCGCTCAGCGTCGGCGGTGAGCGCGTGGATGTGCGGCTTGGCCTTGGCCTTGCGTCGGTAGATGCGGTCGTCGTAGCCGCGCACGCCGATCTCCGCGCGCTGCAGCGCGTAGGCCGCGCGCATGGCGTCGGTCAGCGCGGCATCCAGGGCCAGCGCGAGCCGGCGCAGCTCGGCGTCGGGTGCGCGGCGGGCCTGCGCCTGCCGGAACTCGGTCTCGGCCGCGTCCGCCGCGTCGAGCAGTTCCGCGTGCCGGCCCGCGAGCGCCAGGTCGGCCGCGTAGCTCTGCTCCGCCTCGCTGCTGGGCTTGTACCGGTTCTTGACCCCAGGTCTCATGGCCATAGGTTACAAGCGCTCAGGAATAGTTGCGGAAGGCGGGCCAGGCCTGCGCCCAGGACGACCGCGGCCCGGTGGCCACGAAGATCTGCGCGCCCTGCTCGTCGTCGCTGACCCCGAGACCGTTCCAGAACGTGGCCACGAGGCGCACCTGGGCGAACTCGCGGCGCAGCAGAGCCGGGTCGACGTTCACCGCGATGACCGCCTCATCGCCCGCGGGTGGCGGGCCCCATAGCCAGAAGTTGTTGGCGCCGCTGTAGGCCTGCGGCAGGGCGAGCCCGGGTCCGTAGCGGTCGATCGCGCCCGCCTCGCCGTAGTTCCCGGTCACGATGGCGGTCCGCCGCTGTTGCGCGGCCGGGAGCGACCGGTACTCCTTCGCGACCAGCGCCACCAGCCGCGGCCAGGCGATCGTCTCGGCCAGGTCGTAGTTGATCTTCTGCAGCGGCACGGTGTGCAGCGTCCGGGCGGGCAGCGCCGACAGCGCGACCGGCACGGCCAGCACCGCGCCGGCCAGCAGGGCCGTGGCGGTCGCCGCCCCGGGCCTGACCAGGCGGCCCAGCGCTGCTGGCCTGATCGGACGGCGGGCGGCCAGCCGGCGCTCGAGCGGAACCGAGCCTGCCGCGATCAGGAACGTGAACGCCGCACCCGGGTAGTACGCCTTGCCGCCCAGTAGGAACTGCAGCACGATCGCGATGACGCAGGCGATCGCCACCGGCCGGAAGCGCCGGGCCGCCGGGCTGCGCAGCGACCAGATCGCCCCAGTCACCCAGACCGGGGTCACCGCCGGGCCGGTGTAGAGGATCTGCGCGGGCCAGAAGACGACCCGGTTGTGCCCGGCCGCGCTCTGCAGCGCGCGGAACACGTCCAGGTCGGGCCAGCCGTGCAGGGCCTGCCAGACGAGGTCCGGCGCCGCCAGGGCCGCCGCGATCACCCCGCCGACCAGCAGGTAGCGGCTGCGCAGCAGGCGGCGGGCATCGGTGGCGGCCAGGCCGGCTACCACCGCGGCGGCCAGGAACCCGATGTTCCACTTGGCCTCGCTGGCGATCCCGACGCAGCCGCCGATGGCCATCCACCACCGCGGATCCTCGCTGGCCAGCAGGCGCATGACCAGCAGGAGGGTGACCGCCCAGAACACGAAGTCGGGTGCGGTGGTGGTCAGCTCGTGCATGGCGCCGAGGAACTCCCCGCAGGCCGCGGCGGCCAGGGCGGCGAGCAGCTGGCCGGTCCGGCCCGCGCCGAGCTGGCGGCTCATCGCGGCCGTGACCGCGACCAGCACGGCCAGGCCGAGCGCGGGCAGGACCCGGAGCCCGGTCAGCGTGTTGCCGGCCGCCGCGGCCGCGAACCGGGCTAGCAGCGGGGTGAGCGGCGGCTGGTCGACGTAGCCGAAGGCCAGGTGGTGCCCGCGTGGGCCGCGGGCACGCTCAGCCGGACCAAGCGGGCGAGCCTGCAGGCGGCCCGGAGCCGCGCCGACCGCGCCGAGGCCGAACTGGACCGCCAGGCGGCCATGGCCGCCGGGCGGGAGCGGGCCAGGATCGCCCGCGAGCTGCACGACGTCGTGGCCCATCACGTCAGCCTGATCGCGGTCCAGGCGGAGGCGGCCGCCTCCCTGCTGCCCGGCCGGCCGGACCAGGCCGGGTCGGCGGTGGATATCATCGGCGACACGGCCCGGCAGGCGCTGACCGAGCTGCGCCGGCTGCTTGGCGTGCTGCGCGGTCCCGGAGAGCGGCTCGAGACGGCGCCCTCGGCGTCGCTCGGCGAGCTCGGCGAGGTGCTCGACCAGGTGCGCGGGGCCGGGCTGCCGGTGGACTTCGAGGTCGTGGGCACGCCCGGCCCGCTGTCCCCGGGCGTGGGCCTGACCGCGTACCGCATCGTCCAGGAGGCGCTGACCAACACGATCCGCCACGCCCGGGCCACCCAGGCCGCCGTGACCCTGCGCTACGAGCCCGGGTACATCACGGTCAGTGTCACCGATTCCGGCCGTCGGCCGGACGGGCCGCCTGCGGCCCGCGGCGGCTTGATCGCCCCGCCGGGCTCGCTGCTGACCGGATCCGGGCTGGGCCTGGCCGGGATCGCGGAGCGGGTCGCGTCCTGCGGCGGCAACCTGAGCGTCGGCCCGACCGAGGCGGACGGCTTCGCCGTCACCGCGCGGCTGCCGGCCCGATGACCGTCCCCGCCTCGCCGGACCCGACGACCCCGATCCGGGTGCTCGTGGTCGACGACCAGGAACTGGTCCGCTCCGGATTCTGCGTCATCCTGGACGCCGCCGACGGCATCACGGTGGTGGGGGAGGCGGCCAATGGCGAGGCGGCCGTCTCGGCCGCCGCGGCGCACCACCCGGACGTGGTGCTGATGGACATCCGCATGCCGGGCATGGACGGGCTGGAGGCGACCCGGCTGCTCACCCGCGGCTCGCCCGCCCCCAAGGTGGTCATGCTCACCACCTTCGACCTCGACGAGTACGTCTACGAGGCGCTGCGCGCCGGGGCCAGCGGGTTCCTGCTCAAGGACTCGCCGCGCGCCGATCTCATCGCCGCGGTCCGCGCCGCCGCGGCGGGTGAGGCCATGCTCGCCCCGTCGGTCACCCGCCGCCTGATCGAGGTGTTCGCGCGCCGCCCGCCGGAAACCGCTCCCGCGCCATCACGGCTCGCGTCCCTGACGGCGCGGGAGCGGGAGGTGCTGGTGCTGCTGGCCCGGGGCGGAAGCAACACCGAGATCGCGGCCGCGCTGTTCGTCGGCGAGGCGACGGTTAAGACGCACGTCGGTAACCTGCTGGCCAAGCTCGGGCTCCGCGACCGGGTGCAGGCCGTGATCCTGGCCTACGAGACCGGCGTCGTCATCCCCGGCCTGCCGCCCGCCTGAGCCCGGGCCGTCCCCCAATGAGCCGCTCCCAATGAGATGAAACCCGGGTTTCACTGGCCTCTAGCGCAGTGAAACCCGGGTTTCATTCGGCGTTTGCGCCTGGCTACGCCTCCGTGGCGGGCTGGCCGCTCTCGCCCAGCACCACGTGGACGGCGCGCTCCTCGGTGCCGCGCAGGACGGTCAGGTCGACGGTGCCGCCGGGCGCCGCCGCGCGCAGCGCGCCGGACAGGTCATCGACGCTGCCGACGGGCTGGCCGCCGACCGCCACGATCAGGTCGCCACGGGCCAGGCCGGCCCGGGCGGCCGGGCTGTTCTCGGCGACCTCGCGGATGAGCAGACCGTCGGCCTCGGGGAGGCCGACCGCGCGGCGCAGCCGCCGGGCCACGTGGCCCGGAGCGATCGCGATGCCGAGCTGGGGCGGCTGGACCGATTCGCCGCGGGCCAGCGCGTCGACCCGGCCACGTAGCGCCTCGTCGGCGGGAATGGCCAGGTAGAAGCCCTCGCCCAGGCGGTTGGTGTTGATCCCGAGAAGCTGGCCCGCGGCGTTCAGGACCGGCCCGCCCGAGGAGCCGGGCAGCAGCGGGGCGGTGTGCTCGAGGCTGCCGGTGATGCGCAGGCCACGGGGGCCGCGGAAGCTCCGGTCAATGCCGGACACGAACCCGAACGTCACCCGCAGCCCGCGCCCGCCCGGGTTGGCCAGCGCGAAGACGGGCGTCCCGATCGCGGGTGCGTCGGTGGCCCACGGCAGGACCGGAGCCTGACCGGTCTCGACCTCGACCACGGCGAGGTCGCCGTCGACGTCGGACCCGGCCACGGTCCCCTCAGCGGTGTGCCCGTCGGCGAAGGTCACCGTCACCTGGCTGCCGCGGACGTTGTGCGCGTTCGTCAGCACCCGGTTCTCGCCGAGTACGATGCCGGAGCCCACGCCCCACCGCTGCCCGATGCCCACCACCGAGGAGCCGCCCTCTTCGGCCAGCCGCGCGATGCTGACCTGGATTTCGTCGAGGATTGTCATGTCTGCTCACATCCCTTGAGGGTTAGTAGTAATTTGCAAGTTACTACTGACTCGAGGAGTGTCAATGCGACGGGCTACGATTTCGCTCATGGCACAGCGGGACACAGACCCCCGACCGCCTCACCGCTCGCGGAGGCGCTGGCCAGGGTCGGTGACCGGTGGACGCTGCTGGTGGTGGAGGCGCTGCTGGCCGGGCCGCGGCGGTTCAACGACCTGCTCGACGAGCTGCCCGGGATCGCGGCGAACATCTTGTCCGAGCGCCTCAAGCGGCTCGAACGGGAGGGGCTGCTGGTAGCCCGGCCCTACTCCGAGCACCCGCCGCGCGCCGCCTACCAGCTCACCGCCGAGGGCCGGGAACTCGCCGGGGCGCTCCGCCTGCTGGCCTATTGGGGTACCGGGCATGCCGACCCGGCGCAGGCACCCCGGCACCCGGTCTGCGGGACCCCGGTGGAGGCCCGCTGGTACTGCCCGACCTGCGACCGCCTCGTCGACGACGAGCCGGACCACCCCGACCTCCACTACGTCTAGGCGTCAGGCCAGGCTGGCGGCCCAGCTGGAGTGGAGGGCGGCGTACTCGCCGTCGCCGGTCATCAGCTCGCCGGGCGGGCCGTCCTCGGTGATCCGGCCGTGGTCCAGGACCAGCACCCGGTCGGCGATGGCCACCGTAGACAGCCGGTGGGCGATGATGACGGCCGTCCGGTCGGCCAGCACAGTGCGCAGGCCGGCCTGCACCAGCCGCTCGCTCGGGATGTCGAGCAGCGAGGTGGCCTCGTCCAGGACCAGCACGCCCGGGGCGGCCAGGAACGCCCGAGCGAACGAGATGAGCTGGCGCTGCCCGGCCGACAGCCGGCCGCCGCGCTTGCCGACGGGGGTGTCGTAGCCCTCGGGCAGCGCGTCGATGAAGTCATGCGCGCCGATCATCCGGGCCGCCCGGCGCACGTCGGCGTCCGGCGCGTCCGGGCGACCGAGCCGGATGTTCTCCGCGACCGACCCCTCGAACAGGAAGTTCTCCTGGGTGATCACGATCACCTCGGTGCGGAGCACCGAATCGGGCAGCTGCCGCATGTCGATCCCGTCCAGGGTGACCCGGCCTGAGCGCGGGTCGTAGAACCGGCCGAGCAGCCGCGCGATAGTGGTCTTGCCTGCGCCGGTCTCGCCGACCAGGGCGACGGTCTGCCCGGCCGGGATGTCCAGCTCCAGGCCCGGCAGCACCAGGTTGTCCCGGTAGCCGAAGGTAACCGCCTCGAACCTGACCCGCCTCCCCGACTGTATTTCCCCCGGGGGGCGACCCCCCGGTGACCGCCCGTACGGGGGGGCTACCCGCCCCCCCGTGCCCCCCTGGCCCCCCGAGCCTTCCGCGGTGGCCGCGTCGCGCCTCGGCAGCCTCGTGGGCGACACCGGCTCGGGCACCGAAGGCTGCTGGTCCAGCACGCCGGAGATCTTTTCCAGGCCGGAGGCCGCGGACTGGAACGTGTTGTAGAACTGCGACACGTCCTGCAGCGGGTCGAAGAAGCGCTGCAGGTAGAGCAGGAACGTGGCGAGCACGCCCACCTTGATGTCGCCGTCGATGACCAGCAGCCCGCCGTAGCCGAGGACCACGCCGGTGATGATGTTGCCGACCAGCGAGATGCTCGGCCCGTAGACCGCGTACAGCCGGGAGGCGTGTCGGCTCGACTCGGCGTAGTCCTGGCCCAGCCCGGAGAAGATGGCCGAGTTCCGCGGCTCGCGGCGGAACGCCTGCACCGCGCGTATCCCGCCGAACGTCTCCACGAACTGCACGATGACCAGCGCGATGGCTTCCCTGGTCCGCCGGTAGGCTCGCGCCGACTCACGCCGGAACCACGCCGTCATCCAGGCCAGCGGGACGAAGCCGCCCAGCACGACCAGGCCGAGCTGCCAGTCCAGCAAGAGCATGCCGGTGCCGACCAGCAGCAGGGTCAAGATCGCGGCGATCAGCGAGTCCAGACCCTCCTCGAACAGGTCGGAGATCGACTCGATGTCCGAGGTCTGCCGGGAGATGACCCGGCCCGAGGTGTAGCTCTCGTGGAAGGCCACGTCCAGGGCCTGGCAGTGCGCGAACAGGCGGTCGCGCAGCTCGAGCACCACCTTCTGGCCCACCCGGCCGGTCATGGTGACGAACATGCGGGTGGTGACGGCCTGGACCGCGACCGCGACGGCGAAGGCGGCGGCGATGGCAAGCAACGGGCCCGCGTCGTGAGCGTCCAGCAGCGGCGGCAGGCCGTTGTCGATGGCCAGACCAACCAGCCACGGGCCGGCCAGGGCGGCCAGACTCTCGACCACGATCAGTGAGATGGTGGCGATCACCGCGCGACGGTGCGGCCGCAGCAGGTCCTCGAGCAGCCGCCGGCTGCGCTCGCGCAGCAGCGCGGCCAGGCCGGCGGTGACCTCGTCGGCCTTCTCCGCCGCGACGCCGCGCCAAGCGTCCACGGTCACGCGGTTGCCTCCAGGTCCCGGATGTCCATCAGGTCCGCGTACTCCGAGTTGGTAGCGAGCAGGTGCCGGTGGCTGCCGGTGGCCGCGATCACGCCGCCGGACAGCAGGGCCACCGTGTCGGCCAGCGCTACCGTGGACGGCCGGTGCGCCACGACCAGGGCTGTCGCGCCGGCCAGGATCTCGTGCAGGGCCCGGGTCACACGCTCCTCGGTGTGCACGTCGAGCGCGGACAGCGGGTCGTCCAAGATCAGCACGTCCGGCCCGGCCAAGATGGCCCGGGCCAGCGCGATCCGCTGCCGCTGCCCGCCGGACAGGGCCATGCCCTGCTCGCCGATCCTGGTGTCCAGGCCCCACGGCAGGTCGTAGGCGAACCGGGCCTGCGCGGCGGTCAGCGCCGCCTCGACCGCGGCCTCGTCCGCGTCCGGCGCGCCGAACATGACGTTCTCCCGCACGCTGGCCGAGAACAGCGTCGCGTCCTCGAACGCGCAGCCGACCGCCGCGCGGAGCTGGGCCAGCGGGATGTCGCGGATGTCCGTGTCGTTCAGCCGGACCGATCCCGACGTGGCGTCGGCCAGCCGCGGCACGAGCTGCAGCAGCGTGGACTTGCCCGAGCCGGTCGCCCCGGTGAGCACCACCGTCTGGCCCGGCGGCAGGTCGAGCACGATGTCCCGCAGCACCGGCTCGGCCGCACCCGGGTACTGGAACCTCACGTGGTCGAACACCAGGTGACCCCGGGAGCGGCGTTGCGCGGGGTCGCGCGCCGCGGCCGGGCGGAGGGCACGAACCACGCTCCGTTCGGTATCAAGGTCTTGGGTCTTGTCGGTGATCTCCGGCTGGGCGTCGAAGATCTCCAGGACCCGCTGCGCCGCGGTGGCCGCCTCCTGGCCGGACGAGATGATGTAGCCGAGCGCCTCGACCGGCCAGACCAGCTGCAGCGCGAGTGTGATGAACGCCACCAGGCCACCGAGGGTCAGCGAGCCCGTGCTGACCGCGAGCGCGCCGAGCACGATGATGATGCCGATGACGGCGTTGGGGATCAGGTCCAGCAGGGCCCAGAACGAGCCGAGCAGGCCCGCCTTCTCGACCTGCGTGCGGTAGACCTGCGTGGCTTGGGCGTCGTGCCTGACCGCCGCCTGCCGGCCCCGGCCGAGCGCCTTCAGCACGCGGATGCCGGTCGCCGCCTCCTCGATCAGCGTGGCCAGGTCACCCTGCTGGTCCTGGACCCGGCGCGAGAGCACCCGGTAGCGCTTCTCGAACCGGAAGCAGACCGGCAGGACGGGCGCGAATACCGCGCCGGTGATCAGGCCGAGCCACCAGTTCAGGTGGATCAGCAACGCGACCACCGCGACGAACGTCATCACGTTGGTGACCAGGAAGATCAGGCCGAAGCCGGCGAACCTGCGGATCGAGGACAGGTCGGTGGTGGCCCGCGACAGCAGCTGGCCCGACTGCCAGTTGTCGTGGAACGAGGCCTGCAGCCGCTGCAGGTGGGCGTACATGTCGTCCCTGATCGTCTTCTCCATCGACGCGACCGCGTCGGCCTGGATCCAGCGGCGGATCAGGTTCAGCAGCGCTTCGGCCGTGCCGAGACCGACGGCCGCCAGGGCCAGCGGGATCAGCAACCGCCGGTCGTCGTGCGCGATCGCCCCGTCTATCACGGCCGCGGTGAGCAGCGGGATGCAGATCTCGGCGGCGACCGCGCCCAGCGCCGCGGCGAGCATGACGACCATCTGGACGCGGAACGGCTTGAGGTAGCCTCGCAGCCGCCACAGTGCCCCGACTGGCCGGACCCTGGCGGAGGCGCGCGTGACCAGCAAAGGGGATACAGGGGGCATTATCGGGAGGTTAACCGGGCGGGCGAGAAGTTGTCATCTGATTTTTCTTGCGGCGTACGGCTTGTCCGCGGGCGATAACTCTGGCACGCTGGCTCACCCGGAGGCTTCGCGAACCGGTTGCCGGGAGTTACCGGCAGGGAGAGGAACCGTGAAGCGTAGTAGCCCAGGGGGGAATGGGGGGCGGGCAGCCCCCCCATGCGCGGGGGGTTCCGGGGGGTCGTCCCCCCGGGCCAGCACCGCGTCCTGGCCGCCTACCGCGATGGCGTGACCGTGATCGGTGAACTGGCGGGCCAGTTCACCGACGCGACGTGGCTGGCGGCGACGCCGTGTTCGGAATGGCGGGCGGTGGACCTGGCCGGCCATCTGCGGTGCGTGGCCGACGATTACCACGAGTATCTCGACGACGCTCCGGCCAGCCGGCTCGCCCGGCTGCTGGCCACCAACGTGCCCGCGGACTCGCTGGCTCGCAAGGTGGCCCGGCAGAACGCGGCCGAGCTGGCCGCGCTGCCGGACGCCCCCGGACCCGAGCACATCGCCGGGTTCGCCGACTCGGCCCGCGCCTACGGACGCCGGCTGGCGCCGTCCTGGGACCTGCCGCACCACCGCTACCGCGGCACCGAGGTCACGGTGGGCGCGATGGCGGGCGCGGCCTGCGCCGAGTGGCATCTGCACGCGTGGGACCTGGCCCGGTCGCTCGGCAAGGACTACCGTCCCGCTGATCCCGAACTCGTGCTGGCCACCTGGCAGGGCGGCACGCCCCAGCTGTGGCCCGTGCTGGCCGCCGAGTCCGGCGGCGACGATCCGTGGTACTTCCTGCTTCTCGCGTCGGGACGCGATCCAGCCTGGGTTCAGCTGGTAGAGAGCCCTCAGGATAGGGTCTTTGGTTTGTGACCTTTGACGTCAATCGCGTGCGGGCGGCGTACCCGGCCCTGACCGACGGCTATGCCTACCTCGACGGCGCCGCCGGGACCCAGGTGCCCGCGGCGGTCATCGAGGCCATCGCCGAGACCTACCGGTCCGGGATCGGCAACGCCGGCGGCGCGTTCCCGGCCAGTGGGCGGGCGGACCGCATCATGGCCGAGTGCCGCCGCGCGGTGGCCGACCTGACCGGCGCCGAACCCGACGGCGTGATCATCGGGCCGAACATGACCACGCTCACCTACCGGCTCGCGGACACGCTGTCGCCGGGAGTGGGAACCCGGGGACGAGGTGGTCGTGTCCCGGCTCGATCACGACGCCAACGTCCGGCCCTGGGTGCAAGCCGCCGCGCGCAGCGGCGCCACGCTGCGCTGGGCCGAAGTCGATTCCTCGACCGCCGAACTCCCGGCCGCCCAGTACCGCGACCTGCTGTCCGAGCGAACCAGACTGGTCGCGGTCACCGCGGCCAGCAACATCGTCGGCACCAGGCCGGACGTGGCCGCCATCGCCGCCGCCGCGCACGCGGTCGGCGCGCTGTGCTACGTGGACGGCGTGCACGCCACCCCGCACGTGCCGGTCGACGTGCGGGCGCTTGGCGCCGACTTCTACGCCACCAGCGCCTACAAGTGGTCGGGGCCGCACATCGGCACCGTGGTGGCCGACCCGGCGTTGCTGGAGACCCTGCACCCGGACAAGCTCGCACCCGCCCCGTCCGGCGTGCCCGGCCGGTTCGAGCGCGGCACCGCCGCGTTCGCCGACCTGGCCGGAGTGGCCGCGGCCGTCGACCACCTGGCCGCGCTGGACGACTCGGCCACCGGCAGCCGACGGGAACGGCTGCTGGTTTCCATGGCCGCCGTCGAACGGTACGAGGGGCAGCTGTTCACCCGCCTGCTCGACGGCCTGGGCGCGATGGGCCATGTGACCCTGTACGGCAAGGCCGCCCGGCGCACGCCGACCGCCTTCTTCACCGTGGATGGGTACACGCCCGGCGAGGTCGCGGCCCGGCTGGCGGCCCGTCAGGTCAACGTGTGGAACGGCGACAACTACGCGTGGGAGCTGGCCGGGGCGTTCGGCCTGCGGGAGAGCGGCGGTGCGGTCCGCGCCGGACTCGTCCACTACAACGACGAGGCCGAGGTTGACCGGCTGCTGGCCGCCGTCGCCGAGCTCGACCGGCGACTCCTGACGGCGTAGGCTGAGAGGTAGTTCCCCGCGGGGACGGGGAGTTCGGCGCGTCACGGAGGTTTCGGGGAGTTATGGGTCGATGGCGATGACGGCGCTCGGCGGCCTGCTGGCCATGCTGGCCGGCCTGCTGCGCGACCTCGTCCCGTCGACCCAGCTCGCGGTGAGCCCCTCCGGACTGACCGCTCTGGCCGCGACCGTCCTGGCCGGGGCCATGTTCGCCGCCGTGCTGGCCCTGCTCACCTCGGTGGCCGGGGTCTCCCGCACCGCCGCCGCTCTGCCACTGATCCGCCGCGCCCGCGCGCTGCGGGAGAAGTCCTGGCGGGCGGCGTTCTTGCGCCAGCGTGATCCGGACGCGGCGGGCCGGACCAGACCCAGAGCGCCCTCGGCGGCCCCAGCGGCCGCCACTTCCCGCTGACCCCTACCGCCGAAGGCTCGGGGGGTTCGGGGGGTCGCCCCCGGAGGTACACGGATATCGCGGCCGCTTCCAGCACCTCATCCGTCCCAGCTGGAAGGGCTGTTCTCAGCATGTCAAGCATTCTTGGCGTCCCGGTGGACGCCGCCTACCACCTTGTCTCCGGATTCACCACTCTCCTCACCCCCGTTCTCGGCGGCGTGGCCGCCGTGGCCGCCATCGTCCTGTTCACCGCGGCGGCCCGGCTCATCTTGATGCCGCTCTCCCTGCGCGGCCTGCGCGGGCAGGCTACGCAGGCCCGACTCGCCCCGCAGCTTCAGGATCTGCGCACGCGGTACGCCAAACAGCCCGAACGCCTGCAGCGCGAGATGACCGCGCTGTACAAGCGGGAGGGCACGAGCATGTTCGCCGGCCTCACCCCGCTTCTGCTTCAGTGGCCGCTGCTGTCGGTCATGTACCTGCTGTTCCGTTCGACGCAGATCGGCGGGAAGCTGAACACGCTGCTTACCCGTGACCTGTTCGGCGTGCCACTGGGCAGTCACTGGCTGGCCGGCGCCGGACCGGTGAGCATGCACGGCCTGGTGTTCCTCGGGGTCTTCGCGCTGCTGGCCGGCCTGTGCTGGCTGTCGGTACGCCTCGGGCGGCTCATGGCGGCCCAGCCGGCCGGGGCTGACGCGCCGGGTGGCGCGCTGATCCGGGTCCTGCCGTACCTGACCGTGGTGATCGCCGCGTTCGTCCCGCTGGCAGCCGGGATCTACTTGCTCACCTCGACCGGCTGGGCCCTGGCCGAGCGAAGCTTCTTCTGGCGGACCGGCCGCATCTCGGGCGCGGCCCCGACCCCGCCGAAACCGGCGGTGGCCGCCCGTAACTAGGTCCGGGGCTCACGCCCGGCCGTGACCCGCAACTACGCGGGTCACGGCCGGGATGCCGCGAGCTACCGCCGCGCTGGCCGGAGCGCGGCAGGCCGTGCTACACGGCAGGTTCACGAGGACACCCACCCCCCCCGTGAACGGACCGCGCACGGATGCGGTTCAGCTTTTCCTCAGGCGAAGTAGTGGCCCTTGTCCAGGTCCTCGATGAGCCCGGGCTGGACCGGCCGCCAGCCGAGCAGCTCGCGCGTCTGCGCGCTGGAGGCCGGCTGGTCGATCGCGAGGATCCGTCCCATCCAGCCGAAATCCTCGGCCGGAACGGAAGCTGTCGGCAGGTTCAGGTGGCGGCCGATCACCTCGGCGATGTCGCGAATCGGCACGCCCTCGTCGCCAACCGCGTGCAGCCTCGATCCCGCCGGGGCCTGCTCCACCGCCAGGCGGAACAGGTGCGCGGCGTCTAGCACGTGCACCGCGGGCCAGCGGCTGGACCCGTCGCCGACGTAGCCGGAGACGCCCTTGTCGCGGGCGATCCCGACCAGGCGGGCGATGAATCCGTGACGATCGCCGTCGCCGTGTACCGTCCGGGGCAGTCCCACCACGGACGACCGGACGCCTCGTGCCGCCATGTCAAGAGCTGCCTGGGCGGTCGCGGCCCGGCCCGCCATGGGTGAGGTGGGACCGGCATCGTCACGCTCGGTCGCCACGCGCCCCGGCACCGCGGGCGTCCCGGAGGCGATGACCAAGGGCTTGCCGGAGCCTTCGAGCGCGGCGCTCATCGTCTCGATGGCGCGCCGGTCGGCGCCTACCGACGCCTCCATGTCGGTGAAGTCGTGGATGAACGCGAGATGGATGACCCCGTCGGAGCTGGCGGCCCCGGCGCGCAGGGTGTCCAGGTCGTCCAGGTCTCCGCGGAGCACCTCGGCTCCGGCGGCGGCGATGGCGGCGGCCGAGGAGTCCGACCTGGCCAGGCCCAGGACCTGGTGACCCGTGCCGATGAGTTCGGGGACGACAGCCGAGCCGATCCAGCCGGACGCGCCTGTGACGAATACCCGCATGAAAACCTCCTGATGTCAGTTGCTGTCATCAGTCTAGCATGCCGATGACAGTTGCTGTCATCAAGTAACATCAAGCCATGGGTCGATGGGAGCCGGACGCGCGCGGTCGGCTGGCGAAGGCAGCCATGGAGCTTTATGCCGAGCAGGGGTTCGAGCAGACCACGGTCGCGGAGATTGCCGCACGGGCCGGATTGACCGAGCGGACGTTCTTCCGGCATTTCGCCGACAAGCGCGAGGTCCTGTTCTATGGCATGGACAGGCTGCGGGACCTTCTGGCCCGCGCCGTCGCCGACGCGCCGGCCTCGGCGACAGCGATGGACGCGGTGGGCGCGGCATTCGAAGCCGCGGGTGCCATGTTCCAGGAGAACCCGGAACGGGTCAGGCTGCGCGACGCCATCGTGTCCGCGAACGCGGAGCTACGGGAACGCGAGCTGATCAAGCTCGCGGCGTTCGCCGCGGCGGTGGCCGGCGCGCTCCGCGACCGCGGTATCCCCAGCCGGCCGCCAGCCTGGCCGCCGAGACGGGGGTCGCCGTCTTCAAGGTCGCCTTCGCGCGCTGGGTCAGCGACCCTGGTCAGCCGGACCTGCCGGGCATCTTCCGCGAGTCGATGGCCGAACTGAGGGGCGCACTCGCGGACCGCGCTCCAGTGTGACCACGGCCTTTACGGCCGCCCAGCGCGACCAGCACGTAGCATCGCCGATGTGAGTGCCTGAATAACGCGCCTTAGATGGGATACCGCGTCGGTTCGGTGACGTACTGCCGTCCCGACGGCGCGGTCCACCGGACGTATATGTTGTCGAGCTGTTCGGCGTTCCAGCGGGGATGTTGCTTGAGCCGGTGGTCGTGACGGCATTTGGGCGCGTCTTTTCCAATACGACACACGTAGGCACGGGTGACCCCCTGCCGGGCGGGCAGGGGGTCAGGTCAGAGGCTAAGCGCTGAACTTCCACTGCTGGTTGCCGGAGGTCGTTGCGGACGGGGTAACCGTCACCAGCTGCGAGCCCTTGGCCCCGGATTGCAAGATCCTGTGCGTGGCGCGGTTCGTCCAGGTGTAGAACCCCGTGGAGCCAACCTGGGTGGCGATCCACCGCTGCCAGTCCAACCCGTTGCATACCCGGAGCACGACGTGACCATTCCCCGGATCGGCCATGCACAGATTGAGGTTAACGCCGGTCGGAGCCCAGAAGAACATAACCCCTAGCGAGTTGTCTCCCGCATAGGCGAGCTGGAACCAGTCGGTCGCCGGATCGGTGCTGCTGTCTGTCCACCCGATCACCGGATTGTCCACCGCCTCCCGCTGCGCGCTGTTGTCAATCACGAGCGCGGGAGTCCCGTTGTCGATCTGGGTGGCGCAGTACCCGTGGTAGGTGCCGTTCGTGCACTCCGGGGTCGAGGCCTGCGCGCCCTGAGCCGCAAGCACAAGTGCGGCTGTTGTCACCGGTACCGCTATCGCCGCGAGCAGCACCCTTATCCTGGTCATATCCCCACATCCTCTCGATCCGGGGTGTCCTTTTCACACGGGAGCGTACGCTTACGCACACAAATGAACCTCGGGCCCTTCGGCCCACGCCGTTGGGACCAACGTCCCTAACGGGCCTCTCGCCGCCCTTAATAAGCCCGCGGTCACGGTCGCCGCCTACCGGTGAATGAACCGGAGTGCAACACCAGTCGAACCCGGTCCCAGCACGAGCCAGAGTCCTGGTACAGCGCACGCTTACGGGATTCAGCATTTCCGCTATCAAACGGGGTACCGGGTGGGTTCGGTCGTGTACTGCCGCCCGGATGGCGTGGTCCACCGCACGTCCCCCGCTGGGCAGCTGCTCAGCCCTGAAATGTTCCGGACAACGTTTCAGGCGGGTCGGATGCCACTGGGCGGTTCCCGCGCCCGCCCGGCCTCGCCCGGTGGCCGCACTGCGACGTTCGCGCTGAGGTCAGCCGGTGGCCGCGCCGTAACGGCGTCGCCGTCGCGCGTACTCGGCGACGGCGTCCCACAGGTCGCGGCGGTCGACGTCTGGCCAGAGGCTGGTGGTGAAGAACAGTTCGGCGTACGTGGAGTGCCAGGGGAGGAAGTTGGACGTGCGCTGCTCGGCGCCGGTCCGCCAGAGCAGGTCCACGTCGGGCAGGTCGGGCAGCGGGAGGCGGCGCGCGAACTCGCCCTCTGTGATCTGTTCGGGGTCGAGGTCGCCCGCCAGGACGCTGCGTGCGACTGCGGCGGCCCCGTGCAGGATCTCGGCGCGGCCGCCATAGTTCACGCACAGGGTGAGTGTCAGGGTGTGCTGGTCTCGGCTGGCGGTTTCGTTGCGCCGCAAGGTCTGCACAAGCTCCCACGGCAGCCGGTCTGGGTACCCGAGCCAGCGGAGCCGGACGCCGTGGTCGAGGTAGGGGGCCGAGCGCAGTTCCTCGTCGAGCATTGCGAACAGCCGGGTGACCTCGCCGGCGTCCCGCTTCCAGTTCTCGGTCGAGAAGGCGTACAGGGTGAGGTGGGACAGCCCGATCTCCAGGGCGCCGTGGACAACGTCGTGCACGGCCTCGATACCGGCGCGGTGTCCCTCGGGACGAGGCAGGCCGCGTTGTTCGGCCCAGCGGCCGTTGCCGTCCATGATGATTGCGACGTGCCGCGGTATCCGGTCGGCGGCGATCTGGGGGGCCCGGACGCCGTCCGCGCGCAGCCGCGGGGGTAGGACCTGGCCACGCGGCGGACCGGCGGGTCCGGGCGGGGCTGGCAGGGGCCGCGCCGCAGGTGGCCCGCTGAGCGTCGTCAGCTTCCAGGCCAGGGCGATCCTGATCCGGGCAGGCGCGAGGAGCCGCCACCGGATGATCCGCCCAGGCTTGGGTGAGGCGTACAGCAGGCCGGGCCCGGCTGCGGCGATCGCGTCGAGCCGGGCCACGAACACGCGGCTCGTGGTCGCGAGCAGGATGGCCGGGCCCGGGTGCCATCCGACGCCGAGGCTGGGCTGGTCTACCCAGTGCCGGGCCATGCTGACCAAGTGGGTCAGTACGCCTTGCACGGGCATCGTCCACCGTCGCTGGGGCAGGTCCTCGGCGGCGCCGGGAAAGCGGTCGAGGACTTCGGCCGGGATCGTGAGTGGCCGCTCGCCGAGATCCTCGGGCAGGTCGGCCAGATCATCGATCAACTGGACGCCGTCGAGGAACCGTGAGATCGCCTCGCCGTGCCGCAGCGCGAACGACATGTCCACGCCGACCCGGTCAAGCAGGACCAGGATCTGCCTGGCCCACGCGCTGTCCATCCCTCGCGACCTCGCCCGCCAGTCGTCCCAGGTGACGAGGGGGGCGGGATGCACGTCGCCGGCAAGAACCTGGAACGAGGCCCGCAGGTCAGCCACGTCGAGTCCCCACCGCACGATGGTGTCGACCAGGGCACGACGGACCATGTCGGTGCTGGTCCCTGTCGCCAGCTCGGCGTCGAGGGCACTCACCCACGCCTGCACCTCGACGGCGCGCTCCGTCGGGTGCCTCGTGCCGGAGTCGACGATGTCGTCCACCGCCGCCAGCGCCGCCCATAGTGCCCAGCAACCAGGCCACAGCATCCGCGGCATCAGAGCCGTCAATGCGTAGATCGCCGGATCACGTTCACGTACCGTGCGCCGACACCAGCGGTACGCGTCCCCCAGTCCCGGTCGGCCCGCGCCGTCTCCTCGGCCATCGTCCCCGCGGAGGGGCGGCGCCGCCCAAGGCGACAACCGACGTCCAGCAATCATCATGCCCCAGTATCCTGGCAGTTAGACGGAACGTGTGAAGGACTGCCACGCCAGTGGGACCAGTATCACAATCGTCCCCAGCCCCGGGGGTACCGGTAGCTATATGCCGTTCCCAGCCTTTGAGGCGGGCTCTGCCGACCGTACTGGGGGTGCTCGCCGCCAGCGGCAGGACCGTCGGCATGGCGCTGTTCGGCGTGCCGGTGGTGCGGGACGACGGCAGCGATGCCAGCGGGCGCCGGGCGGTCGTGCGCACGCTGGCGCTCCCGCTGAGCTTCCTGTTCCTGGGACTGCGGTTCGCCGGCATCCTGCTGGGTGACCGGCGCCGGGCCCTGCACGACGTGATCGCCGGGACCGCGGTCATCTACTCCTGGGGCGCACGGGCGGCCCGGCTGCGGTTCCTGTCCCGGGGCTGATCACCGGCCTGGTCAGGAGGCCTGCTTGGGCGTCGCTCGGCGTTCTCGACAGGGATCCGGGTGCGTTCTGGCGTGACCGCGGGGACCGGGACGCTGACCTCGAGGACTCCCTTGCCGTACCGGGCGGTGACGTCCGCGGGATCGACCCTGGCGGGGAGCCTGACCGCGCGGGCGAGCGATCCGTAGCGGAACTCCGAGCGATACGGCCCGTTGTCCTGCTGGCGGCGCTCGGCGCGGATGGTCAGGATCTGGCCGTCGACGGTGACCTCGATGTCGTTCTCCGGGTCCAGGCCGGGCAGTTCGGCCCGGATCACATAACGGTCATCCCGGACCGTTTCCTCCAGCCGGAACACCTGGCCCGCCAGGAACGGCGGCGGTCCTGTCCACGGGGACTCCAGCCAGTCGGCCAGGTCCGGGAACATGGCCCGGAATCTCGCAGGCGCCTGCGGGCGCAGCAACTTAGCCATGACGTCCCTCCACTGCACGTACGACGATGTTATCTGTTCTGGCGTTATCTGTTCTGGCCTAGCCGGACGCGCAGACTGAGCCGGTGCTGCCGTCCTTTCCCGCGGCTCCGCTCTGGCTGGCGGCACGGACCTCGCCCGCTCTTCCGGCCTGGCTGGCGGCGCGGACCCGGCGTGCCCGTTGGCGGTGGCCGGCGGCGCGGTTCCGGCGTGCCCGTTGGCGGTGGCCGGCGGCGCGGTTCCGGCGTGCCCGTTGGCGGTGGCCGGCGGCGCGGACCCGGCGTGCCCGTTGGCGGTGGCCGGCGGCGCGGACCCGGGGTGCCCGTTGGCGGTGGCTGGCGGCGCGGATCCGGCGGGCGGAGCTGACCGGGCGCAGGCTGGCTGGGGCTGCGGCGCGGGGTCAGCCGTGTCCGCATATCCGGGCATCCATCTGAGCACTTCAGCACGGAAGGGCGCTTCGCATTCGAGCTGGCAGAGCACGCCCAGACCAGATGCCAGTACCCGGTGGATGAGCACGTAGGAGGGCGGCAGGTTGAGCCGCCGCAGCACGCTGGATGAACGCAAGGCTGATGCTTGTGCCGTCTCGGTGCGCAGCCATTCGCGGCTGAACCTGAACGACTCCGCCCTGGACGGCTCGGCGAGCGGTGCCAGGAAGGCGCGCACCGCTGCCAGGTCAATGCTGACGCCGTCCCGGAGATAGCCGTGCGACCGGAATTCGTCCTCAAGCTTGGCGAGGTCGCCGTCTTCGTGCATGAGCCGCAGCACCCTGCCGAAGATGGGCGGGAAGCCGTCTGGTAGCCGGTCGACGGCGCCGAAGTCGAGCACGCCGAGCCGCCCGCCGGCAAGCAGCCGGAAGTTGCCCGGATGCGGATCCGCGTGCAGGAGCCCGGCCCGCGCAGGACCCGAGAACAGGAAACGGATGAGCATGATGCCTGCCCGGTTCCGCTGAGCGGCCGTGCCGTCGGCGATGATCCTGGCGAGCGGGATGCCGTCAAGCCATTCGCTGACGAGCACGTGGTCGCTGACGCAGACCACACGCGGGACGCAGACGTCCGGGTCGCAGGCGTAGGCGGCGGCGAAAGCCTGCTGGGCGGCAGCTTCCAGCCGGTAATCGAGTTCCTCGGCCACCCTGTCCCGCAGCCCGGCGAGCAACGGCTTGGCATCCAAGCCAGGCATGAGCGCGCCGAAAAGCCGGGCGCAGCGGACCAGCTGGTTCAAATCGCTGATCAGCGCCCTGCCCGCGCCCGGGTACTGGACCTTGACGGCAACCTGGCGCCCGTCGTGCCAGACGGCCCGGTACACCTGGCCGATGGAGGCGGCGGCCGCCGGCTGGTCGTCGAACTCGGCGAAGCTGTCCCGCCACTGCTCGCCCATGTCGCCCGCGAGCACCGTGTGAATAGTGAGGGCAGGCAACGGCGGCGCGGATTCCTGCAGCCTGGTCAGGGTAGCCCGGTACGGTTCGGCGATCTCCGGGGGCAGCGCGGCCTCGAATACCGACAGCGCCTGCCCGAGCTTCATCGCGCCGCCCTTGAGCTCGCCAAGGACCCTGAAGACCTGATCCGCTGTCCGCTGCTGGATTTCCCGGTTCACCAGGTCAGCTGGACGGCCGCCCAGGCGCTTGCCGGTTCCCAGCGCGGTCCGGCCCGCGAACCCGACCGGCAACCTAGCCAGCCTGGCCGTACGAGTGACACCATGCCGGGGCAGATCGCTCATGATCCCATTCTCCGCTATGCGGCCATCATGCATCACAGTGACCGAATGCATCGCAGTAACCGCCAGTTACACCGGGCCCGCCGCCTGGCGCGCCGCTACCGGACCGGTACGCCATATCCGCCGCCACCCCGGTGTCTCGATCACGAACAGGGTCCCCGGCAGCTACCGTCACCGAATCGCATCCGCGCACCGGGGTATCAACTGCCGGGACGGCGCCGGGGCGCCGCCATGAATGCGTCAGCACACAGTGACGGAAAGGCCGGCCCGCGCGTCCGGCCGGCTCGCATCATCCCGGCGCCTTCTGCCGCGGGCGCCGCGTCGGCGTTCTCGACGGAGACCCGGGTGCCCTATCTCCGGCCTGGGCTGCCTGACAGGATCGCCGGGGTGAGCTAGTGGCGTCGCCTTCTCGCCATGAACGCCCGCGACGGCTGTTGACCCAGATCTCCCCGGCCCCGGGACCATCGACCCACATCTGCAGAGCTCCAGCGCGTGACGCCGCGCCGACTCGGTCGCAGGCACAATCCGGACGTGCGCGCTAGGGGTGCCCCCGTACGGCAAAACGGGATACCGCTTATCCGAAGACGGCGCCTTCGATGTCTGCTGCGGGAGTGATGTCTGGGAGGCGAAGGATGCGGAATGAGTTGCCCAGGCCGAGGAGGGAGGCGATGGCGGCAACGAGTAGCGCTATCTGAAGGGAGCGGTTCCGGGCGTGGGTGTTGATGGCGCGGATCTCAGCCTGGACGGCCGGGGGCTCGCCAGTGATCGCTCACGCCGTCGTCAGGGGCGGTGCTCATGGAGGCGGCATCCCTTCATCGGGCGGCATAGGGCTGCTCGGTGCACACTGGGCCTTGCTGGGGCCCGGTGTCTCGCTGTGCCGCACGGAATACGACAATGAGGCAGCCGCCGAGGTGATCGCGCCCAGCCGGGACCCCATTGGTAGGCCATCGCCGGCGGCAGCACCGTGTCCGGGGCGGCGGTGAAGGGAGTTGAGGTAGTGTCAGAGGGGATCCGGGTGGCGTTGGACCGGTCGGTGGAGATCCAGGCGCCGGCCGCTCAGGTCTGGACGCTGATCTCGGACTGGGCGGGCATGCTGCGCTGGTGGCTGCCGGCCGAACAAGGCCGCCGCGGCCCGGTTCGGCGCCGTCTACGCCGCGATATTCGACGGTTACCGCAGCTACTTCACCCGTGCATGACCAGGGTGGCCAGCAGCCGAGCCGGGGGCGAGCCGTGGGCCAGCATCCGGTCGTGCACCTCCCGTTCGCCCAGGCCAGGATCCGAGACCCGGAGCGCGGCAGACAGGTCGGAGACCTCGGTGTAGCCGACGTAGTAGGTGGACAGCTGGGCCGAGGTGAGCAGCGCCCGGCGCCACTTGCCGGCCGCCTCGCCCTCCTCCTGATGGCCGCGTCCGGTCATCAGGGTCATCGCCTCGGCCTCGGTCATGCCGTGGCCGTGGATCCGGGCGTCCAGGATCGCGTTGATGATCGTGCGCAGCTGCATCTTGAGCTGCTGCATGCGGACCGCCCGGGGATCACCGTCGCCGGGGTAGCCCTGCTCGGCCATGATGCGCTCGGCGTACACCGCCCAGCCCTCGACGAACGACCCGGACCGCAGCGCGGCCCGGATCGCGGTCCGCGAGCCCGCGAAACGCCGGGAGTGCTGCAGCTGCAGGTAGTGACCGGGCATCGCCTCGTGGACCATCAGGTTGTGCACCATGTGCCGGTTGTACTCGCGGTAGAACGAGGCCACCCGCTGGGGCGTCCAGCCGGTCGGCGTCGGCGAGACGGCGATGAACGTGGGCAGCGGCGCGGGCTCGAGCGGGCCCGGCGAGTCGCAGTAGGCCACGGCCACGCCGCGGTCGATCTCCGGCATCGGGATCACCTCGACCGGATCGTCGTAGACCGTGACCAGGCGGTGGTCGGTCACGAAGGCGATCTGCGCGGCGAGGGCGTCGCGGCAGAAGCCGAGGATGGTCGCGTCGTCGGGCACGTCCTGCGCCAGCCGGTCGAGCACCTGCCGCACGACCGCCGGGCCAGCCACCGCGGAACCAGCCATGGAGGCGGCGAGCGACGCGATCTGCTCGCTGACCCGGTCCAGGTCGGCCAGGGCCCGGGCCAGGATGGCGTCCGCGTCGGCGGCCGCGCTCAGGGTGAGCGAGAGCTTGCGGGCGAACCGCTCGGGCCCGATCCGCGGGTCCCGGTCGCCGTCCGGCCCGGGCGCCGCCGCGGCCAGGCGCGCGGACAGCCAGGCCCGGTGCTCGGCCAGGGCCTCCAGGGCGGCGGGGCGGACGTCGGCCAGCCGCGGACCGGAGGATGGCCCGGAGGACGGCACTGCCGCGAGCGCGCCGTCGACCTCCTTGCCGACCAGCTCGATCGCGCCGTCGAACTGCCCGATGGCGGTCTCCAGGTGCACCCTGGGCATCGCCCCGAGCTGCCGCCGGGCCTCGGCCAGCACCGCGGGAACCTCGGCCAGCCGCCCGGCCACCGAGGCGAGCCGGTCGGGCAGCGGGGCGAAGTCCCGGGCCAGCAGCTGGTAGATGGCCCGCCCGGGGTTGGCCAGCAGCGGGTTCCAGGTGTGTTCGGCCAGCTCGTCAAGCTCGAACACCCGCCGGGCCACGCTGTCGGCCATCATCGCGGCGTCGACCCGGTGCTCGGCCGACAGCGCGCCGAGATCCAGGGCGTCCAGCCGGGCCGCCCAGGCGTCCAGGGACCGCCGCTCGTCGGCCCGGGCGTCCTGCGGAAGGGTCACTGAGGCGGTCGTCGAACCGGTGGTCGCCCAGGCTGGTGGCCAGCTCCGGATGCCGTTCCGCCCGGTCGTCGAGGTACTCGCCAGCCAGCCTCGCGAACTCCCGATCGGCCTCGCCGTCCATCGAGCCTCCTCTCGCCGCTCCAGGAACCCTAACGGGTGCGCGTGCCGCTTCCGGACCGGACCTTCTTAAAGACTTTTCAGCCGAACGGTCCGTGGTGCTCGCGTCAGGAGCTGCGCACGACGACCGCCGCGGACGGGTAGCCGCTGGCCCCGTTCGGCGGCGGCTGGGCTAGCACCGCGGTCTGGGTGTAGCCGGTGGCGTCCGTGGCCCGGGCCTCGAGCATGTGAGTGCCGGGAGTGGCGTCCCATTCCCACACCCACTGCCGCCAGGTGTCGATGTCGGGTACCGCGGCCAGCCGCGCCTGCTGCCACGGCCCGGCGTCCACCCGGACCTCGACCGCCGCGACGCCCTTGTGCTGCGCCCAGGCCACCCCGGCCACCGGGGTCCGTCCGGGGGCGATGGTCGAGTTGCTGACCGGCACGTCGATCCGGGACTCGGTCTTGATCGGCCCCTGCTGCGACCAGCCGCGGGTGGCCCAGTACGCGTAGGCGGACGCGAACGTGGTCACCTCGATGTCGGTGACCCACTTGCACGCGGATACGTAGCCGTACAGCCCGGGCACCACCATCCGGGCCGGGAAACCGTGTTCGACGGGCAGCGCCTGGCCGTTCATCGCGACCGTGAGCAGGGCGTCGCGGCCGTCCAGGACGACCTGCAGCGGGGTGCCCGAGGTGAACCCGTCGACTGAGGTACACAACAGCTGGTCGGCGCCGCCCAGCGGACGGGCCTGGCGGATCAGGTCGGCCAGGCTCGCGCCCAGCCACAGGGCGTTGCCTACGTAGGGTCCGCCGACCGGGTCGGACACGCAGGTGAGGGTGACGTAGTCCTCGATGAGCGGCCGCCGCAGCAGCTGGTCGAAGGTGAGGGTCACCTCGCGCTGCACCATGCCGTGAATGCGCAGCTGCCACGTCGCGGGGTCGACCTCGGGCAGCAGCAGGGCGGTGTCGACCCGGTAGAAGCTGCCGTTCGGGGTGATGAACGAGCTGAGGCCCGGGATGTTCAGGTTGGCGCCGGGCGGAAGCGGGGGAGCGGCGACCGCCGGCTTGGGGAAGTGCAGCGCGGTGCGGGCCGCGCTGACGTTGTGCCGGGTGATCAGCTCGCGCCCGACCAGCGCGCCCGCCGCCGCGGTCACCACGGCGAGCCCGCTGGTGGTCAGGAACCGCCGCCGTGCCGGCCCCCGGGAGGCGCCGCGGTCATCGGGGCTGGGCAGGTAGGTGAACGAGGACGCGGGCGCGGGCGTGGCCTTGGCAGGCTCCGGAAGGTCGGGTGGTTTGAGCTCGCTAGCTGGACTCCTGGCCCCCGCGGACCTGCTCGGCCGGGAATCGAGCCCGTGCGCCGCGCGGACCAGGCGGGTCAGCGCGAAGGCCCCGGCCGCGGCGCCGACCAGGGTCGGGATCACGTACGCGGCGGTCGCGGTCGGCCGGGTCAGCGCGGCGGCCAGGCCGATGCAGGCGAACACGGCCAGGCCCGCCAGCCCGAGGGCGAGCCGGCGGACCGCGAGAATCCCGATCACCGCGGCGAACGCGGCCAGGATGACCAGGATGCCGACCAGCAGCGCGGTCTTGTCGTTGGCGCCGAACGTCGAGATGGCGAAGTCCTTGACCGGCAGCGGCGTGAGATCGATGGCGGCCTGCCCTACCGCCAGCACCGGGGAGCTCTGCGCCACGGTCAGGCCGGCCGCGAGCTGGCCGACGCCCATCGCGACCGCCGCGGTGAGCACCCCGGCGACCGCCCCGGCGAGCACGCTCGGATGCGGGGGCGGACCAGCGGCAGGGCCGGTCTTGCCGCCTCCGGCGGAGGGGACGGGCGGTCGTGTCATGGCGGACTCGCAGGTAGACGCTGCCTCCACGCTACCCGCCGGGCGACGGTCGCCGACCGCGCAATTATTGTCTTCTGATAACCACTAGTCCTCGAAGATCCAGCGTGTAGGCGAGCCGGTGAAGTCGCCGGCCCGCAGGCTGAACACCCGGCGCGGTCGCACCCCCACGGTCGCGTTCGTGGCCGGATCCAGGAAGTCCACGCCGAAGTCCGTGTGATATTTGGCGTTCATCAGGTCGATCACCCGCTGCAGCGCGGCCGGCTCGGTGGTGATATCCGCTCTGCCCTCGATGACCACCGGGTCAGATGCGTCCTCGGTGGTGACGCAGCAGCGCGGGTCGGCGGTCAGGTTGCGGATCTTCCGCGAGCCGACCGCGCTGGTGAACCAGAGCGTGCTGTCGTCCCACATGCCCCAGACCGGCATGACGTGCGGCCGCCCGTCCGGCCAGACGGTGGCCACCCAGTAGTTACGCGCCGCGGTCAGCCGTTCCGCGGCCCAGGACCAGTGCAGGAGCCCGCTTCCTTCTGCTGGCCCGGAGATGCCGTACCCAGGCATATAGGGCCGGCTAACCCGAGGGATCTCCACGGGGAAGGTCTACCATGCTGTGCTGGCTCGGGGGGGCGACCCCCCGAAACCCCCCCGATCCTGGGGGGAAGCCTTTCCCCCCAGACCCCCTCGGCCCCCAAATAGTCCCCTGGGGGGACTAACGTTGGGAGCCGTGAAGGCATCACCGCAGAGCCAGCTTCGGCTGCTCGAACTGGCCGACCTCGACGCCGAGCTCGCTCGCCTCGACCACCGCCGGCATAGCCAGCCCGAAGTCGCCAAGCTCGCCCGCCTGGAGGCCCGGGCCAGCGAGCTCAAAGACGAGATCGTCGTGGCCGAGACCGAGCTCGGCGACCTGGCCCGGGAGGAGAACCGGTCAGAGCGCGACGTCGAGCAGGTCCGGACCAGGATCGACCGGGACCGCGCCCGGCTGGATGCCGGGCAGGTGTCCGCCGCCCGCGAGCTGGCCACCCTGCAGTCCGAGATCGAGTCGTTGCGCCGCAGGCAGGGCGATCTCGAGGAGGTCGTGCTCGAGCTGATGGAACGCCGTGAGGGCCTGGTCAGCCGGCGAGACGAGCTCACCGCCGAGCGCGACAGCCTGGGCACCGAGACGGCCGAGGTGGCCGCGCGCCGCGACGCGGCGTTCAAGGAGATCGACGAGCAGGCCGGCAAGGCCTCTGAGCAGCGCGCCGCCATCGCCGCCGAAGTGCCCGCCGACCTGCTCAAGCTCTACGAGCAGATCCGCGACGCACGGGGCGTGGGCGCGGCCGCGCTGCGCGCGGGCCGCTGCGAGGGCTGCCACCTGTCCCTCAACACGGTCGACCTGAACCAGATCCGAGCGTCCGCTCCCGACGAGGTACTCAGGTGCGAGGAGTGCCGGCGGATCCTGGTCCGCACGCCCGAGTCTGGCCTCTAGGTGCGGCCCGCGACCCACTGGCGGCCCGCACAGGGCGAGCCCACGGTCACCGCGCTGCTGCGGCACGGGCAGACGCCGATGTCCGTGCAGAAGCGGTACGCGGGCCGGACCGACGCGCCGCTCACCGAGGTGGGCGTCCAGCAGGCCGCCGCCGCGGCCAAGCGGCTGGCCTCGGCCGGCCTCGGCGTGATCGTGACGTCGCCGCTGCTGCGGACGGTGCAGACGGCGCAGGAGGTGGCGGCCGTCACCGGCGCCGCCGTGGTCACGGACGACGGGTTCCGGGAGACCGACTTCGGCGCCTGGGAGGGCCTGACCTTCGCTGAGGTGCGGGAGCGCTGGCCGGCCGAGATCAGCGCGTGGCTGGCCGACCCGGAGGTCGCCCCGCCCGGCGGGGAGAGTTTCACCGACGTGAGCGCGCGGGTCACCGCGGCGCTGGATCGCGTGCTGGCCGCGCGGGCGGGCCAGACCGTGCTCATCGTCAGCCACGTCACGCCGATCAAGACGCTGGTCGCCGCGGCGCTGCTGGCCCCGCCGGCCGCCCTGTACCGGATGCACCTGGACGTCGCGGCGCTGTGCGAGATCGACTGGTACGCCGACGGGCCGGCCGTGCTCCGGTCGTTCAATGACACCAGCCACCTGTCCTGATCAATAGAATCCACGTCATGGACGACCGCGGGCGGCTGACCGCTCCAGGCAGCTTGCTGAACGGGACCGTGCTCGCTCCCGGGGACGAGGCATCGCCGGAGGCGCGACGGCAGCCTGGCCGAACTGGCGGCCAAGTACGGCCTGCGGCCCAGTTCCGCGCGGCCCAGCCTGATCTCCTACCTGCGCTTGGTCTGGCAGCGGCGGCACTTCATCGTCGCCTACGCCACGGCGCGCAACGTGTCCATGTACACCGAGGCCCGGCTGGGCCAGCTGTGGCAGGTGCTGACCCCGCTGCTCAACTCGGCGGTCTACTACCTGGTCTTCGGGATCTTGTTCCAGGCCAACCGCGGCATCAGCAACTACACCGCGTTCCTGGTCACCGGGGTGTTCATCTTCTCCTTCACCGAGCGGTCGATCGTGGTCGGCTCCACCGTGATGCGGGCCAACATCGCGCTGATCCGCGCCTGCACTTCCCGCGGGCCTGCCTGCCGCTGGCCTACGTGCTGGTGGAGTTCCAGCAGTTGATGGTGTCGATGCTGGTGCTGTTCGCCATCGTGCTCGCGACCGGGGAACCGCTCACCTGGTACTGGCTGTTCCTGGTGCCGGTGCTGGTCCTGCAGGCGACGTTCAACATGGGCGCCGCGCTGATCATGGCCCGGCTGGGCGCCGGCGCGCAGGACTTCAGCCAGCTGATCCCGTTCCTGACCCGGATCTGGCGGTACTTCTGCGGCGTCATGTACAGCATCGCCTCGCTGCCCGCCACGCTGCCGCTATGGGCCAAGAACGTGCTGCAGCTCAACCCGGCGGCGGTGTACATCTCGCTGACCAGGTACGCGATCATGGCCACGCAGCGTGACCGACGCGCCCGGCGCCCAGCCGTACAACGCGGCGAAGTGCGCCCTCTTCAACGCGAAGAAGATTCCCGCCCTGCAGGCCTACTGCCACCCGACCACCACGATCAGTGAGCTGTGGCTGGCCGGGGTCGGCTGGGCAGTCGTCACGCTGGCGGTGGGAGTGGTGTACTTCTGGCAGGCCGAGACCCGCTACGGCCGGGGCTGACCTCGCTACCGCCGCGGGCGTTCAGCCAGTCGCCCGACAGCAGCGCGGCCAGGGTGGCCAGGGCCCAGGCGGCGTGCGAGTCCGCCTGCGGCGGGGCAGCGCCCGCTCGGCCGCCGGCCGCCGGACGATCTCGAACATCCCGCCCGCGGCGCCCAGGTCCAGGGCGTAATCGCGGAGCAGCCGGGCCATCTGGTCCCCGTAGGCCCGCCGCCAGTCCGCCGCGCCGCCCGCGTCGGCCGCGTCGGCCGCTCCGCGCCGGCCGCTGCCGCACCGGCGTTGGCCGTGGCCCGGACCGGCGGCGTGCGCGGCCCGGACTTCCAGCTGCTGCCCGCCAGCGGCAGGTCGAGCAGTTCCGGGCACAGCGCCGCGAGCACGCCGCGGTGCAGCCGGTCGGTGATCCGGTCCGGCAGCGGAACCGCGCGGGCGGCCCGGACCACCTGGTCGCCGAAGAACGGCTGGACCAGCGGCTCGCGAATCAGGTAGGCCTGGCGCGCCGCGGCCGACCACCGGCCGGCCCGGTTCGCCAGGTAGAAGTCGTCCAGCGTGCGCAGCGGCCCGCGGGGGAGTGAGGCGGCGGACGGGGCCAGGCTGGCCAGGTACGCGCCGGCCGCGGCCGGGCGCAGCAGGCCCAGGCGGCGGGTGACCATGCGGCGGAACAGCTCGGTCCCGCGCGCCTCGCTCCAGGCCCGGGCGGGCCATGCGGGCGGTCCAGGCGGCGGGTGCGTAGCCGCCGCGCAGCAGTTCGCCGCCGTGCCCGCCGGTCTGCACCGGGCTCACGGTCAGCCGTGGGTCGGGCCGGCCGACGTTCTCGAACGCCGACAGCATCCCGTCGGAGACCAGCACCGCCGAGCGGAGCCTGGCCAGCACGTCGGCCTCGTCGGGTGCCCGCTCCGGGGCCGCCGGGCGCGGCTCGGTGACCACGTGCTCGACGCCGAGCTGGCTGGCGATCATGGCCGCCACGATGACGTCGGGGTGGCTGGCGAAGCCGTGGGTGCGGGCCCGGAACGGGACCTTGGCCGCGGTCAGCGCGGCGGCGATCAGCCGGCTGTCCTTGCCTCCGGTCAGGGACAGCTCGACCGGCACGCCCAGCTCGCCGAGCGGCCGGACCGCGTCGACCAGGGCGGCCGGCGACCGCGCCGTACGACCCGTCCGCGCCGGTCACCGTCAGGCTGGGCCGCCGACCGCGATCGGCCGGCCGCCGGTGACCGTCAGCTGGCGCTGGGCGCCGAGGGCCCGGACGCCGCGGAACGGGGTCGCGGCGCCGACCGGGTAGCCGAGGCTGAGGAAGGCGGCCGCCATGACCGGGTCGGGCTCGCCCAGCCGGCCCGCCACGGCGGCGGCCCAGCGAGGCGCGGTCGCTGACCACCACGGCCCCGGGGACCTCGGCCAGGTAGACCGGGTCGACGCGGGTCACCCCGGTCCGCGCGTGCAGCCCGTCCTCGTCCGCCCAGATCGTCCCGGCGTGCGACGCGGGCTGCTGTACCGTCCGGCCCGGGCCAGCACAAGGCGGCGGTCGGCCCGTGCCTGCCAAACGACGGCAGGCGGTCCGGGGATCGGCATGACCCGGGGATCGGTGCTGCGCCGCCGCGCTGACCAGCGCCGCGCACGCTCGCGGGTGGCCGCGCTGATGGCGAGCGTGAAGTACATGCCGCCTCAGCCGGAGCCGAGCAGCTCGAGCTTCGGCTCCGGGGCCGCCGGGTCGAGGTCGGTGGTGAGCAGGTCGCGCCAGGCCTCGCACACGCGCGGCAGGTTGAACGCGGCCGCGGCCTGCGCGTGGGCCTCGTCACCGGCCCGCCGCCAGTCGGCCTCGTCGTCCAGGGCCGCGATCGCGGCCGCCATGTCGGCCGGGCCGCGGTGGATCCAGCGCGTGTCGTAGATGGTCTCGGCGCCCGGCCAGTGCCGCAGCACCGGCACCGCCCGGGACGCCATCCCCTCGGCCGGGGCGACGTGGAAACTCTCGTCGTCGCTGGTGGACAGCATGAAGCCGACCCGGCGCAGCCAGGCCGGGACGTCCGGGCCCGCGTCGTCGAACACCACCGCTCCGCGCAGCAGCGGGGACCGCTGCACCCGGCGCAGCGCGGCGGCGTAGTGCTCGCGTTCGGCCGGGTTCTGCCACACCCACCAGTGCTCCCACGGCATCCCGGACTTGATGAACAGCAGGTACCGGTCGTCCTCGCGGCGCAGTTCCTCCAGCACGTCCAGGGCCAGGTCCAGGCGCTTGCGGGACGGGACGATGCCGACCAGGCCCAGGTGGAACCGGGCGCCGTCGAGCTTGGGCCGGTCCAGCTGGGCCACGTCGATCGCGTTCGGGACCGTCACCACCTTCGCCTCGGGCCAGCCGGTCTGCTCCCGGGTCAGCCGCGCGTAGTGCCTGCTCACGCACACCACCTGGCTCACCGCCCCGATCTTGACCTGGCGCCGGGTAGGGCGACGCCAGCTCGAACCGGTGCAGCCGGACCAGCAGCCGTGACCCGCGCCGCTTGTGCTTGCTGTACCAGACGGCGTTCGGCCCGCACCATTCGCAGATCACCACGTCGGCCCAGCCCGCCAGTTCCCGGCTGACGTCCGCGTCGTGCTTGCCCAGCGCGGCCCACTGGTCCAGCCGCACCTCCAGGTCCGGCTGCAGCCGCAGGTAATCCAGCAGCGGAGTGAAGAACTTCAGGTCGTGCCCGGCCACCACGACCTTGAGCTTGTTCCCGGGGGGACGATCCCCCCAGACCCCCCTGCCTTCCTCCCGGGGGGACCCTCCCCCCGGACCCCCCTCGGCGATGAGCAACCTTTCCCCCAGACCCCCTCGGGGTAGCGCGCGGCCCAGGTAGCCGCGCAGCCGCTCCGCCGCCCGGTCCAGGGTGAACTGCTGGGCGGCCCGGCTGGTCCGGTCGGCCGCCTGCCGGAACAGCCGGCGGGTCGGCCGCCGCCGCGGCGGCCACGTCCACCACGTCGGCCAGGCTCGCCGCGAACAGCGGGTAGTCCGCTCCCAGGAGCCCCTCGTGCATGGGCGTGCGGTTGAGGATCACCGGCAGCCCGATGGCCCCGTACTCCAGCACCTTGGTGGACAGCTCCAGGCTCGCGTCCAGCTCGGGGTGACGCCAGCTCAGCCCGATGTCGCAGGACGCCGCGAGCCGCAGGGCGTCCTCCCGCGAGTGCCCGCCGTGCCAGGTCACGCCCTCGGTGTCCAGCGCGGACCGCATCCGCTGCTGGTAGTCGCCCGGCGCGTTGTGGATCTTGTCGCCGATCATGTGCAGCTCCGCGGCGACGCCCCGGGCGGCCAGCAGGCCGGGCAGTTCGGTCATCTCCAGCGTGTTCCAGCGCGGCGCGAACTTACCGGAGTAGACCAGCCGCAGCGGCGATCCCGGCCGCGGACGCGTCCCGGGAGGCGGGGATCTCGGCCAGGATGGGCGGCAGCAGCACGCACTTGCCGCACGCCGCGGGGATGCTGCCCTCCAGGAAGCAGCGCAGTTCCTCGGTCTGGCAGAGCACGTAGCGCGCGGCCGAGGCGATCATCGCGAGTTCCTCGGCCGCCGCCGGGCGTGAGCCCGGGTACCGACTGCGGGACGTCGGTCAGGTACGGCCACAGCCGCCCGGCGAACGCGCCGCTCTTGGCCGCCGCGGCGGTGACCGCCCGGCCGCGCAGCACCACCAGGTCGTGCGGTGCCTCGGCGTCCAGCCGGGCGAGCAGCTCCGGGGCCGCCGCGGCGGTGACCGGACCGGGACCCCAGAACCTTCGAGCAGGTGCTCCTCGAACGGCCGGCGGACCGTCACGCCCGGTTCGGCCAGCAGCGGCGCGATCAGGCGGCTGGTGCGGACCGGTGCCTTGAGCACCAGCGTCACCGCGCAGCCCGCCCCGGCCAGCGCCTGCGTGACGGACTGCAGCCAGATGGCCGAACCATCGATCAGGTTCAGGTCGATGTCACCGTAGACAAGCGCGCGCGTGGTCAACGCGGACAACTCCTTAGCTGAGAGAGAAGAGCCGTAGACCGTGGGTCCGGAGCCGTCCGGGCCGAAGAACTCCCGCCGGGCCAGCGCCGGGTCGAGCGAGGTCACGTACGCGTAGCCGGACCCGCCGGACCCGGCGTAGCCGACCGCGTCGGCCTGCGCGCACTCCCGCGCGCAGGCCAGGTCGAGCAGGTACCACTCGTCGTAGCTCGCGGTCGGCCTGCCACGGCGCGACCCACGGCGAGCGCGCCGCCTTGGCGGCGAGCGCGCATCCAGCGGCCGTCCGGGCCGTCCGCCGCGGCTTCCTCGCGGGACGGCCGTGATCAGTACGCCCTGCCCGGCCAGGTCGCCCAGCGCCGCGGTCACCGCGTGGCAGGACAGCTCGGCGGACTCCCCGGCCCGCGCGGCGACCGCCACCACGAGCTCGGCGGGCGCGCAGCCGCTGCCGGCGCAGGCGGGCGGCCAGGGCCGCCGCGCCGGCGGCGTCCTCGACGCGGGCCAGCACCGCGATCTGGCGCCCGGTGACCAGGTGCTCGGGCAGCCCGGCCAGGCTGGCCAGCCCGGCCAGCCGCACCGGAGTCGCGTGCCCGGTGAAGATCTCCCGCAGCTCGGGAACGTCTCGGCCTCGGTCAGCGGCGCGCTCGGCCCGGGCGGCGGCGATCTGCTCCCGCAGCGCGGCCTGCTCGCCGTTGATCATGATCACTCGCGCGCCGCAGGCCCGCTGCTCGCGCGCCTGGCCGGGGGACACCGTGACGAACAGGGCGTGCTCCCGGTACAGCGCGGGCCGCCGGCGCCAGCCGATCTCGCCGGTGACCGTTACCGGCCCGGCCACCCCGGTCAGCGGTCGAGCCCGGTCAGCGAGTCGAGCAGGGCCCGGACGGCGGGCGGCTCCCGAGGGTCGCGGGGGCCGGCGTAGACCGGGTCGGATCGGCCGCTGTCCGGCCAGCCCGATCGGGTTGAACCGGGCCAGCTGCACGCCGAAGCCATCGTCGGACACCGCGTCGCAGCTGGCCGCGACCCAGTCCAGGCCCGGGCGCCAGGTGCGCGGGGACGTTGCGGATGAAGATCACCGGCTTGCCCAGCGCGCGGGCCGCCGGCGATCAGCCGCCCCAGCCGCCGGCCGCGGTCGGCGGCGGCCGGGTCGCCGGCGTAGGCCCAGGCCGAGCTGGCCAGCATGGCCGCGGCCTCGATCAGGACCAGGTCGGCGCCGACGCTCTCCAGCATCACGTCCGCGTCGTGCGGCAGCAGCGGGTAGACCGCCGCGTCCGGGGCGAGCGTCGCGCACGATTCGGCGCTGAGCACGCCGGTGACGACCAGCCCCGGCGGGGTGAAGGCGGCCGAGGCCGCGCCCGGGGCGCCCAGGCCGGGCGCGGTCAGCGCGGAAAGGAACCGCTCCCCGACGCCGGACAGGTCATTGAGCTGCGCCGACGCCAGCGCGAGGGTGGCCGCCGCCCGGCCCGGTCAGGCCGCCGCGTTCCCGCCACAGCCGGATCAGGTCGAGCGGCAGCTGAACGCCCGCGGGACCACGGGCGCCGCGCGGCGCGGACCAGCGTCCGGCCCAGGGTCAGCGTCGCGGAGCCCTCCAGCGCGGACAGCCGCGCCTGGGTCATGGCCAGCTGCAGCCTGGTGTCGCGCAGCGTCCGGGCCAGCCGGTCGCGCTCGGCGGCCAGGCCGAGTTCTCCGCTCGCCTCCGGGCCCGCACTCACCGCCCCGTCCCGCTTCACTGGCGCCCGCTTCCCTCGTCGCTCGTTCCTCGCTCCTCAGTCCAGCCGGCGCCGCGGCCCTCCGGCTCGCTCATGGGCGCGCCCTCCGGGTCGAGCCAGGCGGTGATGATCCGGGCGATCCGCGGGCCGGCCTGCCCGTCCCACAGCGGCGGCAGCTCGCCTGCATAGGGCCCGTCGTGGCAGGCCTTGAGCACCGCGGCGGCCAGTTCGGCGTCGGTGATCAGGCGGTTGCTGCCGCTGGTGATGGTGATGGGCCGTTCGGTGTTCGGCCGCAGGGTCAGGCACGGCACCCGGAGCAGGGTGGTCTCCTCCTGGACCCCGCCGGAGTCGGTGATCACCGCGCAGGCCCCCTTGACCAGGGCCATGAACTCCAGGTAGCCCAGCGGGTCGCAGACGTGCAGCCGGGGGTGCGCGTCCAGGCCCGCGGCCTGCAGCGCGGCCCGGCCCCGCGGGTGCACCGGGATGATCAGGTCCAGCTCGTCGGCCACCTCGTGCAGGGCCCGGACCAGGGCGGCCGCCGCCTGCGGGTCGTCGACGTTGGACGGCCGGTGCAAGGTGGCCACCACGTACCGCTCCGGCAGCCCGGCGGCGGCCCGGGCCGCGGCCACGTCGAACCGGTCCAGGTGGGCCAGCAGCGTGTCGATCATCGGGTTGCCGACCAGGTGCACCGCGCTCACCGGGCGGCCCTCGCGGGCCAGGTACCCGATCGCCTCCGGCGAGGTCGCGAACAGCAGCGCGCACAGCTGGTCGGTCAGCCGCCGGTTGATCTCCTCCGGCATCGAGTCGTCGAAGCTGCGCAGCCCGGCCTCCACGTGGGCCAGCGGCACCCCCAGCTTGGCCCCGGCCAGCGCCGCGCCCAGCGTCGAGTTGACGTCCCCGTAGACCACGGCCAGCGCCGGGGAGGTTCTCGATGAACTCCCGCTCCATCCCGGTCATGATCTCGGCGGTCTGCCGGGCGTGGCTGCCCGACCCCACGCCCAGGTTCACGTCCGGCCGCGGCAGGCCCAGCTGGACGAAGAACACCTCGGACATGCGCTCGTCGTAGTGCTGCCCGGTGTGCACGATCCGCTGCTCGTGACCCAGCTCGGCCAGGGCCGCGATCACCGGCGCGGCCTTCATGAAGTTCGGCCTCGCGCCCAGCACGTGGGTGATAGGTGCGCGCATCGCGTCCTTTCCGTTCACCTGAACCGATAAAGTTTGCCGTGATGACGTCCGCCCTGCGCAGGCCGGGAGCCCCGATTCTCCCGCGGCATGCACGCGTCGCCTCGCGCTCTCACGCTCGCGACCTCGATCGCCTGGCGGCACGCGGCCGCCGATCCGGTCCGTGCCATCATCCTGGCCCAGAGAGTACTGCCCCCGCCGCTTCGCGGGGGGCTCCGGCTCGCCGGGCCCTACGGGCGGGCGGCGGCGCTGTGGGGCGCGGGGGACCGGGCCGCGGCGCTGGCCGCGCTCGACGCCTCGCCGCGCCGCCTGGCCGCGTTCAGCCTGGCCGTTGACCAGCCCGAGACCGCGGCCAAGCGCCCTGGCCCGGCTGGCCGACGACGACCGCGCCCGCCCGGTGCTGGCCGCCCGCCTGGCCTGGCGCGAGGGCCGCCTCACCGAGGCCATCCGGGCCCTCGACCGCGCACCCGGCCGCCGCGCCCGCCGCCTCCGCACCCGTCTCACCGCCGAGCAATCCCTCCTGCTCCCCGCACCGGGCAAGTCCATGATCGTGGGCAGTTTTGGGCAAATAGCGCCCATTTCTGTCCACGATCATGAAAGAACCCGAGCGACCCCCGGCCGCGTGCTGCACCTCGTCAACGACGCGCTGCCCACCACCAGCGCCGGGTACACGATCCGCACGCACGAGATCGTGCTGGCCCAGACAGCGCGGCCGGGCTCGATCCGCACGTGGTGACCAGGTGCGGCTTCCCGGTCACCCAGGGCACGCTGGACGGTCGGCGCCTGGTCACGCTGGACGGCATCCCGTACCACCGGCTGCTGCCGTGGCGCCTGCCCGGCCGCGCCGACAAAGCGGCCGCTCTGGGCCTCGAAACTGGCCGCCCGGCTGACCGAGCAGCTGCGCCCCGCGGTGCTGCACGCCGCGAGCAACTACACCAACGCCGTGATCGCGCTGGCCCTGGGCGAGCGGTACGGGCTGCCCGTGGTGTACGAGGTACGCGGGTTCTGGGAGGACACCTGGCTGTCCCGGCACCCGAACGGCAACGACCTGGCCAGCAGCGAGCTGTACCGGCGCAACCGCGACCTGGAGACCCGCTGCATGCTGGCCGCCGACCTGGTCGTGACCCTCGGCGAGGCCATGCGGGAGGAGATCGTGGCCCGCGGCATCCCGGCCGAGAAGGTCCTCATCGTGCCGAACGCCGTGTCCGAGGAGTTCCTCCAGCCGCTGCCCGACGCCGACGCACTCCGCAAAGAGCTGGGCATCGCGCCAAACGAGCACGTCGTCGGCGAGGTGTCCAGCCTGGTCCCGCACGAGGGCATCGGCACCCTGCTCGAGGCGACCCGCCTCCTCAAAGACCGCGGCCTGCCGGTGCGGGCGCTGATCGTCGGCGACGGACCGGAGCGCCCCGCCCTGCAACGTCAGGCGGCGGACCTCGGCCTGGCCGAGGCGGCCATCTTCACCGGTCGCGTGCCCGCGGCGAAAGTACGTGAATTCCACGCGCTCCTCGATGTTTTCGTCGTCCCCCGCACCCCGGACAGGGTATGCCAGCTCGTTACGCCGCTGAAACCGATAGAAGCAATGGCCAGCGGGCTGTGCGTGGTCACCAGTGAAGTGCGGGCACTCGCCGAAATCATCAAACCTGACGTGACGGGGGCGCTAACAATACCGCAAGATCCGGTAGCCCTAGCCGATAGTCTTGAGCTCTTGGTTTGCAGTCCGGATATCAGAAGGAAACTCGGCGACAACGCGCGCGAATGGGTGGCCAGGGACCGGACCTGGGCTCACAACGCGGCGCGGTACCGAGACGCGTACGCGCGCTTGGGCGCGCTCTAGATGGGGGTCCACATGCCGGGGCAGGACGTACTGGTGATCGGGCTGGGTTATGTCGGCCTGCCGCTGGCCATCGCGGCGGCGCGGTCGGGGTTCCGGGTTACCGGCCTGGACCTGAACGCGGAGATCGTGGCCGGGCTGATGGCCGGGCGGTCGCACGTCGATGACATCACCGACGGCGAGGTGGCCGAGATGCTCAGCCACGGGTTCCGGGCTACCGCTGACGAGGCGGCGGCGGGACCGCAGGACGTGATCGTGATCTGCGTGCCGACCCCGCTGTCTGAGGCCGCCGGGCCGGACCTGTCCGCGGTGCGGGCCGCGACCGCGACCGCGGGCCGGCTGCTGAAGGCCGGGACGCTGGTGTCGCTGGAGTCCACGACCTATCCGGGCACGACCGAGGAGGTGCTCGGCCCGCTGCTGGAGAAGGCCTCCGGGCTGACCGCCGGGATCGATTTCTGGCTCGCGTTCTCGCCGGAGCGGATCGACCCGGGCAACCCGGTCTACGGCTTCGCCAACACGCCGAAGATCGTCGGCGGCCTGACCCCGTCCTGCACGGACGCGGCCGAGGCGTTCTACGCCCGGGTCTGCGACCAGGTGGTCCGGGCCAAGTCGGCGCGCGAGGCGGAGATGGCCAAGCTGCTGGAGAACACCTACCGGCACGTGAACATCGCCCTGGTCAACGAGATGGCGATCTTCTGCCGCGAGCTGGACATCGACCTGTGGGACGCGATCCGGTGCGCGGCGACCAAGCCGTTCGGGTTCCAGCCGTTCTACCCCGGGCCGGGCGTGGGCGGGCACTGCATCCCCATCGACCCGAACTACCTGTCCTACAAGGTCCGCACGCTGGGCTACCCGTTCCGGTTCGTCGAGCTGGCCCAGGAGATCAACAGCCGGATGCCCGGCTACGTCACCGACCGCGCCGCCGAACTGCTCAACCGGCACGCCAAAGCGGTCAACGGGGCCAAGGTGCTGCTGCTCGGCGTGACCTACAAGCGGGACATCGCCGACCAGCGGGAATCACCGGCCCGGCCGCTGGCCCGCAAGCTGCTGGCCCGCGGCGCCCAGGTCAGCTACCACGACCCGTACGTGCCCGCCTGGCAGATCGACGGGCAGCCCGTCCCCCGCGCCGGCGACCTGCAGGCCGCCCTGGCCGACGCCGACCTGGTCATCTTGCTGCAGGCCCACCAGGCCTACGACCCGGCCCAGCTCACCCAGGCCGCCCGCCTGCTGCTCGACACCCGCGGCGTCGTCCCGGCCGCGCCGCACGTCGAGGCCCTGTGATGGGGACACTGTGAGGCCTCCGTGCGGGTAGTGGTGTGCACGATCGTCCATCATCCGGCCGACGCGCGCATCTACCACCGCCAGATCAGGGCTCTGCTTGAGGCTGGTCACCAAGTCATCTACATCGCCCCGGTCGAGGTAGAGGATTTCTCGGCCGAACGGACCGGGCCTCAGCTGCAGATAATCGCCGTCCCGCGCGCCGTGGGACGGCGCAGGATCGGTGCCCTGCGCGCCGCCCGCCGCGAGCTGGCCCGGCAAAGCGCGGGCGCGGACCTGCTGCTAGTCCACGATCCCGAGCTGCTGCTGGCCCTGCCGCCGCGGCGCAAGCGGCCGCCCACGGTCTGGGACGTGCACGAGGACACCGCCGCCGCGCTCAGCACCAAGGCGTGGCTGCCGCGCCCGCTGCGCCCCGCGGCCGCCGCGGGCGTCCACGCCGCCGAACGGCTCGCCGAGCGGCGCCTGCACCTGATCCTGGCCGAGCAGGGCTACGTCCCCCGGTTCGGCCAGGCGCACCCGGTGGTGCCGAACACGACCTACGTGCCGCAGACCGCGGCTCCTCCGCGCGCCGACCACCGCGTGGTCTACCTCGGCCACCTGTCCCCGGACCGCGGGGTGGCCGAGATGATCGACCTGGCCGCCCTGCTGCGCCCGCACGGCGTCGCGGTGGAGCTGATCGGCCCGGCCGACGCGCGGGCCCGGGCCCTGATCGAGCCCGCGCAGGCCCAGGGCCTGCTCCGCTGGCCCGGCTTCGTGCCGAACGACCGGGCCATGGCGTTGGTGGACGGTGCGCTGGCCGGCCTGTCGCTACTCCAGGACGAGCCCAACTTCCGGCACTCCATGCCGACCAAGGTGGTGGAGTACATGGCGCGGGGCGTGCCGGTGGTGACCACGCCGCTGCCCGCCGCGGCCGACCTGGTGACCCGTTACGACTGCGGCTTCGTGGTGCCGTTCGGCGACCCGGGCGCGGCGGCCGACGCGGTGCTCAAGCTGGCCCACGACGCGTCGCTGCGGGCCAAGATGGGCAGCCGCGGGCACGAGGCGGCGCTGACCTCGCTCGGCTGGCCGGCCGACGCGCAAGCCTTCGTGGCCCAGCTTGAGCGGTGGGCCTTGACCCGTGCTTAACTCAATCGTTCACGTTTTTCAACCGGGAAGGGATCGGCGTGGTCGCAGTCATGTCACGCGCTCCGCTGGCGCGGCTGCGTGAACTAGTCGCCCGCCATCCGCAGTTCTCCGTGGCGCTGGCGGCGGGCGCGGTCCTGCGGCTGGTGGCGATGCTCGGCTATCCGGGCGCGCTGTGGTTCGCCGGGGACTCCTACGTCTACGTGGGCGCCGCGCTGCGGCCGACACCGGACCAGTCCAAGACCACGGGCTATTCGCTGTTCCTCCGGGCCCTGCTCCCGTTCCACAGCTTCACGCTGGTCACTGGCTTGCAGCACCTGATGGGGCTGGGCATCGCGGTCATGGTCTACCTGCTGGCCCGGCGGGCCGGGGTCTCGAAGCTGTGGGCCACGGCGGCGACCCTGCCGGTGCTGCTCGACGGGTTCGAGATCGAAGACGAGCACATGGTGATGGCCGAGGCGCTGTTCACCTTCCTCATCATGCTGGCCATGCTGCTGATCCTGTGGCGCAGCCGAACCTCCTGGGTGACCGCGCTGATCGCGGGCCTGCTGGTCGGTTACGCGGTCGTCGTCCGCAGCGAAGGGCTGCCCATCCTGGTGCTGTTCCCGGCCTACCTGCTGTGGCGCGGTCGGCGGTCCTGGCGTGGCTGGCTGGTCGCGGCGGTGATGGCCATCGGCTGCGCGGCGCCGGTGCTGGCCTACGCGACCTGGTTCGACCACGTGCAGGGCAGCTTCACGCTGAGCCGGGCCGACGGGTTCTTCCTGTGGGGACGGGTGTCCTCCTTCGCCGAGTGCTCGATCATCAAGCCGCCCGCCGACGAGCTGCAGATCTGCCCTACCGGCAGCCCGTCCAGCCGGACCGCGCCGGGAGATTACATCTGGCACTTCGGGCCGGTGCACAACATCGCGGGCGGGCCGGTGACCCCTGCCAATGACCGACTGCTCCGCGACTTCGCCATCCGCGCCATCGAGGCGCAGCCGCTGGGCTACGTCAAGGCGGTGGTGAAGGGCTTGGCGCTGTCGGTGGAGTGGCCGCGACACAAATACCCGGACTCCGGCACGGTGGGCTATTACTACTTCCGGCTGCAGACCCAGTCGATCCCGGACGACCACACGTGGATTCTGGGCGGCACCGCGTACCAGGATGCGGTGAGCTACGGCCGCGCCTCCCCGAGCCGGGTGGTCGAGCCATTCGCGTCCCTGATCATTTTCAGCCAGCGGATCCTCTACACCTACGGTCCCCTGTTCGGGTTGATCATGATCGTGGGGCTCGGCGGACTGGTGCGGATCGAAGGGCTCCGGGAACGGCGGCCGCGACTGGCCTGGTCCCGCCGCGCGGGCAGCATGCTGCCCTGGGTCACCGGCGTCGTGCTGCTGGTGTTCCCGATCGCGACCGCCGACTTCGACTACCGGTACCTGCTCCCGGTGCTGCCGTTCGCCAGCCTGGCCGCGGGCCTCGCGTTCGCCCCGGCCCGGGTCCGGCCCGCCCCGCAGCCGTCCGCGCCCCAGCCGCCCGTGCCCCAGCAGGACGACGAGCCGCAGGACGACCTGACCAGCCAGGTCCCCCGTTCGGCCAGCTGACCTGGGTTCACCAAACCGTGCCCTAAAACCGCGGCGCACCTCTTCTCGGAGCCGTAAATCTTGTGCCAGGGTGGTGTCAGTCGAGCGAGGCTGATCGATGATGATCGAAGCTGAGGAGGCTGGCATGCGGAGACTTCGACGGGCCTGGCGGGTTCCCGGACTGGCCGTGCTGTTCGTCAGCGCGACGCTGACGCTGGGGCTGACCTCGGTCAGCACCTCGCCCGCGCGCGCCGCGAGCACCGGGGTCGCCCCGAACGCCATCGGCGAGCTGGATTGCAACGGCCTGAGCCCCATCCAGAAGCCGGTCAAGCCCGCGGTCATGTGCCAGGACCCCCGGGGCACGTGGAACGGCCGGTTCTACGAGAACGGGAAGTACATCGGGCACGACGAGCCGTCCATGCGGTTCGTCTCGAACCAGGCCGGTTCCGGGGATGACGTCACGTTCACCGAGCGCCTGCCAGTCGAGCCACGTGCCCTGCCGACCGTGGCCCACCCCGGCCGCGACGTGACCCACACGTTCGAGCTGACCATCGCCCCCTGGTATTCGATCACCGTCTGCGACCCGCAGTCCGCGCCGCAGAACCCATGCACGCCGGAGTCGGACGCCAATGCGCCGGCCGGGAACTACCCGGGCGCGGGCGCGGGCTTCGTGGAGCTCCAGTTCTACCCGCCGGGTTTTGCCCCGTTCACCGACAACATCAGCTGTGACAACACGCACTGGTGCTCCGCGCTCAACATCGACAGCCTGGAGTGCTCCCAAGGCGGGTTCGCGCCGGGCGGGTGCAACCAGAACTGCACCGAGCCGGTGAACTTCGCGTTCATCCAGACCAACGGCGTGCCCGCCGGGCCGCCGAGCCCGCAGGAGAGCGACAACTCCACCTTCACGCCGAACGGGCAGACCCTGATGATGAACCCGGGCGACCTGATCAGGATTCACCTGTTCGACGCCAGGATCCCGGGCGGCCACGCGCTCGAAGCCAGAGAGACTGACTTGTCTACCGGCCAGAGCGGCTTCATGATCGCTTCGGGCGCCAACGGCTTCATGAATACCAGCATCACTGACTGCAGCGGGACGGCGTTCAACTTCCAGCCCGAGTACAACACTGCTGCGGCGCCGAACGTCATCCCCTGGGGCTTCGGGCCTTACATGATCAACAGCGAGTTCGAGATCGGCCACTTCGAGGCGTGCACCTCGCTGCAGAACCCGGTGACTACCACCGGCGACACCTACTACACGAACTGCTCGGGCCCGTACGAGACTAGCTCGGAGAACTCCGCCCTCGAACCGGATGACGCGCCGTG
The DNA here is from genome assembly GCA_963742795.1 of uncultured Actinomycetes bacterium. Taxonomy (GTDB): domain Bacteria; phylum Actinomycetota; class Actinomycetes; order Streptosporangiales; family Streptosporangiaceae; genus Palsa-504. Next base: position 146,184 of record CAVUNL010000027.1, read on the forward strand.
CTACCCATTCGGCGACACTCACGGAGGCACCGCGCCGCCAAACCTGGTCACCGGCTGCGACGTGTTCACCGACGCGATCGGCGACCTGGACTACGACGGTACGGGGTACTACCCCGACTGGCCGAACTCGGTCTTCCCGGATCGGTTCCCGTCGACGTTCCTGCAGTTCCAGCCCACAACCCGGTTCGGCCAGCGCTATCCCCAGATCCAGTTCGTCACCGACAACAGCGCGACCGAGTTCGTCACCGGCTGCGACCCCCAGTCGGGCCAGAACTGCGTACTCCCGCCACCCGGTCCGGGGCACTTCTACCCGTACTGGACTCAGGCCAGGGTCGGTGGCGCGTGCGTGTGGGAGTTCGGGAACGTGCGCAACGGCAACACCTTCGGCCGTGACAAGCAGTACGGCTCGGTCGGCCCGGGCACGCTCGGCGCCTTCGCCAGCGCCGTCCGCCCCAACCCGAACTGCTAGGGACGCTTGACATCAGGCGACGTGGCCCGGGCCCGTGATGTCGAGCGGCACTTCACCATGGGCCGGTACCCGGGCCTCGACCTGGAGCGCGCGGGCTGGGCCCGCCCGGTGCGGGTCGAGGGCGGAACCGAGCAATGGTGGGCCCACCGGGACATGCTCGCCCGGCTCGACGAGCCCTGGGTGCCGCGCACCACGCTGCTGTCGCCCTTCGACAACCTCATCTGCGACCGGGACCGGACCGAACGCCTGTGGAGCTTCGCCTACCGCAACGAGATGTACGTTCCCAAGGCCACGCGGCAGTACGGGTATTACGTGATGCCGGTGCTGGCGGGGGAGCGGCTGATCGGCCGGGTGGCCGCACGGGTGGACCGCAAGAGCGGCGTGCTCGTCGTGGAGGGGATGTACGCCGAGCCCGGGGCGCCGTCCGATCCAGCGCTGCTGGCGGCGCTGGAGTCGCTGGCCTCGTTCGCGGGCGTCGGCTCGGTCAGCTACGCCGGGCCGGAGTTCGGCGTATTCTGAGCGTGGGTGAGTCGGCCGGGCGGTCGCGCCGGGCGCAGGCCCGGTGAGGAAGGTCCGGGCTCCACAGGGCAGGGTGGTCGGTAACGCCGACCCGGGGTGACCCGCGGGACAGTGCCACAGAAAACAAACCGCCCCGCGTCTGGTACGCGGGGTAAGGGTGAAACGGCGGTGTAAGAGACCACCAGCGCCGCAGGCGACTGCGGCGGCTTGGTAAACCCCACCCGGAGCAAGGTCAAGAGGGGAACCAGCGGTTCCCTGCGCGAGCGATCGAGGGCGGCCCGCCCGATGCTCGCGGGTAGACCGCACGAGGCTGTCGGCAACGGCAGTCCCAGATGGATGACCGCCGCCCCGCGCCAGCGGGAGCACAGAACCCGGCCTACAGGCCGGCTCACCCCCTTCTAGTACGGCAGTCTCCATTCGCTGGCTGACCTGGGCGGATTCGGGTGTGGTGGGTGATACCGGCGAGGGCCGAGGCCTGTGCTGGCCCCGGCCCGGCGCCTGGTCAGTCTCGGGCGAGGTAGAAGACGACCTGCTCGGTCTTGATCTTGCCGTTGTCGTCGATCAGGTACAGCCGTGCGCAGGGTGCGGTTGTCCCCCGCCGAACGGGCCGCCGGTCATCGTCAGGGTGAGCAGCAGCAGCGCGTTGCGGTCATCGCCCGTGCTGGCGATCACCTTCACGCTGCCGGGCACGATCGGCTGCGCGTAAGTGATCAGGCCCTCCATGTAGCTGTCGGCGCCGGTGAGATCGGTGTGCGGGAGGGCGGGGTTGGCGGTGGTGGCGGTGATGTGGACGTCGGGCGTAAGCATGCCGCGGGCGGTGTCGAACTCGTGGTTGCTCCAGGCTTCGACGTGGGCGCGGGCGATGGCGACGGCTGGTGATTCGGGCTGGGCGGACATCGTGTTCTCCTTTTCGCTTGTGCGGAACTGCGGGACTGCTGATTCCGACGGCGGCCAGCGGGGAAGACTGGGCGGCTGGCGGGCGCCCAGTTTCGGTTCGCGCCGTCGTCTGTATCGGGCTCCGCTGGCACCGCGCCGCAGGGAGCAGGTGATGGGAGGATGGCGGGGTGACGGTGGAGTTGCTGGCCCGGGCGCAAGCCGGCGACGGGGAGGCGTTTGCCCGGCTTGTTGAGCCTTACCGGCGTGAGCTGCAGGTGTATTGCTACCGGTTTTTGGGGTCGGTGGCTGACGCGGAGGACGCGTTGCAGGACACGCTGGTGTCGGCCTGGCAGGGTCTAGCCGGGTTCGAGGGGCGGGCGTCGCTGAGGACCTGGCTGTACCGGGTGGCTAGTAGCCGGTGCGTGGACGCGCTGCGGTCGGCTCGCCGCCGTCCGCCGGTGAGCACCAGCGAGGAGTCGGTGACCAGCGCGCTCAAGCGCGCCCGCGCGACCCTGGAGCGCCATCAGCGCTCCGCGGCGTCACGAGAGCCTGCGCCACCGCCGGGCTCGGCCGCCGAACAGCAGCTCGTGGACCGGCTGACCAGGGCGTTCGAGGCCGCTGATGTGGACGGGATCGTTGCGCTGCTCACCGAGGACGTCTGGGTGACCATGCCGCCGCTGCCGCTGGAGTACTCCGGACGCGAGCTGGCGGGCCAGTTCCTGAGGGCGACCGCGTTCCGGCCCGGCTGGACGGCCCGGCTGATCCCTACCCGGGCCAACGGCCAGCCCGCCTTCGGCTTTTACGCCCACGACCCGCAGGGCGGCCGCTTCTATACGGTCGGGCTGCTGGTGCTCACCCTGTCCGGCATCCAGATCTCGGCCATGACGCGCTTCGACCCCGCCACTTTGCCCCGGTTCGGGCTCCCGGCAATCCTTTCCGGCTGAACGCGCGGCCCGCGGGAAGTGGCAGGCAGTAGTCCCAGCTGCGGAGGTGTCGGCCATTCGCCAGCTGGCCAGCCAGGACAATCTCAGCGACGCGGGCGAGCCTTGTGCGCTTGTGGTACCAGCGGGTCACCGACCTGGCTCGACCAGTAAAAGCTTCCGACCTGCACCAACGACCGTCAATGACCTCCATGCGACTAGTTCACCCCGAGGGGATCAGTCGTTAGCTCGCCATCGAGCTTGACCGCGAGCAGTCATGGAGCCTGCGATCGGGGTGTCCTTGCGCGTGTCCACTCCTGAGGCGCCGTCGAGTTGATCTTCGTCGGCGCTAGAGCATGACCGGCCGCGATGTAGCACGTTGTCAGGCACTCAATCGCGATATAGCTTGGCTAGATGGACGTACGGGCACGCGAGGACGTCGCCGCAGCGGCGGCCGTGCATACGGAGCTCGGCCAGGCGTACGACAGCGCCGTGGCCGAGGGGCTGGTCGAGAGGATCAGCTCGGAGATCGACAAGCAGGTGGACGCGAGGCTGGCGCAGCGAGGCATCCAGCCCAGCGTGGCCGCCTGGACGAACCTGGCCATGGGCCTGGGCTCAATCGGGCTGGGCATCGCTGCGACGGCCGTGACGCTGCAGTCCTGGTCGTCCAGCGGAGTCGCACCCAAAGCAGAAGTCGATCTCGGCTCATTCCGGGCATCGCTTCTGACGAGCACCAGGTCGGTGAGCATCACCCAGGTGATCCTGATCGCACTGATCTGGGTCGCCATTGCCGTCGTCAACGTTGCCTACGCCCGCCGCCATCCAGCTCGGCCGTAAGCGGTACACCCCCCGCCGCAACCGGTGGGGCAGCCGACGCTGGAACTGCAACGAAGCACCTGGAAGGTTGTCGGGCCGGATCAGCCAGCGCGCCTACGAGAAGACCATCGCCCGGCTGCTCGGCGTCGATGACAAGGGCCTGCTCGGCAGCGCCCTGTCAGACCTGCGGCCACGTTCCGGGGTGCTCGACCTGGTGAGGCATGTCCGGGCCGCCGGAGTCCCAGTCGGCGTGTTGTCGAACTCATGGGGTACCGGCGAGTACGACCCTTACCGCGGCTACGACCTCGAGGCCAACTTCGACGCGGTCGTGGTCTCGGACCAAGTCGGACTCCGCAAGCCTGACCCTCAGATCTACCTCCGCACTGCTGCCGGATCGGTGTACCCCCCGGATGAGTGCGTGTTCGTCGACGACACCGCTGCCAACCTTCCCGCCGCCGTCGAGTTGGGCATGGCCGTCGTACACTTCACCAGCACCCCCGAAGGGATCGCGCAGATCGAGCAGATGCTCGGCACCGCCTGAAACTACGGACATGCTCGCGCCTGCCCGTTGTCGTCAGCCACTTCTCGGGCGCCCGCCGCAGCGCGAACAGGCTGATCACTCGCTGGCCGCCTTCCCAGTCGCCGTAGAGGATGCTGAGCATCATCGGGTCGCCAGCCTCGACTGCGGCGGCGACGGCCTTGAACTGGGCTGTAGCCGGATCGCGCAACGCTCCCTGCCAGAATCCGACGTCGCCGGGTGCCACGTAAATATCGCGGGTCTGGGTAGTGAAATCCTCGAGTGGCGGATGGGTCTGCTGTGGCTGCCCGGTCACCTCGACGTGCCAGCCGTGCATGACGGCGAGCCCGGTGCCGACGTTCCGGACTGAGATCACCATATACACCACTCCGTCGGCGACCTCGAGAGTTGCGGTGCCGCCGTCGACTTTCAAGAACTTGCCTTCCAGGAACTGAATCTTCTGCACCGGGTCCTGCAACCGCGAGCTCATCAGCAGCGGGCGCTCTACCGCCATCAGTGAACGCTCGGCGATGCGGGCGGACTGTTCGGCGATACGAGCAGCTTGGTCCGCGGCGCGCGCCGAGTAGTTCGCCGAGCGGACGGACGCGAAGGTCGCTATCGCGAGCACGAGGGTGCCTACGGCGGTCGCCAGCGACGCGACCGTCGCCCACTGTGTCGCGGTCACCGCCGCATTTTAGCCCGGGCCGCGGCCACGCCTTGGGACGCCCAGGCCCAATCCCGCGTCACATGAGGCACCCGCTGTTCACGAGATGCCGCCCACGACGGGTCGGTCGTCTCGCTTTGCCTTCTGTACACATGTCGTACATGCGGTGTTTGCATTGTGGATGAAGTCGATCATCTCCGGCGGTATTGTCATCATCTGTGGAAGATGTGGTCTTTGCTGGCGATGTCAACGCCGGTGATGTGGTCGTCCTGCCCGGGGCCAGCAGTGCCGTCCTGGTCAAGACGGTCCGCCTCGGCCAGGGCGGGTTCATCTTCACGGTGGCACCAGTCGACGACGACCGGCCCCAGGCCGAACAACTCGTCACGCTGACCGCCAGCGCCCGCCTGCGCAAACACGGCCGGGACCTGGCCAACTAGGATCGGCCGTGTGACTGAGATCTCGGTGTTCCGCCCCGGTGACGTGTCGTACCTGCGCATCGCCGTCTGGCAGCATGATCCCCGGCCCGGCGCTCCGTGAGGACCGGCGGCCCAGGTTGCCGACCAGCACGGCCAGGGACGCCGACGCTAGGAGCACCGCCACCGGCAGGCAGAGCAGCAGCCCGATGATCAGTGTGTTCCTCATAACCGCAGGTTAGAGCGACACCGTCCCGGAAACGTTACGGCACGGTGTACACGTCTCACCCCCGGAACGGTGTACCCAGGGCAGCCTCATTCTCCAGCTCCAAAGAGCTGGCCGGGAAACACCGATCCGGGGGAGCGAGACCTAATGAGTGATTGTGCCGAATGTCACATCGGAGTCCCAGATTTTCTGCCAGGCGATCCCTTGCGCTGGGTCGGTCGCCGAGACGATGTGATTGTCGCCCTCGTAAATGGCCACGTGGTAGACATAGCTATTGGGGTCCGAATCCACGTGGAAGAAAACGAGGTCTCCACCCCATGCCGCGTGCTTGCTCTCGCGGCGGAAACGCAAGAACTGAGCCTCTGCGGTGCGGGGGATCGACTTGCCGTAGTGGCGGTACACGTACTGGGCGAGGCCGCTGCAGTCAAAGCCTGAGCTGGGAGAAGTACCACCGTAGGTGTACGGAACCCGTCCGATGAACGTCTCCACGTATGAGGCTGCCCTTTGGTTGAACGACGTCGTGTGAGCACTTGCCGTTCCCGAGAAAAACGCCAGGCTTACTGCCATCGTTCCGGCGATGGTGCCTGCCTTATGTCGTATTGCCACCGCTCCATCTCCTTAGGGTTTCCGGGTATGACCGAACGCATCGGGCTCCTTCTGCCGATGCCGGGCGGGCCGCTTCAGGGTCGCGGCGATGGCGCGACTGGCCCGCGTCACGCAGGGCAAGCGCTTTTTCACGCTGTGAGATAAATGGCCTGCGCTGAAACATCATGAGGGCATGATGGCCAAGAAGTCCAGCATTTCCGGGAATTGTCCCAGCCTATGGAACATTAAACTGGGCATACGTTTCAGCCACTAACAGCTTTAACGCGAGTATCACGAAGAGGTTTCAGGAGAATCACGGTTTGTGATTTAGGCCACATTGCATCGACGCGGACTCACCGATGGCAAAGGTTCTCGGGATCATAGTTGCAGGTCAGAGCGTACGCCGACGGCTATTGAAGCGGTCCGGAATTCCCGTCCGCGACCCGGGCCAGGCGAGCCCCGGTGGTCGCGAGCCAGCCCTGGTAGGTGTCGAGGTCCCAGCCGATGAGGCGCGTGATGAGCAGGTAGGTCTCGGCTGCGGCCAGGATGGTGGTCGTGTCGATCAGCCAGTCCAGATCGAGACCGGGATCGAGCAGCCCGTCGTCGGCCATCCGGGTCCAGACGGCGCTAGCCTCGGGTCCACGGACTAGCCGGGAAGGCTCGGAAGGGGAGTGTCCATGCTCACGTTCGGCGTGGTGGTGCTGGGCGTTACCGATCGCCAGCGAGCCGAGGACTTCTGGTGCGCCGCGCTCGGATACCAGGTCCACGAGGGGCCGTTCGGCGGCTGGGCCCGGGTGCTGATCCCGCCGCCGGGCGGGACTGGCGCCATGATCGCGCTGCAGACCAGCCGGACGCCGCCCGAGGACTACCCGCGGCTGCACTTCGACCTGCACGTGACCGGGGTGGACGAGCAGGAGGCCGAAGCCGAGCGCCTGGTCTCGCTCGGTGCCGTCCGGGTCAACTGGGACAGCTACCCGGACGATCCCGACTTCGTGGTCCTGGCCGATCCGGACGGCAACCGGTTCTGCATCGTCGACCTGGACCACGAGTACGCCTAACCGCCCGCGGCCGGGGCTTCCATCGGCTGTCCCTGCCGGTACATGTGCTGCGGCTTGTTCCCGGCCGCCTGCCCGCCGTCAATCGGCACTACGGTCCCGGTGACGAACGAGGACTGCTCGGAGCACAGCCAGAGCACGACCTGCGCTACCTCGGCCGGGCGGCCGACCCGCCGCATCGGCGTGGACATGGCCGCGCCCTGCTGGGCCTGCGGGCCGGCTGCCTCCAGGTGGTAGGTCAGGATCGGGCCCGGGGCCACCACGTTGACCCGGATACCCTGGTCCGCGTAGTCCAGCGCCGCGACCTTGGTCAGCCCGATGATCCCCGCCTTACCCGCCACGTACGCGGCCAGGTTGGCGGTCCCGTTGAGGCCCGCGATCGAGGCCATATTCACGATCGCGCCTCCGCCGCTGCGCAGCATGGCTGGGATCTGGAACTTCATGCCGAGGAAGGTGCCCCGGATGTTCGTGGCGATGCCGAGGTCGAAGTCGGCGGGATCGATGTCGGCCAGCGGCGTGGGCAGCGGGCCCGCGCTGGCGTTGTTGAACGCCGCATCGAGTCGGCCGAACGTGGACAGCGCCTGGTCTACCACCTGGCGCATCGAGTCGGCGTCGGTGACGTCGAGGTACGCGGCTAGGGCCCGGCCGCCGCACGAGCTGATCCGGCCGGCGACGGCCTCCAGCGCAGCGGTGTCACGGGAGGCCAGCACCACGGCGGCCCCGGCGGCGGCGAACGCCTCGGCGGTGGCCGCGCCGATGCCCTTACTGGCCCCCGCGACCAGGGCCACCCGTCCGTACATGCTCTGATCCCTGGACCCCGGCCGGTCGCCGGGCTCGCTGGCCGGCTCGCGTCCTCGCTGGTCTACGGTCTGTTCTGCTGTCTGCTCATCCATGACATCGAATCGTATGAGATCTAACTATTAGATGTCAAACGCTTGTGGTATGCTTTGGTGATGGACCGTCCCGTTGGCGAGCCGCTGGGCTTGCACCTGACCAGGGTGTCGAGAACGATTAGCCGCGCCTTCGATGACGCGCTGGCCGTGGCGGGCGGATCGCTGCCGATCTGGCTCGTGCTCATCTCGCTGAAACGCGGGCAGTTGGCCAGCCAGCGCGAACTCGCAGAAGCGGTCGGCGTCCAGGGTGCCACGCTCTCCCATCACCTGAACGCCATGGAGTCGGCCGGGCTGGTCACCCGGCGCCGTGATCCCCGCAACCGCCGCCTGCACCTGGTCGAGTTGACCCCCGAGGGCGACGCGCTGTTCTCCCGGCTGCGCGAGGTGGCCTTCGCCTTCGACCAGCGCCTGCGAGCCGGCCTCACCGAACACGACGTCGACCAGTTCGAGTCACTCCTGACCCGCCTGCACGACAACGTAATCTAACCCCGGGCTGGGCGCGGTGACGAGCCAAGCCGGCGCATTCGGCATCCTGGCCGGGATCGCGGTCGTGGTCGCCGCCTGGACGGCCACATAGGCCGGGTGCGGCTTGACCGAAACCGAGCCGCCAGCACGCGTGCACCTGTATCGCTGATGCTTTCACGCGCAGGTTGCCGTAAAGAATCGCGGTCATGTGTCACTCCCAAACTGAGGTAGCCCGGCCGTGTTCGCGGCGTCAGCGTCGCTCAAGGCGGCGATTGCCGGGTGGCGCCGCAGCCGGTCCAAGCAGCGGCTCCGGCTAGGGCCGATGCTTCCGACGGGGATGCCCAGCTTGACGCTGATCTCGGCATACGACGTCGGAGGCTCGGTGGTCAGCAGGGTAAGAAGTTGCTGGCAGTTGACGGGCAGCTCCATAACTGCCTCGCGAAGCGCGGCCTGACGCTCGGTCCTGAGCAGCTCGTCCTCGGCCGCGGCGGCCTGCTCGTCCGGTAGGTTTTCGGCGTCTGATACCTGCCCATCGGCAAGTCGGCACCTAGCGCGCCGGACCCGATAACATTCCCGCTGGGTGGTGGTAGCGAGCCAGCCTGGTAGGGCGGCCGGATCGCGCAGGCTGCCGACATGTTCCACCAGGCGCAGCCAGACGGCCTGCCCGACGTCCTCGGCGTCCGCACGGTCCAGCTGGCACCGCCGGCAGATCGACCAGATCAACGGAGAGTACCGTTCGATGAGTGCATCCCACGCCGATCGCTCGCCGATCCCGGCGCGTGTCACTAGGTCGATGACCTGCGGGTCATTGCGCATCGGCCAACCATCCTCGGATGAGATCATTAGTCATGGAACTCATCGTGGTTGCCGCCGCTGCACCGCTCCCTGCACTGCGCGTTGCACCGGACGCCGGGACTTCTACGAAGAATTAGGTGCGCCGTGGCGGTCCGTCCGGAGCTTTAAGCAGTATCTGTGCTGCCCGTTTCGGGGTTAACTTAATGTGAAATCCCGCTGCGCGGCCGGGAGTGTCGGCGCTCACGTAATTCCCCAGCTCTGAGGGCGAGCATGGGGATCGAGATGAAGGTGATCAAGTAGAAGACGCCGCGACGAGCGCGGTCTTCCTCATTGAGTCCATCGGGACTCGTCTCGTTGCTGTGATTCGCATAGTGGTCGTCATGTTGGTCTCCTTGGCTGGATTGATGAGTTATCCAGGCTCGTTGGTGGACACTCGGGCTGGTCGGGTTGACCTGAGTGACCGAGACCAGCGGCAGGCTTCCGTCGCGCACTTGCCCGCGCCACCGCAGACGGCGTCCGCGAGGCGATCGGCGAGTACCTCATCGCCCCGCGGTGCCAGGTCATGGCGCCAGCCTGAATGGCGGGTACCGATCGGTGATCAGGACGAACGCGTAGGCGGCGACCCGGTTGTGCCAGCGGAATACACCTTCGACGAAGCTGAATATCCCACGGGGATAACGGCCGGTGAACAAGATCGCGAACCAGGTCACGATCACCGCGAAGAACGCAGCGATGTCCAGGAAGAACAGCACGATGTAGTGCGGGACGGCCAGCAGCCATTTGACCAGCGGCAGCCACCGGTTCAGGTCCGTGGCCGCGTCCGGATAGGCGTAATCAAGCAGGACCCACTGGCGGTCGTCGGTGGACGGATAACTGTCGTTCATCAGGGCCAGGTAGGTCCACACCCGGTTGATGAAACGCTGCAGTTCCAGGTTCCAGTCGAACCACCACCGGGGGTACTTCTGCCGGAACAAGATCATCAGCAGCGGGCCGAAGAACAGCAGCCCGCCTGCGCCGGCGGCCCCGTAGGCCATGGTCGAGTGGCTTCCTGCCGACTGCCAGGTTCCGCCGGAAACGGTGCCGAGCACGATCGCGATCGGGATGATCACGAAAATCCGGAAGAACGAAGTCAGCCGGTTGAGCGGCCGGTCCGGGTACTCGACGGCGAACTGAACAGGATACTGAGCTGGATACGGACCCTGATCCGTGGTCATAACGCGCCCTTCTTGTGGCTAGTCCCGCAGGCACGCGAGCATGCCCGGAGCTGGGGTGACTTCGGTGGTGCCCGCCGACGTTGCCCGCGGGACGACGGCATCCCGCAGACTAAGAACAGAACTCGCTGGCCGCTGATGGGGAGCGGAGCCTGATGAAAGACAGGTGCTGCCATAGGCCACCTCGGCTTGGCTGTGCGCTCGAGCGCCACCGAGGTCCAGAGCAGCAGGGAGAAATCTCAATCTCGTTTACACGGGATAAACGAGCACACCTCCCTAATCGGGACGCTACGCCGTATCCGCTGAAAGGACAAGAGAGCCTTCGACACGACCCGAACAGACCAGGCCGAGTGACCGATCGCACCGGGTGCCAACGCACCACAACGGACATTGACGGGCAGTTGCAGCAGGCCGGGTCCGACGCCACAAGGTGACGTGGTACAAACTTGGCTCGGGACGGCGAGGTCATCGACATCCGCATATCGCCGGAACGGCAGCCGGATTGCGGGAGTGACTGGACGCAACGGCGGCCGTGCGAGAATCGCGCGTCCGCTCATTGTTGGAAATCAGATACACGCCGACCTCTGCACGGATCTGGCAGGCCGTGTCGGGAAGCAGACCAGCGATCTCCGTCGTCGCGTCTTGTTTAGCGCACAGAACGCCACGATGGGCAGGCGGGCGCCGCGCAGATTACCGGGTTCTGGTCTCGCATTAGCCGTACTGGAGGCCACCGCCCGGGCGAGGCGGGGCATCCCGATGGCCGTGCCTGCCAAGCTGCTGGGCTTCTAGGCCCTCGCATGGGTTGGTCGAAAGCGAACCAGCTGTCGATGGCGCGCACCCCGGTGGCAGGGTGGGCGTGTCGTGGACGTCCACTGCCGGACATTCCAGCGGCTGGCGCTCGCCATGAGTGATGTCGGGCGCTCATGGTGGACGGCGCCGAACGCTATTTCTGGCAGGACGGGCACCAGAACCTGAGCCGTTCCTGGCCCGGAGGACCCTGCTCGCCCCTCCTGATCGGTGTCCGGCACCGGCGGCACGGCCGGCCCGCTCGCCCATACACCCAGCTCTCCAGGCCGGGCCTGGCGTCCCCGGTCGTCACGTGCCCGAGCCGCATCTTGTTGGCGTCGAGCAGCCGGTGCCCAAGATCGACCAGGGCTTCCAAGTCCTTGACCTCACCGACGGGACGCCAGGGATCGATGCCCCGCAGGAACAGCATCTCTGCAGCAAAATATGTGCCCGCACCGGCCAGGTTGCGCTGGTCGAGTAGCGCCTCGCCGATCGGTCGGCCGGGTTCGGCGGCCAGCCGCCGCACCGCCTCGGCGCAGTCCCAGTCCGGGCCGAGCAGATCGGGCCCTAGGTGCCCGGTGACCTGTGGCTCCTCGCTGGTCCGGATCAGCTCGACGACCCCGAGCTGATAGCCAACCGCCCGCCAGTCGTCGTTGGCGAGGACCAGCCTGATCCGGTGACTGTCCCGGAGCGGCTCGGCCGCGGGCCGGATCCGCCAGCTGCCGTCCATCCGGAGATGGGTATGCACGGTGAGCCCGTTCTTGGTCCGGGTCAGCAGGTGCTTGCCGCGGGCGACGGTCTCGATCACCACGTCACCGGTCAGGTCGGCGGTGGCCAGCCGCGGCACCCGGAAGTCGCTGCGGGTCAGCGTCCGTCCCGCCAGCGCCTCATGCAGGCGCCGGGCGGTGTACCAGACCACGTCCCCCTCGGGCATGCCCCTAGTGTGCGCGAGGTCAGCGCATACTAGTTAACCGGCGGTCGTAGCTCCGCGGGTCGTAGGGCCCGCGGTGGCCGTTGACCGGCGGATACCCCGGACGCGAGCCCCAGCTTCCGTCACGGGCGCCGTTTGCGCCGGCCTGGCCGGGACTCCGGCCGGCGCTCGGCCGCCGAGGATCACCAGCCGGATTGGGCTGGCTGGCCGGAGCGCCGTATCCATACCTCTCGCCGTATGGCGGGGTGCTCGCCGACGACGTCGGCCCGCCGTACGGCTGCGGCTGAGGGTACGGGTAGGCCCCCGTGGCGCCGTACCCGTCGCCAGGCCGGAGCGGATCGGGCCGCAGGTGATCAGACCGCAGCGGACCGGTGCGCAGGGCATCGGACCGCACCGCATCGGACCGCACAACATCGGACCGCACAACATCGGACCGGTAGCCGTCGGGCCGGCCGCGGCCGTTCGCACTGTGCGCGGGCCGGTCGACCTGCCGGAACGGAGGCACCCGGTCGGGATACCCGCCGCTCGCCGCCTGGGTGTCAGCCAGGCTGAAGGCCTGGGTGTCCTGGGCGACGGCGGCGTTGTACTGCTCGCGGCCGCGGTCCGGCAGGCGCGACCGGCCGTCGACGCTGCCCTTGGCCCGCAGCGAGTACGCCGGGCTGGTCAGCGGGTCCTCGTCCGCGCTGATGGCGGGACGTGACCGCCCGCGCGACCCGGCAGGCAGCTGGGCGGCACGAACCGGCTGGGTCGTACGAACCGGCTGGCCGGTACGAACCGGCTGGCCGGTACGAACCGGCTGGGTGGTGATCGGCGATGGCTGTGTCGCGGTCGGGTAGGGCTGCGTCGCAAGCGGAGCGGTTGCACCAGGCTGGGCAGCGGCCTGAACGGCCGGCTGGATCGCGGTCCGGTCGTCCAGGCCGAGGCGGGGCTGCGGATGCGTTCCCGCGCCCTCGGCCGTGGCGCGCCTGCTGTCCTCGCGGCTCCGGCTCTCGACCGGGTGGAGGTCCGGCAACGGACCCGAGTTCGGCGGCCGCCGGCGGCCGGTGGTCTCCGGCTGAGCGGTGCGTGCGGTCGTGGCCAGCGGCTTGTCGGCGGCCAGGTCGTCCCAGAACTGCTCGTCGGAGACGCCGCCGAACGACTCGGTCGGCCACAGTTCCTCGTCGACATCGGATCCCTTACGCCAGCCCACGCGACGGCGTGACCTGGTCGTCTTGACCGTGTCGTCGGTCTCGTCCGCGTCGGCTGCCGCGAGGTGCCGAGCCGCGGTCCGGCGGCCGGTGACCGCAGGCTCGGAATCGTCCAGGACCGGCTGCGGGCCGGTGAAGTCGATCACGGTGCTGGCCCCGGTGCGCTCCGCGCCCCGCCCGCCCCCAGATTCAGCAGACCCAACGGGCCCGGCGGACGCAGCGGCCCTGGCAGGCCGGTCAGATCGGGCAGGTCTATCGGCTCTGGCGGAGCGTTCGGGGCTGGCGGAGCGGTCGGATCGGCCGGAGGACGGAGGAGAGGTTCTGCTTCTGCTGGCCGGAACCCGGCTGTCCGCGGTCCGGTCAGGCCCGGCCGCCCGGACCCGGGAACCCCCGGGCCTCATGCTGAAGTAGAAGGCAGCCGCTATGCCGGCCAGTCCCGCGACGACGAGTCCCGCGACCAGGATCATGGTCTCCATCCAGAATGCCGGGCCTAGTGGGGGTATTAGGGGCGCTTGCCAGGCGCACGCGGCCAATGACGCGAGCCTTCCCTCGTTGTCGCGAGCGCCCTGGAGCCCGCTTGATCAACATCGATTCTGGCTTACCACTGGGGACCGTGTCACACGATTGAAAAACTTCCGCTTAAAGCTGATTACGAGATGTATCAGGATGATCACGGGCTCGCGGTCGGCGCTATTCGTCCGCGTCCGATTGTGGCGTTCGCGATCGCCGTCCATACCGCCAGCAGGGGCGCACCATTTGGCAGCGTGAGCTCGCGGTTCAGCGCATAAACCGTGAAACGGTACGAGTGAGAATGACCGATCGGACAGGGCGCATCGTACTTCATCGTGCCCATGCTGTTCAGCGCCTGTCGCGCCCCGGTCGGCAGCGCGCCTTCCTGGATATCGGTCGTGCCGGGTTGGATGTCGAACACGAGCCAGTAAATGTACGGCGTGATGGGCGCCGAAGAATCGTCGACCACCAGAGCAAGGCTCTTGGTATCGGCTGGCGCGCCGGACCACGCGAGCGGCGGACTGACCCGGTCGCCGTGGCAGGTGTAAGTCTGCGGGAGGATGTTCTGCCCGAACGCCTCGCTGCCGACGAACATCGACCGCGGCGCGACCTGGCCCGCCTGCCCGCAGCCGGCCACAGCCACCGCCGCCGCCACCGCCAGCACGACCGCAGCGTAACGCCGCGCGGTAAGCCTGTGCGGCTGCCGCCGCTCTGCTGGCCTGTGCGGCTGCCGCCGCTCTGCTGGCCTGTGCGGCTGCCGCCGCTCTGCTGGCCTGTGCGGCTGCCGCCGCTCTGCTGGCCTGTGCGGCTGCCGCCGCTCTGCTGGCCTGTGCGGCTGCCGCCGCGGGCTGCCGCGGCCCCGGGGAATCCCGTCCTGGCCTGACGCCACCCTCGCCTCTTTCTTGCCGACGGTTGATAGTAGAACCTGCTAGAAGCGTAGGGCGAGATGACGGGTCGAATGGTCCGGCAAAATGGGTGCAGGGTCCGAGGACGGCTACAGATAGTCGGAGAGGGCGGATGCCGGACACGCTGCGTATCGGGCTGCTTGGCCCGCTTCAGGTCCGAGACGGGACGGGACACGCCGTCCACGTCGGCGGACGTCAGCTGCGTGTCCTGCTCATCTTGCTCGCCCTGCAGGCCGGGCGTGTCGTGCCGGCGGGCTCGCTGGCCGGCCAGATCTGGCCGGAAGAATCGCCGGCTAACCCCGGCAACGCTCTGCAGACGCTGGTCTCGCGGCTGCGGGCCGAACTACGCCGGGCCAGCCTGGACCAGGTGATCGAGTCGCATCCGGCCGGATACCGGCTCGCGGTACGGCCGGACGCGGTGGACGCGCTGGACTTCCAGGTCCTGGCCGTCCGCGGCCGGCGCGCCTTGACCGAAGGCGACCCGCGGGAGGCCGCGGCCGTGCTGCGGTCCGCGCTGGCCTCCTGGCGCGGTCAGCCGCTGGCCGAGGCGGTCGGGTACGACTTCGCCGACGCGGCCGCCGCGCAGCTGACCGAACTGCGCTCCAGCGTGCTGGCCGACCGGATCGAGGCCGACCTGGCCCTCGGCGACGGAGCGAGCCTGGTCGGCGAGCTGCGCGCGCTGCTCTCCGCCGACCCGCTGGCCGAACGTCCCCGCGCCCTGCTCATGCGTGCGCTGTACGCCGCGGGCCGGCAGGCCGAGGCGCTAGAGGTCTACCACCAGGCCCCGCGAGCTGCTGGCCGGCCGGCTCGGCGTCGACCCCTCGGCTCAGCTCGAGCAGGTGTACCTGCGCATCCTGCGCGGCGAGGAGGGGGTGCCCGCCGTAGCCACGGGTGCCGTCCGCCCCTCCGATCAAACCCTTGATGCCGAACGGAGCGTGGTGCCTGCCTCCGGCACCACCCCGCCCCCCGTGGCCTCGAGCCCGCTGACCAGCTTCGTCGGCCGGGATACCGAGGTATCTCTGTCGCCAGTCCCGGGCGGTGTGCGCGATATGCCAGCAGGTCGGGGCTAGCGCTGAAAGTATCCTGCGTTCAGGTCGTGTACGACAGCGTCGATGGGTTGGCCGCTCACGGTGATGGAGCCTCGCCACGGCGTGCCGAGGGCGAACAGCAGGGCCACGCTGAGCCCGATCACCACTGCGAGCCCGCTGACTAGGACGAGCGGCCGCCAACCGCTCCGCATGGTAAGCGCGGCGGCGTTCGCGAGCAATGCGGTCGCGCTGAGGGCTAGGACGACCACGTAAAGGACGGGGAGTTCATGTGAGGCCGCGGCCAGGCGGGCTCGACGATCGTTGGTGAGAGCGTCGAGGGAGGACAGCAGTTCGGAGCTCGTGGGTGTCCCCAGCGCCGGGCGGGCAGCTTGGGTCCTTACGGCGTTCTCTAGGTTGGCCAGAGCGTGCGCGGTAACAGGATCGTCGCCTTCTGGCAGCGAGGTCAGCCAGATCATGGACTGATCCTAGACATTACGAGGATTCCCGCGGCCGGTGCCGGGCTGAGACACTCTCGACCATGAGAGCGCTCCCCGTGCAGCCAGAACCCCTGTGGGTCATAGATTTCCGCCAGCGGATCGCGGCGTCACTGTGGTTTGTGCCGAGCATATTCGCGGCGGCCTCGATCGGCGTGGCCAATCTCACCATCTGGCTGGACGCCCAGGTCGATGCCCCGATCGGCGTGCGGCCGGACCTGGTGAGCGACCCAACTACCGCCGCCACCTTCGCCGGCGCCATCGCGGCCGCCACCCTGGCGTTCGTGGCCGTCGTGTTCGCGACCACTCTGGTGGCGATCCAGCTCGCCGCCAGTCAGTACTCACCCCGGGCGGTGCGGGTCTTCATCCGCTCGCGGGTCACTCGGGTGACGCTCGGCTTGTTCCTCGCTACCTTCGTCTTCTCATTGATCGTCTTGGTCAGCAACCGGGCTTCGGTTGCGTCGGCGAAGCAGTTTGCCCCGGTGGTGTCGGTGACGACCTTGCTGGCGTTGATCCTGGCGACGGTCTTCGGGTTTGTCGCCTACCTGCACGGCGTGGTACGGCTCATGCGTGTCCAGTACCTGCTCGAAACGATTGCCACCGAGACCCGGCGAGCTATCCTGGAAAACTTTCCGCCAGCGTCAGCCTACGTTGACGCCGAGCCGCCCCGGGCGGATCCCTCGCCACATCGCATCTGCCACACCGGGATGGCCGGCGTCATTACCGCCACTGACCTGCACGGTCTGGTCGAATTGTGCCGGCAGAAGGAGTGCTGGCTCGAACTGACCGTAGGAGTGGGCGAATACCTGGCTCACGGCACTCCCGTCGCGCTCGTGCATGGCGGGGACCTGCAGGACCGCGAGATCACCAGGTTCTTCCTCATCGGCGGAGAACGCACTTTCGTGCAAGATCCGGCGTTCGGCTTCCGGCAGCTCGTCGATACCGCGATACGCGCGCTGTCTCCTGCCGTCAACGATCCGACGACGGGGGTACAGGCCATCGATCGCATCTGTGACCTGCTGGCCATCACGGGTGGCCGCCTCGATCCGACCGGGCTGCGAGTGGATTCCGCAGGCACGGTGAGGGTCAAGCGGAAGCTGCGTGATTTCGACGGTCTGCTCGTGCTGGCCTTGACCGAGGTCATCCGCTACGGCGCCGACGCGCCTCAGGTGGTCCGACGCCTTCGCGCCGGGCTCGACGAACTCGAATCCACGCTCCCGGAGGAACGGCACGCCGCCATCGCCCGCCAGCGAGGCCTTCTGGACGCCGCGGCCAGCGCCGCGCTGCCTGCTCCGTTCGTGGCAGTGTCCTAGACGCCAGACCGCGAGGGGCTGGGCTGAATCGGGACGCGAGCCGGCTCGTGCCCAGATCACCTGGAGAACGTGGCCGGGTCGCGGGACAGCTCGCCGTAAGTCTCGCTGGCGGGAACTGCCGAACATGATCTCATCCCAGGACGGGACCGAGGATCGCCGACCGCGCGCCGCTTTACGGTTCTGGCGCCCGGTTTGCTCGGCGCCTGCCTCGGCCTGCGCGGCGGCGTCGCCGGTCGCGGCCGGCGGCTCGGCCGCCGTCTCGGCGGGGGGCGGGGGAGCAGCAGGATGGCTTTCGCGCGCGCTCTCCGCGGCGACCAGGGGAACCGGGGCCGGCTCCCGGGACGCGGGCTCCGGCCAGGAGTTCCGCTCCGCGGCGGGCGGGCGGGCCACGTCTGTCCTGGGCTCGGCCGTCACCGATACCGAGGGCGCGGGCGGCGCGGACGGTACCGGCACAGGCACGGCGGGCTCGGAGGCCGATGGCCGGACCGGCGCCGACGCCGGCCGCTCGTGCCGGGCGTTGCTGAGCCGCGGGGCCAGCTGGGTGATCGTCGCCTCGCCCGGCAGCGGGGCCGCGGGCTGAGGCGGCTCGGCGCCAGGCAGCGACATGCGCGCGGCGTTGTCGTCATTAGGCAGCACGTGCCTGCGCCGCGGATCGAAGACCCATTCGGCCGTGTGCAGGCGGCCGCCGGAGGTGAAGGTGAGTTGGACCTGCCAGCTGCCGTCGCCGCGTTTCTTCGCGTCCCACTGGGCGTCGTCCGGGTCGCCGCCGATCGCGTCGAGGCGCTCGGCCACGATCTCGCCCAGCCGCGGGCCCGGTGTCGAATCTCCGTGGCGGCGGACCGACGCGTTCTGCGCCTGGTCCGCCATGTAGGCACGCTCGGCCAGGACCGGTCCCTCGAACCAGCGCACGCGCTCGACGGCGATGCCGGCCGCGTCCGCGATTTCTTCCACCGTTTCCCCGGCCCGGATTCGTGCCTGGATCTCCTTGGGTCGCAACGGGCTCTCCACTTCGATCTCGTACTGCGCGAGCCGGGAGGTCTGGCCCAGAGCCACCGCCCTGAGCCGCTCGTCTATCGGCAGCATGAAACGTGCGCTCCGCCCGGGGATGGCAAGGACCGCGTACCGGCCGTCCTCGCTTACCGCGACGAAGCGCAGTTCCTGCATCGTCGTCCCTTCCGTTCCGACCCGTGAAAGCCCCTCCGCGGCCTGCAGGGTCGGTCCCGCCGCCGTCCGTTGCTGGCCCTTTGCGGCGTACTCTAGCCCAGCGGCCAGCGCGGAGACGGCGGACTGCTCCACCTCCATGAGTCTGTCTGGTCTGATCCTCCATGGCCAGCACCGCGCCCGGCATGTCCGCAGTTAATCCTGGTATCCCGCGCACCCACCCCGCCTATCTCAATATGTTCGGTTACAGAAGTATTTCTGATATCCTCAATCCCGAGATGTTCGTTTACAGAAGTATCTTGCACGAGCTGCCGCGGCCTGCCGCGGCCTGCCGCGGTGCGCGAGAGGCCCCGGGCGCCGTGGCTGGCGGTGGGCGTCGTGTGCTTCGGCGCCTTCATGGGCCAGCTCGACGCCAGCATCGTCACGATCACGTTCCCGGCCACGGAGCGCGACTTCGGCGTCCCGGTGGCCGCGGTCCAGCGGTTGGCGCGGGCCGCTACCTGCTGCCGCGTACCCGGCAGTTCAGCCAGGCGGAGAGGTTTGACTGGCCGGGCACCCTCCTGCTGGTGGCCTGGACCAGCGCGCTGCTGCTGGTTCTGTCCGCGGCCTCCGGCCTGAGCCTGCCGGCCTGGACGACCGCGCTGCTCGCGCTGGCGGGCCTGGCCGCGTTCATCCGGCGCGAGGTGGCCACCCGGCACCCGCTGATACCGGTCTGGCTGCTTCGCTCCGCGCCGCTGGCCCGCGGGCTGGCCGGCGCGGCCTGCGGCTACCTCGTGCTGTTCGGGCCGCTGGTGCTGATCCCGCAGCTGCTCGGCCATGACTTCGGCAGCGAGGCCCGGACCGGCCTGCTGCTCTCCGCCCTGCCGCTCGGGTTCGGCCCGGCCGCCTTGTTCGGCGATGTGGTGCTGCCCAGGGCCTGGACCGACAGCCAGCGCGGCTTCGTCGGTGCCGTGCTGACCTGCGCGGTCATGGGCGCGTCGGTCTTCGTGCCGGTGACGGTGCAGACCGTGGTCCCGCAGCTCGCCCTCGCCGGCCTGGGCCTCGGCTTGTTCGTGCCCGCCAACAACACGGTCATCATGCGCAGTACCGCCGACTCGTCCGCCTCCCTGCTCGGCGGCCTGGTCAGCATGGCCCGGGGGATCGGTACCACCCTCGGCATCTCCCTCATGACATTCGCGCTGCACCTGGGAGGCGTCGGCCACGGGTACGCTGGGTCGACGCAGGCGCGGCCCGCGTTCATCGTGCTCGCCGTCGCCGCCGCCACCGCGGCCGCCATCGCGCTGGCCGGCCGCGCACCGGCGCGGGGATCGGCCGGACGGCCCAGGGAGGCGGACCCGTCAGGTGGCTTCAGCTGAGGGCGACGTAGCCCAGGACGTGCTCGGACATGAGCAGATCGGCCCCGAGCTGGCCGACGTCGTGTCCCGCTTGCGGCGGGCCATGCGCCGCGCCGCGCGGGCAACTGACCCCGCTTTGGGCCTCTCCGTGGCCCAGCTCGAGCTGCTGTCGTGTATGGCCGAGCACCCCGGGATCCGGCCGAGCCAGCTGGCCCGGATGCTGCGGCTCGCACCCAGCTCGGTGGCGACCCTGCTCAGCGGCCTCCAGACGGCCGGCTACGTAACCCGGACGCCCGGTGGTCCCGGTGCCGACGGGACCAGTGACCGCCGCACCGTCAGCCTGGACCTGTCGGACCAGGGTACGGCGGCGGTGCACCGCTGGCACCGGGTGAACGAGGAGATCATCCAGGCCGCGCTGGTCGCGCTTCCCCAGCGCGACCGGGCCGCGCTGCGCGACGCCGCCCCCGCCCTGCGCGACCTGACCTCCTCGATCGACGCCCTGGCCGACTGAGCCCCGCGGCGCGCCCGGCGGGAAGGGTCAGCGGGTATGCGGCGTGGCCGGCTCGGTGGCCGGCGCGGTATCTTCCCCGCGCGGCTGCTGGTCGGCCCGGCTGAGCTTGGAGGGCCACCAGTTCCACCGGCCGAGCAGCACGACCGTGCACGGCACCAGGACGGTGCGGACGACAAACGTGTCCATCAGGATGCCCAGCGCCAGCCCGATACCGACGTCGACGATCTGGCTGCCGCCGGACTGGCGGCCGCCGACCACGGCGAACACCGAGAACGTCCCGGCCAGCACCAGGCCGGCTGAGGTCACCGTGCTCCCGGTCGCCCCGACTGCCCGGCTGACCGCCTCGCGTAGCGGAAGATGCTGAGCCTCCTCCCTGATCCTGCTCATTACGAGGATGTTGTAGTCCTCGCCGAGCGCGAGCAGGAAGATGAACATCAGGAACGGGAGGATGAAGGTGAGGCCGCTGGCCCCACCGATCTCGATAAAGATGATACAGGCCAGTCCGAGGGCGGCGAAATACGACAGCGCCACCGATGCGATCAGGTACAGCGGCGCGATCAGCGAGCGTATCACCAGGCACAGCAGCAGGCCGATCACCACGATCGCGATGGGCACGACGTGGACCAGGTCGCTGTCGGAGATCTGGCTGATGTCGTAGAAGGCTGGCGCCTCGCCGGCTACCCCGTACGCGGTGGCCCCCAGGGTCTTAGCGACCGTGGCCGCTTCGGCCCGGACCGCGGGCACGGCGTTCATCGCGGCGGTGGTCGACGGGTCCCCCGCCTTCAGGCCGGTCTCGAACTGGATTATCTCGCCGTCCGGGCTGACGTACTGCGCGGTGGCCCGGTAGGCCTCGTAAGCGCCGACCGGGACCTTGCTGTTCGCCGGCGGCACGGTCGGCAGGGCCGCGGCGTTGCCCAGCGCGGCATGCAGCGCCTGGTACTGGGCTGCGGTCAGCGTGACGCCCGCCGGGTTCAGCGGCCCGGTGACGCCGGTGAACAGCCCGCTCGCGGCGAGCTGGCTCGTGGCCGTGGTTATCGGTGCGGGGTCGTTCCAGACGGGCTGGGACAGCTTGTAGACCAGGTTCGTCGGGTTGGCCGAACTGCTCGGGAAGTGCTTGGCCAGCAAGGCGGTGCCCGCCGCGGAGTCGGTCCCGGCCGGCGCGCTGATCGAGCCGCCGAACCCGCCGGGCTGGTAGCTTGTCACCCCGAGCGCAAGCGCGCCGAAGACGACCACGCCGATGGCCAGCGGTATCGCCGGCCTGCGCACGGTCCGCGCCGCGATCCGCCCCCACAGGCCCGCCTTGCCGGTCCCCGCCTCGGTCTTGCTCGGCCAGAACGCGGCCCGGCCGAACACCGCGAGCAGGGCGGGCAGCAGCGTGAGCCCGGCCAGCAGCATGGTGCCGATCCCGATGGCCAGCGGGATGCCGAGCTCGGAGTAGATCTGGAACGTGGCGAACAGCAGGGACAGCAGCGCGGCGATCACCGTGAGGGCGGAGAAGGTGATCGTCTCACCGACCCGCATGACCGCCGCCCGCACCGCCTCCTTGGGCTCCGATCCCTCGCGCAGGTTCTCGCGCACACGGAATACCAGGAACAGCCCGTAGTCCGTGCCCGCGCCGAGGACCAGCACGATCAGCAGCAGCTGCGCGATGACGGAGACCTTCAGGCCGGCCTGCGCCGCCGCGCCGACCAGCGGCCCGGCGATGGCCACAGCAAAGAACGCGGGTATCAGCGTAATCAGCGGCGCCAGCAGCGACCGGAAGATCAGCAGCAGCAGGATCAAGATGAAGACCACGGACACCAATTCGACCTGGTTCCCCGTACTGCCCGACTTGGTCTGCTGATCGACGTTGATCGCGATCTGGCCCGCCAGGTGCACCTGCAACCCGGGCGGGGGCGCCGACTTCGCGATCCGCTCGCGGATGTTCTTCACCAGCGTGGTCTGGTCCGGCTGGCTACCCTGGTTGACGTCGGACAGGACCTGCAGTTGCTCGGCCTGCTGGTCGGCAGACCGGCCCAGGTCGCGCACGGAGACCACGGTCGGCACCGTCGCCAGGTCGTGCTGCAGCGTGGCCAGCCAGGTCGTATCTTCCGTGGTTAGGGTGCCCTGGTTCACCGCCGCGACCACCTGCACCGGGACCAGGTTGGTGGCCCCGAACGGCGCCGCGAGCTGCGCGGCCTGCTCGCTGGGCGCGCTGGCGGGCAGGAAGGCACTGTTGTTGCCCTGGGTGACACTGTTCAGCGACGGCAAGAACCGCGGCACCGCGATGACGGCAATGACCCAGGCCGCGATGACGAGCCAGCGAAATTTGACGGCGAACGCGCCGATTCCCCCGAAGATGGCGTGGATGCGCACCCGGCCAGCATATTGGGTGGCACCTGTGGCCGCGCTAAGAGGGCGACCGGGGAACGCGGCTGCTTACTCGTGTGACGACATGCCGCGGAGCCCATGACGTCCGGCGTGCCCGGTCGTAAGCTTCCCTCTGTGATCGATTAAGGGGTTGAGGGATATGCGCCATCTGATCGGTGTGGCCCTGGCCATTGTCATGGCCGCCGCGGTCTTCTTCGCAGCCTCCTGGGGTTACCTCAAGCTGCTCAGCGGGTCCGCCAAAGGCACGTTGCCGGCCGGCAGCGGCTCTCTCATCCACGACCACGCCGTCCTGGAGGGGTTCGGCGTGCTGCTCGCCGTCGGCCTGCTGGCCGGGATCCTGATGGTCGTGCCGATGATCTCGCCGCTCGCGGCCGGCCTGCCCGGCCTGGCCCTGCTCGCCTGGACCGGGCTGTACCTGTTCAGCGTGCGGCGCGCGGTCCAGTACATCCCGCTGAAGTCGCAGGCCTACGGCACCGGTTTCGAGGCGCTGCTCTTCGACGGCGTGCTGGCCATGGCGGGCCTGGCCATGATCGTCCCGTTGTTCGTGCCGTCCCGGTGGCGGAGCCGGGCCGTCGTCGAGGTGCCCGCCCCCTTCGAGGCCGCGCCGGGCGCCTATCCGGACCTGGGAACCACTCAGACCATAGCGGGCGGCAGTCTGCTGGCCGACTGGGCCGAGACCAGGCCGCAGCCCCGGGTGGAGCCAGGGCGCTCGCAGGCGCCCTGGGGTCCCGTGGATCCCGCGAGCCAGGGCGGTTCGGGCAGCACCCCCGACGACTACAGCTGACCGGCCGCTCGGCCGCGCTCGCCCAGCCACACCGACAGGTGCGCCGGCTCCAGTGTGCTGGTTACCACGCCGGCCAGGTCGTCCTGGACCGAGTCCAGGTCTACCTCGTCCTGGAGCCGGCCCGCGAACGCGGCCACCGTCACGTCCGCGTCGTACCGGGCCCGGTTGAACCGGTGGTCCACAATCCGCTGCACCCGCCGCCGCAGCGGGCTGAACGCCGCCGCCGCGGCCAGCGTCGAGGCCGCCACCGCCACCGACGAGGACAGCGCCAGCACGTGGGTGGACAGCAGGACCAGGCCCGCGTACGCCGCGACGAGCAGCCCGGTGACCACGGTGTAGGCCAGCGTCCGGGAGATGATCCGGTCGATCTCGTACAGGCGGTAGCGCAGGATCGCCACGCCCATCGACACCGGCAGCGCGGCCATGCCGAACCAGAAGAAGTTGTCCACCCATTCCTGGAGCAGGGTGGGGGTGTCCGTCGTGCCGAACACCGCCCCGAGGACCACGCTGACGATGGTGACTGCGGCGCCGCTTGCCAGCCATTTCAGCTGCTGGCGCCGCTCGCCGGAGGAGCGCCGCCAGCTCAGCACCTGGCGGCAGATGAAGCCGAGCGACAAGCTCAGGGTCACGATTAGGATCGAGTGCTCGGTGATCGCGAACCAGCCGGACGGGTTGTCGACCGCAGAGAGCCCGCCGAGGGAATCGATACGCAGGGGACGGGCGCCGAGAGCATCGTCCAGGGCCGCGGCCAACGCGATCAGCAGCGCGATGTACAGGGCGCAGAAGGCCAGCAATCCCGAGCGCCAGAACCGCGACGTCAGCCTCCCGTCAGGAAAGAGCAGGATCACCACCACGAACAGGACCAGGCCCGGGATCCACAGCTCATCCAGCGCCAGCGCCGCCGGGCCGAGCGGGAGATGGTGGCCGAGGCGGTAGACAAAGTAGGCGTAGTCTCCTCCGTCGTTGCTGACGAACAGGCACACGGCGATGGCCAGGAAGAGCCAGCCAAGCGGATTACCATGCTGGCGCCGGGCGACCACCACTCCGACGCCTGCGCACGGGATGCCGATGACCAGCGCCACGAGCCCGTCGCCGAGCTGACCGGAGAGCAGTGTCAGCGGAAGCGTGGCCACCAGCAACAGCCCGGCCAGCCCGCCCAGCACCGCCACCCAGGCTGCGGAGGGGTCTCGGCCCGCCTCCCGAGGCTCAGTCACGTGGCTACAGTACGGCCGCACCGTTCCGGGAACGTTACCGCGTCATCCGTGGCCCGGGAGTGCTCAGGCGGCGTGGAACTGCTCGGCTTCGGTCGAGCCGGCCAAGGCGACGGTCTCGGCGTTGGGGGAAATGGCCGAGGTGACCAGGTCAAAGTAACCGGTGCCCGCCTCGCGCTGGTGCCGGGTGGCGGTGTAGCCGTGCTTCTCGGCCGCGAATTCCGCCTCCTGCAGCCGGACGTAGGCGGGCATGCCTTCCTCGGCGAAGCCGCTGGCCAGCTCGAACATGGAGTGGTTGAGCGCGTGGAAGCCGGCCAGCGTGATGAACTGGAACCGGTAGCCCATGGCCGCGAGCTCCTTGCCGAACTTCGCGATCGTCGAGTCGTCCAGGTGCGCGCGCCAGTTGAACGACGGCGAGCAGTTGTAGGCGAGCAGCTGGTCCGGGTACTCGCTCTTGATCGCCTCGGCGAACTCGCGGGCCACGTCCAGGTCGGGCGTGGAGGTCTCCATCCAGATCAGGTCCGAGTACGGTGCGTAGGCCAGCCCACGGGCGATACACGGCTCGATCCCGTTCCGGACCCGGTAGAACCCCTCCGGGGTGCGCGTCCCGGTCACGAACGGCCGGTCCCGCTCGTCCACGTCCGTGGTCAGCAGCGAGGCCGCGTGCGCGTCGGTACGCGCAACGACCAGTGTCGGCACGCCGCACACGTCGGCGGCCAGCCGGGCCGCGTTCAGCGTCTTGATGTGCTGGCTGGTCGGGATGAGCACCTTCCCGCCCAGGTGACCGCACTTCTTCTCGGACGCGAGCTGGTCCTCCCAGTGCACGCCGGCCGCACCAGCCGCGATCATCGACTTCATCAGCTCATACGCATTCAGCACGCCGCCGAATCCGGCTTCGGCGTCGGCGACGATGGGAGCCAGCCAGTACGGCGAGGTGCGCGTGTTGCCGTCCGCCGACTCCGACCAGGTGATCTGGTCGGCGCGCAGCAGCGCGTTGTTGATCCTGCGTACCACCTGTGGCACCGAGTTGACCGGGTACAGGCTCTGGTCCGGGTAGGTCTGCCCGGCCAGGTTCGCGTCCGCTGCCACCTGCCAGCCCGACAGGTAGATGGCCTTGAGGCCCGCCCTGACCTGCTGCACTGCCTGCATGCCCGTGACCGCGCCGAGGGCCGTGACCGCGTCCTCGGCTTCCAGCAGCTTGCGGAGCCGTTCGGCACCGATTCTGGCCAGCGTGTACTCCTCTTGGACCGTGCCGCGCAGCCGGATGACGTCCTCGGCCGAATACGTCCGGGAGGTGTCCTTCCACCGGGCGTCCGTAGCCCACTCCGCGCTTAGCCTGGCCGCCTGCTGGCTGATCGTGTCCACTGTGGTGCCTTCCTGCAAATGCCGAGATCCCGGGTCCGGACGGGCGTTTACCTCAGCCTGTCCGGCCAGTCCACAGCAGGGTAGGGGCCAACGTCCTGAAAATTGTAGAATCTTTCCAAAGCGGCAATATATAGTTAGCTTCACGATGAAAGATCGCCAGAATTTGGTCCAGACCGATGGTATAGACCTTATAACCCTCGGTCAGAGGCTGCGTCATATGCGCCGGGCCCAGGGTCTGACGCTCACCGAGCTGGGGGAGCGGGTCGGCCGCGCTCCCTCGGCCCTGTCCCTGCTCGAGAACGGACGCCGGGAACCGAAGCTCTCGCTGATCGAGCAGCTGGCCAGCGCGCTGTCGGTGCCGGTGTCCGACCTGCTCAGCCGGCAGCCGCCCAGCCGCCGGGCTCAGCTGGAGATCGCCCTGGCCGACGCGCAGCAGGATCCGTCTTACCGGCGCCTGGGCCTGCCGCAGCTCAAGATCGGGGCGCGGGTCCCCACCGACGTGCTCGAGCACCTGGTCGCGGTCGCGGCCGAACTGCGGGCTCAGGGGTCCAAGCCGACCGCCACCCCGGAAGAAGCCCGCGCCGCCAACGCAGCGCTGCGGGAGGCCATGCGCGAGCGGGACAACTACTTCGAGGTCATCGAGAGCGAGGCGGCGGCCGCGCTCAGCGCCGGGGGCTACTCGGGCGGCGCGGTGACCCAGGGCATGCTGGTCTCGGTGGTGAGCCACCACGGCTTCGCCGTCCGGTACATCCAGGACCTGCCGCGATCGGTACGGTCGCTGACCGACCTGTCGAACCGCCGTATCTACGTCAAGCAGGAGACGGTCGGCGCGCATTCACCGCGGGCCATCGTGCTGCAGGCGCTCGGGCACTTCCTGCTCGGTCACCAGGTGCCCCGGGACTTCGCTGACTTCCTGCGGCAGCGGGTGGAGGCGAACTACTTCGCCGCCGCGCTGCTGATGCCGGAGACCGCGGCGGTGCCGGCGCTCGAACGCGCGAAACAGAACCGGGACCTCTCGGTCGAGGACCTGGTGGACCTGTTCTCGGTGTCGTACGAGATGGCCGCGCACCGGTTCACCAACCTCGCCACCCATCACCTGAACCTGCCGTGTCACTTTGTGAAGAACGACGCGAGCGGCATCATCTACAAGGCGTACGAGAACGACGGGGTGGTCTTTCCCGCGGACCCATCGGGCGCCATCGAGGGGCAGCGGCTCTGTCGCCAGTGGTCGGGTCGCCAGGTGTTCGGCGCCGCCGACCGCTTCTCCGCGTACTACCAGTACTCAGACACTCCGTCTGGCAGCTACTTCTGCATCGCCCAGGTCGACCCGCGGGCCGAGCACGGGTTCGCCATCACGTTCGGCGTGCCGTTCGAGCACTCCCGCTGGTTCCGCGGCCGTGAGGCGACGACCCGGAAACGGTCGGCCTGCCCCGACGGCGAATGCTGCGCCCGGCCTCCCGTCGCGCTGGCCGAACGGTGGGAAGGCAACGCGTGGCCGTCGGCTCGCGCGCACTCGCACATCCTGTCCGCGCTGCCGGCCGGCAGCTTCCCCGGCGTCGACGACGCCGATATCTACGAGTTCCTCGACCGGCACGCCCAGGACTAGGGCGGCTAGGACGATCCCTTGAGGTCGTTGCGGACCTCGGCGGCGATCTGGTGGATCTTCTGCTCGGTCTCGCTAAGCGAGGCCTCGGCCCGGGCCGTCCGCTCGGCGGCCTGGCGCTCGCGCCAGGTCGGCTTGGCGTGCGTCCGCGCCGTCCGCCTCGATCGCCGGAACCAGCTCACCAGGCCACCTCTCCTTCTGCGCCGCCTTACGGCCATGGCATCCAGCTACCCGCGCCTGCCGGTTCCATTCAGGGCCCGGCGGCCGCGTCCTGGCTGATGTAGTAGCCCAGGCCCGGCACCCGGTAGATCAGGCCCTCGCCCTCGAGGATGCGCATCGCCTTGCCGACCGTCTGGCGGGAGTGACCGTGCTGGCGGCGCAGGACCGCGATCGACGGGAGCCGGCCGCCCGGAGCGAGCGTCCCGCTGGCGATCTGGTCCCGGATGAGCGCGGCCAGCCGCATGTAGGCTCGCGGGTCTGGCTGGGGGACTGCCGTCATGTCCCCGGATGGTACACGATGAGTATCGAAAGTAGTCGACTATTAACGGACAATCACGAATGACCCACGTCAGGGCGGTACGGCATAGGGCGCCGCTGTTACTAGGCCCGGCGCACGCACCACGGCCCGTTCGGCATAAATTCTCGCGAAGTACGGGCGTCGCCTTCCCGCGGTCAGAACCACGATGTTACCTTCGAGTAACTTACCGACGGGAGGAACACCGGCATGAGTGACGCCCCGGAGTCAGGCTTCTCGCTGGAGCTGGGAGAGGACCTGGCGCGGACGCGGGACTGGCTGCACGAGTTCGCGGCCTCGGTGATCCGGCCGGCCGGCGCGGAATGGGACGAGCGCGAGGAAACCCCGTGGCCGGTGCTCGAGGAAGCGGCCAAGATCGGGCTGTACTCGCTGGACTTCTACACCCAGCAGTACCTGGAGCCGTCCGGGCTCGGCATCCCGGTCGTATTCGAGGAGCTGTTCTGGGGCGACGCGGGCATCGGGATGTCGCTGGTGGGCAGCACGCTGGCAGCGCTTTCAGTGGCGGCCAACGGGACGCCCGAGCAGGTCGGGGAGTGGTGCCCGCAGATGTTCGGCGGGCCGGGGGACGTGAAGCTGGGGGCGTTCTGCTCCTCGGAGCCCGAGGCGGGCAGCGACGTGGCCGCGATCAGGACGCGGGCGGTGTACGACGCCACGGCCGGGGAGTGGGTGCTGAACGGGGTGAAGACCTGGGCCACCAACGGCGGCATCGCCGAGGTGCACGTGGTGGTGGCGTCGGTGGACCCATCGCTCGGGTCCCGCGGGCAGGCCAGCTTCGTGGTGCCGCCGGGCACGGCGGGGCTGTCCATGGGGCAGAAGTTCCGCAAGCACGGCATCCGCGCCTCGCACACCGCCGAGGTCGTGCTGTCCGACGTCCGGGTGCCGGAGCGGTGCGTGCTCGGCGGCCGGGACCGGCTCGAGGAGCGGCTGGCCCGGATCCGGGAGGGCGGCCGCGCGGGTGAGCAGGCCGCGATGCGGACGTTCGAGGCCTCCCGGCCGGGCGTGGCGGCCATGGCGGTGGGGATCGCGCGGGCGGCGGCGGAGTACGCCGCCGAGTACTCGGCCAGGCGGGTCCAGTTCGGCCGGCCGATCGGGCAGAACCAAGCGGTCGCATTCATGCTGGCCGATATGGCGGCAGCCGTCGACGCGGCCCGCCTGCTGACCTGGCGAGCGGCCTGGATGGCGCGTCAGGGCCGGCCGTTCCGGCGGGCCGAGGGATCGATGTCCAAGCTGGTCGCGGGGGAGACCGCGGTCCGGGTCACCGAGCAGGCCATCCAGATCCTGGGCGGTAACGGCTACACCCGGGACTTCCCGGTGGAGCGCTGGCACCGGGACGCGAAGATCTTCACCATCTTCGAGGGCACCTCGGAGATCCAGCGCCTGATCATCGGCCGCGCCATCACCGGCCTCGACGTGCGGTAATACGTGACGGCGGGCTGTTGTCGATCAGGTGAAGCCGACGTCAAGGACGAAATGCCCGAGCCTCAGGTTGAGTTCTCCGCCGCCTGCCCAGTGGACGATGAACGCCAGCAGGATGATGGCCAGGATGATGACCACCAACCAGAAGAAGAACACGATGATGCCGGGGATCACGTACCCGCCTACAGTTCTCGTTCTAGCCACGGCCGCCAGCTACCCGACGCGGCCCGACTTATTCCACGGCGGGGCGCTCGACCCCGCGGACCGTCCTGTCGGCGCGGTCATGTCGGCCAGGTGGATGTCGAGGAACCGCTCCGGCAGGAATCTAACAGATCCGGAACTGCGATTCCGGATCTGTTAGAGGCCTCAGAGGAACTGGCCGGGCGAGCTCTCCGCGTCGCCGTTCCACACCACGGCCATGACGTCGCTCGGATCGATCACGGCCCAGCCGCTCTCGCGCTCCAGGCGGATCAGGCCGTCCGGTCGGATCTCCACGCCGGTCAGTTTCTTATTCTCGCCCGTGGCGAATCCGATCGGGCCGGTCCTGCTAACCACCATGAAAATCGAGCCACGCTTGCCGATGAGAGGGTCGAGCAGGTCGCGGATCGTCTCGCCCGTCATGCGTCACCACCTCCTGGTGTCGATAGGGCAAGCATGTCAGGCCGGGGGCCAGGGCGCCTCGATGAGGTGCTGGAGGTCCTCGCCGAACGGCCGGTCGCCATCAATCGGGGCGATGATGCCCATCAGCCAATCCAGCAGCGCCCGGGCTGGGTCTGTCGGCGGACGTTCGGAAAACCCGGACAGCGCCGCCGCCTGGTAGCCGGCCAGCAACTCGCAGGCCGTGACCGCGCGGGCGTGCCGCAACGCGGCGGCCAGCTTCTCGGCGGCCTCCCAGGCGAACGACTGCACGTCCTCCTGGCCGCCGGAGGTCTCGATCAGGCCGACCGGGGTCGCGGTGGCCAGGCGCCGCATGGCGTGGACCTCCCCGGCGGCCCGCTTGTGGACCGGGCTCAGGCCGGCCTGCGGGCCGGGCTCGCGCGCCAGCTGCGCGGGCAGGCCGGTAACCGCCGGATCCAGCAGCCGGTGGACCCGGGCCGCCGCCACCTCGGCCGCGTGGCAGAACGCCGCGGTGAGCTGGTCGCAGTGCGCGGCCAGGTCGATGCCGTGGAACCCGGCGGTCCCGGTGAACTGCCCGTCGAGGTAGGCGGGGGAGTCGGTGACCCCGGTTAGGGCGCGGCGCACCGCCGCCTCCAGCAGGCCGGCCGCCCGGAGGACCTGGGTCAGCACCGGGCCGGCCACCCGGAACGAGATCGGCGCCTGCAGCGACCGCGGCGAGGGCTCGTGGCCGGCGGCCGCGCGGAGCCGGCCGAGGACCGCGGCGAGCAGGTCGTCGCCGCGGGCGCAGGCCGCGCGGTAGGGATCGCGCGAGGCCCGGACGGCGGCGATGCACAGCGCCGCCGATCTCTCCATGAGGGAGGCGAGCGCGGCGGCCTCGCCGAGGCGCAGCACGCACAGCGCGGTCGCTCCTGGCACGCCCTCGATCAGCGCGATGCCCTCCTTCGGGCCCAGGACGAACTCGGCCAGCCCTTGCTCGCGTAGCGCCTGGCCCGCCGGGACCGTGGTGCCGTCCGGCCGCAGGACCTGGCCGATCCCGGCGACGGGCCCGAACGCGTGGGCCAGCTGGATGATCTCGCCCGCCGCCCCGGCGCCGGCCCGGGGCACGGCGGGTACCACGCCGCGGTTGAGGAGGTCGGCGAGCCGCTGGCACAGCTCGGCCGACACGGCGGCGTCGCCGGACAGGAAGGTCAGCAGCCGGATGGCGAGGACCGCCCGGGCCTCGGGCACCTCCAGCCACGGCGGGCCGCCCGTCGCCCGGGCCAGCAGTAGGTTGCGCTGGTGGCAACGCTGCTGCTGCTCGGTCAGGCGCACCGAGGACAGCGCTCCCATTCCGGTGTTCACGCCGTATACCAGCCGCCCGTCAGCGAGCGCGGCCACGGCCTCGGCGCGCTGCCGCCGTACCGCCGCGAGCAGGTCCGGCACGATGCTGACCCCGTACCCGGCGGCCACCGAACGGATCAGCCCGAGATCTGCCTCCCCGCCGAAGGCGATCTCACCGGCAGGCGTCATGAGCGGTAGCGGAGCATCGTCCCGACGTCCAGCTGCTCGGCCCGGCGCAAGATGGCCAGGCCCACGGCGATGTCGAGAATGGCCAGGCCGCGGTGCCAGAACAGGATCCGCTCGTCGTCGCGTTCCCGGCCGGGGCGTGCGCCGGTCACGATCTGGCCCAGCTCGGCGTGCAGCGACGCGGCCGACAGCCGGCCGGTGTCCACGTGACGGCGCAGCGCGCCGAACCGTCCCGAGTGTGCCTCCCGCCAGTCGTCCACCACCACCTTGTCCATCACGTCGAGCAGATCCAGCTCGACGGCGCTGATCGTGCCGTAGGGCACGACAAACGCGCCGGGCTTGACCCAGGCGGTGCGCAGCAGCGGCTCGGGCGTGATCAGCCTGGACGCCTCGACCAGGATGTCGGCGCCCTCGAAAACCTCCTCGGCGCAGGACGCCACCCGGATGCGGGTGCCGGTGACCGCGGCCAGCTCGCGCGCGAAAGCCTCCCGGGACTCGGGCCGCCGGCTGGTGATCCGGATCTCGTCGAGGTCGAACAGCTCGTCCAGCAGCACCACATTCCAGAACGCGGTGCCGCGGGCGCCGACGTGGCCGAGCACCCGGGCCTCCGGCCGGGCCAGGTAGCGGGCTCCCACCGCGGTCATGGCGCCGGTCCGGGAGGCGGTGATCAAGGTGGCATCCATGATCGACAGCGGCACGCCCGTCTGCGGGTCATACAGCGTCAGCAGCCCGAGCTCGCTGGGCAGCCCGGCGGCGTAGTTGGCCACGAAGTCGCCCACCACCTTGACGCCGCTCACCCCCGGCACCGACAGGTGGCCGCGCAGCACGTTGAAGTGACCGGCGCCGCCGTTGTCCGGGACCAGGTGCACCCGCGGCTCCACCACCACGCGCCCGTCACCGTGCGCCCGCACGGCCTCCTCGACCGCCGCGAGGATCTCAGCATTCGTCAGGCCCAGAGCGTCGACGTCCGGCCCGGACAGGAAACGGAGCCACAAGCCGCTCATGACGTGGCCGGCCCGCTGGGCCAGTTCGACTGGCGCAGCCGGCTGGCCAGCGAGCAGTACTGGTCGTATGAACACATCGAGGTAAACCTACCGACTCGGCCAGGCCGCGCCGGTCACGCCCGGATCCTGAGCCGGTTCCGCCCGTGCCTGCGCCCGGTCTCCGGCGGGCCGGCCGGGGAACCCAGACCCAGGGTGACCGCGCCACCGCCGGCCGCGGACCGGCCCACGACCAGCGTCCCGCCGGAGGCCTCGGCGATACGCCGGGCGATGTCCAGGCCGAGACCGGTCGAGCCGCCGCGGGACAGGCCCCGCGGCGTGGGGTCGGCGTCGCCGAAACCGGGGCCATCGTCGGTGACGACCAGCCATGCGCCGCCGCCCGCCCGCGGGCTGAGCCGGATGGCCAGGCTGGCGCCCTCCGGGGTGTGCGCGAAGACGTTCTCCAGCAGGATGTCCGCGCAGGCCGCCAGGTCGTCGCGGGACACCAGGACCGGCACCGGACCCGGAGCCAGCTCGACCGTCATCCAGCGGTCCTGATCCTCGGCCAGCGGCCACCAGAACGCGGCGCGCTCGGCGATGACCGCGGCCGCGTCGCACGACGCCGACGGGCCGTTACCGCCCGGGCGCCGGGCCTCGCGGATGATCTCGCTGACGGTGCGCTCCACCGCGCTGACGTCGGCCAGCAGACGCTCCATCTCCGCGCTGTCCCGCAGCGACTCGGCGTCGATGCGCAGGGCGGTCAGCGGGGTTCGCAGCCGGTGCGACAGGTCGGCGACCGTCTCCCGCTCGTGCGCGAGCAGTTCGCCAATGCGGACCGCCAGCCGGTTCAGACCGGCGCCCGCGCGGCACACCTCCGGCGGGCCGGCCACCGTGGCCCGGGCCGACAGGTCCCCGGCCGCGAGCCGGTCCGAGGCGAGCGCCAGCGCCTTGATCGGGCGGACCAGGGACCGGGCCAGCTGGTCGGCCACCGCCACGCTGAGCGCGAGCAGCAGCAGGCCCACGAAGCCGAGCAGCAGCCAGGCCCGGGTCACCCCGTGGCGCAGCACCGAGTCGGGCACGAATGTGCTGATCACGGCGGCCCCGCCGGGCAGGCCCGCCACGGCGACCAGCACTTGTTCGCCGCCCGCGGCCTCGGCGGTGAAGCTGCGGCCCTTCCGGGCCAGCTCGACGGCCGCCGACCGGGGCGCCGGCTGGCCGAGCTCGGCGCCCGACGGCAGGAAGACGGTGACCCGGGTACCGGTCTCCGCGTTGATCTGGTCGATCGTCAGCCGCAGGCTGTCCGCGGACAGCGTAGTGACCAGCGGCGCAATGAATTGCGCTTGGGTGGTGGTGGTGCTCACCGCCCGATCGGCCGCGAGCGTGCGCAGCACGAGGGCAAACGGGATCAGGAAGGAGACCAGCACCAGGGAGCTGGTCGCCACCACGAGCAGCATGACGCGCAGCCTCATGGGGGCGGGCTGAGCTTGATCCCGACCCCGCGCACCGTGTGCAGGTAGCGGGGGTGCTGCGCGGTCTCGCCGAGCTTGCGGCGCAGCCACGATACGTGCACGTCGACCGTCTTGTCCGCGCCGCCGTACGGCAGCCGCCAGACGTGGGTGAGCAGGTCCCGCCGGGCGACCACCTGGCCGGCGTGCTGGGCCAGATAGTGGAGCAGGTCGAACTCGCGCCTGCTCAGGTCGAGGGGAGCGCCGTCCAGGGTGGCCTCGTGTGCGTCCGGGTCCAGCCGCAGGCCGCCGACCTCGAGCGGGCCGGCCGCACCCGGGCCGGCGCTGGACGTCCGGCGCAGCACGGCGCGGATCCGGGCGTCGATCTGGCCCGCGCCGAACGGCTTGATCACGTAGTCGTCGGCCCCCGCGTCGAGGACCCGGATGATCTCGGCCTCGTCGTCGCGCGCGGTGACCACCACGACCGGGACGGACGTGATGGCCCGCATCATTCGCAGGGCCTCGTACCCGCCCAGATCAGGCAGCCCGAGGTCAAGCAGGATCAGGTCCGGCGGCGAGTCCAGGACGTGCTGCAGGGCCGTCATCGCGCTGGGCTGGCTCGTCACCGCGTGCCCGCGTTCGGTGAGCGCCCGGATCAGCGCACCGCGGATGGCCGCGTCGTCCTCCACCACCAGCAGCTGCGCCACGACACGAAGGTATCGGTTTTACCTGCAGCTAGACCCCATATCGGCCAGCCCGGCGGGCTTCGCGTCACGTCCTTAGCGCCCGTTTTACCTGCCCTTAACCATGCATCGGCCAACCTCGGCCCGTGCAGATGCGGGTCTTGGCAGGCGTGGGAGCCTGGCTGCTCGGGGTCGGCGCCGCGACCGCGAGCAGCCTGCTGGCCGTTTCGCTGCTCGGCCAGGGCATCGCCACCGGCACGAGCCAGCAGCTGACCGCGGTGGCCGTGAACCGTGCGCTCGCCGCCGAGGCCAGTGATTCGCCGGGGGTCGTTCCGGGGATGACCAGCGCGCCGAGCTCCGCTCCGTCCGCGACGCCGTCGTACCAGGCCCAGGTGTCACGGACCACGCGGCCGCAGGCCGGGGCCACGCCGTCGGCCCGGGCCAGCAGGTCGCGCCCGGCGGCCTCGCCCAGCCCGCAGCCGACGGCCGCCGGGCCGGCCTCGACCGTGCTCACCTCGCCGGGCGGGACCGTGGTGGCCGACTGCGTTCCGAGCGGCGCGTACCTGGTGTCGTGGAGCCCGGTGCCGGGCTATGAATCCGGCGCCGTGATCCGGGGGCCGGCCGTGACCGCGCGGGTGACGTTCAACTCCGCGGCGAACTCGGTGACCATGGTGGTGTCCTGCTCGGCCGGGATGCCCACCGCGACCACCACGGTCGGCGGCAGCGGAGGCGGCGGGGACGACGGCGGGGGCGGCGAGTAAGGCCCGGACGAGTAAGGCCGGGCGAGCAAGGCACGGGCGAGGTCAAGGCCTGCTCAGCGGTGCTTGCCCGCCGCCTCCTCGATCAGCAGGGCCAGGGTGGGGCAGGCCTGCACGGCCCGCCGGGCATGCTCGGTCAGCGGGCGGGGCACCGCCGGGGAGGGCAAGATCGGGTATCCCCACCGGTCGAGCCTGATGATCTCGGGCAGCAATTCGGCGCACATGCCGTGGCCGATGCAGGCGATCGGGTTGACCCGGAGGGTGATGCTCAACGGAAGTCCCACTCCCTCTGCTCGTCGCGGGGCAGCGGCAGCAGCGGGGACCGGCCGACGCCCTCGCAGGACCCGCTCTGCTCGTGCCCGCGCGCGTGGCCCTGGAACGCCCGGAGCAGGCTCCGCACCAGCTGGGTGACCCCGTCCGGGTGTCGGCACGCGCCGCGGCGCTCGATGAGGGGGAGCAGCGTCGCGACCTGCTCGACGCCGCCGTCCCGGCCGCCGGCGTAGGCCAGGTCGGCCAGCGCGTTGGCCAGCGCGGGCAGCCCGAACACGCACGGGCCGCACTGACCTGCGCTCTCCTCGGCTAGATAACGGACCACGCGGGCGGTCTCGGCGATCGGGCACGAGGACGCTGGCAGGGCGATCACGATGCCCGCGCCCAGCGCCCCGCCCGCCGCCTTCAGGCTGGCGTGGGTCATCGGCACCGGCCAGGCCACCTGGACCGGCAGCCACGCCCCGAAGTACCCGCCCGCGACCAGCGCCTGCAGCGGTTCGGCCGGCCCGCCGGCCAGCCCTACCAGCTGCCCGATGGGCGTACCCATCTCGACCTCGTAGACGCCGGGCCGGGCGACCGCGCCGCTCACCGTGACGAGCATCGAGCCAGGAGCGGACGGCACTCCGGCGCCGCGGAACCAGCGGTCGCCGTAGCGGGCGATCAGGGCCAGGTGGGCCAAGGTCTCGACGTTGTGCACCAAGGTCGGGTTTCCGTGCACGCCTTGCTCGTGCGGGCGCGGCGGGGAGAAGGTCGGTTTGGCCGGGCCGCCGTTCAGGAACTGGACGATCGAGGACTGCTCACTAGACACGTACCGGCCCGGGATGCCGGTCAGCTGGATCGGCACCGGGTCCAGCCCGGCCGCCAGCCGCTCTTGCACAGCGAGGTCGAGGCGGTCGAGCAGCCCGTCCTCGGTGCCGTGGACGCACAGGTGCGCTTCGTTCGCGCCGACCGCCTGGGCGGCGAGCGTCATCCCGTCCAGCACCAGGTGCGGGAGCCGACTCAGCAGCAGCCGGTCCTTCAAGCTGGCGGGCTCGCCCTCGGCGCCGTTGGCGACCAGTACCTTGCTCCCCGGCCCGGCCGCCACCGAGCGCATCTTGCGCCCGGCTGGGAAGCCGGCGCCGCCCCGGCCGGTCAGTCCTGAGGCTTCGACCACGTCGATGAGGCGGCCAGCCCGTCGGAGGATGGGCATCGGACCATACTGCCGCTCGTGCCAGCGCAGATCGGCCGGCTGGGCGCCGATGCCCGCGAGCAGGCGGGGCAGCCGCGCCGCGGGGACCGGCCGGGCCGGTGACAGGACCACCGCGGTCACTGGACCTCCAGGCGAGCCGCGGCGACGAACCGCCAGCCGGCTACGGCCAGCACCGCGAGGGCACAGGCCACGGTCAGCGCCAAGACCCAGGTGGCGTTGCGATCGGTGCCGGCGCCCAGGCCGTGGGCCACGGCGAGCGGCCAGCACGCGTAGGCCAGCCAGTGCACCCGGCGCCACGCCCGGTGCCCGATCCGCGCCCTGAGCAGGCTGGTGGCGACCAGCGCGAGGAGCATGTCGAGGGCCACCGCGCCCAGGCTCAGCCAGGCCATCTTGTACGAGGAAGCGAACGGGATGAACGCCGCGGTCAGCGAGATCGAGGTGTAGGTGTCGACCACCGTGGTGCCCACGTGCAGGGCCAGGAATACGAGCACCAGGAGCGAGATGTTGCGGTGCAGACCCTGGGACAGGAACCGGGGCCAGCGCCGGGTGGCGAACCGTCCCGCGGTGAGC
The DNA here is from genome assembly GCA_963742795.1 of uncultured Actinomycetes bacterium. Taxonomy (GTDB): domain Bacteria; phylum Actinomycetota; class Actinomycetes; order Streptosporangiales; family Streptosporangiaceae; genus Palsa-504. Next base: position 184,071 of record CAVUNL010000027.1, read on the forward strand.
ATCCCGAGCAGCACGCTGACGGTCAGCAGGAGCAGGGTCACTAGGCCGGTCGCTCGCGTGGCGTACCACAGGCCCGGTCCGTGCAGGCTGACGCTCATGGCCGGCATTCCGCGCCGTCGGCGGGCCAGCCGCCGGTGGTCACCGTCGACCCGTCGTGGCGCACCAGGCGGGCGGGCAGACCCAGCCCGTCCAGCCACCGGGGTGCCTGCGCGCCGCGCAGGATCGCGGCCGTGCTCGCGATGTTCGCGCCCACGCAGCTCGCGGCCGCGACGCTCACCGTCCGCCAGCAGGAATCGGCGGGCCGTCCGGTGGCCGGGACGATGATGTGGTGCAGGTCCGCCCCGTCGCGCCGCCAGGCGCGCCCCAGGGTGCTCGAGGTGGCCAGGCCGCTGTCCCGGATCAGCACCACCTGGCGGGACTCGATGCCGGCCGTGCTGGCGTCGAAGCCCACGTCGTCGGCGATACCCACCCGCCAGCCGCCCTCGGGCGGGTCACCAGCCACCCGGAGGTCGCCGCCCAGGTTGACCAGGACGCCGCCGCCCACCGCGGCCTCGATGGCGGCCGCGGCCCGGTCGGCGGCCAGCGCCTTGGCCGTGGCGCCCAGGTCGAGCATGACCCCGGCGGGGATGGTGACCTCCCGCCGGTCCGGGTCGAGTGTGACCCTGCGCCAGCCGCCCGCGGGCAGAGGCGGCTGGCGCAGGGGGCCGGTATGCTGGCGGGCCCGCGCGAAGTCCTGGTCGTAGCCGAGCCGGATCAAGGACCGCCCGCAGGTCGGATCGACGTCCCCGTCGGTGAGCGCGGCAGCCGCGAGGGCCACACTCAGCGCCTCCGCGAACAGCGGGCTGATCCGGACCGGGCGACCGCGCGCGTGGTTGACCCGCCAGAGTTCGGAGTCGGTCCGGAACCGCGAGCAGGCCGCATCCATCGCGTCCAGTTCCGCGGCGAGCAGGTCGTGGGCCGGTTCCAGGCGGTCCGGATGGGTGACGAGCAGCGTCGCGAACGTCCCGAACGCCCGGAAGGTTCGCGCGCCCGCCGCCGGGGCTGCGGTCGGCATCAGCCCCCCGCGTGCGACGCGCTGGACACGGTCGGCTTCGGGGCCGGGGCGGAACTGGTCGACGGCGCCGGCGCCGGAGCAGAGCTCGGCGGGGCCAGCGTGGACGACGGCGACGAGCTCCGCGATCCGCTCGGCGAGCCCGAGGAACTCGACGAGCTGGAGGGACCAGGCGAACCCGAGCCGCCGCCCGACGGGCTCGCGGCCTGGCCTGCCCGTGCGGTGGGCTGGGCGCCGGGCGCGCTCTTCCGGCCGACCGCGTGATGGCGCTGGCTGGCTGATGGAGTCGGCGTTCCGGCCGAGGAGACCGAGGCGGACGGCTCGGTGCTGGGGGCTGTCGTGGTCTGGTCGGCTGTCTGGCCCGGGGCGGTGCGCGCGAACAGGGTCGCGAAGCCTACCGCGGTGACCGCGCTGAGCTGCGTGGCCCGCCAGGTCAGACGGGAAAGGCGACGCAGCCCGGCCGAGCGCACGGCGCCCGGCGGCCCCTCTGGGGGCTCATGTCGATTACGCATGAGTCGCGATCGAAGCAGCACGCGGGTTAAGGGTCTGTGAAGAACCCATCAAGAGCCGGTTGCGCCGGGGCGAGTTAGCCTTGCAGGAGCAGGCAGCTGATCCAGGGGAGGCCATGGTGGCCCACGCGACCTTCCGCGTCCACGTCGATCCGGACAAGTGCCAGGGACACAACCGCTGCTACAGCGTGTCCCCCGACCTGTTCGAACTGGATGACCTGGGCATGTCCAGCGAGATCGGCGGGGGCCTGGTGCCCGTCGGCCAGCTCACCCTGGCCCGGCTGGCGGTGGCCAACTGCCCCGAGCACGCGATCTCCCTGACCGAGGCGCCGTACGTAAACGCGGAGGCACAGCAATGACCAACCGCCACCCCCCGGTCCAGGACTTCGCCACCGACTTCGATCACACCGACGGGGCGTGGGTCGCCGACCCCTACCCGATCTGGGACGACCTGCGCCAGCGGTGCCCGGTCGCGCACAGCGACCGGTACGGCGGCGCGTGGCTGCCGGTCACCCACGACCTGGTGTCGGAGGTGGCCTACGACACCGAGCACTTCACCTCCCGCTCGGTCGTGGTCAGCGAGCGTCGGCCGGGTCCCGAGGACCTGCCCGCGCCCATCGGGGTGTCCCCGCCGATCAGCTCGGATCCGCCCTTTCACGGTGTGGTGCGGCGGATGCTGCTGCCCGCCTTCACGCCCAAGCCGATCGCCGCCCTCGAGCCGTTCACCCGGGACCTGTGCCGCGAGCTGCTGGCGGCCACCGACGGCCGGGCCAGCTTCGACGCGGCCCTCGAGTACGCCCAGCACATCCCGGTGCGGGTCATCGTCAAGTTCCTCGGCTTTCCCCAGGAGGACGCCGACCAGTTCCGCGGCATCATCCGGCTGGTCCTGGAGGAGGTCGACCTGCCGCCCGAGGAGCGGGAGGAGCGGTTCGCCGCCGTCGACGCGTACATGGACGCGCAGATCGAGGACCACCTGGCCCGGCCCCGGGACGACCTCACCTCGTTCCTTCTGGAGGCCGAGATCGGCGGCCAGAAGCTGCCCGTGGAGCACGTCCGCGGCACCATGGTCCTGCTGATGATTGCCGGGATCGACACCACCTGGTCGGCCATCGGCGCCTCCCTGTGGCACCTGGCCCAGCACCCCGGGGACCGCCGTCGGCTGGCCGCCGAGCCGGACCTGATGGGCACCGCGCTGGAGGAACTGCTGCGCGCGTACGCGCCGGTCACGATGGCGCGCCTGGTCGCCACGGACTTCGACTTCCACGGCCACCCGTTCAAGGAGGGCGACTGGCTGCTGCTGCCGTTCCCGGCGGCCAACCGGGATCCGGCCGCCTTCGAGAACCCGGACCTGGTGCAGCTCGACCGGGCCACCAACCGCCACGCCGCGTTCGGGCTGGGCCGGCACCGCTGCCTGGGATCCAACCTGGCCCGGATGGAGCTGCGGGTCGCCCTGGAGGAATGGCTGGCCCGCTACCCGGACTTCGAGCTGTCCGACCCGGCCGCTGTCACCTGGTCGGCCGGGCAGGTACGCGGGCCGCGCCGGCTCCCGGTGACGATCCTGGGCCGTGGCGGGTGAACCACGGTCCGTTCGGACCATAGAGATTTTTCCTTAGCGCAGACGGCCAGGCATGTTACGGTCCCGGGGCCTTGCGGCGCCACCGCGACCTGGCATGCTGGTCAGGTGACCGATCAGCCTCCGCCGCAGGGCCGCCTGGCCCGGCTGTTCAGCTACGCCGACGCGCGGCATGTCCCGCTGCGGACCATCCTGGTCACGGTCGGGGTGGTGGCGGCCACCTTCTTGGCCGGGCAGCTGATCTACCGGCTGCGGACCCTGGTGCTGCTGATCCTCGTGGCGGGGTTCGTCGCGCTGCTGCTCAACCCGCTCGTGGTCTTGCTGCAGCGGCGGATCCGGCGCCGGGGTCTGGCGGTGACGATCGTCACCCTCGGGGCCCTGGTGGTCTTCGCCGTCCTGGCTTACTCGTTCGGCAATCCGCTGCTCAACGGGATCACCGACCTGGCCGGCAAGCTGCCTGGCTACGTCACGAGCGCGGAGCACGGCCAGGGCTGGATCGGTCACCTCGCGACCAAGTACCACGTCCAATCCTGGGTGCAGAAGAACGCGCCCAAGCTGGTGACGTACGCCGAGTCGCTCAGCAAGCCGGTCCTCACCATCGGCAAGGGCGCCATCTCCCTGCTGATCGAGCTGTTCACGATCTTCGTCCTGGTCCTGCTCCTGCTGCTCGAAGCGCCCAAGATGCGGAAGTGGCTCCTCGCCCAGATGCGGCCGGAGCGCGCGGCCACCGCCACCCGGATAGGCTCCGAGGTCAGCCAGAGCGTCACCGGGTACATGGCGGGGAACTTCCTGACCTCGCTCATCGCCGGGACCGTGGTGTTCGTGACGCTGCTGATCCTCGGCGTGCCGTTCCCGCTGCTGTGGGGTCTGTGGGTCGCTCTGGTGGACTTCCTGCCGATGATCGGCGGGGCGCTGGCCGGCATCCCCACCGTCCTGTTCGCCTTCTTCTCCCGGGGCTTCACGGCCGGGCTTATCACCCTGGTCGTCTTCCTGGTCTACACCCAGGTCGAGAACCACGTGCTGAACCCCGTGATCATGAGCAAGACGGTACGGGTCAATCCGCTGCTCGTCCTGATGTCGGTGCTGGTCGGCGCCGAGCTGGGCAACCTGGTCGGTGGGCTGTTCGGTGCTTTTGTCGCGGCGCTGCTGGCTATCCCGCTGGGCGGCGCCCTGCAGGTACTGGTCCGCGAGGCGTGGCGGGCCACCGACCCGAAGACTTCGACGACCCCTCCCGAGGGCGAGATCGTGGCCGAGGCCGAGGTTGAGCTCTTCCCCATCGCGCCGGACGCGCGAGAGCATGACAATTAACCCGTAACCGTCACAGGAGGGGTCATGCCGAAGCCTTCAGTCCTGGGAATCGTGCTCGCCGGCGGGGCAGGCACCCGCCTGAGCCCGCTGACCGCGGACCGGGCCAAGCCCGCGGTGCCGTTCGGCGGGGTCTACCGGCTGATCGACTTCGCGCTGTCCAACATGGCCAACGGCGGCATCCGCAAGATCTGCGTCCTGACCCAGTACAAGAGCCATAGCCTGGACCGTCACATCTCCACCACGTGGCGGATGAGTTCCCTGCTCGGCAACTACGTGACGCCGGTCCCGGCGCAGCAGCGGCTCGGCCCGCACTGGTACACCGGCTCGGCGGACGCCATCTTCCAGTCGATGAACCTGATCAACGACGAGCAGCCTGACATCGTGATCGTGTTCGGCGCGGACCACGTGTACCGGATGGACCCGACGCAGATGATCGATCACCACGTGGAGCACGGGGCCGGGGCGACGGTGGCGGCGATACCGGTCCCGCGGGCCGAAGCCTCGGCGTTCGGCATCGTCAGGGTGGCGGCGGACGGCCGGACCATCGACGCGTTCCTGGAGAAGCCCGCCGACCCGCCGCTCATGCCGGGCAGCCCGGACATGAGCTACTCGTCCATGGGCAACTACGTGTTCGACACCGACGTGCTGGTCGACGCGCTGCGCAAGGACGCCGACGATGACTCGAGCCGGCACGACATCGGCGGCAACATCATCCCGAACCTGGTCCAGAACGGCATCGCGCAGGCGTACGACTTCACGCTCAACAAGGTCCCGGGAGCGGCCTCGCGGGACGCGGGCTACTGGCGCGACGTCGGCTCGCTCGACTCCTACTTCGACGCCCATATGGACCTGTGCGCGGTCGAGCCGATCTTCAACCTGTACAACGAGAAGTGGCCGATCCTGACCCACGTGCCGTCGCTGCCGCCGGCCAAGTTCGTGCACGAGGCGGGGGACCGGGTCGGGCGGGCGCTGGACAGCCTGGTCAGCCCGGGAGTCGTGGTCTCCGGCGGCCTGGTGCGCCAGTCCGTGCTCTCGCCCGGGGTGCGGGTGAACAGCTGGGCCACCGTCGACCGGTCGGTGCTCCTGCACAACACCGAGATCGGCCGTCACGCGGTGGTCAGGGACGCGATCATCGACAAGAACGTCACGGTGCCGGAATGGGCGCAGGTCGGCGTGGACAAGGAACGGGACCGGGCCCGCGGCTTCGTGGTCTCCTCGGGCGGCATCACCGTGGTGGGCAAGGGCCAGGAGGTCGTCCCGTGACGGAAACCCTTCCCGCCAAGCTCAGGGTCGCCCTGCTGACCCGTGAGTACCCGCCCGAGGTGTACGGCGGCGCGGGCGTGCACGTCACCTACCTGGCCCGTGAGCTGGCCCCGCTGGTCGACCTGACCGTGCACTGCCAGGGTGCGGACCGCCCGGGTGCCGTTGCCCACCGGCCCTGGGACCTGCTGGCCGACGCCAACCAGGCGCTCCAGGTGATCTCCACCGACCTGTCCATGACCGCGGGGGTCGATTCTGCCCAGCTGGTCCACTCGCATACCTGGTACGCCAACCTGGGCGGTCACCTGGCGGCCATGCTGTACGGGATCCCGCACGTCATGACCATGCACTCGCTCGAGGCGCTGCGGCCGTGGAAGGCCGAACAGCTCGGCGGCGGCTACCGCCTCTCGACCTGGTGCGAGCGGGTGTCGGCAGGCTCGGCGGCCGCGGTGGTGGCCGTGTCGGACGGCATGCGCGCCGATATCATGACCGCTTACCCCGAAATTTCGGCCGAACGGATCCGGGTTATCCGCAACGGGATAGACACCACCGAATACCACCCGGACCGCGGCACCGACGTGCTCGAGCGGTACGGCATCGATCTGGGCCGCCCCTACGTGATCTTCGTCGGCCGGATCACCAGGCAGAAGGGCGTGCCCGTGCTGCTGCGGGCGGCGTCCGGGCTGGTCCCGCAGGCCCAGCTGGTGCTGTGCGCCGGGCAGGCCGACACTCCTGAGCTGGAGGCCGAGGTGACCGGGCTGGTGGACGGCCTGCGCGCCACCCGGTCCGGTGTGGTCTGGATCCCGGAGATGCTGCCCAAGCGCGAGGTGATTCAGCTGCTCACGCACGCCACGGTATTCGCCATCCCGTCGATCTACGAGCCGCTCGGCATCGTGAACCTGGAGGCCATGGCCTGCGGGACCGCGGTCGTCGGGTCCCGCACGGGCGGGATTCCCGAGGTGGTGGCCGACGGCGAGACCGGCCTGCTGGTGCCGCCGGGCGAACCGGAACCGCTAGCCGAGGCGCTGAACGCGCTGATCCGCGACCCCGACCGGGCCGCGGCGATGGGCCAGGCGGGCCGCAAGCGCGCGGTCGCCGAGTTCGGCTGGGCCGCCATCGCGGCGCAGACTGCGGCCCTTTACGCGGAGTTGGTCACCGGGGCATAAATCACCGTTCCGCGCACGGCGTCGCTGCAGCGGGTGTAAACCGGTGCCTATTGTTCCGCGTCCCTGCATTGGGGAGCAAGGGGCCTAAATCACGTAGAGAGGCAGTTGATGATGCGGGGAATACGTCGTCTTGTCGTCTGTACGGCAGTGAGTGGCCTGCTCGCAGCCGGAGCGGTCGGGGTGAGCCTGCAAGAGGCGCACGCCGACAACTTCGCCGCTGCCTGCGGCGGGAACGGGAGTAACGGGTATAAGTGCAATCTGGACACGGTGGTTCCCGCGTCGAGCTCGATTACGGTGACCGTGGATTCCGGCGCCGCCAGCGAGCAGCTCAATGTGAGCTGGACCGTCGCCTGTACCAACGGCGCAAACTCTGGGAATGAGGAAGGCGCCACCGACAACGCTGCGACACCCATCACCGTGCCGCTCACGCCGCTGCCCTCCGCCGCCAACGGCCAGTGCAACGTGAACGCGGGCATCAGCCTGCCGGCCCACGACATCACCCCGAAGGTCGACTACACCGGCACGCTGACCTATACGCCCGCCGGCTCCACGCCGTCCGGTTCGGCTGCGGTGCACCCGGTCGTGGGCTTCGGCGGGAAGTGCCTGGATGACAAGGGCAACAGCTCCGCGAACCGGACCGCGATCGTGATCTGGTCGTGCAGCGGCTCGGACCAGGCCGAGAACTGGAAGTTCAGCAACGGCGAGCTCGTGCACAACAACAAGTGCCTGAACGACCAGGGGAACGGCGGCAGCCGCAGCAAGGTCATCTTGTACTCCTGCAACGGCGGCTCGAACGAGAAGTGGAGTGAGCTGGCCAACGGCGAGCTCAAGCTGCAGTCCCACGGCGGCACGCTATGCGCGGACGATCCGCGTTCGTCAACCAAGAACGGCACCCAGCTGATCGTCTACACCTGCTCGGACAGCGCCAATCAGCAGTGGAAGCTGCCCTAGCCACACAGCACCAAGCCGCAGGCGCCTGCTAACCGGGAGTGACGGCCGCAGGCGCCTGCGGCTCTGTATCCAGAGCTGGTCACCGCGGCATAAATCACCGTTCTCCGCACGGCGCCCATGCAGCGGGTGTAAACCGGTGCCTTGTTGTTCCGCCTGTATGGGGTCTAAGTCACGTCGAGAGGCAGTTGATGATGCGGGGAATTCGTCGCCTTGTGGTCTATGGCGCAGTGACCGGCCTGCTCGCGGCCGGGGCAGTCACTGCGGGCATGGAATACGCCCACGCGGATAACGTGGTCCAGTTCTGCGACGGGACGTCATCGGACAGCTACGCCTGCACCCTGACGGGGAACATATCCTCGCCCGGCGCGATAACGATTACCTTGAGCGCTTCCGGCACAGAGGATGTCGCGCTGGCCTGGACGGTTAGCTGCACGGACAGCAGCTCCACGCCAAAGGCGCAGACCGCTGGCGGTGTCACCGCCGCGCTTACCTCCACGACCACAGCTGCCGAAGGCCTCACGCCACTGCCCGCCACCGCCGACGGCCAGTGCGCGGTGACCGGAAAGGTGAGCCTGCCGAGCAGCAACACCACCTCGTCCGCCAACTTCAGAGCCGAGCTGAGCTACACGCCCGCTTCTCCGACTCCGACTCCGAGTACCACCTCGACCGGTTCGGCTTCCGCGGTGCACCCGGTCAAGGGTTTCGGCGGCAAGTGCCTGGACGACAAGGGCAACAGCTCGTCCAACCGGGCCGAGGTCGTGATCTGGTCGTGCAGCGGCTCGGACCAGGCCGAGAACTGGCAGTTCAGCAGCAACGAGCTCAAGCACAACGGCAAGTGCCTGAACGACCAGGGGAACGGCGGCAGCCGCAGCAAGCTCATCCTGTGGAGCTGCAACGGTGCCGCCAACGAGAAGTGGAGCGAGCTGGCCAACGGCGAGCTCAAGCTGCAGTCCCACGGCGGCTCGCTGTGCCTGGACGACCCGCGTTCCTCGACCAGGAACGGCACCCAGCTGATCGTCTACAGCTGCACGGACAGCGCCAACCAGAAGTGGAAGCTGCCCTAGCACGAACGATATGAAACCCGGGTTCCACCACGCTCTAACGCAGTGGAACCCGGGTTTCACTACGTACGGGGCCTGCCTCAGGGCGGCGCGTCGAGGGCCGTCGGCCGGCGAACGCCTCTACCTGTCCCACCGCACCGTAGCCGCCCACCTGTACCAGACCTTCCCCCGGCTCGGCATCACGTCGCGGGCCGCGCTGCGTGACGCCCTGACCACTCTGGCTTCCTGAGCGATAGCTGCGGCCGTTTTCGTGGCAGCATGGCGGGATGCAGGTGCTGCGCACGCCCGAGGACCGTTTCGCTGATCTGCCCGGCTTCGGCTATCCGCCGCGCTACGCCGATGTCGGCGGGCTGCGGCTGGCCTACGTGGAGGCCGGGCCGCCCGGCGGCGAGCCCGTGCTGCTGCTGCACGGCGAGCCGAGCTGGTCGTTCTTGTACCGAACGGTCATGCCGGTCCTGGCCGACGCCGGGCTGCGGGTCATCGCGGCCGACCTGGCCGGGTTCGGCCGCTCGGATAAGCCGGCCGACGTCGCCGACCACACCTACGCGCGGCACGTGGAGTGGATCCGCGCGCTCACCTTCGACCGGCTTGACCTGCGCGGGCTGACCCTGGTGGGGCAGGACTGGGGCGGCCTGATCGGGCTGCGCCTCGTAGCTGAGCACCCGGACCGGTTCGCCCGGGTGGTGGCGGCCAACACCGGCCTGCCCACCGGAGACCAGCCCATGCCGGACGTCTGGCTGCGGTTCCGTGAGGTGGTCCGCACCGCGCCGACGCTGAGCGTGTCCCGGCTCGTGCAGTCCGGCTGCCAGACCCGGCTTGCTCCCGAGGTACTGGCCGCTTACGAGGCGCCGTTTCCGGACCCGGCGTTCATGGCCGCGGTGCGGGCCATGCCGAACCTGGTGCCGACCACCCCCGATGACCCGGCGTCCGAGGCCAACCGGGCCGCCTGGCGGCGGCTGGCCGCCTGGGACAAGCCGTTCCTGGTGGCGTTCAGCGACGGCGACCCCATCACCGGGGCCATGGCACCGATCCTGGCCCGCACTATCCCGGGCGCGGCGGGCCTTGAGCACCCGGTGATCGCCGGAGCCGGCCACTTCCTCCAAGAGGACGCGGGCGAACGGCTCGGCACGGTGATCGCCGACTTCATCCGCGCCCACCCGGTCGGCTAGCCGGTCACTCCTCGCGGTGGTGCAGGTGGTCGGGCAGGGTACGCCAGCCGTCCGGGAGTTCCGCGGTGAGCGTGGCGTGGACGAACCGGGCCACCGCCATGGTGTGAGCGCGGTCCGCAAAGCGTCACATGCGTTCGGCCGGCTCGTCGATTGGCCCGGCCACCACGTCGATGGGCCCGGTCGCGTCGTCGTCCAGCGGCTCGGGGACCTCGGGCAGCACCTCCTTGACGTAGTCCCGGGTCGCGGCGGTGGTGCCGACGTCGCGGCCTGCGGCCTCGGACATGTACCAGCGGTGCTCGAGGACCTCATGGAAGACCTCCGCCGGGGCGAGCCGACCGCGCAGGTCCGCGGGAATCGCGGCGATAACCGGGTCGTAGATCTCCTCCAGCCACCGGTTGGCCGCCACGATCTCGGAGACCGGGCGGCCCTCCTTCTGCTCCAGGTAGGCGCGGAAGCCGGCGATGTCGTTGAGCAGCCTGCGCGCCTGGTTCTCGCCGGCGTCGATCCCGGTCCGCAGGAAGAGCTGCTGGGCGAAGTGCCCGGTTTCCGCGACCCGGGTCCGCACCCGCAGCTTGTTGCCCTCCGGGGTGGGGATCAGCTCGACCTCGTCGGCGTCGAAGCCCAGCTTGTTGAGCCGGTGCAGCCGTTCAGCGATCTGGCGCCGCTGATCCTCCGGGCGCAAGATCTCCTCGCGGGTCAGCTCCTGCCACAGTGACTCATATCGCTTACCCAGCTCGTCGGCGATCTCGAACGGTTCGATGTCGAACGAGAGCAGCCCTCCCGACTGCAGGTCGAGCAGCTCGCCAGCCACCCGTTCGATGGCCAGCTCGATGTCGTACTTGCGCTGCCCGTCGGTCAGCGCCGGATGCTGCTCGCTGGTCTCCGCGTCGACCAGGTACGCCTCCAGCGTGCCCGCGTCGTAGACGAACAGCGCGTTGGACAGCGAGCAGTCGCCCCAGAAGAATCCGGACAGGTGCAGCCGGACCAGCAGTTCCGCCAGCGCGTCGAGCAGCCCGTCGACCGGCTGGACCCCCCGCGGATGCGAGAAGACCGCCCGGTACGTGGTGGAGAAACTGAGGAACTTGGTAACCAGGATCGCGTCGCTGTCCTGCTGCCGCGGTTCCGCTACGCCCAGATCCACCGCGATCCCGATCGCCTCGACGGCCGGGATGTTCAGGTCGGCCATCGCCCGCAGCAGCCGGTACTCGCGCCGGGCGAGCCGCTCGTTAAGCTCCTTGAGCGCGTACAAGGTGCCGTCGTCGTAGATAAACCGCACGACGTGCCGGGAGATGCCCCGCTGGCGGATCTCGACCAGCCGGTCGTCCCGCCACTGCGCCAGCGGCACGGACCACGGCAGGGTCAGCAGCCCGGCCGCGTGGTCGGCCGGGGGAGTGAAGACGAACCGCACGTGAACAGTCTCCCGCATCGCCACCCGGCCCGGCGAACTAGCCGCATCTCCGGCCTAACCGAGCTGGGCCGGCGACATATTGGCGCCGCTGATCACCACCGCGACGTGCTCGTCCGGCGCGGGCTTATACATCCCGGCCAGCAGGGCCGCGATCCCGACCGAGGCCGCCGGCTCGGCGGCGACCCGGAACGCTTGCCACAGGGCCCGCTGCGCGGCCAGGATCGAGTCGTCGTCGACGAGCAGCACGTCCTCGACGTAGGACTGGGTGATGGGGAACACCAGCTCGCCGATCCGCCGCGGGGCCAGGGCGTCCGCCGCGACGCTGCCCGCGGGGGCGTCGGCGGGCTGGCCCGCGGCCCGGGCGTAGGTCAGCGTGGGCGCGCCCTCCGGTTCCACTCCGATCACGCGGACGTCTCCCGCGAACCAAGAGGCGACGCCGGCTAGCAGGCCACCACCGCCGACCGGGACCAGTACCGTGTCCAGGCCGTCGGCCTGCTCGGCCAGCTCCAGGCCCAAGGTGGCCTGGCCCAGGATGGTCTCGCGCTGGTCATAGGCGTGCACGCTCATCGCGCCCGAACTCCGCTGGAAGTCCTGAGCCGCGGCCAGCGCGTCGGCGTACCGCTCGCCGGTGACCACCAGGTCGGCGCCGAGCTGGCGGATGCGCTCGATCTTGGTTGGCGCGGACACGGTGGGTACGAAGATCTTCGCCGGGACGCCGAGCCGGTGCGCGGCGTAGGCCACGGCCACGCCGTGGTTGCCGCCTGACGCCGCCACCACCCCGGCAGGCGGCACCTCGCGCAACAGCAGGTTCGTGAACGCGCCCCGGGCCTTGAACACGCCTGCGCACTGCAGTTGCTCGAGCTTGAGCGTGCCGGCCGGCAGGGCCGCCGCCGACTCGTCGAGGTCGCCGAGCCTGACCTGGATGACCGGCGTCCGCCGGATGTACGGGCGGATCGTGTCGTAGCAGCGGCGGATATCGTCACGAGAGATCACTTCTGCACAATACCTAAGGGGAGACACAGGCTGATGGAGCAGCGATCGGTGTCACGGGAGACGCTGGCCGCACAGGCCCTGGGTGAGGCAGACCCGGTATCGGGCGGCTTGGCCCCCGTCATCAGCCCGGCCACGAACTACGAGCGGCAGCTGGACGGCTCCTACCGGCAGGACCGCGTCTACACCCGGGCCGACAATCCCACTTACGAGCTCGCCGAGCGAGTCCTCGCCGCGCTTGAGGGCGCGGACTGCGCCTGCGCCGTGTTCGCCTCGGGCATGGCCGCGGCCACCGCCGTGTTCCAGTCCCTGCTTCCAGGTGATCACGTGCTGGTCTCCCGGGTGCTCTACTGGGGGGTGCGAAAGTGGCTGGCTGAGTTCGCCCTGACCTGGGGCTTGGACGTGGAGTTTACCGATACCACCGACCTCGGCGCGGTGGCGGCGGCGATCCGCCCGGGCCGGACCCGGCTGCTGTGGGTGGAGACCCCGGCCAACCCCATGTGGGAGGTCACCGACCTGGCCGCGGTCTGCGCGCTCGCGCACGCCGCGGGGGTCCGGGTGGCCGTCGACAACACGGTGGCCACCCCGGTGCTCACCCGGCCGTTCGAACACGGGGCCGATCTGGTCGTGCACTCGGCCACCAAGTACCTGAACGGCCACAGCGACGTGCTGGCCGGCGCGGTCCTGACCGCCCGCCGGGATCCGTTCTGGGAGCGGATCCGGTCCTGGCGGCGCAACGCCGGCGCCGTGCTCGGACCGTTCGAGGCCTGGCTGC
>CAVUNL010000028.1:0-403948 GCA_963742795.1 uncultured Actinomycetes bacterium
CTCCCGCGATAGGACTCGAACCTATAACCTGCCGGTTAACAGCCGGACGCTCTGCCGATTGAGCTACGCGGGATCGACCCGGATAAGGGTAGCGCACTCTGAGCGAGCATGTGACGCCCGGCGCGTGAGCCACCTCCCGTTCACCTCGCGCTCATCACGATGAGTACGCTCGTGCTACCGGGGAAGTTCATGTAGCAGAGGAAGAACCTGAGTGAAAGGGGTGCCAGATGAGAGCACGCATCACGTTCCTGGCGGGGTTGGCGGTCGGCTTCGTGGTCGGCGCACGAGCTGGCCGTGAACGTTACGAGCAGATGGTGAAGGTCGGCAGGCAGGTGGTCGAGAACCCGACCGTACAGCAGGCCACTCACACCGCGGGAGCGAAGGCCGCCGAGATCTCCAAGGCCGCCGGGCAGAAGGCGGCTGAGCGGATGCCGAAGCTCGCCGAGACGGCCAAGAGCAGCGCGAGCAAGGTCCGCGACCGGATACCGAGCCGGAACTCCGGCGGCGACGATAACACCATGGCCAACGGAACCCGTCCCGGCGACCAACCGGCCGCCGAGGGTTAGTCGAGGTACTCCCGCAGCATCTGCGCCCGGCTGGGGTGGCGGAGCTTGGCCAGGGTCTTGGACTCGATCTGCCGGATCCGCTCCCTGGTCACCCCGAACTCCCGGCCGACTTCCTCCAGCGTCCGCGGATGCCCGTCGGTGAGGCCGAACCGCAGCTGGATGATCCGCTGCTCGCGCTCGGCCAGCTGGGTGAGGACCCGCTCCAGCTGGTCCTGCAACATGATGAACGCCGCGGCCTCCATGGGCACCACGGCGTCTGCGTCTTCGATGAAGTCCCCGAGGTCGGACTCTTCCTCGCCGATCGGTGACTGCAGCGATACCGGCTCCTGGGCGATCCGCTGGATCTCCGCGACCCGCTCAAGCTCGAGCCCCATCTCCGCGGCGATCTCGCAGGCGCTGGCCTCCCGGCCCAGCTCCTGATGCAGCTGCCGCTGCACCCGGGCCAGCTTGTTGATCGTCTCGACCATGTGCACCGGCACCCGGATGGTCCGCGCCTGGTCGGCGATGGCCCGGGTGATGGCCTGCCGGATCCACCACGTCGCGTAGGTGGAGAACTTATACCCGCGGGTGTAGTCGAACTTCTCCACCGCCCGGATCAGGCCCAGGTTCCCCTCCTGGATGAGGTCGAGGAAGACCAGCCCGCGGCCGATATAGCGCTTGGCGATCGACACCACGAGCCGAAGGTTCGCCTCGATCAGCCGCTGCTTGGCCCTGACCCCCTCGCCCACGAGCAGTTCCAGGTCGCCGTGGATGGCGCCCAGCATCGGGATGCCGCCGCCGAGCTTCTCCTCGGCGAACAGGCCCGCCTCGATGGACTTGGCCAGCTCCACCTCGTCCTCGGCGGTCAGCAGCGGCACCCGGCCGATTTCCCGCAGGTAGATCCGCACCAGGTCGCTGGTGGCAACCCGCCTGCTGGCGTCGGCCCCCTTCTCGGCCAGCCGGATGTCGGCTTCGGTGTCGTCCTCATGCGGCACGTCGAGCACATCCACGCCCTCGTCCGCGAGCGCACGCACCGCCGCGTCGATGGCCTCCGGCGGGAGATCGGCGCGATCCAGTGCCACCATGACGTCAGCCATGGTCAGGGGAACCCCGTTCCCGCCCTAGCGCCACGAGATCGGTCAGCTGATCCGCTGGTGATGGTCCGTTCGTCAGCACCGTGAGGGTCACGGGACCAGTCTGCGTCACGAACCCATGGTTACGGGGGACCTAATTTTGTCACTGTTGCGCTACTAATCAATACGGTCCGCAACCGTATAATCACGCCGCGCTGCGGATTCAGCCGCCCGCGGCGCGGTCGAGGAGAGCCCGACGGCGGGTTTCGAGGGCGACGAGATCGCCGAACATCCGGTTGTATGCCGCCTGCTCTTCGACCGGATTCATGCGCTGCAGCCGGGCCTTGACCGCGGCGATCTGCCGGCTGACGGCGAGCTCGCCGACCCGGGCCAGGACCACGTCGGCGTACTTGGCGTCCGGCTCCCAGGTGATGAACGGCTGCTCGACCGCGAGCCCGGTCACGAAGGCCTGGGCGCGCTCGTTCGGCGCCTCTTCGCGCAGCCGGGCGGCCCACTGTTTGACGCTGCCGCCGCCCGCTGCCGTGCCGCCGCACGTGGCGATCAGGGTGAACACCGACCGGTGCACCGGCGCGGTGAACGCGTCGGCGCCGAGCGCGTCGAACTCCGGCCCGCACAGCCCAGGCCGCTGCACGGCGAGCTGGAGCGCCTGCCGTTCCAGCTGGACAACTGGATCCGCGGGGTCGTAGGGGCTTTCTTCTTTTTGGCCGAACGGTCCGTGGTGCCCGTTCCCGTTCTCCTGGGCGCCGTCCGGGCTCGACGATCCCCGCGGCCTGCCCCTGGTCCTCGCGTCCTTCGTGCCCGGACCGGGTCTGGTGTCCCCGGCGTGCGCCCGAACCCTGGCCATAATGAACTCTTCGTCCATCAGGCCGAGCCAGCGGTCCAGGTTGACCGCGTACCGGGCACGCAGGCCCTTGTCCTTGATCTTGGCCAGGATCGGCGCGGCCTCGTCCAGCGCCGCGAGCTGACCCTCGGTGGTGTTCAGGTCGTGGTGGGCGAGCACGCCCTTGATCGCGAACTCGAACAGCGGGACCCGGCGGGCGATCAGGTCGCGCACCGCCGCGTCGCCGTGGGCCAGCCGCAAGTCACAGGGATCAAGGCCTTCGGGCTCCACGGTCACATAGGTCTGCGTGACAAACCTTTCCTCGAGGCCGAACGCACGCTGCGCCGCTCGCTGCCCGGCCGCGTCGCCGTCGAAGGTAAAGACAATCTCGCCGACCACCCGGTCCGAGTCCATGAGCAGCCGACGGAGCACTTTGACGTGGTCTTCGCCGAAGGAGGTGCCGCAGGTCGCTACCGCGGTGGGTACCCCGGCCAGGTGGCAGGCCATCACGTCGGTGTAGCCCTCCACGATGACCGCCTGCCGGCGCTGGGCGATCTCCCGCTTGGCCAGGTCCGCCCCGTACAGCACGGTGCTCTTGCGGAACAGGGAGGTCTCCGGGGTGTTCAGGTACTTGGGCCCGTCGTCATCGGGGTCGAGCTTGCGCGCGCCGAACGCGATGACGTCGCCGGACAGGTCCCGGATGGGCCACATCAGCCGCCCGCGGAACCGGTCCCGCGCGCCGCGGGTGCCCTCCCGGGACAAGCCCGCGGCGATCAGATCGGCGTCGGTGAAGCCGCGTCCGCGTAGGTGGCGGGTCAGGTCCTCCCACGCCTTCGGCGAGTAGCCGACGCCGAATCGCTCCGCGTCCTTGAGCTCGAAGCCGCGCTCGGACAGAAACTTCCGCGCGTGCTCCGCCTGCGGCTGCTGTAGTTGTTCCGCATAAAACTCGGCCGCGGCCCGATGCGCGTCGATCAGGCGGCGGCGCTGGCTCTGCTCCTGGCCCGGCACGTACCCGCCCTGTTCGTAGCGCAGCTCGATGCCGGCCCGGCCCGCCAGCCGCTCGACGGCCTCGACGAAGCTGAGCCCGTCGATTTTCTGCACGAACTTGATCGCGTCGCCGCCCTCGGCGCAACTGAAGCAGTTTCCCGTCAAGATGTTGTCCTCCAAGACAAACGCGTGTCCTGGATCAACCTCAGCGCAGAAGACTTCCTCGACACGCGCGGTCGGTGCCACCTCACGGACGATCCAGCACTTCCGTTCGTAGGCCTGGCTGGCGGCGCTGAATCGAAGGCGGTGCTTGTCCAGCAGGAAGAACTCATCAGTGAGATCGGATGCGACGAAGATAATCCTGAATAGAGAGCTTGGCTCTCTGCCCTCGAAACCGACCCGCATCTGTTCGGTAACTCCGAATGTTCCGATCCCTAGGCGCGTGCACACCAAGCGCACATACTCAAGCTCATCGCGATTGGCGGAATTGAGCATGATGGTACCTGTCGTTGAGACGCATCCATCGGCGGCAAAGTAACCCGCCAGCCATCCGTAAAGGTAGGGGACAGATTCGTCTAGCGGAGGAAGCTCCTTGAAGAACCGTGGCAGATGGTGGACCAGCATCTGGCGCCCATGCTGGGTCACCATGCTCAATGGGAACCACTTCAGGAGCTCGGCGTCCTTGACAGCGTCGAGTTGAGCCATGGAGCCCGTACCGTTCCGGGTGCCGTCCCCGAAGGTCAGCCCGTGAGCGATACCGAATGGCGAGGGTGTTGTCTGCTTGACTCTGGTCCTCGGAAATCTCGAGACCAGCCTGTGGCCTGGACGAAGATCTTTCGTTATCACCTCACGGCTGGATGTCTGCATCCTCCCTGACCGGACGAACCAGCGGTGCTCCGCAGTCGCGTATATCTGCTTAGTGATGCCGTTGCGGGTCAGCGTCAGCCGCATCAGGGGCTGTACGCCGAACGAGCGGAAAGGCGCTTCAATCCAGTCCGCATGCTTGCCTAGGATGCGATGCGTCCCACCGGCCAGTTCGCGGATTTGCTTTACGCCCTCCCAGGTCAGCACACGTGTTTCGCCTGCGAGGCAGTAGAAGAGCCCTCGGGCCGGGGTGACGTTGAACGAGGGGGTCTTCTCGTCGTGGAACGGGCACAGACCCTTGAGCGAGCCGCCGCCGGCGTTCTTCAGCTGCAGGTACTCACCGACCACCTCGTCGATGGGGGAACGCTCGCGTACCGCCGCGATGTCCTCGTCGCGGATCCTCCCTGCCATCGCCCACCTCCGCCACCCTCTGGCACCAAGGGTCTCCCGCCGGCCCCGGGTCTCCCGTCGCGGCGAGTCTAGCCCGCCCGCGCGCGGTCCGCCGGGATAGACGCGGCTACCCTGGGCAGGTGCGCGATCTGCTGGTGCTGTGGGACGTCGACTACACGCTGCTGAGGCCGGCGGGCTGGGCAACCGCCTGTACCAAACGACATTCAAGGATATGTTCGGGCGCGACCTGACCGCGATCGCGCCCAAGGCCGGGCGGACCGACCGGGCGATCCTGCTGGACACGCTCGCGCTGGCCGGGGTGGCCGAGCCAAGGGCTCATGTGGATGACTTCCTGGCCGCGCTGGCCCGCCAGGCGAGGGAAGCTCAGACTTCGGTTAGGGGGATGTCGGGGTTGGTGAGGCGGGAGAGGTCGACCTGTCGGGCGGAGCGGATGAGGGACTGGATGTCGTCGTTGACGTCCCAGACGTTGACGTTCATGCCGGCGATGACGGTGCCGCGGAGGAGCCAGAATGCGATGAACTCCAGCGCGTCGCGGTCGCCGCGGTAGACGACCTGGTCGTAGCGGCCGGGTGAGGGTAGGCCCGCGCACTCCATGCCGAGGTCGTACTGGTCGCTGTAGAAGTACGGCACGGGGTCGTACACCACGGGCTGGCCCAGCATGGACCGGGCCGCGGCCGGGCCGCCGTTCAAGGCGTTGGCCCAGTGCTCGACGCGGACCTGGCGGCCGAGCAGCGGGTGGAACGAGTTCGCCACGTCGCCGGCGGCGAAGATGTTCTCATCGGAGGTACGCAGGGATTCGTCGGTCAGCACGCCGTTGTCGACTTCCAGACCCGCGGCCGCGGCCAGCTGGTCGTTCGGGGCCGCGCCGATGCCGACCACGAACAGGTCGGCGGGGACTTCGGCGCCCGCGGAGGTGATGACCATGCCGGGGCGGAACTCGACCGCCCGCTCTCCGAAGCGGAAGTCGACGCCGTGCGAGCGGTGCAGGTCGGCGAAGACCGCGCCGAGCTCGGGGCCGAGCTGGTCTTGCAGCGCGCCGGGCTGGGGCTCGAGCACGATGACCGGGCAGCCGTAGGAGCGAGCGGCGGCGGTGGTCTCCAGGCCGATCCAGCCGGCCCCGGCCACCACGACCCGCGGGGCCGCCTGGAAGGCGGCGCGCAGCCGCTCCGAGTCGGCCGTGGTGCGCAGGTAAAGCACCTCGTCCCGGTCGGAACCGGGGAAGCCCAGCCGACGAGGCGAGGAGCCGGTGGACAGGAGCAGCTTGTCGTAGTGAACGGTGGTGTCGTCCGAGGCGATCACGGCGGAGGCGGCCCGGTCGATGCCGGTCACGGTCACGCCCATCCGCAGGTCGATGTCGTGCTCGGCGTACCACTCTTCCGGGTGCACGTAGACCGAGTCCAGCTCGTCGTTGCCGAGCAGGTAACCCTTGGACAGCGGCGGGCGCTCGTAGGGGCGTTCGGGCTCGGTGCCCAGCAGGACGATCTGCCCGTCGAAGCCCTCGTCGCGCAGCGTCTCGGCGGCCTTAGCCCCAGCCAGGCTGGCACCAGCGATCACAAAGGTTGGCATGCGCTCTATTCTTCACCACGCCCCCACTGAGATTCCGACGCGCCGGGTCCGCAGAGACGGTGATGCCAGGCAATAGCCGACGTGTCGGTGAGACTCGCGATCTGGTCGATGATCACGCGGCGGCGCGCCGTGTCGGTCTGCGCTGCGTACCACGCCGGGCGCAGCAGCGGGTCGAGCGTTCCCGGCGCGCCACGCTCGACCGCGAGGGTCAGCTCGGCCAGCAGTTCACGTTCGCGGGCCTGGGCGGCGATCACCCCGGCGCGGGTCATCACGTAATGCGCGGTGATCCCCTTGAGCAGGGCGCATTCCAGCCGCTGCTGGCGCGGCACGATGAGATCCGCGGCGTACCGGGCGAGCGGGCGAGGGTGGGCGGCGAGGGTGGCGTCCTGGGCGGAGATGCAGAAGCGGCCGATCAGCTCGCTGGTCGCGTTCTTCAGCGCGGCGGCGGTTTCCGGGCCGCCGTCGTAGGAGGTCGGCCAGACGTCCAGGGCGAGGAGCGCGTCGAGGACCTCGGTGAGTTCGGCCACGGAGACGTCTTCGCCGACATACGTGGCGGCCGTGGTCTGTGATACCACGGTCCGTTCGGTCAAAGAATTGAGGTTTTTAAAGGTGATGAGGCCGGCCACGAAGCCGTCCTCCAGGTCGTGAACCGAGTAGGCCACGTCGTC
The DNA here is from genome assembly GCA_963742795.1 of uncultured Actinomycetes bacterium. Classification (GTDB taxonomy): domain Bacteria; phylum Actinomycetota; class Actinomycetes; order Streptosporangiales; family Streptosporangiaceae; genus Palsa-504. Next base: position 6,956 of record CAVUNL010000028.1, read on the forward strand.
GGCCCAGTCCATGACCTGGGCCTCCAGGCACCGGCGGCGCCCGGTCGGCGCGCCCTGGCGGATCCAGCCGAAGACTTCGGCGTCCTCGGCGTAGACGCCCCATTTGCGGGGGGCTCCGGGCCCATGGGGTCCGGGGTGTCCCCGGGGGGCAGAGTGTCCCCCCGGGCTAGCAGAGCTGGTATCGGGGCGCTGGCAGAACCAGGGGTACTTGAGGGTGGCGTCCAGGGTGGCCCGGGTCAGGTTCAGGCCCGCGCCTTGGACCTTCGGCTCGAGCCGGGTCAGCAGGCGCAGCGACTGGGCGTTGCCCTCGAACCCGCCCGCGTCGGCGGCCAGTTCGTTGAGGGCGGTCTCGCCGTTGTGGCCGAACGGGCTGTGGCCGATGTCGTGCGCGAGGCAGGCGGCGTCGACCAGGTCGGGGTCGCAGCCGATCTCGCGGCCGAGTTCCCGCCCGATCTGCGCGCACTCCAGGGAGTGGGTGAGCCTGGTGCGAGGGAAGTCGGCCGAGCCGGCCGTGACGACCTGGGTCTTGGCCGCCAGCCGGCGCAGCGCGGCGCTGTGCAGGACGCGGGCGCGGTCCCGCTCGAAATCGCTGCGCCCGGCCCGCTTGGGCGGCTCTGCCACCCAGCGGGCCGTGGCGCTTTCGTCGTACCTCGTCATTACCTGCTGTCGGAGCCGCCGCGGCCAGCGCGGCGCGGCCTGCCTCCAGGCGGGCGATCGGGACGCGGAACGGCGAGCAGGACACGTAGTCCAGGCCGACCTCGTGGAAGAAGTGCACCGAGTCCGGGTCGCCGCCGTGCTCGCCACAGACGCCGAGGTGCAGGTCCGGCCGGGCGGCCCGGCCTTCCTTGACCGCGATGTCGACCAGCGGCCGACGCCGTCCCGGTCGATCGTCTCGAACGGCGAGACGCCGAAGATGCCCAGCTCGATGTACTTGCTGAAGAACGCGCCCTCCACGTCGTCACGCGAGAAGCCCCAGGTCATCTGCGTCAGGTCGTTCGTGCCGAAGGAGAAGAACTCCGCGCTGCCGGCGATCGGGCCCGCGTTCAGCGCTGCCCTAGGCACCTCGATCATGGTGCCGATCGGGGTGTCGACGTGGGTTCCGGTCTCTTCCTCGACGTCGCGTATTACCTTTTCCGCCCGTTCGCGGCTGATCTCCATCTCCTGCACGGTCGCGGTGAGCGGGATCATGACCTCCGGCTGCGGGTCCTTGCCCGCCTGCTTGAGCTGCGCGGCGGCGTGCGCGATCGCGCGCACCTGCATGTCGGTCAGGCCGGGGATGACCAGGCCGAGCCGGACGCCGCGCAGGCCGAGCATGGGGTTCTGCTCGTGCAGCCGGCGGACCGCGGCCAGCAGGTCCTTGTCCTTCTCAGTGGCGTTGTCGCCGGCGAGCGCGATTTTCACCGATAGATCCGTGAGGTCGGGGAGGAACTCGTGCAGCGGCGGGTCGATCAGCCGGATGGTCACCGGCAGGCCGTCCATGGCGTCCAGGATCTCGACGAAGTCGCCGCGCTGCAGCGGCTCGAGGGCGTCGAGCGCGCGCTGGCGATCGTCGTCGGTGCTGGCCAGGACCAGGTCCTCGATCAGCTGGCGGCGCTCGCCGAGGAACATGTGCTCGGTGCGGACCAGGCCGACGCCAGCGGCGCCGAACCGGCGGGCCCGGGCGCAGTCCGGGCCGTTGTCGGCGTTGGCGTGCACGCCGAGACGGCGCTTGTGGTCGGCGTGGACCATGATCGAGTGCACGGCCCGGATCAGGTCATTGGCCTCGGCGGCGTGCGGGTGCAGCTCGCCCTCGAAGTAGCGCACGACCTCGGACGAGACGACCGGGATCTCGCCCAGGTAGACAACACCGCTGGTGCCGTCGATGGAGATCACGTCGCCCTCGCTGACCGTGATGCCGCCGGGGGCGGTGAACTGTCCGGCCTTGGTGTCCACGGTCAGCTCTTCGGCGCCGCAGACGCAGGTCTTGCCCATGCCGCGGGCCACCACGGCCGCGTGGCTGGTCTTGCCGCCGCGGCTGGTCAAAATGCCCTGGGCGGCGATCATGCCGTGCAGGTCATCCGGGTTGGTCTCACGGCGGACCAGGATGACCTTCTCGCCCTGGGCGGCGAGCTCGACCGCGCGGGCCGAGTCGAAGACGGCCTTGCCGACCGCCGCGCCCGGCGACGCGCTCACGCCCTTGGCGATCTTGGTGACCTCGCCGCTGGTGTCGAACCGGGGGAACATGAGCCGGGCCAGCTCCTCGCCGGAGACCCGGCGGAGCGCCTCGTCCTCATCGATCAGGCCCTGGTCGACGAACTGCATGGCGATGCGGAAGGCGGCCGCGGCGGTGCGCTTGCCCACCCGCGTCTGCAGCATCCACAGCTTGCCGCGCTCGATGGTGAACTCGATGTCGCACAGGTCGCGGTAGTGGTTCTCCAGCGTCTGCATGATCTGCATGAGCTGGTCGTAGGAGGCCTTGTCGATGCTCTCCAGGTCCTGCAGCGGGACGGTGTTCCTGATCCCGGCGACCACGTCTTCACCCTGAGCGTTCTGCAGGTAGTCGCCGTAGACGCCCTCGGCGCCGGTGCCGGGGTCGCGGGTGAAGGCCACGCCGGTGCCCGAGTCCATGCCGAGGTTGCCGAACACCATCGCGACCACGTTCACCGCGGTGCCGAGGTCGGCGGGGATACGCTCCTGGCGGCGGTAGAGGATCGCGCGGGGCGAGTTCCAGGAGTTGAACACGGCCTTGATGGCCAGGTCCAGCTGCTCCCTGGGGTCCTGCGGGAAGTCCCGGCCGGCTTGCGTCCTGATAATGCCCTTGAACGTCTCGACGAGGTTCTTCAGGTCGGCCGCGTCCAGGTCGAGGTCGTTGCTGACGCCCTTGGCCTGCTTGGCGGCTTCGATGGCGTGCTCGAAGTGCTCGCCGTCGACATCGAGCACGGTCTTGCCGAACATCTGGAGCAGGCGGCGGTAGGCGTCCCAGGCGAACCGCTCGTTGCCGGCCTGCTTGGCTAGGCCCTGAACCGACTCATCGGACAGGCCGATGTTCAGGACGGTATCCATCATGCCAGGCATGGAGAACTTCGCTCCGGACCTGACGCTGACGAGCAGCGGGTCGGCCGGATCGCCGAGCGTGCGGCCTATCGCCGCTTCCAGCTGATCCAGGTGGTCCGCGATTTCCTCGTCGAGGCCTGCTGGGGTAGAACCCTGCTCCAGGTAGTAACGACACGCCTCGGTGGTGATGATGAACCCGGGCGGCACCGGCAGGCCGATATTGGTCATCTCCGCCAGGTTGGCCCCTTTACCGCCCAGCAGATCCTTTAGGTCCTTGTTTCCTTCGGTGAAGTCATAAACAAGCTTCGGCACTTCCTGCTCCTCGTCCTGCTCTTCGCAGTGCGCGACGTCATGTATTCACTCGGGACTCTACCGGTGGAGTGGCGGTAACGACACGGACCTTGGTCCCGGAGCGCAACCAAAGGGCGGCGTCGGCGTCTCTGATATGTGAAAGCCAACGCCACGGAGGTCAGTCCGGTGCCGCCGGAGCCGGGAGCGGTTGCTGGGGCTGCTGAGGCCGTGACCGCGCTCTACGAGGCGCACGCGCTGGGCCTGATCAGGCTGGCCGTGGTCATGCTCGGTGACCGGCCCGCTGCCGAGGACGTGGTGCAGGAGGCGTTCTACGGACTGTACCGGCGCTGGCACGCGCTGTCGGACACGGCCAACGCGCTGGCCTACGTGCGCTCCAGCGTGATCAACGGGTGCCGGACGGCGCTGCGCCGCCGGGTCAGGCAGCTCACTTTGTCGGCGCGGAGCAGCCGGGGGAAGCGGACTCGGCCGAGTCCGCGGCGCTGCTCGGCGAAGAGCACCGCCAAGTCCTCCTCGCGATCCGGCGCCTGCCCAGCCGGCAGCGGGAGGCGCTCGTACTCCGGTACTACCTGGACTTGGACGAGGCGGAGATCGCCTCCTCGATGCGGGTCAGCCGGGGCACGGTCAAGTCCACCACCTCGCGCGCGCTCGCCGCGCTCGGGCGAATCCTCGAGGACCGGTCATGAACACCCTAGAAATCGAGGCCCGCGTCCGCGGCGCTACCCGGGCCGCCGCCGACACGGTGGCGCCGGACAGCGTTCCGCCGCTGCGGCTCTCGTCGGAGCGCCCGTTTCGTTCCCGCCTCGGTTCCCGCTTTGGTTCCCGCTTGCGTTCCCGTGAGGGCTCGCGGGCGCTCGTGTGGGTATGGGCCCGACGGCTGGCGCCGCTGGCCGCCGCGGTCGCCGTGGTCGCGGTGGCCGTGACCATGGTGATGGTGGGCCGGACCGTGGGCCACGGCACGGGCGGCACCGCGGCCGCATCCGCGTCCGCCCGGCCCGGCCCGGTGCGGACGGGCCCGGCTGTTTCTTCTTATGTCGCATCTGGTGCTGTCCCCCGGTACTACGTCTCGATCGAGACGCTCGGCAACCCGAACTTCAACCCGTCCTACGCCGTGGTGCGCGCGACCGCGACCGGGTCAGTGATGGATACTGTGGCGCCGGCCGCGGACCATACCGTGGTGGCGGTGACCGCCGCGGCGAACGACAGGACGTTCATCCTGGACGAGCAGCCGTCGGTCAGCGCCAGCCCCAATGCCAACCAGAGCTTCGAGCCCCGCTCGTTCGTCAAGCTGAGCCTCGGCCCGGACGGCCGCGTCCTGTCGCTGGCTGCGCTGTCGCTATCGGTACCGGCTGGGCAGCTCATGACCGGGTTCGCGCTCTCCCCCGACGGCACCAAGCTCGCCATCGCGGTCCAGCCTGACAACAACAAACGCGAACCGGACCTGACCGAGGTCAAGGTGGTCACGCTGGCCACCGGCGCGACGTTGACCTGGACAGCTAATGGCACCATCGGCTTCGGCCCGGATGACGCCAGGTCCTTGTCCTGGACCGGTAACGAGCGGGCGCTGGCCTTCGACTGGGCGGCCAGCGGATCCGGGGTCCACACCGGGGTCTGGCTCCTCAACCTGGGCACCGGCGGCGGCAGCCTGCTGGCCCACAGCCGAGAGGCCGTGACCCTGGTGAACCAGGCCTCGCTCGGCCCGGCGCCGCTGCCGAGCGGCACGACGGTGCCGGTCCTCCGGCCGGCTTCGAGCTCTAGCGAGCAGCCCGTGACGCCGCCGACGTGCCAGGAGGACTCGATCATCACCCCGGACGGGTCGGCGATCGTGTGCGGCGCGATCACGGCGCTGAACGAGACGGTCAAGCCCGACAAGGCCGGCCTGCAGCGGGGCGCGGAGACCGAGTTCCTCGAGTACTCCGTGGCCAGCGGGAAGGTGGCGCGGGTGCTCGGGCACTGGACGTTCGGCAGCGTGGGTGCGCTGTCGGTCGAGGTGCTGTGGTCCAACGCCTCGGGCAGCGTGCTCATCGGCGTGATCCCGGACAGCGGCGGCGGGCGGATCGGCGTGATCAGCGGGAACGAGTTCACGCCGCTGCACGCGACGGTGGCCTCGGCGCCGGCCCTGTCCGGCACCTGGTGAAATGGGACCATGAGCGAGGCGACGGTCGGGCTGCTGCATCCGGGAGAGATGGGGGCCGCGGTCGGGCAGTGCCTGACCGCGGCGGGTCACCGGGTGCTGTGGGTGCCGGAGGGACGCAGCGCGGCCAGCGCGGCGCGGGCGGCGGCGGCCGGGCTGACCGCGGCCTCCGGGGGGCTGGCGGGCCTGGTCCGGGAAGCCGACGTCATCGTGTCGGTGTGCCCGCCGCACGCGGCGCTCGGCGTGGCCCGGCAGGTGGCAGGGTTCGGCGGCATATATGCCGACGCCAACGCGGTCTCGCCGGCCACCGCGCGGGAGATCGCCGCGATCGTCGAGGCCGGCGGGGCCGGTTACGTGGACGGCGGGATCATCGGCACTCCCCCGGTGGCGCCCGGCTTCATCCGGCTCTACCTGTCCGGGGCGCGGGCCGGGGAGGTGCAGCGGCTGTTCGCGGACGGCGCGGTCGACGCGCGGGTGATCGGCGGCGGCGCCGTGGTTGGGGGCGACGCCTTGGTTGGGGGCGACGCCTTGGTTGGGGGGGACGCCGTGGTCGGGGGGGACGCCTTGGTCGCCGCGTCGGCGGTGAAGATGGCGTACGCGTCGTGGACCAAGGGCAGCGCGGCGCTGCTGCTGGCGGCCCGGGCGCTGGCGCGGGCCGAAGGCGTCGAGGACACGCTGCTGGCCGAGTGGGGCGGTTCCCAGCCGGGCCTGACCGAGCGGTCGGCTCGGGCTGCCGGGTCGGCGGCGGCCAAGGGCTGGCGCTGGGTGGCCGAGATGGAGGAGATCGCCGCGGCCATGGCCGCGGCGGGCCTGCCGGACGGCTTCCACCTGGCCGCGGCCGAGATCTACCGCCGCGCGGAGGACGCGGGGGCGCGGGACGCCATCCTCACCGCGTTGCTCCCGCCACGCTAGCCCCACCCGCCCCGCGTCGGCGGGGCGCGCGCCGGAGGCAACGTAGTGAAACCCGGGTTTCATGCCGTTTGGGAACGGGTGGGCCCGGGGGTTAGCAGGGGCCGAGGCGGTCGGTTAGGTAGGACTCGACCTGGGCGATCGCCACGCGCTCTTGTTGCATGGTGTCGCGGTCGCGGACCGTGATGGCTTGGTCGTTCAGGGTGTCGAAGTCGACGGTGACGCAGTACGGGGTGCCGATCTCGTCCTGGCGGCGGTAGCGGCGGCCGATGGCGCTGGCGTCGTCGAAGTCGGTGTTCCAGTGCTTGCGCAGCGTCGCGGCCAGGTCGCGGGCCTTGGGCGACAGGTCGGCGTTGCGCGACAGCGGGAGGACCGCGACCTTGACCGGCGCGAGCCTGCGGTCCAGGCGCAGCACGGTCCGCTTCTCCAGGTTGCCCTTGGCGTCCGGCGCCTCGTCCTCGGCGTACGCGTCGAGCAGGAACACCAGCGCGCCGCGGTCGACGCCGGCCGCGGGCTCGATCACGTACGGGATGAACCGCTCCCCTGATTCCTGGTCCAGGTAGGACAGGTCCTGGCCGGACGCCTCCTGGTGGGTGGTCAGGTCGTAGTCGGTGCGGTTGGCGATGCCCTCCAGCTCGCCCCACTCGGTGCCCACGAAGTCAAACTTGTACTCGATGTCGACCGTGCGCTTGGAGTAGTGCGACAGCTTCTCCTTCGGGTGCTCGTACTTCCGCAGGTTCTCCGGGCGGATGCCGAGGTCGACGTACCAGGCCAGGCGGGTGTCGATCCAGGTCTGGTGCCACTCCTCGTCGGTGCCGGGGGCGACGAAGAACTCCATCTCCATCTGCTCGAACTCGCGGGTCCGGAAGATGAAGTTGCCCGGGGTGATCTCGTTGCGGAACGACTTGCCGATCTGCCCGATGCCGAACGGGATCTTCTTCCGCGAGGTCTGCAGTACGTTCTTGAAGTTGATGAAGATGCCCTGCGCGGTCTCCGGGCGCAGGTAGGCCAGCCCGGATTCGTCCTCCACCGGGCCCAGGTGCGTACTCAGCAGCCCGTTGAACATCCGCGGCTCGGTGAACGTGCCGCGGTTGCCGCAATTCGGGCACGTGAGCCCCTCGAGGCCGCCGACCGGCGGGTGGCCGTGCTTCTCCTCGTAGGCCTCGATCAGGTGATCGGCCCGGTACCGCTTGTGGCAGAACGAGCACTCGGTGAGCGGGTCGACGAACTCGGTGACGTGCCCGCTCGCCTCCCACACCTCGCGGGCCAGGATTACCGAGGAGTCCAGGCCGACAATGTCGTCGCGCTCGGTCACCATCGTCCGCCACCACTGGCGCTTGATGTTGTTCTTCAGCTCGACGCCGAGCGGGCCGTAGTCCCAGGAGGCTCGCAGGCCCCCGTAGATCTCGCTGGACGGGTAGACGAATCCCCGTCGTTTGCTCAGGCTGACAATGGCGTCGAGGCGGTCACTGCGCAGGACCATCTGTGGTCTCCATCCGGCTGGCGGTCGGCGGGCGCGGCGGGCGCGATCCCCGTGGTGGTTCCGGCTCGGCGGCGGCGGGCCGCATCCATTACCGGAGGCCCCCTAGCTTAGGAGCACTGGACGACGACCGCGAACCGGATTCGCCCGGTACGGATGGGCTTATCGGGGGTTATCGGAGGGGTCCGGCGGGGCGGGAACGGGGTTGGGCTGGGCGCCGCCGTACCGGCGGTCGCGGCTGGCGTAGATCTCGCACGCGTGCCACAGGTGGCGCCGGTCGAAGTCGGGCCAGAGGGTATCGAGGAAAACCAGTTCGGCGTAGGCGGACTGCCAGAGCAGGAAGTTGGACAGGCGCTGCTCGCCTGATGACCTGACGAAAAGGTCGACGTCCGGCATCTCTGGCTCATACAGATAGCGGGCGAACACCTTTTCTGTGACCCTATCCGCGCGGAGCTTTCCGGCCGCGACATCGGCCGCGATCGCGGCGGCGGCGTCGGCGATCTCCGCCCGGCTGCCGTAGTTGACGCAGAACTGCAAGGTCAGGACGGTATTCCCGGCAGACAGTTGCTCGGCGTACTCCAGTTCGCTGATCACGCTGCGCCAGAGCCGGGGGCGGCGGCCAGCCCAGCGGATGCGGACGCCCATGTCGTTCAGCAGGTCGCGGCGGCGGTGAATGACGTCGCGGTTAAAGCCCATCAGGAAGCGCACCTCGTCCGGCGAGCGCCGCCAGTTCTCGGTCGAGAAGGCGTAGGCGGACAGGTACGGAATGCCGAGCTCGATCGCTCCCATGATGACGTCGAGCAGCGAGGACTCGCCCTCCTTGTGCCCTTCGGTCCGGGGCAGCCCGCGCTTTTTCGCCCACCGGCCGTCGCCGTCCATGACCAGGGCCACGTGCCGCGGCACCAGGTCGGCCGGGATATCGGGTGGCTTGGCCCCGCTCGGGTGCGGATCGGGCGGCCGGCGGCCCGCGGCTCGCGGCCGGCCGGTGGCCGCGTTCGGCTCCGCCATCACACACGCTCCACGTGACGCAGTGAACGGATCGAATGCTCCAGGTGCCATTGCAGGTAGGCGGCGACCAGCCCGCTGCACTCGACCCGGTGCCGGCGCTCGCTGCGGTCGGCGCGGTCCCAGTCGCCTTGCAGCAGGGCGAGCATCAGGCCCACGGTGCCCGCCGCGGGCGCGGCCGCGCCGGGCGGGCGGCAGGACGCGCACACCATGCCGCCGGCCGCGACGGCGAAGGCCGGCAGCCGCGCCTGGTCGCCGGGCGCGCTGGCGCCGGGGCGGGGCGGGTCGCCGGGCGCGCTGGCGGCGGGGCGGGGCCGGCCGCTGGGCGACGCGCCGCAGCGGGCGCACTCCTCCAGGGCGGGCGCGTAGCCGGCCACCGCCAGCGAGCGCAGCAGGAAGGCGTCCAGGACCAGCCGGGAGTCGTGCTCGGACTCGCCCAGGGACCGCAGCCCGCCGATGAGCAGCAGCAGCTGACGCAGGGCGGGCTCCTTCTCCACCGGGGTGAACCGCTCGGCGGTCTCCAGCATGGCCACGCCCGCCGTGTAGCGGGGGTAGTCCGCGGCCAGCGGCTCGCCGTAGGGCCGGATGACCTCGGCCTGGGTGATCACGTCCAGCGAGCGCCCGGGGTGCAGCATGAGGTCGACGTGCGTGAACGGCTCGAGCCGGGCGCCGAACCGCGACTTCGTGCGGCGGACGCCCTTGGCCACCGCGCGGACCCGGCCGGTGGTCCGGCCCAGGATGGTGATGATCCGGTCGGCCTCGCCCAGCTTCTGGGTCCGCAGCACGATCCCGTCGTCCCGGTAAGGCAGCACCCGTCCATTCTCCCGCACGGGGGGAGTAACCGGGCGTGGGCGCGGAGGCGGGGCCTTGCGGGCGTGTCCCCGCCTCCGCGCCGGGTCAGGTGCGGCAGCTCAGGCGCGGCGGGAGCGGTTGACCGCGGACAGCACGGCGCGCATCGACGCGCTGGCCGTGTTGGTGTCGACGCCGACGCCCCAGTAGACCTGGCCGCCGATCTCGCACTCCACGTACGCCGCGGCCTGCGCGTCGGTGCCCTGGGTGAGCGCGTGCTCGGTGTAGTCGAGCACCCGCGCCTCGATGCCGATGGTGGCCAGCGCGTCGCAGAACGCGGAGATCGGGCCGTTGCCGATGCCCTCGACCTGCTGCGCCTGCCCGTCGGCGGCGATATCCGCGGTGAGCGCGTGCTTGGACTCCACGACCGAGGAGCTCTGGTGGTCGAGCAGGCTCAGCGGCCCTTCGGCCAGGTACTCGGTGGCGAAGATATCCCACATCTGGGCCGCGGTCACCTCGCCGCCCTCGATGTCGGTGTGGGCCTGGATGACCCGGGAGAACTCGATCTGCAGGCGGCGGGGCAGGTCCAGCCGGTGCTCGGCCTTCATCAGGTAGGCCACGCCGCCCTTGCCCGACTGCGAGTTGACCCTGATCACGGCCTCGTAGGTGCGGCCGACGTCGTGCGGGTCGATGGCCAGGTACGGCACCGCCCACGGGTAGGAGGCGAACGGGACGCCGGCCCGGGCGGCGTCGGCCTCGAGCGCCTCCAAGCCCTTCTTGATCGCGTCCTGGTGCGAGCCGGAGAACGCGGTGTAGACCAGGTCACCGGCGTAGGGGTGGCGCGGGTGGACCGGGAGCTGGTTGCAGTACTCCACCGTGCGACGGATCTCGTCGATATCGGAGAAGTCAATCATCGGGTCGATACCCTGGCTGAACAGGTTCAGCCCGAGGGTGACCAGGCAGACGTTGCCGGTCCGCTCGCCGTTGCCGAACAGGCAGCCCTCGATCCGGTCCGCGCCGGCCAGGACGGCCAGTTCCGCGTCGGCGACGGCAGTGCCGCGGTCGTTGTGGGTGTGGACCGACACGCAGACCGAGTCGCGGCGGGGCAGGTTCCGGCTTATCCACTCGATCTGGTCGGCGTAGACGTTCGGGGTGGACCGCTCGACCGTACACGGGAGGTTGAGAATTATCTCCCGGTCCGGCCCGGGCTGCCAGACGTCCATGACGCCCGCGCAGACATCGAGCGCGAAGTCGAGCTCGGTGTCCATGAAGATCTCCGGCGAGTACTCATAGCCGAAGTCGGTGCTCTGTGCACCTCCGGTCAGGAGGGCCTCGGCGTACTTCACGACGTGCCGGGTGCCCTCGACGGCCAGTGCCTTGCACTCCTCGCGGTCGATCCGGAACACCACCCGGCGGAAGATCGGCGCGGTCGCGTTGTACAGGTGCACGGTGGCCATGCGCGCGCCGACCAGCGACTGGACCGACCGTTCGATCAGGTCCTCGCGGGCCTGGGTGAGGACCGAGATCCGGACGTCGTCGGGGACCCGGTCGCCTTCGATCAGCTCGCGTACGAAGTCGAAGTCGGTCTGGCTGGCGGACGGGAACCCGACCTCGATCTCCTTGTAGCCCATCCGCACCAGCAGGTCGAACATCTTGTGCTTGCGGGCCGGGCTCATCGGGTCGATCAGCGCCTGGTTGCCGTCCCGGAGGTCGGTGGACAGCCAGCGCGGCGCGCGGACGAGGGACTTGCCGGGCCAGCCGCGGTCCGGCAGGTCGACCGGCTGGAACGGGGTGTAACGCTGGCAGGGCATGCCGCTGGGCTGCTGCTGGGGGGGCGTGACGCCATGATACGGATAATCGGACTGCATGGTCTGCTGCTCCAAAGGGCGAGATCGGTATGGGCCCGGTCGGTGTGGACCTAGAAAGCGGCCAGCGCACGCGCCAATACCCCGCGGCGAGGGAGCCGGCCTATCGGCCCCCGCCGCGGCCGCTAAGCAGGAGCAGCTCGCGCAACATCAAGAACACCCTACCAGCCAGCCGGGTGGGGGTAACGACGGGGCGCGGTGCCGCCCGGGACACCCCCGCGAGCCAAAGGCGCGCGGCGCCGCCTGGACTGACGAGCGAGGAACGAGCGAGGAGGGAAGGCGGTGCCTTAAGAGCGCGCCGGAGGCGAGCGGGAAGATAGAGCGCGGGGTCGCGGGCCGAATATTCAGTAGCGTTGGTGAGGCCGAGCGGGTTTGCTGTGAGGATGCGCATCAAGCGAGTTGACCCGGCGGACGCGGACACGATCCGCGCCTGTTTCGAGGTGTTCCTGACCGCCCAGCGGGTGGACGAACCCGATGGGCCGTTCTTCACCGAGCAGCCGTTCCGCGGCTGGCTGACCGTCGGCTGGGGCGGCGACCCGCGGGAGATCTGGGCGGCCGAGGGCCCGACGGAGGGCACGGTCGCGGGCTGGTACCGGCTGGAGCTGCCCGACCTGGAGAACCTCCACCAGGCCGACCTGACGCTCGTGGTGCACCCGGCGCAGCGGCGGCGGGGAGTCGGCCGCGCGCTGCTGGAGCACGCGGCGGTCCGGGCGGCCGACCACGGGCGTTCGGTGCTCAACGGCCCTACGCGCCTGGGCGGCGACGGCGAGGCCTTCGCCCGCGCGACCGGGGCGGGGCAAGGGCTGGTGGACGTGCAGCGGGTAATGGACGTGCGCGCAACGGGAGACGGCCAGCTGGCCCGGCTCCGCGCGACCGCGGAGGAAAAGGCCGTGGGTTACTCGCTGGTGTCGTGGACCGGGCTGGTGCCCGAGGAGTTCATCGAGCAGGCGGCGGGGCTCTTCGCCGCGCTCAACGACGCCCCGCACGACCCGGGGACCGCGCCCGCGGTCTGGGACGCGCGGCGGGTCCGCGAGCGCGTCAACGACCTGCGCCCGGCCCACGGGCTGCGGATCTACGCGGTGGCGGCGCGACATGACGTCACCGGGGAGCTGGCCGGCCTGACCGAGGTCGCGGTGGATCCGGCCGATCCGGGCTGGGGGCACCAGATGCTGACCGGCGTGACCCGAGCGCACCGCGGGCACCGGCTCGGCCTGCTGGTCAAGGTGGCCATGGCGGAGTGGCTGAAGGCGGCGGAACCGCAGCTGGAACGGCTCCAGACCTGGAACGCCCAATCGAACCAGTACATGATCGCGGTCAACGAGGCGCTCGGTTACACCATCCTCGGCCAGGCCGGCCACCTGGTGGAAGCTGGACGTGGCGGGCACTGTCGGCCTGGCCGCTGCCGCGGCGGGGCTTAGTGAGCAGGAGCTGGCCAGCCAGACCCGCCGCTAGCCGCGGCCGGCCGACTGCTCGGTGGTGGCGATCACGCCGATGGTCTGCGCGTGGGTCATGCCCAGGTCCAGGCCGATGGCCAGGGCGGCCTGCCGTTCGCCGTCGGTCAGCGGTCCGTCGGCCATGCCGATCCGGATCACGTCGGCCAGGTACCACTCCCGGGCCTGGACGGTGAGCTGCGCTCCCACCTGGTTCAGCGCCGGACGGATGGCCTCGAACGGCTGGGTGAGGTCGGCGTTCAGCTGGGCCTCGTCGTAGCCGTGCAGCCCAGCGCCGGTGACCGCCTCGATGGCCCGCTGCCGGGCGTCCGGGCTGTTCGGGTCGCCGGATCGCAGCATGGCCGAGGCGGCGGCGCGCATGCCCGCGGGCAGCGCGGCCTGCATCTGCGCGGTGGTCGGCTGGCTGAGCGCGTCCGTCACGTAACGGGTGCGGCAGGTCGTGCACTGGACATGCTCGCCGACCGAGTTCAGCGGGATGACCGGAAGGAAGAACAGCGTGAACCACCGGCGTCCGGCCCGGTGCCGGTACTGCCGGTCCCCGCCGCAGCGCCGGCAATGGAAGGTGCCCTGCGCGATCGTCCGGTAGAACACGCGCAGGCCGAAGATGATCAGCACGGTCGATCTCCTCTGGCCGCAGGTAAGCACCATCATGCCGGGGCCGAAGCCGGAGCGGGGTGAGTTTGGGGTGAAGGGCCGGAGCTGGATCGGGGTGGGTTTGGGCACCCCCGCGAGCCAAAGGGCGCCGCCGCCGACTGGACTGAGGAGCGACGAAGGAGCGACGAGGGAAGGAGGCGGGTCAAGAGGCGCCCGGAGGCGAGCGGGAAAACAGAGTCAGTCGTAGAAGCCGAGGCGGCGGAGCTGCTTGGGGTTGCGCTGCCAGTCCTTGGCGATCTTGACGTGCAGGTCGAGGTAGACCCTGGTGCCCAGGAGAGCCTCGATCTGGCGGCGCGCCCGGGTGCCGACGTCCTTCAGCCGCGCTCCCCGGGTGCCGATGACGATGGCCTTCTGGCTCGACCGCTCTACGTACAGCTCGGCGTACACGTCGGTCAGGTCGTCCCGGCCGGGGTGCGGGCCCATCTCCTCGACCACGACCGCGATCGAGTGCGGCAGCTCGTCCCGCACGCCCTCCAGAGCCGCCTCCCTGATCAGCTCGGCGACCATGATCTGTTCCGGCTCGTCGGTCAGCTCGCCGTCGGGGTACAGCGGCGGGCCTTCGGGCAGGTGGGCGACGAGCACGTCGGCCAGCACATCGAGCTGGAAGCCGGTCACGGCCGAGACCGGGACCACATCCGCCCAGTCACCGAGCTCGGTCACCGCCATCAGCTGCTCGGCGACCCGCTCCGGCGGCACCTCGTCGACCTTGGTCACCACCACCACGACCGGGGTCTTGCGGACGTTCTCCAGCTCGCGGGCGAAGAACCGGTCACCCGGGCCGACCGGGTCGCCGGCCGGGACGCAGAACCCGATCACGTCGACCTCGGCCAGGGTCGAGCGGACCAGGCTGTCCAGGTGCTCGCCGAGCAGCGTCCGCGGCTTGTGCAGGCCGGGGGTGTCGACCAGGACCAGCTGCGCGTCCGGGCGGTGCACGATGCCCCGGATCACCCGCCTGGTGGTCTGCGGCCGGTCGCTGGTGATCGCGACCTTCGCCCCGACCAGGGCGTTGGTGAGCGTCGACTTGCCGACGTTGGGACGGCCTGCCAGGCAGGCGAAACCCGAGCGGAAGGCGGCGTCCGGGCGGGGGTCAGGGTCCGGGGCGCCGGCGCCCGGGGAGCGGGCGGTCGACGGCTGGTTCACCACTTAATTGTCGTGCATGTTCTGGCCGGTGAAACCACGGACCGTTCGGCACAAATAAAGACCGCGGCCGGGGCGGGCCTGGACGGTCCGTGCGGGTTTTTGGGGTTCAGGCGGTGAGCACGGCGCGGAGAGTACCATCCGGGGCGGCGTGGAAGACGGTCGCGTCCGGGCCGAGGTCGCGCACCACGGCCAGGTCACCCGGGTCCAGCTCGGCGTCGCTGACCAGGGCGGCGGCCTCCAGCTTCTGCGCGCCGCTGGAGACGGCCATGGCCACGGCCAGGCGCAGGGCGGACAGCCGCAGCGAGGGCAGGGCCACGGCGGCGGCGGTGTAGGTGCGGCCGGTCTCGTCGCGGACGGCCGCGCCCTCGGACGCCGCTACCCGCGCCCGTGAGGACCGCGCCAAGGTGATGATCTTGAGGTCTTCGGCGTCGAGGCTCACGGATGTGAGTGTACGGGGCGCGGTCACGGCTGCTCGTCATCCTCCCGCTCGACCAGCACCGTGCCGATTTTGTTGCGGCGGCCGGACCCTGGCTCCGCGGTCAGGCGCAGGCCGTTCACGACCGCGGTGGAGCCCGCGATGGGGACGCGGCCGAGCGCGTGGGCCAGCAGCCCGGCCACCGTCTCCACATCCTCGGCCGCGTCGATGTGAACGCTGAACAGCTCCTCGAGCTCGGGCACTGAAAGCCGGGCGGTCACCCGGGCCGAATCGGCCGACAGCCACGTGACCGGTGGCTGTTCGTTGTCGTACTCGTCGGTGATCTCGCCGACGATCTCCTCCAGGAGGTCCTCGATGGTGACCAGCCCGGCGGTCCCGCCGTACTCGTCGATCACGATCACCATGTGATTGCGCTGCGCCTGCATCTGGCGCAGCAGCTCGTCGACCGGTTTGCTGTCCGGCACGTAGCTGGCCGGGCGCATGACGGTGGCGACCTTCTCGGTGGCCTCGGCCCCCGGATGCTCGTGGCTCCAGGCCACGATGTCCTTCAGGTACGCGATGCCGACCACGTCGTCCTCGTTCTCGCCGACCACCGGGATCCGCGAGAAGCCGCTGCGCAGGGCCAGGGAGAGGGCCTGCTCGACGGTCTTGTCGCTCTCGATGAACACCATGTCGGTGCGCGGCACCATGACTTCCCTGGCGATCGTGTCGCCCAGCTCGAAGACCGAGCGGACCATCTCGCGCTCACCCGGCTCGATGCCGGTCCGGCGCTCGAGGTAGTCGACCAGCCCGCGCAGCTCGGACCGGGCCACCGGGCCGCCCGACTCGTCGCCGGGCTCGCTGCCGTCGGCAGGCCTTGGCCGCCGCCTGGGCGGCAGCGTGTTGCCCACCGCCACCAGCAGCCGGGGCAGCGGGCCCAGGGCCCGGGTCAGCGGGTAGAGGAACCGGGCGGCGCGTCCGGCGGTGCGTTCGGTGCGCGGGCCGACTCGCCCGAGCTGGGGGCGCACGCCGGTCAGCGCGTAGTGCATGAGGATCACTACGCCGGCCGCGGCCAGGACCGCGCGCCAGTCGTCGCTGAGCCAGTGCACGAAAGCGGCCGTGACCAGGACCGCGGACAGGCACTCGAGGGTGGCGCGGAGCAGCAGCAGCACGCTCATGTAGCGGGGCAGGTCTTTCGCAACCGCCTGGAGCGCGCCCTTGTTCTCGGGCCGTTCGGCCACCCCGGTGGCGGTGACCAGGGTGAGCGCGGCCTCCGCGTTGGCGCACCAGCCCGCCGCGAGGGCCAGCACGGCCGCCGCGACCAGCAGCCACCCCGGGGGTGACATCACGCGGTCCCTTCTCGCTCCTTCGTCTTGGTCTCCGTCTTTGTCTCCCGCCAGGCGTTCAGCAGCTGATCCTGCGTGCCGAACATGACGGCGTGCTCCTCGGGCTCGGCGTGGTCGTAGCCGAGCAGGTGCAAGATCCCGTGCACGGTGAGCAGCTCAAGCTCGTCCTGGGCGGAGTGACCAGCCTTCGCCGCTTGCTCCGTGGCGACCTGCGGGCACAGCACCACGTCCCCGAGCAGACCCGGTTCGTCGCCTGGCTCGGGGTCGCCCGCGCGGTTGCCGCCCAGGTGCGGTGGCCGGAGTTCGTCCATCGGGAAGGCCAGGACGTCGGTCGGGCCCGGCTCGCCCATCCAGCGCTCGTGCAGCTCGGTCATGGTCCGCTCGTCGACCAGCAGCACGGACAGCTCGGCCAGCGGGTGGATCCGCATCTGGTCCAGGGTGAACCGAGCCACGGCGGCGAGCCCGACCTCGTCCACGGTGACGCCCGACTCGTTGGCGATATCGATGCTCATCTGCTCTGCCCCGTCTCAGCTGCCTTTTCGCCTGGGCGGCCGTCCCGTCGCGCCCTGCTGACGCTCCTGGGCATCGTACTTCTCATAGGCGTCGACGATCTTGCCCACGAGGCGGTGCCGGACCACGTCGTGACTGGTCAGCCGGGCGAAGTGGATGTCCTCGATGCCGTCCAGGATGCCCTGGACCACGCGCAGGCCGCTGACCGTGCCGGCCGGGAGGTCCACCTGGGTCACGTCGCCGGTCACCACCACCTGCGAGCCGAAGCCCAGCCGGGTGAGGAACATCTTCATCTGCTCGGCCGAGGTGTTCTGCGCCTCGTCCAGGATGATGAACGAGTCATTCAGGGTCCTGCCACGCATGTACGCCAGGGGGGCGATCTCGATCGTGCCGGCGGACATCAGGCGGGGGATGGAGTCGGGGTCGAGCATGTCGTGCAGCGCGTCGTAGAGCGGGCGCAGGTAGGGGTCGATCTTCTCGTACAGGGTGCCGGGCAGGAAGCCCAGGCGCTCCCCCGCCTCGACCGCGGGCCGGGTCAAGATGATCCGGTTGACCTCCTTGGCCTGCAGGGCCTTGACCGCCTTGGCCATGGCCAGGTAGGTCTTCCCGGTGCCGGCCGGACCGATGGCGAACACGATCGTGTGCTTGTCGATGGCGTCCGCGTAGCGCTTCTGGTTCAGCGTCTTGGGCCGGATAGTCCGGCCGCGGGCGGACAGGATGCCGACGGTCAGCACGTCGGCCGGGCGCACGCCGCGCTCGGCCCGCAGCATGGCCGCGGTCCGCTCCACCGCGTCGGCGGTCAGGTCGGTGCCCTTGCGCAGCAGCTCGAGGAGCTGTTCAAACAGGTCGGTGACCAGAGCGGTCTCCGCCGCGCTGCCGGACGCGGTGATCTCGTTGCCGCGGACGTGGATGTCGGCGTTGAACTCGCGCTCGATCACGTGCAGGAGTTCGTCGCCGGATCCGAGCAGGCTGACCATCGAATGGTCGGCCGGGATCACGATCTTCACCTGGGACCGCGGTTCACCCTGGCCGTCGGCACGCGGCTCGCGCTCGGCTTCACCCGGAGCTGATTCACCCGGCTGGCCATTGCCGCTGGGACCGCTCTTGCCGCGCAGGTCGCTGCTTGAAGTGCGCAGGTCGTCGTTTCGGATATCTGTCAATTCGTCGTCAATTCGACGCTCTCCAAGGCCCGGAGGACCGCCCCCTGAGGGTCATAGACTCCATGTTATCCGGCCTGGCTATCCGGGGGGCCAGGTAAGGGAACGGCCGCCGAGCACGTGGGCGTGGACGTGCGGCACGGCCTGGCCCGCCTCCGGGCCGGTCGATATCGCGGAACGCCAGCACCCGCCCGGTATCCAGGACGCGCGTCGCGGGCACCGTCTCGGCGGCGATGGCACAGAACAAGCATTCAGGCACACCACGATCCTAGAGCCTGGAGGATACGCGAGGCGTCGGGCGGCTCAATTGCCACGGGAGGGCACAGGTATGGGCTCCTGGCCAAGCCGGGATAAGCGCCGCTGTCGACAATATGATTATCGCCGGTGATACTCGTGAGTAACCGGATGACCTTCCGTTGTTATCGTGCCGATCCTTCCAAGTGCTGTCGTTGGTCGCGCACTATGGATATTCTTGTTTTCCCGCAATCCTCCGGCGATCACCGGCAGCGTGTCCCGAAAGCCAGCGCGGCGCGGCCCGTTTGCTCTTTGATTGCCTGTTTCCCCAGGTAGATGCTTGCCAGGGCCGGATGGCGGCCGGGAACGCAGGGCAGCGGATGGTCAGATGGGTGGGGGTTACCGGGATGAGCGACCGGCGATCAGCTCCGGTGAGCTCCCAGCGTGCCGCGGAGGCGCTGGCTTGGTGAGTGAACCTGAGGACGGGGACGCGCGTCCAACCCATGTGACCGAAACCCTGATGGCCGGGGGCGCCATCATGCCTGGCGCCTTCGTGGCCCCGGCCGCGACGCGCATGGGGTGGAGCGCGGACTGCGCGGTCACTGAGCTGTATTCGCTGCACTACCGGCCACTCGTGCGGCTCGCCGCGCTGATGGTGCGGGACACGCCCACCGCCGAGGAAGTGGTGCAGGACGCGTTCGTGGCCATGCACGGCGGGTGGCAGCGGCTGAGGGACGCTGAGAACGCGCTGGCCTACTTGCGGCAGGCGGTGGTGAACCGCTCCCGGTCGGTGCTGCGGCACCGGACCGTGGTGGATAAGAACCTGCAGAAGGCACCGCCCGACATGCCGAGCGCCGAGCACGGCGCGCTGGCCCAGCTCGAACGGTCCGCCGTGGTGAACGCGCTGCGCAAGCTGCCGGAGCGGCAACGCGAAGCGATCGTGCTGAGGTACTACGCTGATTTCTCAGAGGCCGAGATCGCGACCGCGATGAAGATCAGCCGTGGCGCGGTCAAGAGTCATACCGCGCGTGGCATGGCCGCCCTGCGTGCGGAACTGGAGCGGGAGTCATGGTGAGACGCCGCCGCGGCTTCGACGGCGGGCAAGGGCAGGACTTCGCCGACTTCTTGCGCCGCGAACTCCACGCTGCCGCGGATCAGGTAGAGCCGGGTCCGGACGGCCTGGAGCGGATCCGCGACAAGATCCGGTCCCGGCCGACGCACGCCAGCCAGCCCAAGTGGATCCTGGGCGTCTGGCTGCCTGTCTCGGGCGCAGCGGCGAGGCTGATCCGGCGCCTGGGCTTCCGCGTCCCGGAGCGGCAGGCCCCGCAGCGGCGGGAGCCGCGGCGGCCCAGGGACTGGCGTGAAGCCATGCTCCGGCCGGCCTTCGCCGTCGGCGCGGCCGTGTTCGCGGTCGGCGTCGTCTTGTCGGTCGTGCCGCCCGCGCGCCACGGGCTCCTGCAGGTCACCAATGCCGGCTGGTCGGCCATTACCGGCGGCAGCTCCTCGAGCGGCCCGGGCGTCCAGGACGGTCGGGGCACGAACCCTCCGACACCCTCGGCGACGGGAAGCGTGCCGTCCAGTAATCCCGCCGTGGTCCTGCAACCCTCGCGGAGCCCCTGCGGGTCGCCGTCCACGCATTCGTCTGTGACGTCGACTACGAGCAGCTCGCCGAGCAGCACGACCGCGACGACCACGGCGCCCGCCAGGTCCTCGAGCGGGAGCACGAGCAGCGGCAGCACCGCGAGTGCCAGCTCTAGTGCGTCCGGCAGCGCCAGCGCCAACCCGAGCGTGAGCGTCACGCCCAGCGCCAGCCCCGGCGGCTCGGCGCCGACGACCCCCACGCCGTCTTCTAGCGCCAGCAGGGGCGCCACCCCGAACCCGAGCAGGTCCGCCAAGAAGAACGTCCAGCCGACGGCGAGCCCGAGCTGCACGAGCTCGGCGCCGACGCGCGGCCAGGTGTCCGCGGCCTCTGCCAAGGCCTCGTCCACGCCCACGCCCACGAAGAGCCCGTCGTCATCGGCGAGCGCGAAGTCTTCCGCGAAGGCCAGCACGTCGGATTCGGCCAGCGCGTCGTCGACGACGGGCAGCGTGAAGGAGACCCCGGAGGTGGGCTCGTCGTCCGGGTCACAGTCCGACTCGGTACCGGCGTCTTCGTCGTCTTCGGGGCCCTGAGCGCCTTACCGGGCTTACCAGCGGCCGGAGCGGCTGAGCAGGACGGCCGCGGCCACGGTGCCGGCCGTCGAGGTCCGCAGCACGGTGGGCCCCAGGCTGCGGGGCGTGGCGCCGGCCGTGCGGAAGGCCGCGTGCTCCTCGTCGGTGATCCCGCCTTCGGGCCCGACGATCACCACAAGGTCACCGGATTCCGGCGGCCTGAGGTGGCCGAGGCTCTGGGCGGCACAGGGCTCGAGCACGATCGCGCACGCCGCCTTGGTGATCACCTGAGCCACGTCCGCGGCCGACACGGGCTCGGTCACCTCAGGTATCCAGGCGCGGCGGGACTGCTTGGCCGCCTCCCGCGCGGTCACCCGCCACCGGGCCAGCGAGCGGGCTCCGCGTTCGGCCCGCCAGACCGGCACGCAGCGGGCCGCGGCCCAGGGCATGATGCGGTCGACGCCCACCTCGGTCATCTCCTCCACGGCCAGCTCCCCGCGGTCGCCCTTGGGGATGGCCTGGACGACGGTGATCAGGGGGTCCGGGCGGGGCACCTCGCGCCGGGCCCGGACGGCCAGCTCCAGCCCGCGGCCGGACTGGGCGGTGACCACGCACTCGGCGACCAGGCCTGCGCCGTCGCCGACGTCGGCCCGCTCGCCGGGCTGTAGCCGGCGGACAGCGGCCGCGTGCCGGCCTTCGGCGCCGGACAGGAGGATGACGTCATTCTGGAGTTCGGCATGGTCGGCCAGGAAGACCGGCGGCTGCGGCACGATCGGCTCCCCGGAGCGTTATGCAATACCGAGTCGCGAGTGCAGGCCTTGAGCCCTTTCGGGGGGTGCGGGGGGTCGCCCCCCCGCAGGGCAGCAGGGCCTGCGCGAGCGATCGGTGCAGGTGAGCGGACGGCAAAGGGAAGGGGAAAGGGGAGGTGGGTGGGGGGTTCTTTGCATAACGCGAACCTCTTCAAAAGACAACACGGCTCAGCGGCCGTTGAACGCGTCGCGCAGTCTCGAGAAGAACCCCTGCTGACCCGGCGCGAACCGGCCGGGCGGCGATTCCTCGCCGCGGAGCTTGGACAGCTCGCGCAGCAGCTTTTCCTGCTCGGGGTCGATCTTGGTCGGCGTCTCGACCGTCACGTGGATGACCAGGTCGCCGCGGCCGTTGCCGTTCAGGTGCTTGACCCCCTGACCGTAGAGCGGGATCACCTGCCCGGCCTGGGTACCGGGGCGGATGTCGATGTCGGCGGGCCCGTCCAGGCTCTCGACCGACAGCGTGGCGCCCAGGGCCGCGGCCACCATCGGGATCGTCACCGTGCAGTGCAGGTCATCGCCCTGCCGCTCGAAGATCGCGTGCGGGCGCTGAACAATCTCCAGGAACAGGTCACCGGGCGGCCCGCCTCCCGGGCCGACCTCGCCCTCGCCGGCCAGCTGGATGTGCGTGCCGTCCTCGACGCCGGCCGGGATCCGTACCTTGATCGTGCGCCGGGTCCGGACCCGGCCGTCACCGTCGCACTCCGGGCAGGGCCGGACCAGCACGGTCCCGTATCCCCCGCAGCCCGGGCACACCCGGGCCATCATGACCTGGCCGATGAACGAGCGGGTCACCTGGCTGACCTCGCCGCGCCCGCCGCAGATGTCACAGGTCTGCGGGTGGGTGCCCGGCGCGGTGCCCTCGCCCGAGCAGGTCGGGCAGACCACGGCCGTGTCCACGGTGAGCTCGCGGGTGGCGCCGAACGAGCATTCGGCCAGGTCGAGCTCGATCCGGATCGTGGCGTTGCGGCCGCGCTGCGCGCGGCTGCGCGGACCGCGGGTGGCCTGCGCGCCCGCGCCGCCGAAGAACTGGTCGAGCAGGTCGCTCAGCGGCGAGAACCCGGGCCCGAACGGGCCCGCCCCTGCCCCGCTGCCCGCGGTGGCGAACGGGTCGACGCCCATGTCGTACATCCGGCGCTTCTCGGTGTCCGACAGCACCTCGTAGGCCTGGGTGATCTCCTTGAACCGCTCCTGAGTCTCAGGATCGGGGTTCACGTCAGGGTGAAGCTCGCGCGCCAGCCGCCGGTAGGCCCGCTTGACCTCGTCCTGCGTCGCGTCACGGCGGATCTTGAGCAGGGCGTAATAGTCCGCCACTAGGACTCCATCAGAATCTGGCCAACGTAACGTGCCACCGCGCGCACCGCACCCATCGTTCCCGGGTAATCCATCCTGGTCGGCCCGAGCACGCCGAGCTTGGCCAGCGGCTGGGCCGAGTTCCCGTACCCCGTGGAGACCACCGATGTCGCCTCCAGACCCGCGACCTGGTTCTCCGAGCCGATGGTCACGGTCAAGATCGCGGGCTCGGTCTGCTCGCCCAGCAAGCGCATCAACACTACCTGCTCTTCCAGGGCTTCGAGCACGTCCCGCAGCCCCTTGCTGAAGTCGTGCGCGGCGAGGTTCGCGGTACCAGCGAAGACGAACTTCTCCTCGTTCCGCTCAATCAGGCTGGCCAGCAGGACCGAGAACACGGCGTTCGCGTTCGCGCGCTCCTCGACCGGGATCCGGTCGGACAGCTCGGTGACCATGGCGGCCGCGTCGGCCAGCTTGTGCCCGCCCAGGCAGGCGTTCAGGACCGCGCGGACGTGCGACACGGAGGCGTCGTCCCAGGGGGTCGGTACGTCGACGGTGCACTGCTCGACCCGGCCGGTGTCGGTGATGAGCACCAGCAGCAGCTTGGTCGGGGCGAGCGGGACGAGCTCGATGTGCCGGATCGCGGACCTGTTCAGTGACGGGTACTGCACCACGGCCACCTGACGGGTCAGCTGGACCAGCAGCCGGACCGTGCGCATCACCACGTCGTCGAGGCTGTACGCGCCGCCCAGGAACGTCTCGATGGCTCGCCGCTCGGCCGCGGACAGCGGCTTGACGCTGGACAGCCGGTCGACGAAGAGGCGGTAGCCCTTGTCGGTCGGGATCCGGCCTGCGCTGGTGTGCGGCTGGGCGATGAAGCCCAGCTCCTCCAGAACCGCCATGTCGTTGCGGATCGTCGCCGGGGACACATCGAAATGATGCCGGTCGACCAGCGTCTTGGACCCTACCGGCTCGGTGGTGGACACGTAGTCCTCGACGATCGCCCGGAGCACTGTAAGTTTGCGCTCGTCAAGCACGGGTTCACCTCCTTGGCACTCAAAAGCGCTGAGTGCTAAGTCTATTGCGTTCAGCAAGTTCCCGGCGCGCGACAGCGAGGCGAACTGCCGTCGTGATCATACCCAGGAGGGCGAGAAACCGTGCGGAGCAGGCAATACGGTTCGGACGTACTGGCTGACGGACAATCCGGGCGTTTGGGACGGCGTCGGGCCCCGCGCGAGGTTCCGAAGATCGAAGCCGAGCGCGGCCTGGTGGTGGAGGACTCCGAGGGCCGGTTCTGCGGGGCGGTGGTCGGGTACGAGAAGGGCGCGGTGACGCTCGAAGACCGGCACGGCAAGCGGCGGGTGTTCCCGCTCGCACCCGCGGCGTTCCTGCTGGACGGGCAGCCGGTGACGTTGGTGCCGCCCGCCTCTGCGCCTGCGGCCCGGCCGGCCCGGACGGCCTCCGGGTCGGTAGTGCCGCCGACCAGCCGCGCCAAGGTGGCCCGGGCGAGCCGGATCTATGTCGAGGGCAAGCACGACGCGGAGCTGGTGGAGAAGATCTGGGGCGACGACCTGCGGGACGTGGGGGTCGTGGTCGAGTACCTGGAGGGCATCGACGATCTGCCGGCCATCGTGACCACGTTCTCCCCCGCGCCCGGCCGCCGCCTGGGCGTGCTCGTGGACCACCTGGTGGCGGGGTCCAAGGAGAGCCGGATCGCGGCCAGCGTGCGATCGCCCGACGTGCTGATCGTGGGGCATCCGTTCATCGACATCTGGGCGGCGGTCCGGCCCGGCGCGGTCGGCATCGCGCGCTGGCCGGACGTTCCGCGGGGCCAGCCGTGGAAGGAGGGGGTGCTGAGCGCGCTCGGCTGGCCGCCGGAGGTACCTGCCGGCTGGCAGCGCATCCTGCGCTCGGTCACCAGCTACGCCGACCTGGAGCCCGAACTGCTAGGCCGGGTGGAGGAGCTGATCGATTTCGTGACCTTGCCGGGGAACGAATAACGTGACGACAGCAGCGGATGACACAAGAGGCCCGATGACGAGCAAGCCGGCACAACCCGGGCCCGGGCCGCAGCCCGGCCCTCGGTTCGCCAGGGGCCAGCCCGGCGGCCCGAGCCTGCGTCCGCGGATCCCCCTGTCCGAGGCCAAGCCGGCGATGCTCGGCTACGTGGCCGCGATCTTCCTCGGCCCGCTCATCCCGCTGGTCATGTACCTGATCGGCCGGCACAGGTCGCCGTTCCGGCGGTTCCACGCGGCCACGGCCCTCAACCTGTCGCTCACCGGGCTGCTCTACGCGCTGTGCTGCCTGATCCTGGCCGGCCTGCTCCTGCTGGACAGCGTCACCGTGGCGCTGGTCGTGGCGATCCCGGTTGCCTTGATCATCTGGCTGACGGTGCTGAAGTACCTGATCCGCGGGATCGGCGCGGCGAACCGCGGCGAGCGGTACGAGGTGCCCGCCTGGATCTGCGCGCAGATCGCGAAGTGACGTGCAGGTCCGGCGTCGAGCTGCACACTAGGGGCTTAGTCGGTGAGCATGCGCGTCACGGTGTCGGCCAGCAGGCGGCCGCGGCGGGTCAGCACGATCCGGCCGGCGGCGTAGGCGTCGGGGCGGGCCAGCCCCTCGGCCACCGCGGCCGGCGCGTTCGCTTGCCCAGGGGGGCTCAGCACCTCGACTGGGCAGCCGTCTGCTAGCCGGATCGCCAGCATGACCCGCTCAAACTGCTGCTCGGCCCCGCTCAGGATCTCCCGGGACTGGCCGGGACTGAGCCCAGAGGTCATCCTCGCGCCGTAGGCGGCCGGATGCCGCACGTTCCACCACCGGGTCCCGCCGACGTGGCTGTGCGCCCCGGGCCCGATGCCCCACCAGTCACCGCCGCTCCAGTAGAGCATGTTGTGCGCGCACCGGGACGGCCCGCGGTTCCCGCCCGCCGCCCAGTTGGAGATTTCGTACCAGCCGAGGCCGGCCGCCGTGAGCACCTCGTCGGCGATGAGGTAGCGGTCGGCGAGCACGTCGTCGTCCGGGGCGGGCAGCTCGCCGCGCCGCACGCGCGCGGCCAGCCGCGTTCCCGGCTCCACGGTGAGTGCGTACGCGGACACGTGATCGGGCCCGGCGGCGACGGCGGCCTCCAGGGAGCACCGCCAGTCCGCATCGGTCTCCCCCGGCGTCCCGTAGATCAGGTCCAGGCTCACGTGATCGAACCCGGCGGCCCGGGCCCATTCGGCGCAGCGGGCCGGCCGTCCCGGCTGGTGCACGCGATCGAGCACGGCCAGCACGCCGGGTACCGCGCTTTGCATCCCGAATGAGACGCGGGTCACACCCTGGGCGCGCAGCTCGTCCAGGGCGGCCTGGTCGACGCTTTCGGGGTTGGCCTCGGTTGTCACCTCGGCCCCGGGAGCCAGGCCGAACTCGGCGTCGATGGCCCGCAGGATCTGGCCGAAGGCCGCCGGAGGCATCAGGGTCGGCGTCCCGCCGCCGAAGAACACGGTTTGCACCGGGACATCCGCGCGGTGTTCTCCTCCGGCCAGCACCTTGCGGGCGAACCCGATCTCGGCCAGCGCCAGGTCAGGGTAGCTGCCCAGGGAGACCGCCACCGAGCCAGCCAGGGAGGCAGGAGGGCCGCCGAGCTCGGCGGCGGTGTAGGTGTTGAAGTCGCAGTAGCCGCAACGGGTGGTGCAGAACGGCACATGCACGTAGATCCCGAACGGCCGCTCGCCCAGGCCCTGGTACGCGCTGTCCGGCAGGTTTCCGTCGACGGGGACGGGCTCACCGTCGGGCAGGGCACCAGGCATGTCAGCCACGCTACCTGCCTGGTGGGAGAGGTCAGCGAGTCCGGATGGAACACCCATGCCGGTTTGGCGTTTCGCGCGCTTAGACTGGAAGAGTCGCGGCACGGTAGTCGGGCCGCGTTCACGGGAGGCGTCGGTGACAGATAACCAGTCGCAATGGCCGGCCCAGTACCCCAGGTACAGCCCGCCTGACGGGACCCAGGTGCCGCCGGACGGCTACCAGGTCCCTGCTGCTGGCTATCAGGTCCCGCCGGGCGCGTACCAGGTCCCCGGCGCTTACCCGGTCTCGCCTGGCGCTTACCCGGTCCCGCCTGGCGGTTATCCGGTCCAGCCCGGCTACCAGGTCAGGGCGCAGGCCTCCATGCGCGCGTCCTCGGCGGACCGGGAACGTGCCGTCGACGTGCTCAAGGCCGGGTTCGCCGAGGGTCGGCTGACCCAGGACGAGTACAACGACCGGATGGGGCGGGCCTACGCGGCCCGCACCTACGGGGAGCTGGCCATGCTGACGGCCGACCTGCCGGCCGGGGCTTCGCCCCTGCCCGCCTGGCCCGTCCCCGCTTACCAGCCGGCGGTCAGCGGCACGAACTCGATGGCCATCGCGTCGATGGTGCTGGGCGTGGCCGAGTTCTTCACCGCCGGGCTGACCGCCATCCCCGCCGTCGTCTGCGGGCACATCGCCCGGCGGCAGATGAAGCTGACCTCGCAACGCGGCGACGGGCTGGCCACCAGCGGCCTGGTGCTGGGCTACATGGCGATCATCTTCTGGTCGGTGCTGATCGCGGCCTCGCTGGTGGGCGTCGCGATCTCGATCGCCCACAACGGGCAGAACTTCCCTGGTGGTGGTGGCGGGCCCTGAGCCACGCCCGGACAGAACCTGATGCCGCGCTGAGCTACGGGCAACTGGCGTGCGTTACGCAGGTGGACCGTGGCGTGGCCGGCACCCTCCTCGGGCGCCGCGTTGACCAACTCATGACCCTGGCGCCGCGCCGAAGACGTGATTGGCACTTCTGACGCGCGTCGAACGTCTTACACTCAGTTAGAAGCGTCCGTAGGAGGCTCACGTGGCATACGGTCCAGCTCAGG
Source organism: uncultured Actinomycetes bacterium (assembly GCA_963742795.1). Taxonomy (GTDB): domain Bacteria; phylum Actinomycetota; class Actinomycetes; order Streptosporangiales; family Streptosporangiaceae; genus Palsa-504. The sequence goes on from CAVUNL010000028.1 coordinate 34,502, forward strand.
CATTCCCGCCGCAGCCGCCCGTGCCCGAAGGCTTCGGGGGTTTTGGGGTCGGGGCTTTGGGAGGCGGCGTCGCAGGCGTCAACCCGGCCTGGCTCGCGTCCAGCGCGGACCGCGAGCGGGCCGTGGGCGTGCTGCGCGCCGGTTTCACCGAGGGGCGGCTGACCCAGGACGAACTCGACGACCGGGTCGCGCGCGCCTACGCGGCGCGGACCTACGGGCAGCTCTGGGAGCTGACCTCCGACTTGCCCGCCGGGGCCCTGCCCTATCCGCAGTTGCCGCACGGGCAGGCCGTCATGGTCGTGCCGAAGGCCGGCCCGCCCAGCCACTGGAAGCCGGCCGCCGCGCTGATCGTCACGGCGCTGATCATCTTCACCCTGGCCGCGCTGATCACCGCGATCATCACCGCGCATACCCAGGGCGTGATCTATCAGAGCCCGGGGTTCCAGCACGCCAACCTGACCCCGTTCATCCAGCAGCTCGGGCTGCCGCCGAACGTCAAGCCCGCGTTCCCGGTGACCGGTGCCGGCGGCTGAAACCACGCTCCGTTCGGCAAAAAATTATTTCTGCTTACGGTCGCCAGGCTGAGTCGAGAGAGCCGCCACGAAGGCCTCCTGCGGGACGTCGACCCGGCCGATGGTCTTCATCCGCTTCTTGCCCTCCTTCTGCCGCTCCAGCAGCTTGCGCTTGCGGGTGATGTCGCCGCCGTAGCACTTGGCCAGCACGTCCTTGCGCAGCGCGCGGATGTTCTCGCGGGCGATGATGCGCGCGCCGACGGCCGCCTGGATCGGCACCTCGTACTGCTGGCGCGGGATCAGCTCCTTCAGCTTCGCGGTCATGGACAGGCCGTACTCGCGGGCCTCGTCGGCGTGCACGATCTGGCTGAACGCGTCCACCGGCTGGCCCTGCAGCAGGATGTCGACCTTGACCAGGTCGGCCTGCTGCTCCCCGTCGGGCTCGTAGTCGAGCGAGGCGTAGCCACGGGTGCGGGACTTGAGCTGGTCGAAGAAGTCGAAGATGATCTCCGCGAGGGGCAGCGTGTAGCGGATCTCGACCCGGTCCGAGGACAGGTAGTCCATGCCGATCAGCATGCCGCGCCGGCTCTGGCACAGCTCCATGATCGTTCCGATGAACTCGGCGGGCGAGATGATCGTGGCCCGCACGACCGGCTCGTAGACGGCGGCGACCTTGCCCTTCAGTGTCCCTTTCTGGGGCTCGGACCCGCCGGGGAAGTCGCTGGGGTTGGTCACCCGCAGCTCCTGGCCGGTGTCCATGACGACGCGGTAGACGGCGTTCGGGGCGGTGGAGATGAGCGACAGGTCGAACTCCCGCTCCAGCCGCTCGCGGACGATCTCCATGTGCAGCAGGCCGAGGAACCCGCAGCGGAAGCCGAACCCGAGCGCGTCGCTGGTCTCCGGCTCGTAGACCAGCGCCGCGTCGTTCAGCCGGAGCTTGTCCAGCGCGTCGCGCAGGTCCGGGTAATCGTCGCCGTCCACCGGGTACAGGCCGGAGAAGACCATCGGCTTGGGGTGGGAGTACCCGGCCAGCGCCTCCTTCGCGGGGCGGGCCGCGCTGGTCACGGTATCGCCGACGCGGGCCTGGCGCACGTCCTTGACCCCGGTGATCAGGTAGCCGACCTCGCCCGCGGCCAGGCCCTCGGACGGTATGGGCTCCGGCGAGATGACCCCGACCTCGAGCGTCTCGTGCGCCGTCTTGGTGGACATCATCAGCGACCGCTCGCGCCGGGAGAGCCGTCCGTCGACCACCCGGACGTAGGTGACCACGCCGCGGTAGGTGTCGTAGATCGAATCGAAGATGAGCGCGCGGGCCGGGGCGTCCGGGTCGCCGTGCGGGGCGGGGACCAGGCGGACGATCTCGTGCAGCAGGTGCTCCACGCCCTCGCCGGTCTTGGCCGATACCCGCAGGACTTCGGCGGGATCGACGCCGATGATCCCGGCGAGCTCGGCGGCGTAGCGGTCGGGCTGCGCGGCGGGCAGGTCGATCTTGTTCAGCACCGGGATGATCTTGAGGTCGGCGCCCAGGGCCAGGTACAGGTTGGCCAGCGTCTGCGCCTCGATGCCCTGAGCGGCGTCGACCAGCAGCACCGCGCCCTCGCAGGCGGCCAGGCTGCGGGACACCTCGTAGGTGAAGTCCACGTGGCCCGGCGTGTCGATGAGGTTGAGGACGTACTGCGTGTTGCCGCTCTGGAAGGGCAGCCGGACGGCCTGGCTCTTGATCGTGATGCCGCGCTCGCGCTCGATGTCCATCCGGTCCAGGTACTGCGCGCGCATCTGGCGCCCCTCGACCACGCCGGTGAGCTGGAGCATCCGGTCGGCCAGGGTCGACTTGCCGTGATCGATGTGGGCGATGATGCAGAAGTTCCTGATCACCGCCTGGTCGGTGTGAGCCGGGGCCGGGCGCGCGTTACTGGCCGGGCGGGTGGCGCCGGCCGGGCTGGCAGGGCTAGTAGGTGACACACATGTCCGTTTCGGGTGACTCGCCGCAGTGTTCACTCTCGGGCGGCCTGGGGTTCCATGATTCCATGCCGGGCGTGCTGCCCCCGTCGTCCGGCCGCTGGTTTGAGTGTAGGGCCTCGGCTCGGATAAGCTTCGTCGTCGCGGCACCTCCCAGCTCACCTTGAAGGACTCCCACGCGTGGCCAACATAAAGTCTCAGATCAAGCGCAACAAGCAGAACGAGAAGGCGCGCCAGCGGAACAAGGCCGCCAAGTCGTCGCTGCGCACGTCCGTCCGCAAGTTCCGCGAGGCCGCGGACGGGGGGAACGCGGCGGAGGCCGAGACCGCGCTGCGCGCTGCGTGCCGGCAGCTGGACAAGGCCGCCAGCAAGGGCGTGATCCACAAGAACCAGGCCGCGAACCGCAAGTCCGCCATCGCCAAGCGCTACGCCGAACTCCAGGCCTAGCCGTTGGGGTGAATGAAACCCCGGTTTCACTGCGCTAGAACCAAGTGAAACCCCGGTTTCATCTTATTCGGGCGCCCGGGGCCGGGCCGCCAGCCCGGCCTGTCTTGCTACTGGCGACGCCGCCCCGGGACGTTTATGGCGTGTCGAGTCGGTTATGGCACGTCGAGTTCGGCCCAGACGGCTTTGCCCGCGCATACCCGGCGCAATCCCCAGCGGTTAGCTAGGGAATCTACCAGGAGGAACCCGAAGCCTGACTCATCGCAATCGGCCAAGCTGTTCATCGGCCGCCAACTCGGGTCGCCGTCCTGGATCTCCATGCGCAGCCAGCTACCCGTGCTGACGAGTTCCAGCCCTACGGCGCCGGTGTCCGCGGCGTGCCGCACGGCGTTCGTGACCAGCTCGGACACGAGCAGGACAGCGGCCTCCTCCAGCTGGCCGAGATGCCAGGTGGCCAGCGCGTCGCGGGTAACCTTCCGCGCCAGCCGTACCGCGGACGCGTCGGATGGCAGCGCCAGCCGCAGAATCTGCTCGGTTCCGGATGGCCCGCCAGGGCGCATGTAATCGCCGCGAAACCCATCGTGGTTAGCCGTCATAGCCTCAAAGCCTCAACCTCGTCGTCCGCCGGCGTCCCGGCACCGCTGCCGGGCCTCCCGGCCCTACTGCTCACGGCGGATGCGATGGCAGGCGCTGCGGCTTACCTCGCTATGGGCACGGCCCAAGGAGCGGTTCTCGCGCACGCGCTTCCCCCGTACTCTCCGTTCCTGTAGAGTTTCGGGCATTTAGCTCAGCGAGAACCGAAGAAATACTCAGCGCGTGCTGTCAGCTTTCAGATCGCTAGCTTAACGTTGGCTGATCGATTCCTGAGTCGTGTGGCCGGCCCTAGACGTCGGCTGCGCCGGAGCGGGCGGCGACGATGCGGCGCACGGCTCGTTCCAGGGCGTAGTCCGCGCTGCTCGTCTCTCCCTTGACCTGCGCGTCGGCTTCGGCCACGGCGTGCAGCGCACGCGCCACGCCACCCGGCGGCCAGCCGCGCAGCTGCTGGCGCACCCGGTCGATCTTCCACGGCGGGGCGCCGACCTCAGCCGCCAGGGCCGCGGCGTTCAGGTTCCGGGGCGCGGAGCCGACCCGGCCCAGCAGCCGGACCCCTTGCGCGAGGGCGCTGCAGATCAGCACCGGTGAGACGCCGGTGGCCAGCGCCCAGCGCAGCTGCTCCAGGGCGCGGGCCAGATGCCCCTCCACTGCGAGGTCGGCCACGGTGAACCCGGTCGCTTCGGCCCGGCCCCGGTAGTAGGTGGCGACCAGGGCCCCGTCCACCTGGCCCGCGCCGTCCGCGGCCAGCTGCTCGCAGGCGGCGGCGAGTTCGCGCAGGTCCGAGCCGACCGCGTCGAGCAGGGCGCGGGCGGCGGCATCGTCGGCTCGCTTGCCCGCCCGCCGGAACTCGCTACGGACGAAATCCAGCCGCTCGGCGAACCGGGTGACCTTCGGGCACTCGATGACCTGCGCTCCGGCGGCCTTCACCCCGGCCAGCAGGTCCTTGCCCTTGGCCCCGCCCGCGTGGGTCATGATCAGCGCCACGTCCGGCGCCGGGCTGGCCGCGTAGCGGGTCAGCTCGGCGGCGACCTGGATGGCCGCGTTCTGCGCGGCCCGGATCACCACCACGCTGCCGCCGCCGAACAGCGACGGTGAGGTCAGCAAGTCCAGCTCGCCGGCCCGAGCGCTGCTCCTTCCAGGTCGTGCAGGTCCCCCGACTCGCTGGCGGCGATCAGGTCCCGGACGGCGCGGTCGATGAGGAACTCCTCCTCGCCAACCACGATCGTGACGGGAGCCGTCTTTACGGCGGAGGTGCGCGCAGGCATGACCGCAGCATGCCACGCCCGCGGGGCAGGTGCCGAATTAAGCGGTGACGGGCTCGCCGCCGAGCCAGACACGGCGCGCCGCCAGGCCGAACGACCACAGGAACGCGCCCTCGTGATCGGCGTCCCACAGCACCATGTCGGCGAGCCGGCCGCGGACCATCGCGCCCCGGTCGGGGGCGCGCAGCGCGTGCGAGCCGCCGATGGTGGCGGCGCGGAGCGCTTCGTCGACGCTCATCCCCAGGTAGGACACGGCCAGCGAGATGACCAGCGACATCGAGGTGATGCCGTTGCGGCCCGGAGTGTGGTCCGAGGCCAGCGCGACGGTGACGCCCTTGTCGAGCATGGCCCTGACCGGTGGCCGGGCGGTGCTCTGGATGGCGGTACCCGGGCACACCACCGCGGCCACGCCCGCCCCGGCCAACGCGGCCACGTCGTCCTCGTTGGCCTCGTGCAGCATGTCGGCCGACGCGCAGCCCAGCTCGGCGGCCAGCTGCGCGGCGCCGGTGTGCGAGTCCCCGCAGGCGTGCAGCCGAGGCAGCAGGCCCGACCGGCGGCCGGCGGACAGGATCCAGCGCGCCTCGTCCTCGGAGAAGTTGTCCTTCTCGCAGTACACGTCCACGCTGTCCGCGCCGACCGCCGAGGCGTCCGCGCACCAGGAGCTCACCGCGTCGATGTAGTCCGCGCGGCGGCCGAAATACTCGGGCGGGACCGCGTGGGCGGCCAGGAACGTGATGTGCACCCGCGGCATGCCCGGCTCGCCCTCGAGCCCGCGCAGCATGCGGACGTCGGCCAGCTCGCCGTCCCGGGTCAGGTGGTAGCCGGTCTTGGCCTCGATGGTGGTGGTCCCGGACCGCAGCCACCGGCCCATCCGCTCCCGCACCCCGTTGCACAACGTCCACGGGTCGGTGCCCCGGGTCACGGTCACGGTGGAGGACACGCCGCCGCCGGCCCGGTCGATCTCCGCGGTCGACGTGCCGTTGGAGCGCATGGCCAGCTCGGCCCAGCGGTTGCCGGCGTACACCGGGTGGGTGTGGGCGTCGATCAGCCCGGGCGTGACCAAGCCGCCGCCCAGGTTCTCCACGTGGTCCACGTCCACGATGTCGTCGATGACCCCGGGAATGCGCTGCGGCAGCTCGGCGGCGGGCCCGACCCAGGCGATCCGGTCGCCGCTCGTGACCACGGCGGCGTTGCTCAAGATCTCCGAACCGGTCCACAGTCGGCCGATGTTGGTCAGCAGGCGTACAGTCACCGGCGATCCCCCCCGGGACCGGTGATCTCACGTGCCATGAACGACCACCTGTCATGCCTTGCGCCCGCTGGGTTTACCGACGGGCACTGGACGAGCTCCGCTTGCACACCGCACTACGGGTCGGTGTTGGTTACGCGGGCCGTGCAGGTCCGGTCGCCAACATATCGATCCAGATACGGTATTGCACCACTACCACCGCAGACAAGCCTTTCCCGGAAATGCAGAACTTTATCGGCCGACCCGTTAGGGCACCCTAGCCAACAAGAAAATACCGGCCAAACGTGACCACTATCACGGTGCCGTCGGACACAACCCGTCCCTGGCGGGTTTCTACGGCGCCGCCGGGGTTAGCGCGACCGCTTCCAGCTGCGCGGCCAGGCCGGGCGGGACCCGCGCATCGAGCAGCGTGCCGTCCGCCACGTGCTCGGCGTGCAGCACCTCGCCGTCGGCGTGGGCACGGGCCACCAGGTCGCCGCGGCCGTACGGCACGACGACCCGGACCTGGGTTTCCAGCCGGGGCAGCGCGGCCTCGATAACGTCCCGCAGCGCGGCCAGCCCGGCGCCGGTCTTGGCCGAGACGCTGATGCTGCCCGGTTCGCGGGCGCGCAGCGCCTGCAGCACGACCGGGTCGGCGGCGTCGATCTTGTTGACCACCACGAGCTCGGGCACGTCCGCCGCGCCGATCTCGGCCAGCACGCCGCGGACCGCGGCGATCTGCGCCTCCGGCTCGGGGTCCGACCCGTCCACCACGTGCACGATGAGGTCCGCCTCGGCGGTCTCCTCCAGCGTGGAGCGGAACGCCTCGACCAGCTGGTGTGGCAGGTGGCGGACGAACCCGACCGTGTCGGTCAGCGTGAAGGCGCGCCCGGACGGCGTCAGCGCCCGCCGCACCGCCGGGTCCAGGGTGGCGAACAGCGCGTCCTCGACCAGGACCCCGGCGCCGGTAAGCGCGTTGAGCAGGCTCGACTTGCCCGCGTTGGTGTAGCCGGCGATGACCACGGACGGCACGTCACGGCGGGTCCGGCGACCGCGCTGGACCTTCCGGCCGGTCGACATCCCGGCGATGTCCTTCTTCAGCCGGCCGATCCGGGCCCGCAGCCGCCGCCGGTCGGTTTCCAGCTTGGTCTCGCCCGGACCGCGGGTCCCGATCCCGCCGCCGCCGGCTACCCGGCCGCCGGCCTGCCGGGACAGCGACTCGCCCCAGCCGCGCAGCCGGGGCAGCATGTACTGCAGCTGGGCCAGCTCGACCTGAGCCTTGCCCTCGCGGCTGCGGGCGTGCTGGGCGAAGATGTCCAGGATCAGCGCGGTCCGGTCGATGACCTTGACGTGGACCACGCCCTCCAGCCGCCGCAGCTGGCTGGGGGTGAGCTCGCCGTCGCAGATCACCGTGTCGGCGCCCGCCGCGGCCACGATGTCGGCCAGCTCGCGGGCCTTGCCCGAGCCGATGTACGTCGCGGCGTCGATCCGGCCGCGCCGCTGGATCAGGGCGTCGAGCACCTCGGACCCCGCGGTTTCGGCCAGCCGGCTGAGCTCGCGCAGCGAGTTCTCGGCGCTGGCCAGGCTGCCCTCGGCCCACACCCCGACCAGGACCACCCGCTCGAGCCGCAGCGCACGGTATTCGACCTCGCTGATGTCCTGCAGCTCAGTGGACAGCCCGGCTACCCGCCGCAGCGCGTGCCGCTCCTCCAGGTCCATGTCCCCGGCGTCCCCGGCGCCGATGTTCCCGGCACCCGTGTCCTCGGCGCCCATGTACTTGGCCGGATCCGGCTGTTCGCTAAAAACCGTGCTCATCGTCCTCCGTTGCTCGTCCCCCGAATAGTCCCACGCCCCGCGTGGGATATCACTTCATTAACACCGGGGCCGGGTCATATCTGCCCGGCCGCTTCCCGGCCTGGCCGTAAATTTTTTCGCCGAACGGGCCGTGGTGCGTCCTTCCGGTCAACCTTTTGGCGGTCCGGGGTGTATTGGGAACATGGCGAACGTGGAAGCTCGGGGCCGCGGCGTCAGGCTGGCTGGGCGGTACGCGCGGCCAGCTGGCGGAAGGCGGCCTCGGTGGCCGAGCCGTGCCGCGTCGCCGTACTCGCGGCGTAGCCCCGGGAGGCGTTTCTTCCGGGCCGGGTCCGCTCAGCCCGCGGCGTTTTCATGATCGCGAAGACTTTTACGTGCTATTCCGCATAAAAGTCTTCGCGATCATGGTCGGTGCGGCAGTGGCTCGAGACGGAGTGCTGCGTGAGGGGTGGGTGTTGCTGGTGGTGTGAGCGGCTGGGTCAGGGGGGCGGGGCGCAGGGGTCGAGGGTGGCGTGGGCGGCGGCGCGGCCTGCTTCTAGGGCGGCTCGGAGGAGGGCGCCGTCGGTGGCCAGGCGGCTCACCACGGGTGAGCCCGGGGCGGGGCGGATGGAGAACACCGCGGGATGGGTAACTGGGACGGAAGTGGCTGCTGAGACGGCCGTGGCGGCCGTGGCGGCGGTGAGGCGACTGAGGCGACTGAGGCGGCTTCGTAGTCGGCGAGGATCTGGTCGTCGGCGGCGCGGCGGGACTCGCGGGCCAGGAAGGTGGCGCGCAGGGCGGGGGTCTCGCGGCGCAGGGTGGTGCGGGCGAGCCAGCGGGCGGAGCGCGAGGGGCGCTGGGCGTCGGGGGTGGGGCGGGGATGGCCTTGGGAGGTGCGGGGGGCGTCGGGGGTGGGGCGGGGGGCGTCTGGCGCGGGGGGCGGGTGGGGGCGGGAGCGGAGGATCAGGAGGTGGGTGGCGCCTTGGGTTAGGGCGGTGCGGTAGGGGACGGACTCCGAGACGCCGGCATCGTAGAAGCGGCGGCCGGCGAATTCGACGGGCGGGCCGGCCAGCAGGGGCAGGGCAGCACTGGCCCGCAGGGCCAGGCGCAGCTCGGCCGGGTTGCCGATGAGCGGGCGCAGGTCGGTGGACTGGCCGGTGGCCGCGTCGGTGGCCAGCGGGTGGAACTCGACCGGGCTGGCCAGCACGGCGGCGAAGTCCATCGGGAACGCGGTCTGGTACAGGTCCTCGATCAGCGCGCGGACGTCGGCCACCGGCCGGCCGCGCAGCAACGCGGTGCGACGGATCAGGGTCTTGGCGTAGGCGGGTTCGGCCCAGCCGAGCAGGCCCTCCGGCCGGCTCAGCAGCCAGGCCCCGGTGATCGCGCCGGCCGAGGCGCCGTAGACGGCGTCGAAGGCCGGGACCAGGCCGAGTTCGTCCAGCGCGAGGGCCATGCCTGCCGAGATGACGCCGCGCATGCCGCCGCCCTCGACGATCAGCGCGATCCGCAGGCCGTCATCGCGCGCCAACGGCCGGCTGCCCGTACGACGGCGGGCGGCCAGGGCCCGCAGCACCTCGTGCGGCGCCGCGGGGCCGGCCAGCGCCTGCCCTGACTCGGTCTCCACCGTGGCAGCCTAAGCGGCTCAGCGCTCCAGACGGCCCAGCGCGGCGGGCAGGTCGCCGTCGTAGACGACGGTGAGGCGGTGAGTGGCGCGGGTCAGCGCCACGTACAGGTCGTGCCCGCCCGCCGGGGACTGGGCCAGGATCCCGGCCGGGTCGACCAGGACTACCCGGTCGAACTCCAGGCCCTTGGACTGGCCCACGGTGAGCAGGGCGACCGGCGCGTCGAGCACCTCGGGCAGGTCGCCGGGCACCGCCGCGGGCAGGGCCCGGGCCAGGTCGCCGATCCGGGCCGTGGGCGCGATCACCGCTAGCCGGCCGCCCTGCCCATCCCGGGCCCACTCCCGGGCCCATTCCCGGGCCCACTCCCGGCGCCCAGCTCGTCGTGCTCGGCGCCCACCACCGAGGCGACCCGGTCCAGGCCGCGGACGGCACGCGGCGGGACGCCCTCCTCGCGGACGGACTCGGGGGCCTGCTCACCGGGGGCGACCGAGGCCAGCACATCAGCGGCCACGGCCATGATCTCGGCCGGGGTCCGGTAGTTGACGGTGAGGAATTCCTCGTGCCAGCGGCCCTTGACGTAGGGGTCGAGCATCTGCGCCCAGGACCGGGCGCCTGCCGCGCTCCCCCGCTGGGCCACGTCGCCGACCACGGTCATCGACCGGGTGGGGATGCGCCGCATCACCATCCGCCAGGCCATCGCGGACAGCTCCTGGGCCTCGTCCACGATCACGTGGCCGTAGACCCACGAGGGGTCGGCCCAGGCACGTTCGGCGGTGGTGAGCTGCTGGCCCGGGTCGCGGTTCCAGTCCGCGAGGGTGGCGGCGTCGACGAGCCCGCTGTCGGCCACGCCGGTGATCTCCAGCACCTCCCGGGCGTAGCGCTCCTCGGCCCGGCGTTCCCGCTCGGCGGCGCGGCGCTGCCGCTTGGCCGCCGAGTCATCGTTGCCCAGCAACTGGGCGGCCTCGTCCAGGAGCGGGACGTCCGCCACGGTCCACGCGTCGGGGGCACCGGGTCGGAGCACCACGCTCCGTTCGGCCGAAGAAAGATCCGGGGCGGCGCGGCGGAGGGCACCTTCCTCGGCCAGCAGCCCGGCGACCAGCCGTTGCGGGGTCAGGAACGGCCACAGGTCATCGAGCGCGGCGCGGACCGGGGCCTCGTCCCACAGCCGGGCGCGGGTGTAGGGCAGGTCGTCGGGGTCCAGGGGACGGCCCAGGGCGGCCGCCTCGGCCGCGGCGAGCACGCCGAGCATCTCGGTGACGAACAGCTTGCGGGCCACGTTGTGCGGCCTGCGCTGCCCGCGGGCCCGGTCCCGGGCGCGCAGGACGGTCTCCCGCGGCACGGTCATCGGTACGCCGTCGGCGGTGACCTCCAGGTCGCCGCGCGGGACCTGCTGGCGGTCGCGGACCGCCCGGCGCAGCACGTTCACCATCTTCATGTCGCCCTTGATCTGCGCGGCGGCGGGGTCGTCGTCGGGCGCGGCGGTGACCCCGGGGAACAGCTCGGCCATCGAGCTGAGCACCACGTCGGTCTCGCCCAGGGACGGCAGGACCTGGCTGATGTAGCGGAGGAAGGTGGCGTTCGGCCCGATGACCAGCACGCCGCGGCGCTCGAGGGTCCGCCGGTGGGTGTACAGCAGGTAGGCGGCGCGGTGCAGGGCGGCGACCGTCTTGCCGGTGCCCGGGCCGCCCTGCACGACCAGCACGCCCTGCAGGGCGGCGCGGATCACCCGGTCCTGCTCGGCCTGGATGGTGGCTACCACGTCGGTCATCCGGCCGGTGCGCGCGGAGGTGATGCTGGCGATCAGCATGGCCTCGCCGGACAGCGACTGGCGGTCCGACTCGGACAGCCGGTCCAGGTCGAAGACCTCGTCGTCAACGCCGGTGACGGTGCGGTCCCTGGTGTAGATGTGGCGCCGGCGGATCAGGCCGTTCGGGTCCTTGGGGGTGGCGGCGTAGAACGGGTGGGCGGCGGGCGCACGCCAGTCGATCAGGCGCGGCTCGTGCTCGTCGTCGCGCAGGCCGATCCGGCCGATGTACAGGGTGACCGGATCCTGCGCGTCGGGCCGTCCCGGCTCATGGCCGTCGGTGCGGCCGAACACCAGGCCGTGCTCGACCGCATTCAGCTGGGCCAGGCGCCTGCTCTGCTCGGCCGCGGTGAAATCGCGCTCCACCCGGGCCTGGAACGTCCCGCCCGCGCCGCCGCTGCCGAGGGTCTGGGTCAGCGCCTGGCCGGCGCGCTCGCGCGCCTGATCGAGCAGGCGGTAGAGCATCGCGACGTAGGCTTGCTCCTGGCCGACGGCAAACGCAGGGCCTGTGGTGACGGAATTGGCGTGGCGAGACGTCATATTTCGTGATACACTTTCTTTAGTTGTGTGCTGACGGGGATAGCGCTCATTGCCGGGTTAAGCAAGTTTAGCAGCTTTCGCGGTATGTGGCTGTTCTGAGCTGCTGCGCGAGGTCACTTATGGCACACGGAAATCACGCCGAAAGGCTTCATGCTATTCCCCGTTAATGGCTGGTGTATTAGCCGCGGTCGTTCGTCCAGAGCGTGACGTGGGAGTGTTCCAGGGCCCCCGCGCTCACCGTGTGCTCCTCCTTCGCCCGAGCCCACCCTAGGATGAGGGCACCACTCGGGAGGAGCTTCAAACATGCCGGGAACCGAAAGCGTGCAGATCACCGGGCCAGACGGGGATCGCTACGACGAGATCCTGACGCCGCGGGCCATCGAGCTGATCGCCGCGCTGCACGCCGAGCTCGGGCCCCGCCGGTTCGAGGCGCTCGCGGCACGGCGCCGCCGCCAGGCCGAGCTGTCCCGCGGCGCGATGCTCGACTTCCTGCCCGAGACGGCCGGGATCCGCGAGGACCCGGCGTGGCGCGTCGCGGCGCCCGCACCCGGGCTGGTCGACCGCCGGGTCGAGATCACCGGGCCGACCGAGAAGAAGATGACGATCAACGCGCTGAATTCGGGTGCCAACGTGTGGCTGGCGGACTTCGAGGACGCCAACACCCCGCTGTGGGACAACATGATCACCGGGCAACTCAACCTGAAGGACGCGCTGGACCGGACCATCGACTTCCGCTCTGCCGAGGGCAAGGACTACGCGCTGCGCCCGGACGACGAGCTGGCCACGATCGTGGTCCGGCCGCGCGGCTGGCACCTGGACGAGAAGCACATCCTGGTCGACGGGGAGCGCGCGTCCGGCAGCCTGGTCGACTTCGCGCTGTACATGACGACCTGCGCGCAGCGCCAGCTGGACAAGGGGAAGGGCCCCTACTTCTACCTGGCCAAGAACGAGAGCCACCTGGAGGCGCGGCTCTGGAACGACGCGTTCGTGATCGCGCAGGATTTCCTGGGGATCCCGCGCGGCACGATCCGGGCCACGGTGCTGATCGAGACGATCCCGGCCGCGTTCGAGATGGAAGAGATCCTCTACGAGCTGCGCGAGCACTCGGCGGGACTGAACGCGGGCCGCTGGGACTACCTGTTCAGCGTGATCAAGAAGTTCCGCACCCGGGGCCGGGAGTTCGTCCTGCCCGAGCGCAATTCGGTCACGATGACCGCGCCGTTCATGCGCGCGTACACCGAGCTGCTGGTCAAGACCTGCCACGGGCGCGGGGCGCACGCGATGGGCGGCATGGCCGCGTTCATCCCCAGCCGGCGCGACCCCGAGGTCAACGAGAAAGCCCTGGCCAAGGTCCGAGAGGACAAGACCCGCGAGTCGGGTGACGGCTTCGACGGGTCCTGGGTGGCGCACCCGGACCTGGTGCCGGTGTGCAAGGAGATCTTCGACGGCGTGCTCGGCTCCAACCCGAACCAGCTGAGCAAGACCCGCGACGACGTGCACGTCACCGCGGAGGACCTGCTCGCAGTGAGCAAGACGCCCGGCGTGATCACCGAGGCCGGGCTGCGCAACGACATCAGCGTGGCGCTGCAGTACCTGGCCGCCTGGCTGGGCGGCAACGGCGCGGTGGGCATCTTCAACCTGATGGAGGACGCGGCCACGGCGGAGATCTCCCGGTCCCAGGTCTGGCAGTGGATCCACAACGACGTCGCCTTGGACGACGGGCCGGTGGTGACCAGGGAGCTGGTCGAGCGGCTCATCGACGAGGAGCTGACCAAGATCCGCGCCGCGTCCGGGGAGGATTTCGACGCGGAGCGCTACGGGCAGGCCGTCGCGCTGTTCTCCGAGGTGGCCCTGGCCGACACCTTCGCCGACTTCCTGACCATCCCCGCGTACGAGCGGATGCCCTAGCGGGTTTCTGGCCACGAGCACGGGAAAAGGGGACAATCAGCACAGGTCTTCGCGGGTGAGGTGGTTACCGATGACGACGAGCACCGAGGCGCTGGTACCGCGGCTGCGGGAGATCTGCGGCGCGGGCAACGTCATTACCGACCCGCTGGAGCTGCGCACCTATGAGTGCGACGGCCTGACCTCGCACCGGTCGGTGCCCGCGCTGGTCGTGCTGCCGGCGGCGGCTGCCGAGGTGGCTTCGGTGGTCGCCGTGTGCGCGGCGGCCGGGGTGCCGTTCGTGGCCCGGGGCAGCGGCACCGGGCTGTCCGGCGGCGCGCTGCCGCGCGAGGATGGCGTGCTGATCGTGATGTCCCGGATGCGTTCCGTCATCGAGATCGACCCGGTGAGCAGGCGGGCGGTGGTCGAGCCCGGCGTGACGAACCTGTCGGTGAGCAAGGCGGCGGCGCCGTTCGGGCTGTTCTACGCGCCCGACCCGTCCAGCCAGGTGGTCTGCTCGGTGGGCGGCAACGTGGCCGAGAACTCCGGCGGCGCGCACTGCCTCAAGCACGGGTTCACCGTGCACCACGTGACCGGGCTGGAGATCGTCACGCCTGCTGGCGAGCTGACGTGGCTGGGCGACGGGACCGGGGTTTGTTCCGGATATGACCTGCTGGGCGCGTTCACCGGCTCGGAGGGCACGCTCGGCATCGTGACCAAGATCGTGGTCAAGCTGATGCCGCTGCCCGAGGTGGTGCACACCCTGCTGGCCGCGTACGCCACCACGGCCGAGGGCGGTCGCGCGGTCTCCGACATCATCGCGGCCGGGGTCGTGCCCGCCGCGATCGAGATGATGGACGCGCTGTCCATCGAGGCCGCCGAGGCCGCCGTGCACTGCAACTACCCGGCCGGGGCCGGGGCGGTGCTGATCGTCGAGCTGGACGGCCCGGCCTCCGAGGTCGAGGCGGAGCTGTCCGTGGTGCGCGCGATCTGCGAGGCGGCGGGCGCGACCGAGATCAGGGCGGCCGACGACCCGGCGCAGCGCGCCGTCATCTGGGCCGGCCGCAAGTCCGCGTTCGCGGCGGTGGGCCGGATCAGCCCGTCGTTCATCGTGCAGGACGGCGTGGTGCCCCGGACGTCGCTGGGCGCGGTGCTGGCCCGCATCGCGTCGCTGTCTTCGGAGGCCGGGCATCCGCGTGGCGAACGTGTTCCACGCCGGGCGACGGGAACCTGCACCCGCTGGTCCTGTACGACGACGCGGTGCCGGGGCAGGAGGCCGCGGCCGAGGAGGTGTCCGGCCAGATCCTGGACGCGTGCCTGGAGGCGGGCGGCTCGATCACCGGCGAGCACGGCGTGGGCGTGGACAAGTCCCGGTACATGCCCAAGATGTTCACCTCGGCCGACCTGGACACCATGCAGCTGGTCCGGTGCGCGTTCGACCCGGCCAACCTGTGCAACCCGGGCAAGATCTTCCCCACACCCCGGATGTGCGGCGAGGTGCCGGGCCGCCGCCGGGCGCCACATCCCGCCGTAGCGGCCGGGCAGGCGGAGATCTTCTAAACATGGATACCGAACGGACCGTGGTGCCCGCGATCCGGGACGCGCTGGTCGCGGCGTGCCCGGTGGTGCGGGCGGCCTCACCTGAGGCCGATGCGATCGCGGGCGTGGTGCCGTCGTTCGTCGCGTTCCCGGCCAGCACGCAGGAGGCGTCGGCGCTGCTGCGGGCCGCCGCCGCTTTCGACCTGGCCGTCGTGCCGCGGGGCGCCGGGACCGGGCTGGGCTGGGGCCCGCCGGCGTCGGCCTGCGACCTGATCATCGACCTGCAGGCCATGGACCGGGTCATCGAGCACGCGGCCGGGGACCTGGTGGCGCGGGTCCAGGCGGGCGCCACCATCGGGCACCTGGCCTCGGTACTGGGGTCGGCGGGCCAGGAGCTGGCCCTGGACGTCCCGGCCGACGCGACGGTGGGCGGCGTGGTGGCGACCGGGATGGCCGGGCCGCGGCGGTTCCGGTACGGGGCACCGCGGGACCTGCTGATCGGGATCACGATCGTCCGGGCCGACGGGGTGGTGGCGCACTCGGGCGGCAAGGTGGTCAAGAACGTGGCCGGCGTACGACCTGGGCAAGCTGTTCGCCGGGTCGCAGGGCACGCTGGGCCTGATCACCGAGGCGACGTTCCGGCTGCACCCGCGGCCGGCCGCGGTGGCCTGGGTCACCGCGGACTACGGGCCGTCCGCGCTCGCGGAGGCGGCCTCCGCGGTGGCGTCGGCCGCGGGTTCCGCGCTGGTGCCGTCGGCGGTGGAGCTGGCCTGGTCGGCGCCGCGTTTCTGCGGATAGGCGTGCTGCTCGAGGGCACCGAGTCCGGGGTCGCCGAACGGGCCGGCCGGATGGCCGAGCTGGTCGCGTCGGCGGGCGGCACGCCGGTCGCGGCCCGGTCCGAGGTGCCGTTCCGGTGGTTCGACCTGGTGCCGGCGGCGGGCGCGCCCGCCGTCGTGGTCCGGGTGTCGTTCTGGGTCAGCCGGCTGGCCGGGGTGCTCGAGGCGCTGGCCGCGGCGGGTGGGAGCGCGGGAGTCGGAGCCCGTGGTCAGCGGCCCGGCCGGGGCGGGCGTGCTGTACGCCTGCCTGGAGCCGGGTGTCTCCGAGGAGGACGCCGCCCGGTTCGTGCTGCTGCTGCGCGGCGCTCTAGCCGTACCGGCCGGCTCCGGGCCCCGCGGTTCGGTGGCGGTGCTGGCCGCACCGTCGGCGGTGATGCCGGCCGTCGGGGCGTACGGGCCGGTGCCGGGCGCCGCGCTGATGCGTGCGATCAAGGACCAGTTCGATCCCGGCCACCGGATGTTCCCGGGCCGCCTAGGGGGCAGCTGATGGACGAGACCGAACGCCTGCGCGGCGTGGTCAAGGACTGCGTGCACTGCGGGTTCTGCCTGCCGGCCTGCCCGACGTACCAGCTGTGGGCCGAGGAGATGGACTCCCCGCGCGGCCGGATCTACCTGGTCAATCAGATCCTGGAGGGCGCCGAGATGACCCCGGCGGCGGCCGAGCACTTCGACCGCTGCCTGGGCTGCATGGCGTGCATGACCGCCTGCCCGTCCGGCGTGCAGTACGACCAGCTCATCGAGGTGGCCCGGGTCTGGACCGAAGAGGCGCGGTCCGAGCCCGCGCCCGTGCCTGGAGATGGTGCTGGCCTTAGCGGCGGCCGTGTGGCGAGGCTGCGGGATCGCGCGGCGCGGGCGGCGATCTTCTCGCTGTTCCCGTATCCCCGGCGGCTGCGGGCGGTGACCGGGCCGCTTCGTACGGCCCAGCGCACCGGGCTCGACCGTCGGGTGGCGCGCAGCAGTCTGCCGGGACGCCTCTCCCCCATGCTGGGCGCAGCGATGAAGCTGGCCCCGCCGACGTCGGCCGGGGTGCGGCTGCCGGAGCGGGTGGCGGCCCGGGGGCCGCGGCGCGCGGTGGTCGGCATGCTCACCGGGTGCGTCCAGTCGGTGTTCTTCCCGCAGGTGAACGCCGCGACCGCGCGGGTCCTGGCTACCGAGGGGTGCGACGTGATCATCCCGCGCGGCCAGGGCTGCTGCGGGGCGCTATCTCTGCACTCCGGCCGGGAGGCCGAGGCGAAGGCCTTCGCCCGGCAGACCATCGAGACGTTCGAGCGGGCCGGGGTGGACGCGATCGTGGTCAACTCGGCCGGCTGCGGCTCGGCCATGAAGGAGTACGAGCGGCTGCTCGGCCGGGACGATCAGGACCTGGGCTGGGCCGGGCGGGCCGCCGCGCTGAGCGCCCGGGTCCGGGACCTGTCCGAGTTCCTGACCGAGCTCGGCCCGGTCGCGCCGCGCCATCCGCTGCCGGTCACTGCTGCCTACCACGACGCCTGCCATCTGGCGCACGCCCAGCGGATCACCCGTCAGCCGCGCGAGCTGCTGCGCGCGATCCCCGAACTGCGCCTGGTCGAACTGGCCGACGCCGGGACCTGCTGCGGGTCGGCCGGGGTGTACAACCTGCTGCAGCCCGAGGCGGCCGGCGAACTGGGCGCGCGCAAGGCCCAGGCGGTGCTGGACGCGGGCGCGCCACTGCTCATCTCGGCCAACCCTGGCTGCACGCTGCAGATCGCGGCGGCGCTGGCCGACCGGGGCGAGCACGTCGCGGTGGCCCACACGGCCGAGATCCTCGACGCCTCGCTGCGCGGCCTGCCGCCGCCGGTTACGGCGGGCTGACAGTACGTTTGTCAATCCGGCGCTGGTCACCCTTGGTTCCGGATGAGAGGATGGGATCGTGAATGGTAACGCGGGCAAGCCAGGCCAGGAGTTCCAGGCGTCCTGGCAAGCCGCCAAGGACGCGCTGGACGAGTGGTCGAAGCGGGTATCGGAGGCCACCCACGAGGCGATGGACAAGATCGAGCCGGCGATCCGCAGCGCGGTCGAGGCCGGGCGTTCGGCGATGACCGGGGAGTGGCGTAACTGCCGCTGCCAGTGCGGCACCGCCCACCCGGGCGACTCGGGCGTGTGTGACGGCCGGGCGGTCATGACCCGGAGTGTCGGCGGGGCGGATGTCTCGTTGTGCGCGCCCTGCGCGGTGGCGCAGGGTGTCGCGGAGATGAAGCTCTAGCAGCAGACGGCCGGCCTCTCCCGGACCTCGGGAGGAGAGACCGGCCGCTCACCGGAGTTGCTAGCTGCCGGTGCTGCTGCTCGCCGGCGCTTCTGGCCTGCCCTGCCCGTCCTTCATGTTCGGGCAGTTGTGCGTGGCCTTATGCGAGGCGGATGGCGAGGGACTTGCCGTGGCAGACGCGGCCTTGGCCGCCGGCGTTCCTGTGGTCGACGACGTTGTCGACGCCGTGGACGACGGGGAGGAGTGGCTGGTCGCGGCGCTGGCGACAGCCATGCTGCCGCCGAACCCCACGCCGAGCGCACCCGCTCCGACAGCGGTGCCGATCATGATCTTGCCTAGTCTGGACTTCAACGTGTCCGCCTCCTCGCGGTCGGGTGATGGTCCTGGCGCAAGGACACCCGCGCGGGCTGCGGCCGAACTGCAGCGATACTCTGCCGGCGGTATGAAATCTGTCTCCCGGACGACTGCTGGGGCTGCTGGGGTCAGTGGGCGGGAAGCGTCACGGTGAAGACTTCCTGGCTGGCCTGGGTGGCGAGCGAGCCGATGCCGGTCACCGCGTTGCCGGACGGGGCCAGCGCGCTGATCTGGTAGCTGCCGCCTGTCTGGGGCCCGGTCAGGCCGCCGATCGGCGTCGGCGTCCACGAGGTCCCGCTGGCCGAGGTCCAGGCGCCGACCTGCTGCTGGCCGGGCTGGCCGAACTGGCCCGCGGCCGTGAAGCCGCCGGAGCTCGCGGTCAGCGCGGTGAACGTCGTGTCCGGTCCTGGCGAGCTGAACGGCACCTGCTGCCAGCTGCTGCCTCCGTTGACCGACAGCTCGGCGATCGGCACGGTGCCGGACGGGGTGGTGGCCTGGCCCAGCGCGGCCACGCGGTTCCCGCTGATCGCGATCTGCTGCAGCACCCCGGACGACGCGCCGGCCGGCACGGGCAGGACGATCGTGGTCCAGGTACGCCCGTCGGTCGTGGTCCAGACGGCCGGCTGGCCGTTGTGCGACCCGACCGACACGAAGCCGCTGGCGTCGGCGGCGACCGCGAGCACCTGGCTGGAACCGGTCGCGTCGTTCACGTCATGCGCCCGGGTCCAGAAGGTCAGGTCCGGCGTCCACCACACGTCGGCCACGCAGCTGCCGCCCGGCGCGACCAGCTTGCCCACGATGACGTAGCCGTGCGGGCCCGCGGCGGCCGCGACGGCGCCCACGCCGGCCAGGTCAGCGGTGATCGAGCCCGGGCCGGTGACCGAATGCCAGGTCGTGCCGTCGGCTGAGGTCATGACGACCGGGCCGGGCGCGCCGACGGCGAGCCAGCCCGACAGCCCGTGGGTCACCCCGGTCAGTGCTTCCAGGTTCTGGGCCTCCAGGCCTGGGTTGGCGGAGACCTGCGAGAGCGACGTGGCCAGGGCCCACGATCCCCCGCCCACCTTCCCATGCCCACTTCCTGCCTTGCGCCACACGGCCGGGTAGCCTTCGGTACTGCCCACCGCGATCTGCTGGCCGCCCGCGACGGCCAGGCCGTTGACGGACAGCTCGGGGATGGCGCCGCCCGCGATGCCGGCCAGCGAGACGGGCCGCACGCTGCCTGTCGCGCTGGCCATCAGGAACACCGGCTGCTGGCTGACCTTGCTGGGCGAGGTGTACCCGACGGCCACGATGGTGCCGGCCGACGCCACCGTCGCGCCGACCACCGACTCGGTGTCCGCGCTGCCCAGGGATCCGGTCTGCTGCCATGCCCCGCCGGTGCCGGTGCTGGTGAAGGCCACGAGCTGGCCCGCGACGCTGACCCCGGCGACGACGAAGCCAAAGTCACTGCCCTTGACCAGCCCGGGGTTCCACCCCGCGGACGCGCCGATGGTGCCCGCGTACTGCCACGCCGTTCCGTTCGGCGAAAAATAGGCCACCCCGTCGGGGGCGCCGCTCGCCGAGCGGCCAGGCCGTACGGCGAGCAGGCCGGACGCGTCGAAGCCGAGACCGGTGATCGCGGTGCCTGCCTCGTGGTCGGCCGGTACCGTCACCCGGGTCCAGGTCGAGCCGCCGTCGGTGCTCAGCCACACGCCCGCGTAGGTGGCGCCGTCCCTGGTGACCTGGCCCGAGATGACCGTGGCGCTGCCGCGCGAGGTGATGTAGGAGATGCTCTGCACGGTCTCGCCGGGCCCGGCCAGCCCGAGCTGCGCGGCCGTCTTCCGCTGCCAGGTCACCCCGTCACGGGAGGTCCAGATCACGGCCTGCGTGGCGTGGTTTCCGATGGCGGCCACGCCCGCGGCCAGGAACCCGTCGGACGTGCTGTTCAGCACCCACATGCCGTCGCCGTTCAGCATCGGGGTGATGCCCTTGGTGGAGGCGAGCGTCCAGGCCAGGCCGTTCTGGCTGGTCCAGATGGCTTGCGGGCCGACGGCCAGCCAGCCGCCGGGGCCGCCGGCCAGCCGGGCGGCCGGGTATCCGAGTGGAGCCTGGACCTTTTGCCCGCCCGCCGCGTAGACCGGGGCCAGGCGCCAGGAGGCGCCTCCGTTGGCGGAGACGAAGAACTGCTGGCGGACCACGCCGTCGCTAGTCTGGGAGCCCATCGTGACGATGGTGTTCCCCGAGGCCACGATGCGGTTCACGGTCTGGAAGACGCCGCGCTGCTGCTGCCCGGGGTACATGGCGATGGTCAGCGCCGACTGCGCCGAGGTGCCCTGGTTCGGGGCCCGGTTCGCCTGCTGGCTGGAGGTCAGCTGGCCGAGCTTCGGGCCGTGCCCGGTGAGCATGGCCAGGGCCAGCACGGCCACTGCGATCAGGACGATGACCGGCACCGCGATGGTGGCGGTGCGCCGGCTGACCAGGCCGCGGCGGGTGCCCGGGCGCCAGGTCCCGGGGAGCTCGGGCTCCAGGAGCAGGGTCTCGATCCCGGTCCCGCTCCCGGTCCCGCTCCCGCCGGAGCGCTGGCCAGCGGCGTGCGGACGTTCCTGGTCGTCCGCCCAGAGGGGGGGCGCGGTGCTGGGAGCGCGCCAGGTGTCGTAGCCGGCCGGCGGCTGGTCCTCTTGTTCGGTCAGCACGCTGGCGTGCGGTTCGGTGCGCGGCGCGGTGTACATCTCGGGCCAGGCTTCGTCGCGCGGCTCGGCCCTGGCGTCGGCTCGGGGCTCGGGGCGGGCGCCGGGCCTGGCCTCAGCTCGGGGCTGGGCGAAGACCGGCGCGCTGAGCGGGACTCGCACGTTGCCGGGCCAGGCGCCGTTCGCCGGCTCGGGCGGGAGGGAGCCTGACCTGATGTGGCGACCCGCGGGTTGCCACTGCGGCGACCGCGGCGAGGGGATGAGCGGCCGTGCTTGCTGGGACGGCCGGGTCTGCTGCGGCGGCCGGGGCTGCTGGGGAGGCCAGGCCTGCTGCGGCGGTTGGGGAGGTGGTTGGTTGCGGTGCGGGGCTGGGGGTCGCGGGCCGGGCTCGGGGCGTCCCGGGTCGGGCGGGTACGGCTGGTCACCGGCGTCTGCCGGATGCTGGTCCCAGGGGATCTCCGACTCGTTCCACAGGCGCTGCGAGGTCTGCCACGGGGACAGGTCGACCGGAGCTTTCCGTGACCCGGGTCCGGGACGCCGCGGCGGCAGGCCCGGACCGCCGGGCCGGCCGCGCAGCGCGCGGGTCGGGCTGACTACCGGCTCGGCGGCCAGGATGGACCGCCGGGAAGGGCCGGGGCGCGCAGGCGCTGACCCGTTCTCGTTGGTCGCGGGGCTCGTCGCGTTCGTGGCGTTCGCGTTGTTCGCGGCGTTCGCGTTGCTCGCGGCGGGCTGGGCGGGCTGGGCGGGCTCTTCTATGGCCGGGGCGAGTGGTTCGGCGTCCGGCTCGGGGTCATCCATGCCCTCGTACCACGAGATGGGAGACTCACCTGGTTCGGGCGCGGGCGACGCGAACCACTCGCCGCTGACGCCTTCTTCCGCGTCGGCGGTCTGCGGGCTGTCCGCCGGGCTGCCGGCCGGGGAGCGCAGGAACCAGCCTGCCGGAGGGGATACACCGGGCAAGTCATCGCCGTCGCTCGCCGGCTCAGCGTCCGCTGGGGTGGCATCTGGCCGCTCCGCATCCTGGGCCGCAGCCTGTGGTGCGATCAGGCCGGGAGGCACCGACCAGGGCGACACGACTTGGTCCGGCCAGACCGGGCCAGAGGTGCCCGCACGCTGCGGTTCTTCGGCCGATCCGGGTTCTTGATGACGATTCTCACTCGATCGATCACTTTCTGTGCTCATCACAAGCCCCAGTTCAGCCAAGTTTCGGGCGAGATGTCACGATCCTCGCCGATCCCTACTAATTCGTACGGGGTCGTCCCGCGCTTCGATGTTACCCATTGAGAGCGAGAGTGTACAGAGGGCTATTTTTTGAACCTGCCGGGACCATTTACCGCGATGCAGGTGATGTCGGGAGAAGGTTCCCGCGGTCGGATTAGCGCGGGTCGGGCCCGGGCGCGGTCTCCTGGGCTTCGATGAGGCCGTAGCCGATGGCCTGGGCCGTGGTCAGGGACCGGCGGCGGCGCGCGTCCTCGCGGATCTCGTCCGTCTCGCGCCCGGTGACCTCGGCCAGCCTGAAGTAGAGCGTGTCGAGCATGCGGGTCATCTGCTCCTGGCGGGCGGTGATCGCGGTGACGGTGCCGCCGAACTCGAGCCTGGGCTCGGCCAGGGTGAAGATGGCGTTCGGGTAGCCGGTCCGCTGCGCGCAGGAGGCGAGCACGCCCAAGGCGGGCCCGCTGATCTCGCCGCTCACGGACCCGTGCACCGGAACGCGCAGGACATCCAGGATCCCCATCACGGTGAGAGCGGCGGGCAGTTCGGCGCGCAGGTTCTGCAGTTCCAGCCGGATCGGCTTGTCCTCCTCGGCGTCCAGGGTGAGCAGCTGGGCCGAGAGCCGCGCGGTGGCCTCGTCGTCGAGCGGGCCGGAGGCCAGCACGATCCGCTTCTTCAGCAGCCGCTCGTACAGGCTGGCCTGCCAGTCAGCGAGCGGGTCGAGCCAGACCCGGACCGGCGAGGCCAGGCTCGGGCCGGGCGTGCGACGGGGTGGACGGCCAGCCCGGGGTGAGCGGGGTGCCGGGCCAGCCGGGCTCCCCCGGCCGGGGCGGGATTCCTGGCAGGTGCGCGCGCACCGGGTCGTGCTTCATTCGCTGGCTCCTTCGGCTTCCGCGGGGTGGTCGAGTTTCCAGGTGATCTGGCCGCCGACGGCGGCCGCGTAGCGCTCGAGCGTGGAGGCGCGCACGTCGGCCGTGCCGGACTCGAGCCGGGCCACCGCGGACTGGGAGGTTCCCATCCGCGCGGCCACCTCGGTCTGGGACAGGCCAGCCGCCTGCCGCTGCCCGGCGAGCTCACGGACCAGCCGGCTACGGTCTTCGGCCATCCGAGTCGCCTGCTCGCCCGCCCGGCGGCGCAGCGCCATCTCGCGGAAGCCCGGCATGACCGGCAGCGACCCGGCTTCCAGCCCGGCCGCTGGCTCGCCCGGTGCCGACTCGCTCTGTGCGCCTCTCATACCGTTAAGGGTATCTCATATTCGAGATACCCGACTGTCCGACTCTAGGTGGATGCGACAATCCGACCGGAACGGTACGCGGCCGCGCTGGCTCGCTACTCTTTTCTTATGGAGCCCGCCAGCACGCGTGGCCGATCGGCGAGGTGGACTCGCGGCCTGCTGTCCTGCGGCCTGGCTGCCGGGCAGGCCTTCATCACGACGTTCCTGGTCGAGGGCGCCACCCGGTTCGGGTACCGCCCTTCGCGCCATCCGGTCAGCTCGCTGGCGCTCGGGCCGCGCGGCTGGATCCAGACCGCGAACTTCGCCGTGACCGGGACGCTGGTCCTGGCGGGCACCGCCGGCCTGGAGCGCGCCGGTGACCCCGCGCTCAGCACGCCGGCGGGACAGGCCCTGATCGGCGCAGCGGGTGCCGGCCTCATCGGCGCAGCCTTCTTCGCTACCGACCCGGTTAGCGGCTACCCGCCAGGAACGCCCGACGCGCTCATTTCACCCACCCGCACCGGCATGATGCATAACCTCGCGGCGGTCCCGGTGTTCCTCGGTCTGCCCGCCGCCGCGTTCACTAGCAGTTGGCAGTCCGTCCGGACCGGCCACCGTCGATTCGGCCTGTACTGCGCCGCTACCGCGACGACCATGCTGGCCACCACGGTGCTGGCCGGTGCTGGCTTCGGTCAAGCACCCCGGCTGGTCAAGCTCGCCGGATTGTTCCAGCGAGCCAGCATCGTGACCGGCTTCGGCTGGCTCACGGCCCTGTCCGCGCAAGCGCTCACATGAGCCGTCACCGGTGTCATGGCGACCCAGCGCGATTTGAGGTAGTGGCGGAATTCATCGCCGAGCGCTTCCCTCATGCGCGCTACGTCGCCGACGTTGGCGGTGGGCAGGGAATGCTGACCCGGATCCTGCGCAAGCGGCTCGGGGTTGATGCGGAGGTCATAGATCCGCGCGGCTGGACCCTGACGGGCGTACCTGCCCGAGAGGAGCCCTTCGATGCCTCGATGGCGGACTACTACGACCTCGTCGTAGGGCTTCATCCCGACGAAGCCTTGCGCAGCGTCGTGGAGTCCGCTGCAAAGTCAGCTGTGCTGGTTATCCCGTGCTGCAACTTCTGGAGCCGGGAGACCAAGCTGGGACGCGACCAGTTGATCGACCGGATTGCCGAGTTCCACAATTCGCACGGCGGAAAGTCCGAGCGCGTAGTGCTGGACTTCAGGGGCCCGAAGAATCATGCCCTGATCCTTCTGCCGCCGGAGGTCGAGGTAAAAGGGCACCCTTGCGCCCGGAGCCACTACCGACCCGGCCGGCTTGACGGCGAGGGCCAGGCCCGAGAGGCCCGCGGCGAACCTCCCGACTCAGGGGCTCCCGCCCATCCGGCTAACGATTTCATCGCGGCTAAGGCCGCGCTGCAGCATCCATGGCACCAGCTGATCGATATCAACCGGATCAGGCAGGTCCCACGAGGCCTCGTCAGCTAGGTCTGGGCGCTGCAGGGTATGCAGCACGTCGAGCACGTGTTGCTTGCTGTATTGCTGCATGGCGATCCCCAAGCCCCTGTGTCAGCCCGACGCCACCGCGGCGCATGCGTCAGGAGGGTGGCGGCCCGTAGAAGCAGATGGCTTCCTGTGACTACCCTTGGTCTGAGCCTAACCGGTCGTCGCTCTGGCACGCAGTTGTTGTTAGCGGCGTCCGATTGTCCCGCGCCCGGTCGTCGGGTCAAAGCCGCCGGGCGGGGCATCGCTTGGCGATGGCTTTCGCTAGCATGGCCCGGCACCGGTTCGCAAGGGGACCGGCGCTTATCGGGGCGGCAGGTCAGGCGTGAACCGTTGCGCCCGCAAACCTAAGGTCACCCCTTGGGGGGTGATGCCAGGAACCGCGTCATGCGGCACGCTGGCAGTGTGCGGGCACTGTAGGGTGGAGGCAAGATGGCACGATCAGGGCGAGGTGACGGGGAACCGCCGCAGGCCATCGCTGCGGAGGGCAGCAGCAGCCCGGCGGCGCGGCCGCGGGCCTCGGGTCTTGACACCAAGATGACATGGGGGCTGGTCGGGCTGGGGCTGGTGGGTCATATGCTGCGCAGCCGCCGCTTCTATGAGACGGTGGCCGTGACCGCGATCGCGGTAGGGTCGCTGCGGCAGATCGGCCAGCAGAACGGGGCCGACATGATGGCCCGGCTGGCGGCCTGGAACCAGCGGGAGATGCAGCGCATGGAGCGCCAGGCTCAGCGCCAGGCCCGAGGGGTCAAGGGCGCCGCGCAGATGGCACGGTCGGGGCCGCCGAGGGGCCTGGCCGGGACGAGTCACGAGACCTGACAATCCGTGGCAGCGATGGGTCATCGGCCCGGGTGGCTGCCGGGCTAGCAGTCCCCTGCATCGGTAGCGCGACCGACCATCTGACAGGTAACGGAGGCATGACGATGGCAGTTGACACGTTCGTGGCGTATGTCGGGGTGTATGACAACGCCGCCGGCGCGGACGCCGATTATGAGGCGGTCAAGGAGCTGCATACCAAGGCGGGCTTGATCGACGCCTATGACGCCGCGGTCATCGAGCGCCGGGCCGACGGGAAGGTCAAGATCACGAAGAAACATGAGACGCCGACCCGGGTCGGCGGCGTGCTCGGCGGCGGGGCGGGGCTGGCCACCGGCTTGGTGGTGGCCCTGTTCCCGTTCGCCGCGGTCGGCGGGGGGCTGCTCGCGGTCGCCACCGGGGGCGGCGCGGTGCTGGGCGCGGTAGCCGGTCACGCAGCGGCCGGGATGAGCCGCAAGGATCTGAAGGAGCTCGGCGAGCACCTGGACGTCGGCCAGGCGGGCCTGGTGGTGGTTGCGGTGTCGGATACGGGGGCGGAGATCGAGCGGGCGATGAAGCAGGCACGGAAGATAGAGGCCAGGCAGTTGAAGGCCGACTCCGCCGCGATCGAAGCCGACGCGAAGTCCGCTCAGGTGTGATGTCGCAGGACGGCAAGGGCGACGCCCAGGCACGATCGGTACAGGTAGATGGCCCGTCAGGCGAGAGGACTTGCTCTTGATGGCGCCGGAGAAGGAGTATCCCGGTGATCAAGGAACTGAGGGGCCTGCCCCCAGGAGTCATCGGGTTCGAAGCAGCGGGCACGCTGAAAGCTGAGGACTACCGCGATGTCATCCTTCCGGCGCTGGAGCGTGCTGCGGCCAGCAGCAAGGTCAGGTTCGTGATCATCATCCCGGAGTTCCACGGGATGTCAGGTGGTGCGCTGTGGCAGGACCTCAACGTGAGCATCGAGCACCTCCATGCGTGGAAGCGCATCGCCCTGGTCACCGACATCGAGTGGATGAACCTCATGACCACGTTGTTCGGCTCGATGACACCCGGCGAAGTCAGGCACTTCCCGCTCGCGCAGCTTAATGAGGCTATCGCCTGGGCCGCGGGCTGACGCGCGCGGCCATGACGCCGAGCTGCGCTGGGCTCCGTGGGAGCAGGTGGCCGGAAGCTTGTACGTGATCTTCGCGGCGGCGTCCTGCTGCTGTCCGCGTTCGCCGACCGCGCCCGTGACTTCTGGTTAGCCGTACTCGTAGATGGCGGCCAGCGCCGATGACCGGCAGCTCCCCAGGTGCGATCCTGAAGGCACGGGGCGGCCAGCGTGATTGGCGGACGGGTGACACAGCTTAAGCGTGGCGGAAGGCAGCGAAGACAAATGAACGGACATCGGCAACAGGCCGATCCTGATCTGTGCTGGAATTGCGGCAAGCGGGGGGCAGCCCTCGGTGTCGTCAGCAGCCTGAGGACTTGCCCCGAGTGCGAGGTGACTTGGGTTCCGGGGTGGTCAGCCGCTCGCGGTGACCCAGATTATGTCTGCTGGATGGGCAAAGCAGTCTTGTGCGTCGACTTCACAAAGCCAGAATCACTTGGAGCGCCAGCGTTAAAGGCGGCAATCATGGCCGGAGGACGCGGTTGCCCCACAAACTGGTGGGGGTCACCCGGATGAAGTGCGCAGGCACCCCCTCGATCCACGGCTCAAGCCCGGCGCCGATCAGCGGCGCGCGCTCGGCCTCGGTATCCAGGTGATGCGCCGCTCCCCGCACCAGCACGATCCACCCCAGGCGCGCCTCTAGATCGAGCTGGTCGGCCTCCACCGCGACCTGGTACTCGGCGTGCGCGATACCGGTACGCAGGTCTTCGTCAAAGAGGGCGGGGTCCCACGTGCCCAAGACAACCGACTCGCCCTCGATCCTGTACACGGTCGGCAGCGCCGTGGGCCCATACCGGCTGTTATAGACCAGGCGCCCCAGACCACCGTTGGCGAGCAGTTGCATGCATTCGGCGCCGCTCAAGGGCTCAAGCACACGCAGGGCACCCATTCCGGGGCGGGACGAAGCAGAACCGCTGGGAGACCTGAGATCGGCTTCCTCGTCTGGCATAGCTCCAACCCTAGTCACCCGGCCCGGCGATGACACGCGGGCCCGGCGCGTGGGGTGAGACGGCCTGTCCCGCCCCGAACTCCGCCACGCCCGCTGGCCAGAGGCTAACCGCTGACCGACAGTGGCGACGGGATGGACTCGGTGGTAGGAGTCGGCGCGTGTAACCTCTGGACCGGTGACGTGTGCAGATGGATCCCGGGGGTATGGGCAGGCGGCTGAGCAACTGAGGAGAGGACGAGTATGAGCATCACCAGGCCGGAGATCGATTTCCCCGGCGGCGAGCCGCCGGCCGAACTGCAGATCACCGACATCTGGGAAGGAGAAGGCAGCCCGGCCGGCCCGGGCGACCTGGTCGAGGTTCACTATGTCGGGGTCGCGTATTCCACCGGGGAGGAATTCGACGCGAGCTGGAACAGGGACGGCCCTCTGCAGTTCCGGCTCGGCGCCGGGCAGGTCATCGCCGGCTGGGACCAGGGCGTCGCGGGCATGAAGGTCGGCGGCCGCCGACAGCTGATCATCCCGCCGGATCTGGCTTACGGAGACCGCGGCGCCGGGCACCTGATCGCGCCGGGCGAGACCCTCATCTTCGTGTGCGACCTGGTTTCGATCTGATCGGCGGGAGGTTAGGCGGCGGGGCCGGGCGGCCAGTCGTCGGGGGGTGGCGAGGAGGATCGGGGGAACCGGAGGCGGGTGCGGCGGGAGGGCTTGCGGGTGGTGTCCTGGCCGGGCGTCGGGACGGGGACAGGCCAGCAGGATTCGGCCCAGACGGTGCGGCCGGGGTGGGCGTCGGCGTAGCCCCAGCGGTTGGTGCAGGCGGCCACCATGGCCAGGCCGCGGCCGCCCTCGGCCATCAGGTCACCGGACCCGGCGGCCGGGAGGGACGGGCCGCCCTCGTCGGTGACCGCGATCCGGGCCACGCCGGGGCGCGGGAGGTCGACCTCGACGATGAACACGCCGCCGTTCCCCGAGTCGGTGTGCTCGATGGCGTTCGCGCACAGTTCGGACACGCAGGTCATGAGTACTTCGCGGGCCGGGCAGCCGAGCAGTAGCTCGGCCACGAGCCGGCGCGCCTCGGGCACGGACGCGGGTGTGCCGCGGAACGTTCGGGTCCAGGGACGCGTCGATCGGACGGGACTTCTGGGGTCCACGGACCCGAAGGAACCCACGTGCAGCACCGGGTAGGCACCAGTCACTGTAGGTCACCTCCTGATATCTAGCTCCTACCCTGTGTGACGCGCAACGCCGCCCGTAGGTTCATGCGGACTTTCTTACAAACTGCGGCACCCAGAGCGGGCAACCGCCGGCGCCGGCCGGAAAAATAGCTGGTCTGATCGACATTTCGCATCTTTTGCCCCTTCCGTACCGCCCGGGTCGGAGGGACACTATGGGGACGGAGACGGTAAGGAGGAAAACATGGCTGTCGAAGGTACGCCGGGGCTCAAGCGATCTCTGTCGATCTGGGCCGCGGTCGGCCTGTCCGTCGCCTTGATGGCGCCGAGCATGGCGGCAAACATCAACCCGCAGGGGAGCTCGACCTACGCGGGCCGCGCGGTGCCGCTGACCTTCCTCATCGCGGCGGTCGGCGTGCTACTGGTGTCCTACTCCTTCGTCCGGCTGTGCCAGTACTTCCACCACTCCGGCTCGGTGTACGCATTTGTCGGCGCGACGCTCGGCCCGCGGACCGGGGTGGTGGCGGGCTGGGGCCTGCTCGGTACCTACACCTTCTACGCGGTGGTCACCTCGGCCGCGGCCGGCATCTTCGGCACCGCGTTCCTGCAGGAGGTCGGCATCTGGCACAACCCGCCGACGTGGGCGCCGTTCGTCCTGCTCGCGGTGGCGCTGCTGCTGGCGCTGATGCTGGCGATCATGCCGGTCAGGCGCGGGGGGCACGTGCTGCTGACCGTGGAGGGCACCACGGTCGCGCTGATCCTGATCGTCACCGCCGTGGTGCTGGTCCGGCTGCTGGCCGGGAACGCGCCGGGCGGGCACACCTTCACGTGGAGCGTGTTCACGGTGGCGCCGGGGACCAGTTCCTCCGGCCTGTTCCTGGGCGTGGTGTTCGGCTTCCTTTCGTTCGCCGGGTTCGAGGCGGCGGCCACCCTGGGCGAGGAAGCCCGCCGGCCGACCCGGGACATCCCGCGCGCCATCTTCGGCGTCGCGGTGTTCGGCGGCGTCTACTTCGTGGTCGTCACCGCGGTCGAGATGATGGGCTTCGGCGCGGACGCGGCGGGCGTCAAAGCGTTCACCAGCTCGCCGTCGCTGCTGGGTGACCTCGGCTCCACCTACGTCGGCCACTGGGTCGGTGACCTGATCACGCTGGGCACTACGTTCAGCGCGTTCGGCTGCTGCCTGGCTTGCGTGGTCGGGGGTGCCCGGCTGCTCTACGCGCTGTCCCGGGACACGGCCGGGCCGCGCGGGCTGGGCCAGAGCCATTCACGCTGGGGCACCCCGGCCTGGGCCACCCTCGTGGTCGTCGTGACCACGGGCGTCATCGTGGGCATCCAGGCCGGCGTGGCCGCCTCGCCCGCCGCCTTTAACAGCTTCCTGTGGTCGGGCACCATCGGCACGCTGATCCTGCTGGTCGTGTACGTGCTGGCCTCGATCGGCTGCATCATCCTGGTGTTCGTGCGGCACAAGCTGCCGGTGCCGACCTGGCAGATCATCATCCCGATCGCGGGCCTGATCGTGCTCGGCTACACGCTGTACCGGAACGTGATCCCGTACCCGACCGGCGACGCCGCATGGTACCCGGTGGTGGCCGGCGTCTGGCTGGCGGTGGCGGTCGTGGCCGTGATCGTCGCGGCGGGCACGGCGCGCAAGCTCGGGGCCGCGCTGGCTGCCCGCGAGGGCATCAAGGCGCCAGACGAGACCGAGGTGCCGGTGCCGTCCCAGCTCGCAGCCGCTGGCGACGAGGCATCCTGAGCGAGCTACCTCCCGCGAGCCAGAGGGCGCGGCACCGCCCTGATTGACGAGCGTGTACGGAAGGATGGAAACACTGCTTGCCTGCGTCGCGGAACAGGCCCTGGTGGATCACCACTGCCACGGGCTGCTGTACCGCGACGCGGACGAGGCCACGCTCGAGTCGATGCTGAACGAGGGCGCAGCGTGGCCGGGCGGCTCGATGTTCGACTCGCAGGCCGGGTTCGCGTTCCGCCGCCTGTGCCCGCCCGTCCTCGGCTTGCCGCCGCACGCCGAACTCCCCGACTACGTGCTCCGCCGCGCCGAGCTCGGCGCTACCGAGGTGAACAAGCGGTTCCTGGTCGCGGCCGGGATGGCCGCGCTGTGCGTAGACACCGGGTACACCCCGGAGCCGGTCACCTCCCCGGCCGAGCTCGGCGGGCTGGCGGGGGCGACCGCGTACGAGATCGTCCGCCTCGAGCGGGTGGCCGAGGACCTGGTCGCGGCCGGGATCGGGGCGGCCGGCTTCGCCGACGCGGTGCGCTCGGCGCTGGCCGCCCGCACCGCGGCGGCGGTCGGGGTGGTGGGGTTCAAGTCGATCGCCGCCTACCGGACCGGGCTGGACCTGAACCCCGAGCGGCCGTCCGACGCCGAGGTGACGGCGGCCGCCGGGCGGTGGCTGGCCGCCCAGACCAAGGGGGCGGGTCCGCCCCGGATCGCCGACCAGACGCTGCAGCGGTTCCTCATCTGGTGCGGCGTGGACCTGGGACTGCCGATCCAGTTCCACGTGGGCTACGGGGACAGCGACGTCGACCTGCACCGCTGCAACCCGCTGCTGCTCACCCCGCTGCTGCGGGCGATCCAGCCGGCCGGGACTCCGGTCATGCTGCTGCACAACTACCCCTTCCACCGCGAGGCCGGCTACCTGGCCCAGGTCTTCCCGCACGTGTACGTCGACGCGGGCCTGGCCACGCACAACCTGGGCCGGCGCGCCGGCGCCCTGCTCGCCGAGGCGCTGGAGCTCGCGCCGTTCGGCAAGTTCCTGTACTCCTCGGACGCGTTCGGGCTGCCGGAGCTCTACTACCTGGGGGCGGTGCTGTTCCGGACCGCCCTGTCCGGCTTCTTGACGGCCGGCCTGCAGGAAGACCATTTTTCCGAACGGACCGTGGTGCGCCTGACCCGGATGCTCTGCGCCGACAACGCCAAGCGCGCCTACCAGCTCGCCAATCAGATGTAAGAGCCAGATGTAGTGGTCGTAAGGAGCACTGCGTAAGGCGTACTGCGTGAGGCGCAGCGCTTCGGCCAGCAGGGTGTCCGGGGGCTGGCTGGCGTCGAGCCAGCGGATGCGGGGGTCGCGGCGGAACCAGGACTCCTGGCGGCGCGCGAACCTCCTGGTGGCCTTGACCGTCTCGTCGCGGGCCTGGTCCAGGGTCAGCTCGCCGTCCAGGTGACGGAGCATCTGCTGGTAGCCCAGGGCGCGGCTGGCGGTCTTGCCGTCCCGCAGTCCGTGGCGGACGAGGTCCTTCACCTCGGTCTCGAAGCCTGCCTGCCACATGCGGTCGACCCGGGCGGCGATCCGCTGGTCGAGTTCGGGGCGGGGCAGGGTGAGGCCGACCTGGACGGCGGGACGAACCTGCTCGTAGGTGGGCATGCTGGCGGTGAACGGGCGGCCGGTCAGCTCGATCACCTCAAGGGCCCGGACGATCCGGCGGCCGTTGCTGGGCAAGATGGCGGCGGCCGCGGCCGGGTCGAGCCCGGCCAGCCGGGCGTGCAGCCCGGCCGCGCCCAGATCGGCGAGCTCGGACTCGAGGCGGGCGCGGGTACCGTGGTCCGTTCGGGGAAAATGGAGATCGTCGAGAGCGGCACGGAGGTACAGACCTGAGCCACCTACGAGCACCGGGATCCGGCCGCGGGCGATGATGTCGTCGGTCGCGGCGCGGGCCAGTTTCTGGTAGTCGGCCACGTTCGCGGTCCGGGTCACCGGCCAGATGTCGAGCAGGTGGTGCGGCACGCCCTGCCAGGCGGTCTCGGGTTCCTTGGCCGTGCCGATGTCCATGCCCCGGTAGAGCTGCATCGAATCGGCGTTCACGATCTCGCCGCACACCGCGCGGGCCAGCGCGATGGCGAGCCCGGACTTGCCGGTGGCGGTCGCCCCGACGACCGCGATGACGTGGGTGCCCATGGCTATCAGGGTTTCCGGCGCCAGCTGGCCACGACGTAGCTCACCTCGAACGGAGCGCCGCGGTAGCGCAGCTCGGCGTCGAAGGCGTCCAGCTGCAGGCACTCGGCGGGCGGCGCGTCCGAGGCGATCCCCCACCACGCCGCCGGCGGCGCGCCGTGTTCGGCGAGCAGCCACTTGCCGAGGGTCAGGGAGAGCGGGAGAGACTCGGCCTCGCCGGTTTCCGGGCCGACGGTGAGAGGGATGCCGAAGTCGTGCAGGCGGGCCGGGGTGTGCGGCGGGTACTCGGCCGTGAGTTCGGCGCCGCCGGCGACCACGATCAGGTCCGGGCGGCCGGCCAGCAGGGCGGCGACGGCGTTTCGGCATGCCGCCCGCAGGCGGTTGAGCTCCGGGCCGGCGGCACCGGGCACGCCGGTGGCTTCGGGGATCAGGAGCGGCGGATGCGGGCAGACGGCGGCGGCGATCAGCATCCCAGCAGGCACATGGTCAGCGGTTCCTGGTCATCGGTGCTTGGCTATCGGTGCTTGGCTATCGGTGCTTGGCTATCGGTGCTTGGTGATCCGGCGGCGGTAGGCGATGCTGCCGAGACCCGCCACGATAGCCGCCCCGCCGACCACGGCGAGCCCGGCGTCCTGGAATCCGGCCGTGCCGCCGCCGCCGGTGACCGGCGCGGCGCTGGGGACCGGGCTCGGGGAGGGCTCGGGGCTCGGGCTCTCCGATGCCGACGGGCTGGCCGAGGCGCTCGCGCTCTCGGACGAACTCGCGCTCGCGCTTTCGCTTGTGCCCGCACTTGAGCTCGACGAAGCGCTGCCGCTGGTCTCGGTAGAGCTCACGCCGGACGAGCCGCTGGCGGTAGGGAGATATGTCGACGCCGGCGGTGTGGTGGTGGAGGGGCTCGAGGTGCAGGCCGAGAGCGCGACGCAGGCGAGCATGGTGGTCAGGCCCCAGCTGACAACGGTCAGCCGGACCCGATGAGACGTCCCCGCGATGGCAGTGCGCGCCCTCATCGAACCTCCTCGTGTTCTCGGCAATGACCATTTCCCGGTCGCCGGTCGCAGAAACCGGTGCCGGAAGGAGAAAACGCGCGGCCGGCCTTTGGTCGCTGACCGCGTCGGCCGGAAAAACGTCAGTAGCCTTAACGGCAAGCCCGGGCTGTGCGACAAACAGGCAATGGCGTGCTCACCATCGGAATATTAGGCTATGTGGGTAGAACATCCCGGAGGGAGGCCGCATTGGGGGGTGCGAGGTGGCCCCGGATCGCCGGGTTCCGCGTCGTCGCCTCGTGGCCGGAGGGCGGGTACGCGCGCCCGCCGAGGGCGATCAGCCCCTGGGCCCAGCTGGCCGGGGTCTTCGGGGTCCTGCTCATTCTGGTTGGGAGCGGCGTCGTCGGCGTCGTGTTCCTGTCCCAGCGGCATGCGCCGCAGCCCTCCGCCGGGGCGGCGGGGGCCATCGCGTCGGCCGGTCACGGGCCCTCGCTGCAGCGTTCGATGCCGGTGTCCGTCGATATCCCGGCCATCGGCGTGACCTCGAGGCTCTTGCGCCTCGGGCTCAACACGGACGGCACGGTCCAGGTTCCGTCGCTGGTCACGAGCGCGGACGAGGCCGCGTGGTACAAATACTCGGCGACGCCGGGCCAGATCGGGGCGTCGGTTATCGAAGGTCATGTCGACAGCTATCAGGGGCCCGCGGTTTTCTACCGCCTCGGGGCGCTGCGTCCCGGAGACACCATCGACGTGACGCTCGCGGACGGGGTCACGGCCATTTTCCGGGTCACAGGCGTGCGCGAGTTCGCCAAATCCAATTTCCCTGCGAAAGCCATTTACGACGCGACCGACTATGCCGCGCTGCGGCTGATAACGTGCGGTGGCGTTTTCGACTATGCCACCGGGCATTACCTCAGTTCCACTGTTGTATTCGCGTCCCTGGCCACGTCCCGGCCGGCCGGGCCGGCGTGACCGAGGAGTGGCCGTTCTGGCCCGAGCACCCCTGCTCGGCGTGGGCTTGGCTATGATCTGGCGCAGGCCAGAGCGGTCGCGGGAGAGGGGCTGGTCAATGAGGTCGGGTCTGACTGCCGGGATGGTCCTCGCGGCTTTGATAATGGTCACCGCGCCGGCCGCGGCGGCGTACGCGGCAAGTACGCCGACCGGGAACGACGTGTCGTATCCGCAATGCGGCCAGGCGCTCCCCTCCGGCCAGGCGTTCGGCATCGTGGCCGTGAACGAAGGCGTGGCCAACACGACGAACCCCTGCCTGGCCAGGGAAATCACCTGGGCCCAGGCTTCGTCGGGTGCGACCAGCCAGCCGCGGGTCTCGCTGTACGCCAACACGGCCAACCCGGGCAATCACGGGGTCACCGACTGGCCGGCCACCAATAACAATCCCCTCGGCGGCAAGCTGGTCAGCGACCCCTACGGCACCTGCACGGGCGCGAACAATCCGGCGTGCGCGTGGCAGTACGGATGGAACCTGGCCGAACTGGACGCGCAGACCCGCGGCGTGCCGAACCCCGGCCGCTACCGGTGGTGGCTGGACGTCGAGACGATCAACTCGTGGGAGTCCAGCAGCGCGAACAACCGCGCCGACCTCGAAGGCATGGCCTCCTACTTCCGGCGCATCGGCGCCACCGTCGGCATCTACTCCACGCCCAAGCAATGGGATCCGATCGTGGGAACCGTCCGCGCGAACAGCCCGCTCTACCGCCTGCCGGACTGGATCCCGGGCGCCACCACGCTGTCGCGGGCCAAGAAGAACTGCGGCCTGGCCCCGCTGACCGGCGGGGGAACCGTGACCGTGGTCCAGTGGAGTATGAAACCGGTGAACCGTGACCTGGCCTGCCGGGCTCCGTCGCCCAAGAAGGCCGGCGCGCGATAGCTGAGCGCGGGCCAAGGTGGGCGGTAGGGACGTCCACGGGTCCGCGGACGGGCGGCGCCGGCCGGTGCCTTCTATCTGGCTCGGTGGTCGCGGGTGACTCAGGTGGTCGCGGCGGCCTGCTGGAGCAGGCGCCACAGGTCCTCGACGTCGCCGCGTTCGGTGCGTTCGGCCCCGATCGAGACCCGGACCGACCAGGTGCCGTCCAGCAGGGACGGGGTGACCAAGGCCGCTCCCGACCGGTTGACCGAGTCCGCCCAGGCCAGGGTGTGCGCGTTCAGCGCGTCGGCGTCCACCACGGCGCCGGTGTCCGAGACCAGGCCCGCGGGCTCGTGCCGGAGCACGACGGTCTGCAGGGCGACCGGGGCCAGGACCCGCCAGCCGGGCGCGGACGAGACCTGCCCGGCGAGCCAGCGGGCGTGCTCCAGGTCCCGGCGCAGCCGGGCCCGGATGGCCTCCACCCCGTCCAGGCGAAGGTGGAACCACAGCTTGAGGGCACGGAACCGCCGGCCGAGCGGGATGCCCCAGTCCTTGTACTGGGTCACCTCGCCGTCGACGGCCGACCGGAGATAGGACGGGTTGGTCGACATGACCCGGATCAGGTGGGCCGGGTCGGCCACGTAGAGCAGCGCGCAGTCCAGCACCGTGCCCAGCCACTTGTGCGGGTTCCAGGCCAGCGAGTCCGCGCCTGCCACACCGTCGATCAGCCAGCGCATCTCCGGGAGCAGGAGCGCCGAGCCGGCCATCGCCGCGTCCACGTGCACCCACATCCCGTACTGGCGGGCCAGCGGGACGATCTGCGCGAGCGGGTCCACGGCCGTGGTGCCGGTCGTGCCGACGTTGACCACCACCGCGGCCGGGCGCCGGCCCTTTGCCACGTCCTCCTCGAGGATTTTGGCTAGAGCCTGCGGGCGCATGGCGTACGTGACCGGGTCGACATCGGCGAAGCGCAGATTGTCGCGGCCGAAGCCGGCCAGGGCGACCGCCTTGGCGATCGAGGAGTGCGCGTGCTCGGTGGTGTAGACGGTCAGCGGCGCGCTCTCGGCCTGCAGCCCGCCGCGGGCCTCGGAGTAGTTCGTCGCGCGCTCGCGCGCGGCGAGCAGGGCGACCAGGCACGCGCTGGAGGCGGTGTCCTGGATGACGCCCTTCCACGACTGGGGCAGCGCGGTCAGCTCGCGCAGCCACTCCACCACGACCTCCTCGACCTCGGTCAGCGCGGGAGCGGACTGCCAGGTGATGCCGAGCGCGCCGAGCCCCGAGGTGGCCAGGTCGCCCAGCACCGAAGCGAGGGACGCGTTGGACGGGAACCAGCCGAAGTAGCGAGGATGCTGAACCTGGGTTATCCCCGGGACGACGATGTCGCCGAGGTCGGCCAGCACCCGGGCGAACGGCTCGGCTTCCTCCGGAGCCCGGCCCGGCAGCTTGCCCGCCACCTCACCCGGCCCCACCTGTGCCTGAACCGGCAGCTGCGGGATCCGGGCCCGGTAGTCGGCAATCCAGTCGATAAGCTCATGGCCAGCGGCCCGGAACTCCTCAGGCCCCATATCGCACCTTCCCCGTTTCTTTGGCCCGTCACGTAGCCCGGCGCGCAGCCTACCGGAGCTCAGCCCAGCTGCTGGAGACCTGGCGGGTAGGCATGCAGTCGCTCGGGTCCCTGCTCGGTGACCAGGAGCAGTTCTCCGGTCTGGACGCCGGCCAGCCGGTCGCGGGTGACGACGTTGGGCTGCACGACCACGGTCATCCCGGCGGCCAGCGTGAAGTCGGGCGCGGACACCGGCCGGCCGGGAGCCGGCACCACCGGCGGGAGGTAGCCGCCGCCGAAGCCGTGGACCAGGTCGTCGACCGCGGTGAAGCCGGCCTGCCCGATGACGGCCGCGGCGGCGGCCAGGTCCCGGGCCGTAGTGCCGGGGACCAGGTGCCGCGCGATAGCGTCGAACGCGGCGGCCGCGACGGCGTGGAGCTCGCGGTACAGCGCCGTCGGGGGCGCCCCGACGGTGAACGTGCGCAGGACCTGACCGGCGTACTCGGGCGCGGCCGCGGCGCTGATCTCGCAGCTGGCAACGTCGCGCGGGCGGATCACCCTGCCCGTCGGCCACTGGGCCGGCACGGCCAGGGCGGGCTCGTCCATGGCGGTGAGACCGAGGTAGTGGATGTGGTGCAACCCGCCCTGGGCGGTATAAGCCTCTTCGGTGCGGGCGAGCACCTCGTAGTCGGTCGCCCCGGGGCGCAGCGCGTCCGCGAGCGCCGCGAGCGCCGCATCGCTGAGCGCCGCACCGCGCCGCAAGGCCGCCATCTCCTCCCCCGACTTGACCAGCCGCAGCCCGGTATAGGCCGGGTTGAGGTCGACCACGTCGGGAACCTGCCCGGCCAAGAGCCGGTACTGATCGAACGGCAGGGCCCCGGCCACGCCGATCCTGCCGGGCAGCCTGCCCCGCGCGGCCATCAGGTCCAGCGCGGTCCCGACCGCGCGTGCGCCGGACCATTCGACCCGGGTCGCGGAAAGACGGCGAGCCTGCGGAACGTGGTTGAAGAACGAGACCAGGAGGACATCGTCTTCCGCCTCTGGCGCCACGACCAGAAGCGCCTCCCGGGTGACCGGCCACCCGGTCAGCCACGAGACCGCGCTCCCGGACCGGTTCGCGCCGTACACGAGTCCGTATGACGCTCCGCTGCGATCGAGTTCCCGGCCGAACGCGGCACGGCGCCGGCGCATTTCGGCAGCGGAGAACCCCAGCGCCTGGTCCGGTGACATACCTGAGATGCTGGACCACGGCTCGACCCGCCGCAACCGCAGGTCGCCGCGGCGGGCCCGGGGCTGCGCGCCGCTGCGGCGGGCCGGGATATCCGGGTTGACGGCGCGGGCGGGCCGGGATGATGCTGGCGCCTGTGGCCGGCACCGGTGATCACGTACTGCGCAACCGCGCGGCCTGGGACCGGTGGGCGGCGGAGTACGCCGAGCCCGGCCTGCGGGGCTGGGCCCAGCCCGAGCCGGGCTGGGGCATCTGGGAAGTCCCCGAGGCGCGGGCAGGCGTCCTGCCCGCGGACCTGGCGGGCCGGGACACCGTCGAGCTGGGTTGCGGCACCGGGTACGTGTCGTCGTGGCTGGCCCGCCGCGGCGCGCGGGCGGTGGGCCTGGACAACTCCGCGGCGCAGTTGGCCACCGCCCGCCAGCTGCAGGACCGGTTCGGGCTCCGGTACCCGCTGATTCACGCCAGCGCTGAGCAGGCGCCACTGGCCGACGCCCGCTTCGACCTGGCCATCTCGGAGTACGGCGCCAGCATCTGGTGCGATCCCTACGCCTGGATCCCCGAGGCGGCCCGGCTGCTGCGCCCCGGCGGGCAGCTGATCTTCCTGGTGAACTCGGCGCTGCTCATGCTCGCCGTCCCCGACGAGGACGACCGGCCTGCGACCGAGCGGCTGCTGCGGCCCTACTTCGGCATGCACCGGTTCGAGTGGCCGGGCGATGAGTCGGTGGAGTTCCACCTGGGCCACGGCGAGATGATCCGGCTGCTGCGCGGCTGCGGCCTGGACGTCGAGGACCTTCTGGAGCTCCGGCCCGACCCGGACGCGACCACCCGGTATCCGTTCGTCACCCTGGAGTGGGCGCGGCAATGGCCCTGCGAGGAAGTCTGGAAGGCCCGCAAGCCCAGGTAAACCAGGGCCGTCGCCGACCGCCGGCACGGGTCGTCCTCCTCGTGGTTGCGGGCTGGGGTGCTTAGCGGTTGAGGAACTGGCTCACCAGGGCGGGCGGCGCGCAGGCCAGCCAGCCGTCGGTCACCGCCTCCCGCAGCGCCGGCGCGGAGACCTTCCGCAGCTGGATCAGGACCGCGGAGAACCCGTCGAAGTGGGAGATGGTGAAGAACGCCTCGGGATGGGCGGCGAGCACGGCCTCCTTCTCGCCCAGGTCCTCCACGCGGACGGCCAGGATCGGCCCGTCCGGCGGAGTCTGCTCGCCGAACCGCCTCAGATCTGCCTTGCTGAACGGGCGTTCCCAGGCGAAGGCCTTGCGCGCGACGAACCAGGTCCGGTTGCCGTGCC
Organism: uncultured Actinomycetes bacterium; assembly: GCA_963742795.1. Taxonomy (GTDB): domain Bacteria; phylum Actinomycetota; class Actinomycetes; order Streptosporangiales; family Streptosporangiaceae; genus Palsa-504. The sequence goes on from CAVUNL010000028.1 coordinate 74,574, forward strand.
GCTCGTCTTCGGTCACGTCGGGCAGCCGCATAGCCAGCTCGGCCACGTCGTCTATAGTCGCCACACTCGTACGGTAACTGCCGGAACAAGAGCTTCGCCGCGATCGCCGGGACCGGCCGGCTCGCCGACGGCGACGCGGGTGCGGCCATCCATCCCGCCGTGGCGCCCGCGCCCGGCGACATCGTTGTCACCAAGCGCCGGGTCTCCGCGTTCACCGGCAGCGACCTGGAGGTCGTGCTGCGAGCCGCGGGCATCGACCACCTGGTGCTGACCGGCATCGCCACCAGCGGCGTGGTGCTCTCGACCCTGCGCCAGGCCGCCGACCTGGACTACCGGCTCACCGTGTGCTAGGGCGCGGTGAAACCCGGGTTTCATCCCATTGGGGCTGGGGCTGGGGATGGGGATGGGGCTCGGGACGAGCGGCGGAGGGCTAGGGCGGTGAGGGCGCCTAGGACGGATAGGCCCGCTGCTACGGCCAGGGCCGGGCGGTAACCGCTGGTGACGGCGGTGGCGGAGGCCAGGCTGCCGTGGGCGTTGAACACGGTGGTGGCGACCGCGATCCCGAACACGGCACCGAACTGCTGCATGGTGTTCAGCACGCCCGCGGCCTTGCCCAGCGACGACGGGCTGACCGCGTTCAGGCCGGCGGCCGAGACGGACGGGAGGGCCATCGAGATGCCGATGCCGGCGATGAGGAGCGGGGCGACGTAGGCCCCGTAGCCCGCGGAGCGGGCGGCCAGGGACACGATCCAGGCGAAGCCGGCCGCCTGCAACAGCAGGCCCGGGACGATCAGCGGGCGAGCGCCGATCTTGTCCGAGGCCAGGCCCGCGATCGGCGCGATGATCATCGGCATGGCGGTCCAGGGCAGGAAGCGCAGCCCGGTGCCCAGCGGCGAGTCTCCCAGCGCGAACTGGAAGTACTGGCTGGTGAGGAACGCCGCCGAGTAGATCGCCGCGGCCATCAGGAACTGCGTGGCGACCGCCGCGGAGAAGGTGCGCGACCGGAACAGCCCGAGCGGGATCATCGGCTCGGCGGTACGCCGCTCCCAGGCCACGAAGGCGCCGACCGCCGCCAGGCCCGCGACCAGCCCGGTCAGGGCCTGGGCACTCCCCCAGCCGTCCTGGCCCGCCTGGACCAGACCCCAGGTCAGGCCGCCGACGCCGGCCGCGACGAGGACCAGCGCGGGCAGGTCGAGCCGGGACGCGGGGCCCCGGCTGTCGGGCAGGCGCAGCCAGGATCCGGCCACCGCGGCCACGCCCACCGGCACGTTGACCCAGAAGATCCAGTGCCAGTCCAGGCCCTGGGTGACCGCCCCGCCGATCAGCGGGCCGCTGGCGACGGCCAGCCCGGCCACGCCGCCCCAGATGCCGATCACGGCGCCGCGCCGCTCGGCCGGGAAGGCCGAGGTCAGCAGGGTCAGGCCGAGGGGCATGATGATGGCGGCGCCGATGCCCTCGACCGCGCGGCAGGCGATCAGCGCCCCGACGTTCGGGGCCAGCGCGCAGGCGGCCGAGGCCACCGTGAACACGCACAGGCCGATCAGGTACATGCGGCGCCGCCCGATCAGGTCGCCGAGCGCGGCGGCGGTGATGATGCCGGCCCCGAAGGCCAGCACGTAGGCGTTGACCGTCCACTGCAGGGTCCCGACGTTCCCGCCCAGGTCGCGGTGGATGGAGGGCAGCGCGGTCACCACGACCAGGGTGTCCAGTGCCACCATGAAGTAGGCCACCGAGGTGAGCAGCACGGTCAGGACCCGGCCGGAGGCACCGGGACCTGCCTGCTCGGCACGCGCGGCGGCGACGTTGATTGTGTCAGTCATGCTCAGGTAGACACGGGCCGGCCGGCGAAGGGCCGGCCGGTGAGCGCCCGGTTCGTGGCGCGGACGGTGTCTATACCGGTGAGCAGGTCAGGCACGGGGCTGGTCTGGCCGCCTTCGGCGGCGGGGCTGGTCTGGCCGCCTTCGGCGGCGGGGCTGGTCTGGCCGCCTTCGGCGGCGGGGCTGGTCTGGCCGCCTTCGGCAGCGGGGCCTAAGGAAGAAGTGATGGTGGGAGGCGATCATGGCCACGGATCTGATCGACCGCGCGCAGGCCGGAGACGGGCAGGCCTTCCGCGAGCTGGTCGAGCCCTACCAGCACGAGCTCGAGGTGCACTGCTACCGGATCCTGGGCTCGGCGCAGGACGCGCAGGACGCGATGCAGGAGACGCTGCTCGCGGCCTGGCGAGGCCTGGGCGGCTTCGAGCAGCGCAGTTCGCTGCGCACCTGGCTGTACCGGATCGCCACCACCCGCAGCCTGAACGCGCTGCGGTCGGCTAGCCGGCGCCCGCCCATGGACTGGCCCAACCCGGACGTCGACCCGCCCGAGCCCACCCGGCTGGGCGAGGTGTCCTGGCTCGAGCCGTACCCGGACCTGCTGCTGGCCGAGCTGCCCGACGACGCGCCCGGCCCGCAGGCGCGCTACGAGGCCCGGGAGGCGATCTCGCTGGCGTTCGTCACCGCGCTGCAACTCCTGCCGCCGCGGCAGCGCGCGGCCCTGATCCTGCGCGACGTGCTGGGCTTCGCGACCGCCGAGGCGGCGGAGATCCTGCAGGCCAGCGAGCAGTCGGTGGCCAGCGCGGTCAAGCGCGCCCGGGCCACCCTGGCCCGTGAGCTGCCGCCGCCCGGGCAGAAGCCCCCGGCCCCGCACTCGGACGCCGAGCAGCGGCTGGTGGCCCGGCTGACCCAGGCGTTCGAGGCGGCGGACGTAGACGCCATCGTGGCCCTGCTGACCGAGGACGCCTGGCTGCGGATGCCGCCGGTGCCGCTGGAATACCAGGGCCGGGAGCTGGCCACGCGGTTCTTCACCCTGGCCTTCCGCAACCGGCGCCGGTTCCGGCTGGTCCCCACCCGGGCCAACGGCCAGCCGGCCTTCGGCACGTACGTGTACGACCGGCACGCCCCGGTGCTGCACGCCAACGGGCTGATCGTGCTGACCCTGGCCGGCGAGCGGATCAGCACGATCACCCGGTTCGACGCTAGTGTGCTGCCCCGCTTCGGGCTGCCCCGGTCGCTTCCGGGGTGACGAGCGGGCTCGGCCCCTCGGCCAGGTTCCCGGCTCGGGACGGGCCGAGCAGCGCGGGGATGACCGCGGCTGTTCGAGGTGTTCGGGCTGCCGGAAACCACGCTCCGTTCGGCACAAATGAAAAAGGGGCGGCGGGCGGCGGTCCGTGCGGCGGGGACCAGCTACGGCCTGCCCACCTAATACGAAACTTGAGTTGCGTAATCCTTGGTGTTCAATTACGCTACGGAGGTAGCAGAATTCGGGCGGAAGGATACCGGGGATGGGCGAGGCGGCGACGACTAGGCGCGGGCGGCCGCGGGACGGGGCGGTGGACCAGCGGGTGCTGAGCGCGGCCTGGGGGCTGCTGCACGCCGGCGGGTACGCGGCGCTGAACGTCGACGACGTGGCGGAGCGGGCCGGGGTGGCCAAGACCACCCTGTACCGGCGGTGGCCGACCAAGGATCACCTGGCCATCGCGGCCGCGGCGCAGGTCCTGGGCGAGGTCCCGATCCCCGACTCCGGCGACCTGCGGCGGGACCTGGCCGAGTTCGCCGGAGCCCTGGCCGAGAGCCTCAACCGGCTGCGCCTGGCGGGTCACTACGGGGGCGGGGCGTCGCCGGGCCTGGCCGCCGAGCTGGTCGCCGCGACCACCCGCCACCCCGACCTCGGCGAGGTGGTGCGCGCGCAGTACGCGGAGCGGCACGCCCTGGCCCGGGCCCGGCTGGAGCGCGCCGTCGAGCGGGAGGCCCTCCGTCCCGACCTCGACCCGGGCCTGCTGATCGACCAGCTGGTCGGGCCGATCTACTACCGGATCCTGATCTCCGGCGCGCCCGCCGACCGCGGGTACGCCGAGCGCCTGGTCGAGGCACTGCTCGACGGCGCGTTCGTCTCAAAGGAGTAAGACCATGCGCAAGAAGCTGTTTGCGGCGCTGGCCGCGATGGCGGCGATCCTGGCCGGTTACGGCGTCTACACCAACGTCAGCCCGTACACGCTGGAGTCCTCGATCCAGATCCGGGCCACGCCGCAGCAGGTGTGGGCGGTGCTGGCCGACACGGCCGACTACCCGGCGTGGAATCCGTTCATCGTCTCGTCCGGCGGCGACGTCCGGGTCGGGGCCACGCTGACCAACGTCATGCACGACGCGACCGGGAACACCACCTTCACCCCGACCGTCCTGGCCGTCGAGCCGGGCCGCGAGCTGCGCTGGATCGGCCGGGTCGGACCGGGCGGGATCTTCGACGGCGAGCACACCTTCACCATCACGCAGATCAGGCCGGGCGTCGTGCTGTTCACCCAGCGCGAGGACTTCACCGGCGTGGCGGTCCCGTTCTACGAGCACTGGCTGCACACCGATACGCTGCCGATGTTCGGGGCGATGAACGCCGCACTGGCGCACCGGGTGACGGGAGGCTGACGTGGATGAGGCTATCCGGCCGTTCCGGATCGACATCCCCGCGGCTGAGCTGGACGACCTGCGGGACCGGCTGGCCCGGACCCGGTGGCCGGACCAGCTGCCCGATGTCGGGTGGGACTACGGCATCGCGCTGGACGACGTGCGGGAACTGGCCGAGTACTGGCGCACGATCTACGACTGGCGGGTCTTTGAGGACCGGCTGAACTCGTTCCCGCAGTTCACCACGGAGATCGACGGGCAGGCCGTGCACTTCCTGCACGTGCGTTCGGCGTCGCCGGGGGCGCTGCCGCTGATCATGACGCACGGCTGGCCCGGCTCGGTCGTGGAGTTCATGGAGGTCATCGGGCCGCTGACCGGCCCTGGGGCGCACGGCGGGGATCCTGGTGATGCGTTTGACCTGGTTGTTCCGTCGATTCCGGGGTTCGGGTTCTCCGGGCCGACGCGGGAGCGAGGCTGGAATGTTCAGCGCGTCGCGCGGGCCTGGGACGAGCTGATGGGGCGGCTGGGGTACGAGCGGTACGGCGCGCAGGGCGGGGACTGGGGCTCGTCGATCTCCCGGGAGCTGGGCGTTCTCGCGCCGGAGCGGGTTATCGGGGTGCACCTGAACACGCTCACGACGTACGTTTCCGACTCGTCGGTTGAGCTTGGTGATCGGGACCGTTCGCGGATAGAGCGGCTGCGGGACTTCCGGCGTACCGGGAGCGGGTACGGGGCGATCCAGGCCACCCGGCCGCAGACGGTGGGGTACGGGCTGACCGACTCCCCGGCCGGGCAGCTGGCCTGGATCGCGGAGAAGTTCGGCGAGTGGACGGACGGCGGGCTTGGTGCGGTGGACCGGGATCAGATGCTGACCAACATCACGGTGTACTGGCTGACCCGGACGGCGGGATCCTCGGCGCGGCTGTACTACGAGGCGGTCCGGTCCGGCGCCCTGGGGCCGCCGGCCGTCTCCACCGTGCCCACCGGGGTGGCGGTGTTCCCAGCGGAGATCACGCCGCCGGTCCGGCCGATCGCCGAGCAGTCCAACCACATCGTGCACTGGTCCGAGTTCGACCGCGGCGGTCACTTCGCGGCCATGGAGGAGCCCCACCTGCTGATCGGCGACGTGCGGGAGTTCTTCCGGCGGTTCCGGCCCGCCTCGTAGGGTCCAGGGTGATCACCGCGCGGGAGCTCAACCGGGCCACGCTGGCCCGTCAGCTCCTGCTGCAGCGCTCGTCCGTGAGCGTCACCGACGCCGTGCGGCGCGTGGTGGCGTTGCAGGCTCAGCAGCCGGCCTCCGCCTACCTCGCGCTGTGGAACCGGCTGTCCGGTTTCGACCCGGCCCAACTCGACGATGCCTTCGCGAGCCACCGGGTGGTCCGGGCGCAGCTCATGCGGGTCACGATGCACGCGGTTCACGCCGAGGACCACCGGGCCTTCCGCGAGGCGATGGACCCGACGCTGCGGGCGTCCCGGCTGGGCGACCCGCGGTTCAGGGCGTCCGGGCTGACCGTGGAGGATGCCCTTGATTTGACGGGCGGCCTGCTGGACTTCGCCGACCGGCCGCGGACGGGCCCGGAATGCGAGGCCTGGCTGGCCGGCGGCTGGGCGCGCCCATGCCGCCCCTGGCGTGGCGGATGCTGCGGCAGTACGCGCCGCTGTGGCGCGCGCCGACCGACGGGTCGTGGTTGTTCGGTTCCCGGGCCTATGTCGCGGCCCGGCCCCGGCCGGTGCTGGCTGATCCGGACGTTTCAGGTTTGGCGTTGCAGACCCTGGTCCGGCGCTACCTGGAGGGCTTCGGCCCGGCCTCGATCGCCGACATGGCCCAGTTCGCGATGGTCCAGCGGGCCCGGGCCAAGGCGGCGGTGCAGGCGCTCGGCGGCTCGCTCCGGCAACTGGAAGGTCCGGGCGGCACGGTGCTCTGCGACGTGCCCGGCGCTCCGCTGCCCAGCGGGGACACCCCGGCACCGCCGAGGCTGATGGCGATGTGGGACAGCGTCCTGCTGGCCTACGCCGACCGCGCCCGGCTGATCCCGCCCGGCTACCGCAGGATCGTGACCCGGAACAACGGCGACGTGCTGCCCACTCTGCTGGTCGACGGGTACGTGGCCGGCGTGTGGCGAGCGGTGCGGGCCGGGATCGAGGCCACCGCGTTCCATGCTCTGGATGCCTTCGCGTGGGAGGGGCTCGCGGCCGAAGCGCGGGCGCTGGTGCCGTTGCTGGCGGATCGCGAACCGGAGGTGTACGGCCGTTACCACCACTGGTGGGCCAAGCTGGCCGGCGCCGAGCTTCCCGGCGCCGAGACCCGGCTGCTTCCCGGTGCGTGCTAGAGTTCTCGACTGAACATTCGGTCGGTTTTGGCGGTTCTGTGTTGGCTTTTTTGGCGGCCTGGCCCGGGTGGGGAGTTGCTGGATGCAGGTGAGCGTGCGGCGCGGCCGGCCAGGTCACGACCTGGAGTCGGTGCTGCGCGGCGCGGTCAAGGTGTTCAACGAGCGCGGTTACGACGGGACCAGCATGGAGGACCTGTCCCGCGAGCTGGGCATCACCAAGTCCGCGATCTACCACCACGTGACGGGCAAGGAGGAGCTGCTCCGGCTGGCCGTGGACCGGGCGCTGGATGGGCTGTTCGCGGTGCTGGACGAGATCTCGGCCATGGAGGCGCCGGCCATCGCGCGGCTGGAGGAACTGGCCCGGCGCAGCGTGCTGCTGCTGGTGGCGGAGCTGCCCTTCGTCACGCTGCTGCTGCGGGTCCGGGGGAACACCAAGGCGGAGCGGAGCGCGCTAGCGCGGCGGCGTTCGTTCGACACGGCCGTCGCGGATCTGGTCACGCAGGCCCGGGACGAGGGCGACCTGCGGCCCGACGTCGACCCGGCGCTGGCCGCCCGGCTGCTGTACGGGATGATCAATTCGGTGGTGGAGTGGTACCGGCCGCGCGGCGGATGGCCGGGTGAGCTGGCGGACAGCATCGTCGCGGTGGCGTTCGACGGGCTCCGGCTGAAGCGCTGACGGCTTTCGTGGTTACGTTGTTGGAGGTGGCGTGGCGACTGAGCTGGTTCTGCTGGGTACGGCGGGTGCGCCGATGCCGGTGGCCGGGCGCGGCGGGATCTCGTCGGCGGTGGTGGTCGACGGGCGGGTGTTCGTGGTCGACTGCGGGCGCGGGTCGCCGTCGGCGTTCGTTTCCGCAGGGCTGGATTTCACCCGCCTGGAAACGGTGCTCCTGACCCATCTGCACGCCGACCACGTCGGCGACCTCCCGGGCATGATCTTGTACCCGTGGGGTGTGCGCGGCTCGCTGCCGGCGCTGCGGGTGTACGGGCCGTCGCGGCCGGCGGAGCTGCCGGAGGGTGACGCCGTGTTCCACCGGATGACCACGATCGACCCGGAGCTGCCCGCCCCCGGCACGGCGGACCTGGTCGATCACGTCCTGGCCGCCTTCGCCTACCACCTGAACGTCATGCCGCTGGACGCCCGCATGCCCGACGCGGGGTCTCTGGTGCAGGGCTTCGACCTGGAGGTCCGGCCGGGGCCGGTCCCGGTGATCGTCTTCGAGGACGAGGCGGTCCGGGTCAGCGCGGTGACGGTCATGCACGGCCGGGCGGTTCCGGCGCTGGCGTACCGGTTCGACACCGCGGACGGCTCGGTGGTGTTCTCCGGCGACACCACTGTGAATGACAACCTGATCGCCCTGGCCCAGGACGCCGACATCCTGGTACACCAGGTCGCCGACCTGGATTACCTGCGGCGGCACGGCACGGACGAGGCCGAGCTGGCGCGGATGGCCGCACTGCACACCGACGTCAGCGAGGTGGGAGGGGTGGCCGAACGGGCCCGGGTGCGTGAGCTCATCCTCAGCCACTACCTGCCCGCCAGCCCGAACGCGGTCACGGACTGGGCCCAGCGGGCCGGGCAGGGCTTCAGCGGGAAGACCACCGCAGGCCATGACGGCCTGCGGCGTTCCGTTCCGTTATGTTCCGTGCCGTTACGGCAGGCTCCAGTGCTGGTTTACCGCTGACCAGCCGTGACATCCTGTTCGAGGACGATGTACCGGTGGCCGCCGAGGGCAAGGGCGCCGGAGCGGACGAACCCGGACTGCTCGGCGACGTGCAGGCCGACGGCGTTCCATTCCGGGACGGTGGTCCGCAGCCGGCGGTCGAGGGCGACGGACCGGGCGTAGGCGACGGCGGCGCGGCCGAGGTCTACGCCCAAGCCCTGTCCGGACAGGTCGGACCGGATGCCGATGGCGATGTCGAGCACGGCGGGGTGGCCGGTCTCCCCCGGCGCCCGGGCGGGCTCGCCCAGGCAGCAGAAGCCGAGCAGCGCGTCCTGGCTGTCCGCGACGGCCCAGTAGCCCTCGTCCGGCGGGAACGGCTCGAGGGCGTCATAGACCTGCCAGGCCGCGGGCTGGGGCGAGGCGGCCAGGGTCAGGCCGTCCTCAATGGTTAGCTGGCGGACGTGGAACGGCGGGACCGGCTCTGCGCTCTTGTTATCCATTTACTGATCGAAGTCCAGGACGACGCGGTCGGCCGCGGGATGCGACTGGCAGGCCAGGGCGTACCCGGCCGCGACGTCGGCGGGCTCGAGGGCGTAGTTAGCGTCCATCCGGACCTTGCCCTCGACGACCTTGGCCCGGCAGGTGCCGCAGACGCCGTTCTTGCACGCGAAGGGGGCGTCGGCCCGGTACCGCAGGGTCGCGTCCAGGATCGATGCGCCGTCCTCGGGCAGCACGAAGGTCTGCGAGCGGCCGTCGAGCATGACCGTGACCTCTGCACCTGTTTGGGGTTCGATGGCCGGCGCCGACGGGGTGCGGCTGCCCGCGGCGGGCGGCGGGCCCACGAAGAACAACTCGCGGTGAATGTGCTGGTCTTCGGTGCCGTAGGCGAGCAGCACCTCCCGGGCGACGTCGGTCATCGGCAGCGGGCCGCAGAGGAACCACTCGTCGACGTCGTCCGGGAGGACCAGGTGATCCAGGATGCGCCCGAGCCGGTCGGCGTCGAGCCGGCCGGAGAGGATCTCGACGTCGAGGGGTTCCTCGTCGAGCACGTGGATCAGCTGGAACCGGTCCGGGTAGCGGTTCTTCAGGTCCTCGAGGTCCTCCAGGAACATGATGTTGAGGGTGGTGCGGTTGACGTAGACCAGGACCGCGCTGCTCCCTGGTTCGACCTCCAGGGCGGTGCTGAGGATGGACAGCACCGGCGTGATGCCCGAGCCGGCCGCGATGGCTCCGTACCGCTTGCGCTGACCGGGGTGCAGGACAGTGGAGAAGCTGCCGGTCGGCGTCATGATGTCCAGCACGTCGCCAGGCCGGAGTCGTTCGGCTACATAACTAGAGAAGACGCCGTCCGGGATCCGCTTGACGCCGATGCGCAACCGTTGTTCGCCGTCCGTGGCCGGGGTGCAGATGGAGTAATTGCGGCGCACGTCGTCACCTACGACCGGGGACCGTATCGACACGTGCTGCCCGGCCTGGAAGCGAAACTGGCCGCGCAGCTCCGGCGGGACGTCGAAGGTGATGGCCACCGCGTCGTCGGTGAGCCGCTCGATGCTGGCCACGCGGAGCGGGTGGAACACCGAATGCCGACGCGCTGAGGGCATCAGATGGCCTTGAAAGAGTCGAAAGGCTCGGCGCAGGACCGGCAGGTCCACAGCGCCTTGCAGGGGGTCGAGCCGAAGTGGCTGACCTCCCTGGTGTCGGGCGAGCCGCACCGCGGGCAGCGGACCGAGAACGCCAGCTTCACCGGTCCTCCGGCGGCGTGCGCCGAGGGTCCGGGCGGCGCGATCCCGTACTCGCGCAGCTTGCGCCGCCCGGTCTCGCTCATCCAGTCGGTCGTCCACGCCGGGGCGAGTACGGTGCGGATGCGGACCTGGTCAGCGCCGGCCTGGCGCAGCGCGTCCCGCACGTCATCGGCGATGACCGCCATGGCCGGGCAGCCGGTGTAGGTGGGGGTGAGGTCGACCTCCACGGTTCCGTCGCCGGCCAGCCGCAGGTCACGGATCACGCCCAGGTCGCCGAGGGTCAGGACGGGGAGTTCGGGATCGGGCACGGACCGGGCCACGGCCAGCAGCGTGGCGCGGTCGGCGGTCGTGGCTGGGTCGTTCATCAGGTCACTCACCAGGTCGCTCCCGGGTGCGAGCGGTGCAGGTGCTGCATCTCGGCCAGCAGGTGCCCGAGGTACTCGGTGTGCAGCCCGCCGCGGCCGCCGCGGGAGCGCCAGCGCGGCTCGGGCTTGCTGAGCGTCGCTTCGCTCAGCACCGAGGTCACATACTGGTCCCAGGCCGGGCGGAGCGTCGCGGGGTCGGCGGCGACGCCTCGCAGCTGGCTCGCGGGGTCGAACAGTTCCTCGGTATAGGGCCAGACCTGGTCGAGCCCGGCTTGCATGCGTGCGTGGGACAGCTCGGTGCCGTCGCCGAGGCGCAGCACCCACTGGGTGGCGTGGTCGCGGTGGTAGGCCACTTCCTTGACCGCCTTGCCGGCCAGCCCGGCGAGGGTAGCGTCGCCGCTGCTTCCCAGGGCCGTGTAGAGCTCGTACTGGTAGGCGGAGAAGACCAGCTGCCGGGCCATCGTGACGGCGAAGTCGCCGTTCGGGATCTCGACCAGCTGCACATTGCGGAAGTCCCGGTCGTCCCGCAGGTAGGCCAGGTCGTCCTCGTCGCGGCCGGCGCCCTCGACCGCGGCGGCGTAGCCGAGCAGGGTCCGCGCCTGGCCCAGCAGGTCGAGCGCGATGTTGGCCAGGGCCAGGTCCTCCTCGATCTGCGGTGCGTGCGCCACCCACTCGCCGAGCCGCTCGGCCAGGATGAGCGCGTCGTCCCCCAGCGCCAGCGCGTAGGCGGCCAGCGGCGGCAGCGTCCGGACGCCGTTCACAGGTGCTTGGCTCCCTCGGGCACGTCGTAGAAGGTCGGGTGCCGGTAGACCTTGTCCTGCGCGGGGTCGAAGAACTGGTCCTTCTCGTCCGGGCTGTTCGCCACGATCGCGGACGACGGCACCACCCAGATCGACACGCCCTCGCCGCGGCGGGTATAGACGTCCCGCGCGTTACGCAGGGCCATCGTCGCGTCAGGGGCGTGCAGGCTCCCGACGTGCTGATGGGCCAGGCCGCGCCGGGCCCGGACGAACACCTCCCAGAGCGGCCAGCCCCGCTTGCCGGTGTCGTTGCCTTCGGTCATGAGGCGCGCGCCGCTTGCTCGGTCGCATGCTTGTCCGCGTAGGCCTGGGCCGCTTCGCGGACCCATTCGCCGTCGTCGTGGGCCTGGCGGCGGCGGCGCAGGCGCTCGGCGTTGCACGGGCCGTCGCCGCGGATGACGCGCGCGAACTCAGCCCAGTCGATGGCGCCGAAGTCGTAGTGGCCGCGTTCGGCGTTCCAGCGCAGGTCCTCGTCGGGGAGCGACAGGCCGAGCACCTCGGCCTGACCGACGGTCATGTCGACAAAACGCTGGCGCAGCTCGTCGTTGCTGAACCGCTTGATGCCCCAGGCAGTCGACTGGGCCGAGTGCGATGACTCCTCATCGGGCGGCCCGAACATCATCAGCGACGGCCACCAGTACCGGTTCACCGCGTCCTGGGCCATCGCCTTCTGGCCGGGTGTTCCGTGCGAGAGGGTGTGCAGGATCTCAAACCCCTGGCGCTGGTGGAATGACTCCTCCTTGCAGATGCGGACCATGGCCCGGGCGTAGGGACCGTAGGAGCAGCGGCACAGCGGGACCTGGTTCATGATCGCCGCGCCGTCCACCAGCCAGCCGATCGCGCCGACGTCAGCCCAGTTCAGGGTCGGGTAGTTGAAGATGCTCGAGTACTTCTGCCGGCCATCGTGGAGCCGGTCGAGAAGCTCCTCACGATCGATACCGAGGGTCTCGGCGGCGGAGTAGAGGTAGAGCCCGTGGCCCGCCTCGTCCTGGACCTTCGCGATCAGGATGGCCTTGCGGCGCAGGCTGGGCGCCCGGGTGATCCAGTTGCCCTCGGGCTGCATGCCGATGATCTCGGAGTGAGCGTGCTGGGCGATCTGCCTGATGAGCGTCTTGCGGTACGCGTCCGGCATCCAGTCACGGGGCTCGATGCGCTGGTCGGCCTCGATGAGCTGGTCGAAGCGCTGCTGGGCGTCCTGGTCGTGCGGGCCGTCCGGGCTGCCTGCGGTGCCGGGGTCGTAGTTGCCGTACACGGCGCCCTCCCGTCTCTCACTGCGCAGGCTACTCTTTACCGAACGTTCGGTCAATAAATCGCGTAGGAGGTTCAGCTGGGGCACCGGGTTCGGTTCAGCCGCCCCGATCCCGCCCATCTCCCCGGGCTGGCGCCGAGATGCTCGCCATGGCGGCTCCAGACGACTCGCGGCTATCCCGGCTCGCATCACGGACGGCAGCGGCCGACTCAAGATATGGCGCGCGATACCCGACTACAGCCGGTCCCCGTATGTTCTTATGCATCCTCTGCGCTTGGCGTGAACTTCCGCATCTGCTGTTCCGCGATGATGACGCTTGTCCGGGTGGGAGGTCGGGGTTCAATCGGGCGGGCAGGGTGCACTTGGAAGTGTTTCGCGCTGTCTTTGATCGCGGGCCGCGCATCGGGGACCCGGCCTGTATCTGGCAGGGGAGCGGCGGCTCTGTATCAGTGGAGGGGGACACGCGGATGGTACTCGCGTGGTAAGCCCGGCCCGGGAGTCGGCCGAGTCGCCCGCCGGAGCGCTACGTGGCCCAGGCGCGATGATGGCGACCGGCGCCGCAGGCCAGCTCTGGGCCGGGCGGTGGTACCCGGTGGCCGCACGAACGGCCGGGCCGGGAAACCAGGTTGACGTGGTGAGTAATCAGTATGTGTAGTTGGCGGACCTGGACCCGGCAACGGACGGCAGGGGGCGGGAGATGGATGAGACATGTGATCGGTGCGGGCCCGCGGCCGGCGCGGCGTACCGGGTAGACCGGGTCAACCGGGCTGGCGAGCTTTACCTGTGCGGGCATTGCGCGAGCCGGCAATGGCGGGCGCTGTCCGTTCAGGGCTGGATCTTCTGGCCGCTTGGCGTGCGTGCCCTGGCACCGCAGGCCAGTGCTGCGTCAGGTGCCGGCCCGGTCCAGGAGGCGGCGTAGGCGTTGGCGCAGAACGTGGTTGCGGGCGGCAGATGACCGGTCGGCGGATCATGCTGCCTGGCCCGTGTCGGCTAGCGTGATCGGTGCCGTCGAGCGCGAGGTATCGCAGAGCGCTGGACCGGGATGCGCTGTACCCCAGGAGAGGCCCGCCTGGCATCGGCGATCTTGGCATTATCGGCCCGCAGTGCACCATCACCAGCGGCCGGTATGCGAGCACCCAGGGACCTTGATGATTGGCGCCCTCTAGCGCTCGATGATGCGGCCGGGCTCTCGATCGCGGGCATGATTGCCGGCCAGATGATTTACTGCCGATCATGCCGGCCTGCTCCTTGTGACCGGCACCGTAGGTCTCGTCGATGGAGAAGTACCGCAGCACGGTGAACCGGCCTGTCATTTGCCAGGCTCATGGGACCGGCCTTTATGTGGTTTAATAGGGCAGCCCCGGCGAGGTCAGGCAGGTAAAGGCGCTATAGCAGTATTACTCGCCAGGTTCTCAGAGAGATTCAGCTTCACGCCTCTTTGCCCTAGCACGCGGAGGCGGCAGATAATTGCGGCTTCGAGCTGCGTGCGCCTATTCGTACCGCCTCATCTGCTCGCACTCTTCTGCCGCAAGCCGGGTATTCGTTACACTCCCGAAAGACTGTGTCCGCTGTGGTGTCTACGCACGGTGATGAAGAAGGAGCTGCCGCGGCATTAAGGTCTGCGCCACGCTCGTGAGCGGTTCAGTCATTCTTTGCCGGACCCTCCTACCAGCTGGACCGTTGTGCACGTGTGGGCGCCGTGTTGCAGGAGGGCTGCTACGGCGTCGGCGATGGGTTGCCCGGTGTGGTCCTGGAACCAGGAGAAGGCGGGTGCGGTGTTGACTTCGAAGCAGTACCAGTCGCCGTCCGGTGTCCGGCGCAAATCGATTCCTGCCAGGAGCAGACGCAGTTCGCGGGTGGCGTAGCGGCATCGGTCGGCGACATGGTCGGGTAGTTGCGCAGCGGCCATCGTGCGCTGCGCCGCCTGCGTAGCGGCGTACCGGTAGTCGGTCGCGGTGCTGACGATTTGCGTGGCGAAGACCTCATCGCCGACGACGTGCACACGGTAGTCGTCTCCGGGGATGAATTCCTGGAACTGAGTCGGGCAGGTAGCCAGCCGGTCGAGCCGGTCCCGGTGAGCGGTGCCGAGGATGTTGGCGATGCTGCGGATCCCGCTGGTCGATTTGTACACGACGGTGCCGTGGCGTACCCAGAAGTCCTCGGCGATCTCGCGGTCGTTGGTGACGATAGTGTCCGGTACCAGGAACCCGAGGTCCTCGAGCTGGGCCAGTTGAGCCGGTTTGGAGTCGTTCGAGGCCATCGCGCTGGGCCGGTTGACCACGGCGATGTATGCGGGAGCTGTCTCGGCGATGGTGAGCATCATCTGGTCGATGGCGGCGACCTGGTGGAAGGTCAGGCCGTGCCGGTAGCGGGGGGGAATCGGGTAGGGGCGCAAAAAATACCCGGAGAACTCCTCAATAGGCCGCCGGCCTCCCGCGGCCGATATCCACCCTGAGGCACCGTTCTGGTGCGCCGTGAGGGAGCCCGTAACGGTGGGATAGGCGCGCTGGTCGATCATGACGACCTCGACGCCACACCGGGTGAGCGCCTGAAGGACGGATGCCATCGGTGCCTCATGCCGAAGGCCCCAGAGCAGGATCACGATCTGGCTCCCGAACCGGTCAACGCATGAACGAGGACCTCGCGGGTGGCCGGATCGGCCAGATCTGGCCAGGTCTGGACCTGGCAGACCGCCGCCTGGTGGTCGCCGCGGTCGAACGTGACGGCGAGCCATTCGGCGCGAACCCGGGCTGCCAGCCGACGGGCGTGCTCGAGCAGCACCGCAGAGCATGGCCCAGTCGCGGTGGACGCGCCGCGGCAGATCGTCACGCGGCACGCAGCGGGGGTGTGCCGATGATCGGGGGCGGCGGGAACGGTAAGCCGCACCGAGCGGACCGGCACGGAGAGCTGGGTGCAGAGCACCACCCACTGGTGGTCCGTCAGCGCGGGGCCGGACAGGCAGGTCGCCGTCGGCGGGTTCACCACCGGGCAGGGCAGTCCGGTGAGCCAGGCGCGCAGGAACGCGGTCATCTCCGCAGCGACGTAGTCGCGATCGCCGGTCCTGACGTGGGTCAAGTCGACAGGCTGGACGGCGGAGATGCGGCTGACGACCGCCGTCAGGTCGTCGGCCCGGAACCGGCCGTGACGTGATACCCCCGTGCGAAGGCTGGGCTTGCGGGCGTATGTCCAGCCCGGTCGCGATAGGTCCTGCGGAGCGATTACCAGCGTGCCCTCGCCCAGGCGGTCCGCCAGCATCCGGGCCGGGTCATCGTCCCGGGTGGCCAGCATCAGTACGCGCGGGCGGTCGGCCTCGCCAGCCCGGTCAGGCCTGGTCGACATCACCGACGGTCGGCCGCTCGTCGGTAGCGATGAACGGCTCGGCACCGCCCTGGTCCGACAGCCGCTCGACGACCGCCTGCAGTTGCTCGGCGACCTGGCGGAGCTCGGTCATCAGGTCGGGCCCGGAGATAGGACGCTCCAGCTCCTTGGGCGCCTCCTTCTCCTTGGCGCCGTCCTTGAGCTCCTTGGGGTTGTCCTTCTCCTTATGGTCCTTGCGGTCCTTTGTGTCCTTATGGTCCTTGGAATCCTTGGAGTCCTTACGGATCTTGGTGTCTTGGGCCACCTTCGGGTCGTCGGGCACCACGCACTGGTTGTCCGCATTCGACCAGTACCGCTGAACCAGGACGCCGTGCACCCGGGCGTCGCTGCCCTGGCAGACATCGCCGATCTCGCACCACCCGCCGTGATTGGCGCCGCAGGCAGTAGCACTCGTCCAGCCCGTCCCTTCTGGGTCGGTGCACGATTCAACCAGTTCGTGGGAGAACACCACGCTGAAGAAGTCGACACTGTCCTGGGTGACCCAGCCGAACGGCACGTTTGTGGCCGGCGACCCGAACCAGTAGTACGAGTGCTCCCCGATCACTCCGGACTGGTTGCTGCCCACTCCCGCGGGCATCACCACCATGTACAGGCCCTGCGCAGAGGCGCCGATGTCGCTGGTGGGGATCCGTCCGGCCGCACGCAGATGCTCGACCAGCTGCCAGACATCGTCATTGCTGAAGGGATTCGGCGGGTCGGCCGGGGACCCGCCGACGCTATCCGAGACCACGGTGACGCTGCCTAGCGAGCCGCGCCCCACCCCGTACTGCGCCAGAGAGTTCATATAATCCGACGCCAGGATGGTGACGACTGCATCCGTGCACGCTCCCACGGTGGCGGTGGGCGGCGGCCATGCCAGCCACGCCGAACCCCAGAAGATCAAATGCACCCGCACCGCCGTGAGTAGCCGGCCACCCCCGTAGCTAAACCCGCCGGCGGCCCCAGCCTCCACCGCTGCCGCTGCAGGCTTCGCCCCCGGCGCGTAGACGATCCCGGACTGCTCGTAACCCTGCGCTCTCGCCTGTTCGCTCATGACACACCTGCTCTTCCCGCGGAGACCAAGGCGGCCCAGGCAAGATCTCAATGGCCGAGCCCAAGGCCCATGCCTGGTGCCCTCCTTACACCGTCGGAGGCTGCGCGCCGGGTCCTGATACATCCGCGGGAACAGCGGCGCCAGCAAATCATCACCCGCAAGCCGACACATACCGTCTTCGCCGGAGTACGACGCCGGACTCCTGCGGCACTCTCATGAGCGCGAAAATCCACGTTCCGAGCCTGATTAGCCGATCCGATTGTCAGTTGGCAGCCGCGAGACAGACGGGTATTCCCCCTTTGAGGAGGAGAGGGCTATGCGAAGCTGCTGTCCACTCGATGGGCGATTAAGCCTGCAAATTCAGCCTGGTCCGAAAATAAGACCTCAGCTGGGCGTGCGGTCTTATTTTCGGACCAGGCTGTTTTATTCATCGCCGCCTACGGGGAGAACTCACTATTCTGCCGCGCTGAGAAGGCCGCTGCCGCCGCAGCGGCGGATCACCACGGACCGTGGCTGACGCAGTCCTGGCACCTAGTCCTGGCGATCAGGCCAGGACGCTGTTCGCCCGTGACGGCCAACTGCTCGCCGTTCCCCAGACGTTCCCAGGCGCGTGGCGTGTCAAGCCCGGCCCACCGGCTGTAATCCGGATCATCGCCCTTATGGTGGCAGCCCGGGAAGTGGACGATGCCGTTCGGTGAGATCAGCAATCCATCGGCAACCGCGGCAGCATTCCGACGCCTTTCCGTCAGGCCGTGCTCACAGAAGCCGCGATCCATCTCACATAGGTCGCAGTAGGCCACGTCATTGATGATGGCGCGAACCAGCAGGAGCTGTAGCGCTATCCAGCAATTGGCGTGCCCGGGCGGGTTCCTCGCATGGAGGCATCCTCTCCTGCCGGTAAGTGCAAGACTTCGCGAGCGTCGCAGAGAGCAGGTGCCCGCCGCAGTGTCAGGACATGATGACCTTCACCGACCACGTAATAGGCGCTCGCAAAGACATCGCTATCGGGGACTTGAAGTAGCCATTGGGGATCGCTGCAGCTAGGTCTGGTAAGACCGTGACGGGCTGCCGTCAAGGCAGCCTGTCCGGTAGCACTCAGATAAAATGCAACTACGACGCCGGAGATTAGTCCGGTGAGGAGTCCAATCAGCCAGCTATTGCTAACTACGGACTTCAGCCTTTTCTTATCTCGCTTCTTGGCGCCATTAGTATCCGGGGCAGGTACCGGCGTGCTCTTCGTGCCGCCGGGCGCATCTGCTTCTTCTGGTGAGCCGTCACTCATTTGCCATCCCCGCCCTCGGGATCTAGAATCGCGGGCTCGGTGCTCGCGATCGCCCGTTCAAATAGCCCAACTGCAAGCGCTGGATACCGGCAGCAACGGTACCACTGCCATACCCAGGTTGACCCGGACACGCCCATGTAGCCAAAATCGGGCGTGGCGCGGGGGTGACTTGATTAGTCATGGTCCCAAGCATTGTGAGGTCGACTTCTCGATCCCCGGACAAGCACCGATCCTGGCGGGCTGCGAAGAGCCCAGAACCCACGAGCGATAGCGCTGGCCCAATGAGGCGACACTGTTGTGCCGAATGGGGCTTGTGTTGCCAGCTGTATAACATGCAGCCGCTGACGGTGCGGCGGAAGATCGTCAAGCTAGGTGAGCTGGCGATCATGAATACCTGGCCGTCTGGCGAGAAGCCGAAGGCGCGTATTGCTTCCGCTTCGCGTAGTTCCACCGTTTCCCCGGCAGTGCACAGGAGCACCACGCCGTACGCCGTCTGCACGGCGCGCCAGCCGTCCGCGGTGGTCACCGCCAGTCGGCCACCGGCCAGGTCCGCGACCTCGATCTACCGGCCCGATCCGGAGTACAGCATGCTGCACGATATCAAACAGGAACCCGTTCCCTGCCGGTCACGCGCTACTCGCTCACCTGAGATAAAGTCAACGACTCCGCGGCCTTGATGACTCACGACAAGCACCAACGAGCTACCGGGAACAAACCCTACCGCCGTCAGCCCGCCCACGGCCACCTCAGCGCGAATCTCCCAGGAGGAGGACATAACGGTCATCATCTCCGCCCCGAGATCTTGCGCATACTCATTTGCCGCGGACCGAGCGAGGTCGTAAGACCGGCGTCTTCTGCGTCCGCACATGCCCTTTAGCACGTGAATGTAGAAATGCTGAACCATACGTCAAGGCATGGACGTACACGATGCCGCGGTGGTCAGCCGTTTATAGGGATGCCCGGCGCGAAGTGCTCGACCGCAGCAGTGAGTCGGTCTTTATCCAGACTCCAGCCGTCGATCCCCCGGCTCGCCATGAGCGTGTCACCGGAGATCCCCCGTGCCACGGCGGCTGCCATTATTCGTCCGACGAACTGGGCACTGCGCCCCGCTAGAGGCGGCGCACCGGCACGGCGCACCAGGCCCACATACCGCATCGAGCCACCGTGTGGCAGCTTCTGCTGCCACAGCACGACCTTCTCGATGTCAGCCCACGGAACAAAATGGGTCCCCGATCGGTACCGGGGAGGGACCCCGCCGAGGGTGACGCCCCTAGCGTCGACCCTGAACGCGACACGATGGCTGGTGGCGACGCCCAGCATAAAAAGGCCGCCACCGCCGAAGAGAACAATGTCGGCAATCCGCAAACCTGTCGAAAGGGGCAGCACGATCCCCAGGATCGCAAACACGAGCGCGATCACGATAATCAGTCCGGTCCGCCCGCCCAAGCCATAGCGCGCATCGTAGACGAACGGCTCGCTTTCCATATCGCACATGATCCCAGAGACCGCCGCGAGCGTCCAGGATCTCGAAACGTCGCATGCCCCGGAGCGCCAACCAGCCTCACTCACAGTTCGTGATCTCAGGACGTCCGCTCATGCCGCGTATCGCGCGCCTGCTCCAGCAGGATAGGCTCGTGCATCCTCTTGATGTTGCCTCAACCAGACCAGGATCTCGAGCAGCGAGCCGTGAGTCTGCAGCCAGCCGGTGATGGATTGAGGGTCGGTCCCGAGGTGATGCCGGTCAGCAGTGTGACGCTGAGCGACGGGTACGGCCGGGAGAACGCGCGGCGGCCCGTTCTGGGCCGACTCGGGGAGCTCGACGCTTGCCCGCCAAGGCGCGCAGATGGCGTTGATCGGGGTTGCCTGCACCGGGCCACGTGCGGGGTTTGTGCTGCCGGTGGCGTCCTCAGGTAAGGGCCAGTGCTATCGCCAGGGCCTGGTTCACGCCGCGCATGGAGGCGGGTGACAAGGCGCCGAGGTATTCGCCGAGTTCGTCCTTGCCCAGCTGCTCGATGCAGTCGGCGTTGGCGTATCCGGTGAGCGGGTCGGCCGGGGAGAGCGTGACCCAGGTCGGCAGGTCGCGGGTAGTGGTGGTGAGCCTGATCGCGACGATGTCATCGAGCAGGCGGTTGCGCGCGTCGTTGGATACCACAAGCCATGGCTTGAGGCCGTAGCCGAGGTCGCACCGATAGACATGGCCTCGTTGCGGGCTGGCGGTCACGTGAGCGCGGCGCGCTCTTGCCGGGCGCGGCGGCGCGCACGCAGCACGGCGGCTTCCTCGGCCGACTCGTAAGGGTAGTGCGGGTTGTCGGCGACCGCGGCTGCGTACCCGGCTTCCAGCTTGTCGGCCTGGAGTTGCCGCCACGCACTGTGGATGGCGTCCTGGATGGCAGCGGACCGGCTCGGGTAGTGCCCGGCGAGTTCGGCGAGCTCGCGGGATGTCTCCTCGTCGAGCCGGACTGTCATCGCGTTTGTCATACTCATACGATACCAACTCAGTCATACAAACATGCGCCGCTGCATTCAGCGATGAGGCCAGTTAGGCCGTCGGTCGAGCACAAAGATCTGACCCTTGTGCGATGGCCGGGCAGGAGGGATGTGACCCCCGAGCCACGCGTAATCCGGCGTTCCGCGTGCATTGCCCCTGACCGTAGCGTTCCGACGACGGTCACTGATAGTGGTGATGAGAGACAACGGTCCGGCACGTTGATGTGCCGGGTACCGGGGTCAGCTGATGCCAGGTTGGGCAACGCTCTTATGTATTTGCTCCGGGATTCGGTTCAGCCGCCCCGGTACCCGCTCAGATGGGGTACCGGGTCGGTTCGGTGACGTACTGGCGTCCCGACGGCGCGGTCCACCGGACGTAACCTCCCGGAAGCTGTTCGGCGTTCCAGTGCGGGTGTTGCTTGAGCCGGTGGTCGTGACGGCATTTGGGGTTGCCGTTGCACAGACAGGTGCGGCCGCCGGCGTCGTAGGGGATGTTGTGCTCGAAGTCGGCGCGGGCGGCGGGCCGGCGGCAGCCGGGGCCGGTGCAGGTCGCGTGCCGGACCTCGGCCAGGTGCCGGAGCATGACCCCGGGATCGTGGCCCCGGGCCTGCCACCGGTGATCACACTCCCCGGTGGGGATCGGCCCGATCTTGATGACCAGGTCCTGCTGCCCGGTGGTGAACCGCCAGGTGCCGTACCCGCCCGGCGGACCGGGCTGATCGGCGGGGGTGAAGGTGAACCGCGGGCCGCCGGGCGGGTCAGGCCCGTCCGGTTTTCGGCGTTTCACCGGCCGGGCGCAGCCGTGCCCGACCGCGTGCCCCTCCTTGTCGGTCACCGTCACGCACCAGGTGGACCTGGGATTACGGGCCGCGGCAGCAGCCAGGTCCCGGGCCAGGTCCGGGTCGACGGGCCCGATCCCGCCCAGCTCTCCGGGCCGGTCCGCCCGGCCGGTCAAGGTGGCCTCGGGGACGGTCAGCATCACGTGCCCGGCGAACCCGGGCGGGATCATCCCGGCCAGCGGCCCGCCCCCGCCCGGGCCCGGGCCCGGAGCTGGGTCCTGGGGCCGGGCTGGGTCCCGGGGCTGGGCCGGGTCCTGGGGCTGGCGGGTACCGCCCGGCTTGGCGCCGAGGGGCCGGGAATCCATGCCGAGCAAGATGTCCAAGTAAGCCCGGGCCCGCAGCGCGTCCATCCCGCCGTCCAGGCCGGCCTTCCTGAGCTCCCTGGCCCACGCGGTCACCCGCTGGTCCGCGGCCAGCACCTGCGCGGGCGGCAGTTCCCGCCCGGCCAGCCCCGCGTTCCCCGACGCCTCAGCCCACCGCTCCACCCGGGTCCGCTCCGCCGCATGCTCCCGCCGCTTCTTGGCCTTGCCCGGGGCCACTTCCATGACCGCCCGGGCGATCGCGGCCCGCAGCCCGGGCGGGGTCAGCGTCCCGGCCCGGTCCAGCACCTTGGTCTCGGCGGCGCGGGCCTCCTGCGGGTCCAGCAGCGCGGTGGCCTCGGCGATGATCATCGCCTTGCGGCGGCCCAGGATCCCGGACCGGAACGCCGCCTTGGTCCCGGGCAGGTTGATCTCCAGCTCCTGGGCCAGCGACACGATGTCCCCGGCCGCCGCGCGGGACTCCCCCAGTACCGCGGCCAGCTCCTGGGCCACGAACTCATCACAGGCCCCGGGCATCCGCGCCGGGCCCGCCACCGCGGCCCCCCGGGCCGGGACGGCGCCGGATCAGCTCCGCGACCGCGGCATGCTTGCGGCTGCTCGCGTAGGCCTCGACCCGGTCCCACGCGCAGATCACCCCGGCCAGCTCATCATCGGACGCGCCCGGGTACCGGTCATCCGCCCCGGCCGCCTCCTCCGCGAACTGCGCCAACGTGGTACACCCGGGCGCGGTATCCAGCGGCTTCCCCGACGCGAACCCCGACGCCCGGCCGGCAAACACCCCCGGGGACGACTGCGCGGACCCGGGCATCCCCGGCCCCCGCCGCCCCGCCGCCGCCGCGGCGTCCGCCGCCACCGCCGCGGTCAGCCCCGCCCCGGCCAGCACCGCCGCCTCCCGGGCCTCCTCGCCGGTGATCCGCTCCGCCTCGGCGGCCAGCTCCTCAGGATCCACCTCTGGCGGCGGCGCGTCGTCGGGATCGTCCAGGTCCAGGTCCAGGTCGCCGGGATCCTCGTCCGCGGCCCGCAGGGCCAGGTACGCCGGGTCATCCATCCACTCCGGCCAGGGCGGTACCGGCCCGGGGCTGTCGTTGTCCCCGGGGTCTGGAGGTACCGGTTGTTGGTGCATGAGCCAGGGTCCGTTCGGATGAATGATTTGTATCAAACACCATAACGAAAAATATGCCCGGAAGACAGGCGACACGCCGATGGTGTCAAGGTCCGGCACGGCACTATGCGCGGGCTTAGGGCTCCGGACTGGCCGGGCCCTTGCCCGGGCGCGGGGCCGGGTCGGCCGCGGTGCGGACGACGGCGATCACGCCGAGCAGTGCGGTGAGCGGGACGACCAGGGCGATGAAGTCGGCGGCGGTGAGGTTGCCCAGGGCGTCCAGGGCGGCGGCGAAGCCGATGACCAGGATGGCGACGACGACCAGGCCCCAGCCGTGCAGAAACAGGCGCAGCGGGAAGGGCGACGCGGCCGGGGTCACGTCGGGCACGGCGGTGACGGACTTCGTCTCCCGGCGCTCGGTGAGGCCTTCGCGAACCCGGACGTGGAGCATCAGGCTGCCGGCCCGGTCGGCGATGAGGAGGAGTTCGTCGGGATGGGTCGGGTCGGGCGCCTGGGACACCGAACCGCCACCCGCGGCCCAGGTCACCGCCGTTCCGACGGCGGTCGGCCGGACCCGGTAGCGGACCTGCTCGCCGACAACGACCGTCTCCGGGCCCTCGATGACCAGCTTCGCGGGCCTGGCGGTCGCGGCTCCCCGGCCTCCGTTTCCGCCGTTTCCTCCGTTTCCGCCGTTTCCGGCCTGGCCTCCCGGAGTGCCGTGAGCCTTCTGGCCGGCCTGGGCCTCCCGCGCTCCGACCGTTTCCAGGGTCTCTTGGACTCCGGCGACGGTCGCCTCGGGACCCGCATGACCGTTGAGCGGCTGCTCTGGTGCGGCTGGCTCCCTGGTCAGGATGAACTGGCGTCGGGCCAGCATCTCGGCGAGCCGGATCTGGCGGGCGTGCACGCTCCAGGCCATAGCCACCACCGCCCCGCCGAGTCCCGCGGCCCCGAGCCCGAGCAAGGCGGCGATGGCGGGTTGGCTTGCGCCAGCGGTAGCAGCAGCGGCGGCGAGCATGTCGTCTCCCTGATCGGATCGGTCGCGGCCTGGCGAGGCTCCCGGTCTCAGCGGTCGGTCTCAGCGGTGCGTAGGTCCGAGCCGGTGACGGCCGGGAGGCTCGTCAGCCTGAATAGCTCGTACTGCCATTAAAACATACAATCGAAGAGACTGGAAACCCCGAGTGCGTAATCGAAACGAGCTAGCACGACGGAGCCGGGCCGGCTCGGTCGCGCCCGGCGGCCCGGGCGCGGCCCCCGTGAGCCGGCGACCGGCCCCGTCTGGACGAACTGGGCATGTCCAGTGCTTACGCGCGAGCGGCCGCGACCGCGGCCCAGTGCTGCTCCAGGTGCGGCACGAGATCCATGGGCCGCTCCTCCGGGAAGAACAGCCGGGCGCCGTCGACCGTGACTACGCGGATCGTGCCCGGGATGGTGTCCCGCAGCCAGTAGGCCCAGGAGACGTCGAAGAACGCGTCGCCCGTACCCCACACCACGAGCGTGGGCACGCTGAGTTCCCCGAGCTGCGGCATGACCGCCTGCAGGTCGCCGACGTCGAGGGAGACCAGCAGCCGCTCGAACTGGCGGGCCCGTTCGATGGTGCCGAAGCACGGCTGCAGGTAAGAACGGATCACATCGCGGTCGATGCGGTCCAGGTGCTCGTACCCCGAGGCGAACGAGATCTGGGCGGCGGCCTCCAGGTTGGCGAACATCGCGACGGCGGACGGCGCGAGGTTGCCCGCGGCGGCGAGTTCGACCATCGGCTTGAAGGCCTCCGGCGGCAGGTTGTCGACCGTGTCGCAGTTGGTGAGCGTGAGCGTGGCCAGCCGTTGCGGGTGGCGGGCGGCGAAGATCTGGGCGATGGCTCCGCCGGTGTCGTTGGCCACGAGATCGATCCCGGTGAGCCCGAGCACCTCGCAGAAGTCGTCGAGGCCCGCCGCCAGCGCGGCCAGGGACAGATCCTGTTCGGCGGTTACCGGGCTCTGGCCGTGCAGCGGGAGGTCGATCGCGATGCAGCGGCGCTGACCGCTCAGCGCATCCATGACGTGTCGCCACAGGTAGGCGTTGGTGGCGATGCCGTGCACGAACAGCGCCGTGGGCCCGGCACCGAGGTCGAGGTAGCTGATCTCGCCGAAGCGGGTGGCGGCCGTGTGCCGGTGGGCGTTGAGTTCGGATAGCTGCATTACGCTCGCCTTTCTAGAAGATGCACGATTGTTACTAGACCGACTGTCGGTCTATGCTAAGCAGACCGACAGTCGGTCTGTCAAGGGTTTGGGTCGGGACGAGGAGCGCGATGGACGGACCGGACGCCGCCGCCCAGGTGCGTGCGGCAGGCCGAGGGAATCCTGAGGAGCGGCCGAACAGAAATGTGGCGCGGGGGGAAGCGACGCGGGGGCAGCTGGTGGCGATCGCGACGCGGATGTTCGCGGAGCGGGGCTACGAGGACACCTCGATCGAGGCGGTGCTCCGGGAGGCAGGGGTCAGCCGGGGCTCGCTGTACCACCACTTCGCGAGCAAGGAGGCCCTGTTCGAGGCGGTTGCCGAGGAGGTCGAGACCAGCGTCGGAGCACAGACGGTTGCCGCCGCCAGCGGATCGGCGGGCCCGGTGGAGGCGCTGCGGGCCGGGTTCCTGGCGTGGATCCGGCTGGCGGGCGATCCGGTGGTGCGGCGGATCCTGCTGATCGACGGGCCTTCGGTGCTCGGCTGGGAGCGCTGGCGGGCCATGGAGGAACATCACGCGCTCGGGCTGATCCGGGCGGTGCTGCAGCTCATCGCGGACGAGGGGAAGCTGCGGCCGGAGTCGGTCGCCACGCTGGCCAACATTCTGCTCGCGTCGGTCAACGAGGTCGCGCTGCTGGTCGCCCGGTCGGACGACCGGGAGGCGGCGATGCAGGCCGGCGCCGACGCTATTGACGAGCTGCTGCAACGGCTATTCAGCTAACGGCACACTGGCCTTAACTGCATCAGCGGCATAAAGCCCTCGACGAATCCGGGCGCAGGAGCGCCTACCACGGCTCCTGTACTAGGCCCAGCAGAGGCAGAACGGCTTGCCGGCCGGGTCGGCGTAGACCCGCCAGTTCACCCCGCCGGAGGACAGCGAGGTGACGCCGAGCTTCAGCGCCGCCGCCTCGGCCGCGTCGACGTCGTCGACCGTGACGTCGAGATGGAACTGCTCGGCGCCCAGCTCGGCCGCCTTCGCCGAGCCGGCGTCGAGGTCCGGCACGCGCAGGTCGAGGTGCGCCTGCTGCGGTACGCCGGATCGGGCCACCGCGGCGGTATGTGGCCGGGGCTACGTCGTGGCGGGTCGGAGCGTCTGGGTTGCCCAGGAGCGGAGGTTGCTGCCGCTCGCCCGGGACCAGTAGCGAACAAGATCGTCTGTGGTCGCGCAGCCGTGCGCGTGGCGGCGTAGCAGCTCGTTTAGTCCGTCGAGGACGGCTGGCCGTCCGATCAGTTTTTCCAGTCGCCTGATCTTGGCCGCGTCTGATGCGTAGGCGTGGTCGGGCAGAGCCTGTGACACCGCAGGCGCCCACGGTGTGGTGCCTGGGTGGATCTCTTCCAGCGCGGTCCGGCTGATGTAGGTGGTCAGCGGTTTGCCGTAGGGGTAGGCGGCGCCGAGGCTGTGCTCGTAGTAGGCCAATGGCTGCCGGACCAGCTCGGGGCTCACTGCGGATTCCAGGAGAACGGCGGCCGGGGGGAGGGCGTTGACGGTCACTGGCAGCGGCAGATGGGGGTGACGCTGGCAGGTGAAGGCAGGCCCGGAGAATGGGCCTGCGCAGACGCTGGCGTCCACCGGCGCGATCGGAAGTGTGGTTGCGAACGTCCACCAGCCCGCGTCGCCGTCGCGGGGCTGAGAGATCACCGGCCCGTTGGCCATGCATGACCATCCGGCGGGTGCCTTGACCGCAACCGTAAATGGGGCGCGTAGGTCGGCTTGGTCAAAGCAGCAGAAGATGCGGGGCGCGCCTGCCGGGTAGACCTTGCTGTAGACGCAGGCGCTGCCGTCCGGTCCGGTTACACGATGCAGCCCCGTCTCCGCTGAGGTGTAGCTGAATTCCGCGTCAACGACCAGGGTGTTCTCATCGGCGAGCCGAGGCGGTGCAGGCTGAGCCGGCGCGTTAGCGAGTACCGGTGATTTAGCGAGTACCGGTGATGTAGTCCGTCAATGCGGTTCGCTCGGTTTCGAGTTCGCCAAGACGGATCTTCACCACGTCACCGATGCTCACGATCCCTTTCAAGCTGCCATCAGCCACGACTGGTACATGCCGCACCCGGCGCTCAGTCATCATGCGCATGACCTCCTCGACCGGGGTCTGCGGCGTGACCGTGTGCACCTCGGCTGTGTAGATGGCCGTGACCGGCTCAGACATCACCGCAGCGCCCCGCCGGGCCAGCGCCTGGACTATGTCCCGCTCGCTGGCGATTCCGTCGACCCTGGTGCCGTCGTGCGAGACGACGACAGCGCCGATCCGGTGCTCCGCCAGGACCGCCAGAAGGTGCCGCACCTTGGTGTCCGGGGTGACGGTGATGACCTGGGTGCCCTTGACGCGAAGTACGTCGCTGATACGCATCGGCCCTCCCAAGCACTGGTACGCGGCTGATCGTGTGCCCATACCGATACCCCAGACTGGATACCTCAATCCGCGGGCGCGCGACACGCGCAGCGAGGGCCATCGCTGGTAGTTCAGCGAGCCCCTGTAATGAAGCCGCCCGCACCCGCATCCCGGCTAACTTCGAAGAGCCTGTTCACCGGGCTGTGCCGGCAAGTGCCCGCACCAAGGCAGCAGCTGCAAGCCGGGTCTTATTTCGCCGCCTCCAGTTGCATGAGGTCGCGCTGCGCGTAGCGGTTGTGCCAGAACTCTTCCTCAAAGACGGTGCAGATGCACTCTTGCAGCGGGTTCGTGCCGTTCTCGAGCACGTCGATCGGTCGTTTGAAGTCGGTCGCCGCAACCGATGCGAGATAGTCGCGAAAGCGCGTGGCGCGATCCGCGCGCACGGCGAGAGCTTCCGAGACAGACGGAGTCAGGTCGTGATCGAGGCCGGGCCACGGGAAGTCGACGGAGCCGGTGTTCGGCAACCCGATCGGGTGGAAGCGTTCTCCGAGGATTGGCGCCGTGAACCACTTGTCCATCGCGAAGACGAGATGTCGCAGCGTCTGGACGAAGGACCACTCGTCGTTGACCGACTCGTGCAGCGTGCCTTCGGGGAGAGCTTGCGCCCGGGTGATCGTCTTCGCCCACTCGTCTTCGAGTGCCGCCCACGTTGCACGCATGCCCTCCGGGTTGGATGGACGGAGCATCGCCCGCAACGGGAACCACGGGTCGCGCTCGTTCACGTATGCCGTGACGTCGACGCCATTGATAACAACCTTGTCGACCAGCGCGTCGATGTCGACGTTGACGAGCCAGGCATGGCTGATCTTCGCGTCGGTGAGGTTGACGTCGCGGAAGCGGGCACCGCGGAGATCGGCGCCCCAGAACACGGCTCCAGCAAGATCCCCCTCGAACTCTTCCGGCATGCCGCCTCCCATCGCGTCGCTGCCTCTCAGCGTTACTTCCCTCGAGTCTGCAGGAATGCCGAGGCGCTCTGGTCGGTGCGACCGAGGAGTCGCGAAACGTCCCACGCAGCACGCAGAGTACCGGGCGGGTTCATCCTGGTGGTGAGCGGGTGCACTTGCTCAGGCCATCCGGTCGAGGATCTGCCGGACCAGGTCCATCGAGGTCTGCGGGTGCAGGAAGGCGAACCGGGCCACGGTCTCACCCTCCCAGGCAGACGGCGGGATGAACGCGACCTGGTCGGTCAGCAGCTGGTCGGCCCAGCGGGTGTACTGAGCCGGATCCCAGCCGCGGCGGCGGAACAGCACGACCCCGAGCTCGGGCTCGCGGATCAGCTCCAGGTACTCCCGGGACCGGATCTCGGCCGCGGTCTGGCGGGCCAGCTCGATCGCCGCCTCGATGGCCCGCGTGTACGCGTCGACCCCGTACACGGCCAGCGAGAACCACAACGGCAGGCCGCGGGCCCGCCGGGTCAGGTGGTAGGCGTAGTCGGTCGGGTTCCACTCGCCCGGCGTGTCGTGGATGACGTCCAGGTACGACGCGTCCTGCTTGTGCACCGAGCGGGCCAACGTGGGGTTCCGGTACAGCAGGGCCGCGCAGTCGAACGGCGCGAACAGCCACTTGTGCGGGTCCACGATGAACGAGTCGGCGTGCTCGATGCCGTCGTATCGGGGCCGCACGCTCGGCGCGAACAGCCCGGCGCCGCCGTAGGCGCCGTCCACGTGGAACCACAGGCCGTGCTCGCGCGCGACCTCGGCCGCGCCGGCCAGGTCGTCGATGATCCCCGCGTTGGTGGTCCCGGACGTGGCCACCACCGCGGCCAGCGAGCGAGGATCGTCGTCGGCCGCGATGGCGGCGCGCAGCCCGGCGCCGGTCAGCCGGTGATCGTCGGCCCGTACGATCAGCGGATCCATCTCCAGGATGCGCAGCGCGTTGGTGACCGAGGAATGCGCGTCCTCGCTGACCACGACGCGCCACCGCCGGCCCGCCGCGGCAGACCCCGCCTTGCGCTTGGCCACCTCGCGGGCCACGACCAGGGCGGACAGGTTCCCGGCCGAACCGCCGGAGACGAAGCAGCCGCCCGCGCCCTCGGGCAGCCCGGCCTGGTCGGCGATCAGCCGCAGCACCTGGTTCTCGGCGTGGATGGCCCCGGCCGCCTCCAGCCAGGAGATGCCCTGGATCGACGCGCACGAGATCAGCATGTCGAACAGCAGCGAGGCCTTGGTCGGCGCGGCCGGGATGAACCCGAGGAACCGCGGGCTGTCCGCCGAGATCACGGCGGGCGCGATGACCGACGTGTACACGCCGAGCACCTGGTCGGGGTTGTGCGGCTTAGGGCCGAGCAGCCCCTTCACGGCGGCCTCCAGTTCGGCCGGATCGCGCGAGCCCCGGTCCAGGGGCACCGGGTCCAGCCGCAGCCGGTTCTCGGCATAGGCGAGCACCGACCTGATCATCGATTCCGTCGTCGGATCCACACTGTGCATGGTGCGCACCGTAGAGGGTCGGGACGCGGGATCGCAAGGGTCAACGGGCGACGCGCGGTGAGTCCTGTGGGGCGGCAGTGGCGGAATCCCGCGGGGTCAGGGCGTCGGCGCGGTCCAGCAGGGGCTGGCAGCGCAGGCGGCTGGCGATGTCGCGGGCCTCGGCGATGGCCGCTGCGGCGGTCTCGGCGTTCGCCGCGGAACCAGGGGCTGGGACGGAAACGGGGGCTGGGGCGGAACCGGGGGCTGCGGCGGATCCGGGGGCTGCGGCGGATCCGGGGGCTGCGGCGGATCTGGAGGCTGCGGCGGAACCGGAAGCGGTGGCGGGCGCCAGGTACTGGGCGTAGTCCAGCAGGCCGTGGGCGAGGTGGTAGGGAGTGGACTGCTCGCGCAGGCTGGCGATCGCGGCGGCGAAGGAGGCCGCGGCGGTCGCGTCGCCGCCGGCGGCTCGGTCGGCATCTGGCAGCCGCGCGCGGACCAGGTCCCGTTCGGCCCGCAGCATGGGGGCGAGGTGGCCGGGCTGATAGGAATCGAGCAGGTCGAGCAGTTCCCGGACGGCCGCGTTGTCGCCTAGCTCGTACGCGGAGCGTGCGGCCAGCGGCCACGCCCAGCGCGAGGACACGGAGCTGATCCCGGTAGCCTCGGTCAGGGCCAGGATGGCCCGGGCGTGGCGCAGGGCATCGGCTGGCTGGCGGCGGGCGGTAGCGGTGAACGCCTCCAGGAGGCTAGTCAGGGACTGGTCCTGGGGATCTTCGCTCGACCGGAAGTTCCGCAGGGCGGTGCGCATGGCCTCGGCCATCCCGGCATCGCCACGCAGAGCGGCCAGCCAGCCACGGTCGCAAAGGACGTCCTCCATGTCCGCCAGCGCGTCGGAGTCCACCGCCTGGGCCAACTCGGCCTCGGCGGCGTCCCAGTCACCGATCTGGAGCAGCGACTCGACGACGTTCATGATCGCCGCGGCCAGGTGACGCCGTTGTCCGGTACGGCGCAGGTGCCCAGCTGCGGTCCGGGCGGCGTCGGCCGCAGCGGCCGGATCGCTGGGCATCTGCGCGTCGGCCAGGTTGAGCAGCCCACGCCCCACGCTGGAGGTGTCGCCGGCCTGGGCGGCGAGCCGCGCGCTCTCGCGGAAGTACGAGATCGCCTGCGGCCGCCGCTCGGCCACTAGGTGGTAAAGCCCGCGGGTGACCAGCAGCTCGGCGAGCTGGCCGGGGCCGACGCCCAGCGCCTGGCCTAGGGTAAGTGACTCGGCGCTGAGCCGGTCGGCGTCGGGTGAGCCGACGAACACCTCGAGCTCCGCCAGCCGGTTCATGGCTGACACGGTGTCGGTGTCAGCACCGGCCCGCAGGACGTTCACGGCGGCAGTGAGCGGCTCACGGGCCTCGGCATGACGCCCCCAGCGGCTCAGGGCCCGGCCCGCGAGAGCCTGGGCACGCGCGGCGGACCGGCCTTGACCGCTGCGAAGATAGTGGCCGCGAGCCTGTTCCGCGTACTGGATGGCCACCGGGTAACTGGCGTCCGCGAGGGCGGCCCGCGCGGCGCGCTCCCATAGCCCGGCCACGGCCTCGTCCGGCGCCTCGGGCGGCCTCAGCTCGGCGGCGGCGGCGTAGCTGGTCGCGGCCTGTGCCGGAGCGCCGGTTCGCTCGGCGCGCTCCGCGGCCCGGGTCAAGGCGGTTACGGCCTGACCGCGGATCTCGGCGGCCTCAGGGTCGTCGGGGACGGCGTTGAGGGCGTCCAGGTAATGCTGGGCGATGACCTCGGCGACCTCTTCGCCGTCGCCGGGGAAGGCCGCGCGCAGGTGGGCGGCCACGGCCAGGTGCCGGGCCTTGCGGTCGCGGCGGGACAGCGTGTCGTAGGCGACCTGCCGCAGCATCTCCTGGGCGAACTGATAGCTGCCGCGCTCCGGCGACAGCGGGTCGGCGGATACGCTCAGCACCTCGCGGCGGACCAGGTCGGCGAGCGTGTCCCGTACCCACGGCTCGTCCTGCCCGGACACCGCGATCAGCGCCTCGGCCGGGAACGTGGTACCCAGCACGGCGGCGTCCGCGACCAGCCGCCGGGCGCCGGGCTCCAGGGCGTCGAGCCGGGCGGCCAGCAGCGCGTGCAGGCTGTCCGGCACGGCCAGCTCGCCGACGTCGCCGGTCAGCCGGTAGACCCCTTCGACCGGCTGGACCACGTCGCGGTCGATCAGCGAGCGGACGGTCTCCACCGCGAACAGCGGGATGCCCTGAGCCTGGCGGGTGATCTTGGATCGCGCCGCCTCCGGCATGCCCGGCACCAGGGCGTCGACCAGCAGGTCCATGGACGCCACGTCCAGCGGATCCAGGGTCAGCGTGCTGCGGTTACGGCCCGCGCCGAAGCCCGGCCGGGCCTGGCCCAGCTCCGGGCGGGCGAAGACCAGCACGTACACCGGCAGGTCCCGCACCCAGTCGATCAGGTGGTCCAGGAAGTCCAGCAGGCCCGTGTCGGCGTACTGGGCGTCCTCGACCAGCAGGATCACCGGGTTCTCGGCCGCGAGCCGCTCGAAAAACAGGCGCCAGCCGGCGAACAGCTCCTCCCGAGACAGTGCCTCACCAGCGTCCCCGGCGAACGGCACGCCGAGGAGCCGGCCGAGCCGCAGGCCGGCGTAGGAGTGTTCGGCCGGGTCGGGCACGAACCGGTCCAGGGCCGCGGCCAGCTTGACCGCGGCGGCCTCGGGCGGGTCCTCCTCGGCGATGCCCAGCCGCTGGCGGACGATCTGGGCCAGCGCCCAGAACGCCACCCCTTCCCCGTAGGACAGGCACCGGCCGCGATGCCACCACACGTCGGCGGCCAGGCCGTCGGCGTACTTCTCGAACTCCCAGCCCAGCCGGGACTTGCCGACCCCGGCCGGGCCGGACACCAGCACCAGCCGCGGCACCCGCCGGTCGGCGGTCGCGTGGAACAGGTCCTTGATCGTGCGCAGCTCGGCGTCCCGGCCGGTCAGCGGCGCCTCCAGGCCATCGACGCGCTGGCTCCCTCCCACCGCCGACAGGACCCGGACCGCGCGCCACAGCCGTTGCGGCTCGGCCTTGCCCTTCAGCGTGTGCTCACCGGCGTCGGCGAACGCGATCGCGCTGCCGGTCAGCCGCTGGGTCGGCACGTCGACCAGCACCGAGCCCGGCCGGGCGGCGGCCTGCGCCCTCGACGCGGTGTTCACCGCGTCGCCGGCCACCATCCCCTCACCGACCGCGCCCAGGTTCACCGCCACCTCGCCGGTCACCACCCCGGCCCGGGCGGCCAGGCCGGGCAGCCCCGACTCGGCGCCCAGTTCGGCGACCGCGGCTACCAGGTCCAGCGCGGCCCGGACGGCTCGCTCCGCGTCGCCTTCGGTCGCCAGCGGGGTGCCCCAGACGGCCATCACCGCGTCCCCGATGAACTTCTCCACCACGCCGCCGTAGCGGCTGATCACCGTGCGCGCCACCGTGAAGTACTGCGACAGCAGCTCGCGGACCGCCTCGGGGTCCCGCGACTCGGACAGCGGGGTGAACCCGACCACGTCGCAGAACAGCACCGAGCACACGCGCCGTTCGGCCGCCGACTCGCGGCCCGGCTGGGCAGGCGGCGCGGGCGGGGCGGGCGCGGCCTCGAACAGGGTGGCTCCGCAGTAACGGCAGAACCGCTTGCCGGGCGTCAGCGGCTTGCCGCACGAGGGACACCCGCCGACCGGAGCGCCGCAGTCCCCGCAGAACAGATCGCCGTCGTCCAATGGCGCTCCGCACCGCCCGCACCCCACCCGGCTTCTCCCGCCCTCGGAACACCAACCCGGTCAAGCCCATCCGTAAGCGCCATTGTAGGTACGCCGGTCCACGCTGCGAAGCCCCACGGGATCGGGCTGAGCTGGCCGGGGGCGGGCACCATGGACCGTTCGGCATAAAAATTTAATGGAGCGGGGCGGAAGTGGCGCCACCCACGGTCATCCGTCAGGATGGGGCTTTCCCGCGGTAATGGAGGGACGATCGTGACGAACTCACCGGCGCATCCGCTCGACCCGCTGACCGCGGAGGAGATCCGGCAGGCGGCCGCGATCCTGCGCCGCGAGCGCGGGGTCGGCGCGGGCTGGCGGTTCGCGTCGATCGAGCTCAAGGAGCCGGGCAAGGCCGCGCTGGCGGCGGGCACGCCGACCGGGCGAGACGCGATCGTGGTGTGCTGGGACCGCTCGGACGGGCAGGCCTACCGGGCCGCGGTGTCGCTGGCCGACAACGCGGTGACGGACTGGGAGGACCTGCCCGGCCAGCAGCCGAACATGACCGTCGACGAGTGGCACGAATGCGACCTGATGCTGCGAGCCCACCCGGCGCTGGTGCGGGCGCTGGCCCGGCGCGGGATCACCGACATGTCCCTGGTGCTCACCGACATGTGGGCCTACGGCGCCGCGCTGGTCCCCGAGCGGTACCGGGGCCTGCGGATCGGCTGGTCGGACGTGTGGTACCGGGGCAGCCCGGACGGCAACCCGTACGCGCACCACGTGACCGGGCTGCACCCGGTGGTCGACCTGAACGGTATGACGCTGCTGGAGATCGAGGACGTTTCTGGTGAGGTTCTGCAGGGCCAGCCCGAGGTGCGCGGGGAGTACACGCCCGCGCTGCTCGGGCGGCCGCTGCGGGAGGTGGCGCCGCTGGAGGTCAGCCAGCCTTCCGGGGTCGGGTTCACGCTGGACGGACGGCTGCTTTCGTGGCAGAACTGGCGGCTGCGGCTGGGGTTCAACTATCGCGAGGGCCTGGTGCTGCACCAGGTGGGGTTCGATGACGACGGGCGGCTGCGGCCGGTGGCGCACCGGATGTCGTTCGCGGAGATGTTCGTGCCGTACCGGGACCCGAGCGCCGACCACTACCGGCGGACCGCGTTCGACATCGGCGAGTGGGGCCTGGGCTTCATGACCACGTCGCTGGAGCTCGGCTGCGACTGCCTGGGTGAGATCAGCTACCTGGACGCGGTGGTGCACGACTCGGCCGGGGAGCCCAGGACGATACGTAACGCGATATGCGTGCACGAGGAGGACAGCGGCGTGCTGTGGAAGCACGTCGACGAGCGGACCGGCGCCGAGGTGCGGCGCCAGCGACGGCTGGTGATCTCCTTCAGCGTCACCGTGGCCAACTACGAGTACCTGGTGTACTGGCGCTTCTACCAGGACGGGAACATCGAGTGCGAGGTCCGGGCGACCGGGATCGTGGTGACCTCGCACGCCTCTGGTTCGGTTTCGAACGGGACGGTCGTGGACCAGGGGACGTATGCGCCGTTCCACCAGCACTTCATCGTGGCCCGGCTCGACCTGGACGTGGACGGGCCGGACAACACGGTGTACGCGGTGTCGTCGGTTGCTACCGGTGCTTCTGGTGACGACCCGTACGGGCTGGGGCTGGAGGTGGTGTCGACGCCGCTGCGGACCGAGGCGGAGGGGAAGCAGGACTACGACTGGGCGTCTCAGCGGGCCTGGAAGGTGGTCAACGAGGGGGTGCGGAACGGCCTGGGTTCGTCGGTCGGGTACAAGCTCGTGCCGGGCGGGGCGTTCCCGCCGCTGCTCTCGGCGTCTTCGCCGGCGTTCCAGCGAGCCGAGGTGATCGGGCACACGCTGTGGGTCACGCCGTACCGTCCGGACGAGCGGTGGCCGTGCGGGGACTTCCCGAACCTTTCGGATCGCGACACGGGGCTGCCTTTGTGGACGGCGGCAGACCGGCCGATCGAGGACACCGACGTGGTGCTCTGGTACGTGTTCGGCATCCACCACATCACCCGGCCGGAGGACTGGCCGGTGATGCCGACCGATGCGGTGTCGTTCTGGCTGAAGCCGTTCGGCTTCTTCGACCGCAATCCGGCCTTGGACGTGCCGCCCGCCCCGCACTGCTCGAGTTAGCGGCGGCCTAGAGGTCGTCGTCCCGGTCGGGGGGGCCGAAGTACTTGTCGTCTTGCTCGATCCGGGCGACGTCCTCGGCCGCGCGCCGCTGGACATCGCTTTGCGCCGGGTTGCCTTCGTTGATGCGGATCAGGCTGGGCGGCTCGTCCTCGCCGACCGTTCCGCAGGAACTGACCCAGGAAAAGAAACCCATGACCGCGACTCCCTCGGCTGTGGTGGTTCTCGTGTACTAGATCTACCCCATACCGGGTGGCACGATGGTGTTCGGAGGGTGTCATGCGGGTTGAGGTGAGCACCGAGGCGGAGGAGTTCGTCCGCGGACACGGCGGGCAGTTGTGGGTGTGGGCCGCCCACCCGCGCGTGTGCTGCTGGGGGACGCCGGCCTACATGTACGCGGCCACGGAGCCGCCGCGGGACCCGGATAGATTCAGCCCGGCGCACACCGCCGGCCTGCAGGTCTGGTACCG
Organism: uncultured Actinomycetes bacterium; assembly: GCA_963742795.1. Lineage (GTDB taxonomy): Bacteria > Actinomycetota > Actinomycetes > Streptosporangiales > Streptosporangiaceae > Palsa-504. The sequence continues at coordinate 110,958 of CAVUNL010000028.1, forward strand.
GATCCCGGGCGGCCGGCGGCCGGACGTGCTGGAGATCGGGGTGCGCGGTAAGCGGCGCCCGCACGTCGAGGCGTACTGGGACGGCTGTATCTACGCCCTGTGAGCGGGACAGGCGGAGCGTTGAGCAGATTTGCAGAGTTTGGCCTTCTTCTCGACATGAGCCGTTCACCTGCGCGTTTAATTCCGCTGTGTCGTACGTCACTCGGATCGCGTACAAGTCGTTCGTGAACATAATCAGCCTGCGTAAAGCTGCTTGGCTGAGTGTCACGGTCGTCGCGGCGGGCCTGGTCGCGACGGCCGGATGCTCAAGCTCAAGCTCAAGCTCAAGCTCAAGCTCAAGCTCAAGCACCAGCACTAGCACCGCCAGCGCCAGCACTGCCGGCGCCAGCGCCAGCGCCTCTAGTAGCGCGCTTACCGTTAAGCAGATCGTCCAGGGCACGACGCTGAAGCACAGCTTCCAGCCGAACGGCAAGGGCACCACGAAGACCGAGTCCCTCAGCCAGCCGGACGACATCGTGGCCTTGGGCGGCAACCTCTACGTCGGGTTCCAGAACGGCGTGGGCTCGCAGGGGGAGGTGGCCCCGTCCGGCAACCTGGACAGCACCCTGGTCGAGTTCACGACTGCCGGTTCTGTCGTGAAGCAGTGGGACGTAACGGGCAAGATCGACGGGATGGGCGCCGACTCCGCGACCGGGCAGGTCATCGCGACTGTCAACGAGGACTCGAAGTCCAGCCTGTACACGGTTTCCGGCGGGACCGTCACGCACTACACCTACACCCCATCGTCGCTGCCGCACCTGGGCGGCACCGACGCCATCGCGGTAGACAACGGGAAGATGCTGATCAGCGCGTCCGCGCCGGGCACCGACGGCAAGGCGCCGGCGTCCGCTCCGGCGGTGTTCGCGGTCACGCTGAACGCCGGGGCCAACACCGCCGCGGCCGCTCCGTTCTTCGCTGACAACGCGACGGCCACCGGGGTAAACGCCCCGAACGCCGGCAAGAAGGTCACCCTCGCGCTCACGGACCCGGACTCGAACCTGGTCGTCCCGTCGAGCTCTCCGGAGTTCGCCGGGGACTTCATGCTGAATTCCCAAGGCGACCAGGAACTGATCTTCTCCGATGCCAGTGGCCAGAACCTGCAGGTCCTGAAGCTCCCTACCCCGGTCGACGACAGCGCCTGGGCGACCTCGGCCAGCGGTTCGCTGTACGCGACGGACTCCACGGCCAACACGGTCGATGCCATCACGGGCTCGTTCACGCCGGGGACCGCGTACACCGCGGTGACCCCGTGCAACGCCAACAACGCCCCGACCACCTGCCCTGGCCCCGGCTTCGCGGCCAACTCCCTGGGCACGATCAACCTGAAGACCGGCGCGATCGCCAACGCCACCGTCGTCGGGCCGCTCACGCCCAAGGGCCTGGTCTTCGTCCCGTAGGTCCTCGGCTCGGGCTGTTTCATGATCATGGGTCAAGTGGGCCGTATTTGGCCAAAACGACCCATGATCATGATCGGCGCCAGCGCGGCCACGGGGCCGCGACAGCTGTCGTTTGTGTCGCGGCCCTGTCGGCCTGCACGGCAAGATGCTCGCGCTGTCCCTGGTGCAGGAGTTTCCGCCCGGGCCGCCGCCAACTCAGATCCGGGATTGCTGGGCGGTAGATCGTTATTCCGCCGCCGCGCCTGGCCCCGGGGGCGCTAAGGCTGCGGGCCATACCAGCATGCTAACCGGCGGGCGACGGGGCGCAGGGCGCCTGGCCAGCCGGGAACGACGCCGCCTGCCCCTCGGCGAACTGGCCGCGGCCTGCGCGCGGTAGTGCACCGCGACCGGCACCGCGACGGCCAGGGCCACGGTCTCGGCCAGGACGATCAGCCATAGCAGGCCGCCCGGCCACGACGGGTGGCGGCCGGGTTCGGGCCCGGCCGCGACGACGTCGGCGTCTGCGTCATGGTCGGGCACCCCCTCATTGGAGGTGGCCTGCTGCCATGATGTCAACCGCAGAGGACTTCCCCGAGGAGGATCATGACTTCGGCGCGTGACCTAGCCGATCGCTTCCATCAGCGCTGGCTCACCGAGAACCCGTTCGCGGCCAGCATGTACGGCATTCCCGGGTACGACGACCTGATCCCGGACGAGAGCGAGGAGGGGGCGCAGGCGTGGCGGGCCGAGGCCGAGCGGTTCCTCGGCGAGGCCGACGCGATCGATCCCGGGCCGCTCACCGCGGCCGACGCCGTCACGCTGGACTGCACCAGGGAGATGGCCACCCAGGAGCTGACCATGATCGACATGGCCCGGGGCGAGCACACGGTCACGGCCATGCAGTACGCCGGGCCGGCGGTCTTGATGGCGGTGGCGGCCCGGACGGTGCTGCTCGACGCGGCGGCGGCCGAGGCCTACCTGATCCGGCTGCGGCGCAGCGGCGTGTGGCTCGATCAGATCGGCGAGCGGCTGCGGGCCGGAGCCCGCAAGGGGCGGCTCCCGGTCGCCCCGCTCGTCGAGCAGGCCATCACCTGGGCCGAGGCGGTGCTGGCCGGTCCCGTGCCCGGACCGGTGCTGTCCCCCCAGCCGCCGCAGGGGTGGGCGGGAGCGGCGGCGTGGGAGGACGAACGCCTCCGGGTCGCGGCCGAGGTGGTGAAGCCGGCCCTGGTCAGGTGGGTGGCCACGATCCGGGAGCTGCTGCCCCGGGCCCGGCCGTCCGACCAGGCCGGGCTGGGCTACCTGCCCGGCGGCGCGGAGGACTACGTCGGGGCGGTCCGCGCCTACACCACCTTGCCGCTGCACCCGGAGCAGCTGCACCAGACCGGCCTGGACCACATCGCCGCGCTGGAGGCCCGGGCGGTCAAGCTGGGTGCCGGACTCGGGCTGTCCGGGCTGGATGAGGTGTTCGGCGCGCTGCGGGACTCGGCCGGGAAGATCTCGCCGGCCGAGGCCATCCGCGAGGCGACGGTCGCGGTGCGCCGGGCCGAGGCCCGGGCCGCGGAGTTCTTCCCGCAGCCGCTGCCGCCGCCGTGCGAGGTGACGCCGATGCCGGAGGTGGTGGCGGTGAGCGGCGCCGCGCCGCACTACACCCCGCCGCGGCTGGACGGCGGCCGGGCCGGGACGTTCTGGTTCAACACCGAACGGCCCACGGCCGGGACCGGATGGGACATCGAGGTGGTGGCCTTCCACGAAGCGGTGCCCGGGCACCACCTGCAGCTCTCCCGCCTGCAGCTGCTCACCGAGCTGCCCGCGCTCCAGCGCCAGCGCAGCCTGCCGGTGTTCTCCGAGGGCTGGGGGCTGTACGCGGAGCAGCTCGCCGAGGAAGCCGGGCTGTACGCCGACGATCGCGGTCTGCTCGGCTCGATCAGCACGTCGCTGATGCGCGCCGCCCGGCTGGTGGTCGACACCGGCCTCCACTTCTACGGGTGGAGCCGGGAGCGGGCCCTGGAGTTCCTGGTCGAGCACGTCCCGATGCCGCGGGAGTTCCTGGCCAACGAGGTGGACCGGTACGTGGTGATGCCGGGCCAGGCGCTGGCCTACCTCACCGGCAAGCTCGAGATCATCCGGATCCGGGAGCAGGCGCAGCAGCGCCTGGGCCCGGCGTTCTCGCTGCCCGCCTTCCACGCCGCGGTCCTGGACCACGGCTCGCTGCCGATGCCGGTGCTGGACCGCAGCATCGCAGGCTGGCTCGACCGGGCGGGCTGAACCTAGGGGTGTCGCTGGACCTCAGCGAGTCGGCGACTCCACGTCGGCGGCCAGCCGGGCGGCCTGCTCCCGGGTCCGCCGGCCCCGCCACCAGAAGAACACCCCGACCACGATGAAGCAGAGCACGGGGAGCAGTTCGGTCCACAAGTAGGTGAACCGTTCGGCGTACGCCCAGCCCTGCGGCCTGAAGTCGGCGCCGAACCAGTCCTTGCCCAGTCCGGGGGCGATGAGCTGGACCGAGGCGATGGCGACCAGGATCATCAGCACGATCGTCAGCGGCCGGTAGGCCGGCATCTTGAACGGCCGGGGCGTGTCCGGGTGGCTGCGGCGCAGCTTCCACAGGGCCGGGTAGATGAGCAGGTAGCTGATCAGCGTGGTCGAGATCGTCACGCCGAGCACGGCGTCGAAGTACTTGGCCGCGTTGCCGCTGGTGATCTGCTGGGCCAGGATGACGACGATGGTGGCCACGAGGCCGCTGAACACGTTGACCCGCACCGGCGTGCCGAACCTGGCGTGGATCACGCCGAGCGTGCGCGGCCCCGCGCCGTCGTAGCAGGACACGGCCAGGGCCCGGTCCGAGCCCATGATCCAGGTCGCGCCCGAGGTGAGCAGGCACACGATGAACAGCAGGGCGCAGGCGTCGCCGAGGACGAGCCCGCCCCCGGACAAGGTGGCCGCGCCGCTGGCTGCCACGTGGCCGCCGTACACGGTGAACACGGTCTGGATAGCGCTGATGAACCCGCTGAAGTTGGTGATCGCGCTGGTGGGCAGGACGATCAGGATGCCGAGCACCGGCAGGGCGTAGAGCACCACGCTGGCCACGGTGGAGCGGGCGATGCCGAATGGCACGTCGCGCTGCGGGTCGGTCATTTCCTCGCCCGCGCTGTTCGGCAGCTCGAAGCCGACAAAGTTGAACAGCAGCACGCCGACCAGGACTACGAAGCCGCCGGCCGTCGGCGAGTAGCTCCCGGCGCCCAGGCCGTGCACGCCGTGCTTGGCCGCGTAGATGGCAACCGAGATGATGAACAGGCCGAGCAGCAGGAACCGGGCGTAAGCTCCTGCCGTGGGCAGCCACTTGCCCACGCTGAACGAGGTGATGGCCGCGACGATCGTGGTCCAGACGAACACCAGCGCCACGATGTACCAGACCGCCGTGGGCAGCACGTTGCCGTTGTTGAAGAACACCTCGATGGCGCCGATGCAGCTGATCGCGAGCGTGCCGCCGATCCAGACCGGGTTGGTGATCCAGTACAGGAAGTTGTTCACCGCCCCGGCCAGGTGGCCGAAGGCCAGCCGGGTCCAGTAGTAGGGCCCGCCCTCCTGCGGGAAGGCCGTGCCCAGCTCAGAGAACAACAGGGCCTGCGGGATGAAGAAGACGACCGCGTAGATCATCATCCAGGTGAAGGCCTCGCCGCCGCTCGCCGCCACCGTGGCGATGGTGTCCACACCGACGATGGTGCAGATGAGGAAGAACAGGATGTCGAAGCGGCCGAAGTGCTTCTGCAGCTTCTGCCGTTCGACGTCGGCGGCGGTCAGCTCGGCCAGGGTGCTGGTCATCTAGACGCTCCTCGCGGTCACCAGAAGGCCACACCCTCGCCCGCGGCGATTCCGAGCCTGTTACCGATTTATGACATCGCTGATCGAATCGCGCAAGGGTTTGGGTGATTCTGGTCGTTCATCGAGCCGCAGCGGCGGGCAGTGTCATCCGGCGGATGTCATCCTCGACGATGGCGGGATCTGCGAAGAAGGGGTCGGAGTAGACGTGCCGTTTGGTCCGCGCCGGGCGCCGGGCCGGGTCTAGGTGACGGGGCAGGGCGGCCCGGCGCCGCAGCCAGGCCACCCGCCGCTGCAGGGACAGAACCGTCATCGCTGGTCAACTCCTCCAGATTGCCGTTTCGCGGTGTTACCGAGGCTAGGAGCGGCAGATGCAGGACTACGATCCAATGGCATGGCCGGAACACAGGCCAATTTGGCCTGGGAGACGCTGCTTGACCTGTCCGCCACTAGGCCGGGGCCGCTGCACATGCGGCTGGCCGCGGCCATCCGGGCGGCGATCAGGGCCGGGCGGCTGCCGGTCGGCGCGGCGCTGCCGCCCAGCCGGATGCTCGCGGCCGACCTGGGCGTGTCGCGCTGGACCGTCACCGAGGCCTACGGCCAGCTCATCACCGAGGGCTACCTGACCGGCAAGACCGGCTCGGCCACCCGGGTGACCTGGTCGCCCCGGCCCGGTCACGAGCCGCGGGGCGAGCCGGCCCGCAAACGGCAGGCGCCGGCCGCGCGGCCGTCCCCGCCGGCCGGCTTCGACCTGTCCTCCTGTACACCTGACCTGCGGTCCTTCCCCCGCCGCCAGTGGGTAGAGGCGATCAGGGCGGCGGCCGAGACCGCGCCGTTCGACCGGCTCTCCTACTCCGAGCCAGGCGGGCTGGCGGAGCTGCGCGCGGTCCTGGCCGAGCACCTGAACCGGAGCCGCGGCGCCGCGGCCGAGCCGGGCACGATCTGTATCGTCATGGGGGCCGGACAGGGCATGTCCCGGCTCTGCCGCGCGCTGGTGGCGGACGGGCATACCGCGATCGGCATGGAGAGTCCCGGCTCGCCGCGGCTGTTCCAGGCCGCGCAGGAGGCGGGCCTGGAACTGGTGCCGCTCCCGGTGGACGATGACGGCCTGGTCGTCGGCGCCCTGGACGGCCATCCCGGCCTGCGCGCCGTATGCGTGGGCGCGGCCCGGCAGGTCGCGCTCGGCTGCCCGCTGGCCCCGCACCGCCGCCCGGCGCTGGTGGAGTGGGCACGACGGGTGGACGGGCTGGTCATCGAGGATGACTACCTCTCCGAGTTTAGCTACGACCACCCCGCGCCGCCGGTGATGCAGGGGACGGCCAAAGACCGGGTTGCGCTACTGGGTTCGATGAGTCAGGTGCTGGGGCCCACGGTCGGCATCGGCTGGGTGGTGGCGCCTCGCCGGTGGGTGCCGGCGGTGCGGGCCGAGCACGAGATCCAGGTGCTCCCGCCCGCGCTCAACCAGCTCGCGCTGGTCCAGCTCATGCAGTCCGGCGCTTACGACCGGCATCTGCGCGCCTCGCGGCAGCGATACCGGACCCGCCGCAACGTCCTGCTCGACGCGCTGCGCCGGCACCTGCCCGAGTACCGGGTACGCGGCGGGGAGGCGGGTTTGCAACTGCTGATCGAACTGCCGCCCGGGACCGACGAGACCGTGATCCTGCGGGCCGCCGCGCGCCGCGGCATCGAGCTGTGGAACCTCTACGAGATGCAGCTTCAGCCCGAGTCATCGGACGCGGGGCTGCTGGTCGGCTACGGCAGCATCAAGGACACCGCGATCGACGCGGCCGTCGCGACGCTGGCCGAGATCGTCCGCGCTTTCTGCTGACCCGATGATTTCCGCCGGCGCGGCGCGTCGAACAGGTATGACCGAACCCAAGACCTACACCCTTGACGTGCCGGGTGCCGTACTGTCCTACGACGTCCGGGCCAACGACACCAGCGCCGAGCCCGTCCTGCTGCTCATCGGGTCGCCGATGGGCGCCGACGGGTTCGTCACCCTCGCCAGCCGGTGGTAGGCCGGGCTCACGATCACCCGGCCGAACGGGCCGAACGTCCAGCGGAGGTTGGCGTGCTGGAGGGTGCCGACGCAGACGTAGGCCGTGATGAGCACCGGGGCGATCGCCCGGGTCGGCATCAGGGCCATGACCGGGATCGTGGCGAGCGCATCCACGTCCGGGCCCGCCCGCGCAGCCGGAGCTGACGTGTTTCCCTCTGATGCACCCCTGTACCCTCGGCTCGGGAGGAGCCATGAAGATCAGCGGAACGGTGGCGCTGGTGACCGGCGCCAACCGCGGCCTGGGCCGGGCGTACGTCCGGGAACTGGTCAGCCGGGGCGCGGCTAAGGTCTACGGGGCCGCGCGCCAGCCAGCCCAGGTCACCGAGCCGGGCGTGACTCCGATCGCGCTGGACATCACCGACCTCGAACGCGTCGCCCAGGTCGCGGCGGAATGCGGGGACGTCAGCCTGCTGGTGAACAACGCCGGCGTGATGAAGGCCAGCACGTTCACCGGGGCGCCGAACCTGGACGCCGCGCGGGCGGAAATGGAAACGAACTACTTCGGCACGCTGGGCATGTGCCGGGCCTTCGCCCCGGTCCTGGCGGCCAACGGCGGCGGCGCGATCGTCAACATGCTCTCGATCACCAGCTTCTTCACCAACCCGTTCAACGCCTCCTACGGCGCCTCGAAGGCGGCGGCGTGGTCACTGACCAACGGCATCCGCCTCGAACTCCACCATCAGGGCACCCTGGTCGTCGCCGTGCACGCGGGCTTCATCGACACCGACATGGCCGCGCTGGTCGACCTCCCGAAGATCAGCCCGGAATCGGTCGCCGGGCAGGTCTTCGACGCCGTCGAGGCCGGGCAGATCGAGGTGCTCGCCGACGAACGGACCCGGACCGTGAAAGCCTCGCTATCCCGCGACCACGAGCTGATCTACCCGCCCATCCAGGAATTCTGGGACGAAGCGATCAAAGGAACCACGCCTTGAGACGCTACGTCGCCGACGCCTGCGAGATCCGGACCAGGTTGCCCGAGGGATCGCGGAACGCGCAGTCCCGCGGCCCCCAGGGCTGGTCGATGGGCTCCTGCAGCACCTCGGCGCCGGATGCCCGTACCTTTTCGAAGGTCGCGTCGAGGTCCCCGACACTGAAGATGATCATGGGCAGAACGCCCTTGGTGAGCAGTTCCTGCAGGGTGTCGCCATCGGCCTGGGACCGGCCGGCGTGCGGCTCGGAGAGCACGATCCCCAGGCCCGGCTGATCCGGGCTGCCGAGGGTGACCCAGCGGAACCCGCCCGAAGCGACGTCGTTCTGCACCTCAAGGCCGAGCGCGTCGCGGTAGAAGCCGAGCGACTCGTCCGGGTCGTTGACCGTGACGTGGCAGTACTGGAGTGCGATGGCCATGCGGCCAACTCTAGGCGGCGGCGCCCCGGGCCGCTTCTCCATTCCTGCCTGGCGCGTGGTCGTTCCTGTCTGGCGCGTTGTCGTTCCTGCTGGCCGCGTTCCTGGTCGGCCGGGTCTGCACCTTCGCCACGCATGCCGGCATCGCGGTCTCGGCGTCGTGCTCCCGGCTGCGATATGTGCTCGGCGGCTCCCCGACGACCTCGGTGAAGCGCGAACTGAACGAACCCAGTGAGGTACAGCCCACCGTCATGCACGCGTCGGTGACGCTCATGCCGGCGCGCAGCAGCGCCATCGCGCGCTCGATCCGGCGGGTCATGAGATAGCTGTACGGCGTCTCGCCGTATGCCGCCTTGAACTGCCGCGAGAAATGCGCCGGGGACATCAGAGCGCGCCGGGCCATGGTCGGCACATCGAGCGGACGTGCGTACTCCCGGTCGATCAGATCCCGCGCCCGGCGCAGGTGCGCGAGGTTTTCGAGTTCGTGCGCGTCCATGCTGCGACGCTACCATCCGCGCTCGGGGCGAAGCAGTCGAAGTAGGCCGCGGTGTCGTGCCGCCCGAACGCCTGGACCAGGTCCCGGGCGGCGGCGAGGACCTCGTCGGTGGTGCTTCCATGCCGCGACATCAGTCGTGCAGGAAGGCAATTACGGCCGTGACCTGGGATCAGGGAAGCTAGGATGCAGCGGTGGCATCGGCTGCCCGGCGGTCCAGGCTGATCCTCGCCAGCGAGGTGGTCATCGGCCTGCTCGCGGCCGCGGTGCTGGCCGCTGGCTGCGGGGGTTCCGCGAGTCACCTCGTCTGGGTCCCGGCGAAGCCTTCGGCTGTGGTCAACTCTGCGCCGGGTGTCCGCGAGGAGCCGGCTTCGGCAGGCGCCGCCCGCTCCCTGGGCGTTGCCGGCCAGTACCGGGTGGGCGAGCGGGAGATGGTCCTGACCGATCCGGCGCACGCGGGGGTGACCGGGCAGCACCTGGGTGAACGTTCGCTGCTGACCGTGATCCGCTACCCTGCGGCCCGGGGCGCTTCGGGGTCGTGGGCGGCTGGCGGCCCGTTCCCGCTGGTGATGTTCGCCCCGGGGTTCCGGCAGTGCAGCGGCACGTACGAGAACCTGCTGCAGGCCTGGGCCAGCGCCGGCTACGTGGTCGCGTCGGTGGACTTCCCGCGGACCAGCTGCCAGGTCGCCTCGAGCGCTTACGAGCTGGACCTGGTGAACCAGCCCGGCGACGTGTCCTACGTGCTCGGTCAGCTGCTGGCGTTGAGCGCACAGCCGGGTGGCTTCTTCTCCGGACGGCTGAACCTGCGTGAGGTCGCCGCGGCGGGCCAGTCCGACGGCGGCGACACCGTCGCGGCCCTGGGCGGCAACGCCTGTTGCCAGGATCACCGGCTGAAGGCGGTGGCGGTGCTGTCGGGTGCGGAGTGGCCTCCCATGCCGGGGACATATTTCCCGGGCCGGGCGCCGCCGATGCTGTTCGTGCAGGGCAGCGCGGACACGATCAACCCGCCGTGGACCAGCGTGCAGCTGTACCGCGCGGACCAGGCAGGATCGCGGTATTACCTGGACCTGTTCGGGGCCGACCACATGGTCCCGTATACAGGAGACAACTCGGTGGAGCGGCTCGTGGCCCGCGTCACCCTGGCGTTCTTCGGCCGGTACCTGCTGGGCGACAAGGCGGCGATGAGCACGATCACGCGGACCGCGGACAGCAGCGGCATCGCGGCCCTGGACAGCGGGGGCCGGCTCCGTCCGGCGTCAGCTGACCGTCGCTGCGGCGCGGCTCAGCCCCGGACGGCGCGCCGGGGCCGATTCCCGGCTCGGTGTCCATCGGGGCGGGGGCCGTTCGATATTAGGGAGTGGGCCACTGCAGTTCAGATTGTGCCGAAGGGACGGATCATGAAGTACATGCTGCTGCTCAACCGCACGGCGGACGCGCTCCCGGAGCCGGGGACTCCCGAGCTCGACCGGATCATGCAGGACTACGGTGCCGCGGTGGAGGCCATGGGCCGGGCCGGGGTGCTCATCGACTGCGCAGCCCTGACCGCCCGGTCGTCCGCGACCACGGTCCGGGTCCGCGACGGCGAGACGATCATCACCGACGGCCCGTCGGCCGAGATCAAGGAACAGCTCGGCGGGTACACCATCATCGAATGCGCCGACCTGGACGAGGCCCTGGGGTGGGCGGCGGCCATCCCCGCGGCGCGGGACGCCTCGGTCGAGGTGCGCCCGATCGCCGCGACGCAAGCACTGCTGAGACGTCTCGGGCGAGACGACGACGCCGCGGGCGCGTACCGCGCGGCGCTCGACCTCGAGCCGGCAGCGGCGTCCCGGTCGTTCATCGCGCGCCGTATGCGGGAGATCACCCGCGCTTGCGAGTAACCGCCCAGGCCGGTTACGAGGCCCCGGGACTGGGCGCGGGCATGCCCAGCAGGACGGGGACGGGCGCGGGGGTGGCGGTCGCAGCGGCCCAGGCGTCGCCGGCGCGGGTCCGCCGGAGGGACAGCGGCTGGGCGTCGGACAGCAGGTAGTGGGGAGCGGCGCGGGTGACCGTCACGGTGACGACGTCGCCGGGGCGCGGGGCATCCGGGGGGACGCGGTGAAACCCGGGATTCACTGGCATAGAGCGAGGTGAAACCCGGGTTTCATCTGGTTCGGGGGCGCCGTGGGGCGCGAAGTGGACCAGGCGGTTGTCGCGGGCGCGGCCGGACATGCGGTGGGTGGCGGCGTCCTTGCGGCCCTCGCCCTCAGCGACCAGCACCTCGACGGTCGCGCCGGTCAGCTTCTGGTTCTCGGCGAAGGTGGTCTCCTCGACCAGGGCGGTGAGCCGGTCGTAGCGTTCCTGGACGACGGCTGGCGGGACCTGGCCGTCCATGGTGGCGGCGGGCGTGCCGGGGCGGATCGAGTAGCGGAAGGTGAACGCGCCCGCGAAGTGCGCCTGGCGGACCAGGTCCAGGGTCTCCTCGAAGTCCTGGTCGGTCTCGCCGGGGAAGCCGACGATGATGTCGGTGGTGATGGCGGCGTCGGGGATGGCGGCCCGGACCCGGTCCAGGATGGCCAGGTAGCGGTCCCGGCGGTAGGCGCGGCGCATGGCCTTGAGCACGGTGTCCGAGCCGGACTGCAGCGGCATGTGCAGGCTGGGCATGACGTTCGGGGTCTGCGCCATGGCGTCGATCACGTCGTCGGTGAAGTCCCGGGGGTGCGGGGAGGTGAAGCGGACACGCTCCAGGCCCTCGATCTGGCCGCAGCTGCGCAGCAGCTTGCCGAACGCCTGCCGGTCGCCGAACTCGGCGCCGTAGGAGTTCACGTTCTGGCCGAGCAGCGTGACCTCCAGGACGCCGTCCGCGACTAGCGCGCCGATCTCGGACAGGATGTCGCCGGGGCGGCGGTCCCGCTCCTTGCCGCGCAGGCTGGGCACGATGCAGAAGGTGCAGGTGTTGTTGCAGCCCACCGAGATCGAGACCCAGGCGGAATAGGCGGACTGGCGGCGGGCGGGCAGCAGCGAGGGGAACGTCTCCAGCGTCTCTGCGAACTCGACCTGCGCCTCGTTCCTGACCCGGGCCCGCTCGAGCAGGGCGGGCAGCGAGGCCATGTTGTGCGTGCCGTACACCACGTCGACCCAGGGAGCGCGCTTGGTGATCTTGGTCCGCTCCATCTGGGCCAGGCAGCCGCCCACCGCGATCTGCATGCCATTCTTCTTCTGCGGCAGCAGGTGGCCCAGGTTCCCGTACAGCCGGTCGGCCGCGTTCTCGCGGACCGCGCAGGTATTGAACACCACCACGTCCGGGGTCTCGCCTTCGGCGACGGGCTGGTAGCCCGCCTCATCCAGCAGGCCGGCCAGGCGCTCGGAGTCGTGCGCGTTCATCTGGCACCCGTAGGTGCGGATCTGGTAGGTGCGGACGCCTGCAGTCACACAAACAGGATAGGGCTCGGCCGGGTGCGTCACGTGAGCCATGGCGGAGGCGCCTCGCCATGGTATATCTGTAGGCAAATGACTACAGAAACGCACATCTATGGGGAATGGCCCTCCCCCATCACGGGCGCCGACGTGGCGCGCGGGCGGGTCGGCCTCTCGTTCCCGGTCATCACCGGCTCGCAGGTGTGGTGGCAGGAGATCCGGCCGTCCGAGGGCGGGCGGCTGGCAGTGGTCGGCCAGGGCCAGGACGGCGTCCGCCGCGACCTGCTCCCGGCGCCGTGGAACGCCAGGACCCGCGTGCACGAGTACGGCGGCCAGTCTTACCTGCCGTTGCCCGGTGGCTTCCTGTTCGCGAACTTCGCCGACCAGCGGCTCTACCGCTGTCGGCCAGGGGGGTCTGGGGGGATGGCATCCCCCCAGGAGCAGGGGGGGTCTGGGGGGGATCGCTCCCCCCGAGGCAGTACAGCGCCGCTGACCGCGGCGCCCGGCGAAGATTGCGCCGACCGGTTCGCCGACTTCGTGCTCGCCCCCGGACGGGACGAGGTGTGGTGCGTCCGGGAGCGGCACGCAGGCGGCCGGATCACCCGGGCGATCGTGGCCGTGCCGCTGGACGGCTCGGCCGCCGACGATGCCGGCGCGGTCCGGGTGCTGATTAGCGGCTCGGACTTCTACGCCTTCCCGGCTCCGTCCCCGGACGGCAGCATGCTGGCCTGGATCTGCTGGGATCACCCGCGGATGCCGTGGGACGGCACCGAGCTGCGGGTGGCCGCGGTCGGCGACGCGCGGTACCAGGTCGTCATGGGCGGCGACCGGGAGTCGGTGCTGGCTCCGGTGTGGCGCGACGACCGCAGCCTGTACGCGGTCTCGGACCGGTCCGGGTGGTGGAACCTGTACCTGGCCGGGCCGGTGGGGACGCCGCAGGCGCTGTGCCCGCGGGAGGAGGAGTTCGCCGCCCCGCTGTGGCAGCTGGGCACGTACCCGTTCGCGGTGCTCAGCGACGGCCGCCTGGCGGTCAGCCACGGGAGCGGGCCCTCGCAGCTCGGGGTGCTCGATCCGCAGACGGGGCAGCTGAGCGACTTCGACCTGCCGTACCAGGCGTTCTCGCCCTGGCTCTCGGCGTCCGGCCAGAGCGTGGCCATCACCGCGGGCGGCCCGACGGTGCCGCTCAGCGTGGTCCGGGTCGACATCCCGCCGATCGGGACCACAGCCAGGGCGACGGCCCAGGTCAGCGAGCTGCGCCGGGAGACCGTGGACCTGCCCGACGCCGCCTACCTGCCGCTGCCGCGGGACGAGCGGCTAGCCGGACCGTCCGGCTCGGAGGTGCACGCGCTGGTCTACCCGCCGGCCAACCCCGCGGCCTGCGCGCCCGAGGGCGAGCTGCCGCCCTACATCGTGTGGGTGCACGGCGGCCCGACCTCGCACGTGGTCCCCCGGCTCGACCTGGAGAAGGCGTTCTTCACCAGCCGGGGCATCGGGATCATCGACGTGAACTACGGCGGTTCGAGCGGGTACGGCCGGGCCTACCGGGAGCGGCTGCGCGGCCAGTGGGGCGTGGTCGACGTGGCCGACGTGATCACCGCCGCGCTCGCGCTGGCCGAGGCGGGCGAGGCGGACGGGAAGCGGCTCGGCATCCGCGGGCACTCGGCCGGGGGCTGGACCGCCCTGGCCGCCGTGACCTCCGGGATCGAGGTGGCGGACCAGGACATGGAACGGGGCGCCGTCTTCGCGGCGGCGGTGTCCTACTACGGCGTCAGCGACCTGCGCGGGTTCGCGGCGGAGACGCACGACTTCGAATCCCGGTACCTGGACGGCCTCATCGGGCCGCTGCCGGAGTGCGGCGCGCTGTATGCCGAGCGGGCGCCCGCGGGTCACGTGAACGACCTCACCTGCCCGATCCTGCTGCTCCAGGGACTCGACGACCCGGTGGTGCCGCCGGTCCAGGCCGAAACCATCGCCGCCGAACTGGCCGCGCACCATATTCCCTACGCGTACTTGACCTTCGCCGGGGAGTCGCACGGGTTCCGGAAGGCGGACAGCATCATCGCCAGCCTGGAGGCGGAGCTGTCCTGGTACGGCCAGACCATGGGGTTCACCCCGCCGGGCGTGCCGCCGGTTCCGCTGGCCGGGGCCGACGCACGCACCACGGCCCGTTCGGGATAAAAAGGGGGTTTGGCTGAGGGGAGAGGTTGTCAGGGTACCGGGCCAACCTGGACAGTTATCTTCTAGTATCAACTGTTCCCTTCTGGTAACGGTCCAGGGTCCGTTTTCTGGCGGATTGGGTGGGGTGGGACTCGGGGTTATGGAGCATCTCAAGCCCGGTGATCCGAGCAGGGTGGGTAACTACCGGCTGATCGGGCGGCTCGGTGAAGGCGGCATGGGGCAGGTGTTCCTGGGCCTGTCCCCCGGAGGCCGCCAGGTCGCGGTGAAGGTCATCCATCCCGGGTACGCCAGCGGCAAGCAGTTCCGGGAGCGGTTCGCGCGGGAGATCGAGGCGGCGCGGCGGGTCGGGGGCTTCCACACCGCGTCCGTCGTGGACGCCGACCCTGAGGCCGACCCGCCCTGGATGGTCACCGCGTTCATCCAGGGCCCCTCGCTGCAGCAGGCAGTCGCTGAAGGCGGGCCGTTCAGCCTGGAGCGGGTATGCCGGCTCGGCGCGGGCCTGGCCGAGGGGCTGGCCGCGATCCACGCCTGCGGGCTGGTCCACCGCGACCTGAAGCCGAGCAACGTGATCCTGGCCGACGACGGGCCGCGCATCATCGACTTCGGGATCGCCAGGGCGGCCGAGGCTAGCCCGATGACGACGGCAGGGATGGTCGTCGGCACGTACTCCTACATGTCCCCCGAGCAGCTGCGGGGCGACGTGGCCGGGCCCGCGAGCGATGTGTTCGCGCTGGGCTGCACGCTGGCCTTCGCGGCGACCGCCCGGATCACGTTCGGCGATGACTCGATCGTCACCGTGGTCTACCGCATCACCACCGAGCCGCCGGACCTGAGCGGTGTGACCGAGGAGCACGGCTTCCGGGAGCTGGTCCGGGACTGCTTGTCCAAGTCCCCGGCCAACCGGCCCAGCCTGGCCACCATCATGGACCGGCTGGCCGAGACCGGCACCGCCGCCCAGGCCGTCCTGGCCGATCCGGCCGCCGACTACTGGCGTGCGCCGGAGCCGCCGCCGGTCCCGTACGTCGCGGCCCGGGGGCCGCAGCCGTCTTCGTACGTGGCGCCCCCGGAGCCCAAGCCGTACCCGTACGCGGCGGAGTCCGCCTCCGGGCAGCCCTCCTCAGCTGAGTTCTACGAGCCGACCCAGACCATGCGGACCGGCGACGGGACCGGTCCCGGCCAGGGCTCTGACCAGCAGCGCACCGGCCCCGGGGGACCTCCGCCAGGCCAGCGTCCGATCTGGGCGGCCGCACCACCGCCGTCCAGGTCAGGCCGCGGCGGGCGGGGGTCCGGCGGTGGCGCGCGCCGGACGGTGCTGATCGTGGCCGCGGTCGCCGTGGTAGTGGTCGGCGCGGTGGTGGGCATCCTGCTCAGCAGCAGTAGTCCCAGTACCTCGCACCCGATGGCGATCCAGTCTTCGGCCCACGCGGGCGGCCACCCGTCCGCGAGTTCGAGCGTGAATTCCAGACCCGCCGCCGGGGTGCCGGATCATCCCGCACTCTCGCTGCATGATCCGGGCGGCAAGAACGTCTTCGGTGACCTGTTCAGCTCGGAGACGACCCTCGTGACGGGCGACAGCAACGGCAGTAGCTACGTGTGGGACCTGAGCAGCGGCGGCAGCCTCACCAGTACCTTCAAGGACCCGAACAGCAACGGCATCAACAGCATCGCGTTCAACCCGAACAGTGATACCTACGCGATGGCCGACGCGAACGGCAACATCTACCTGTGGAACGCGGCCAGCGGCACGATCAGCGCCACCCTGTCCAACGGCAGCCGGGATAACGACCGGGTGGCGATCAGCAAGGACGGCAGCATGGTCGCGGTGGGCAGCAGCGGCGGCAGCACGTACCTGTGGAAAGTGGGCGGGAGCTCCACCTCGACGAACAGCTTCCACGACCCCGGTGGCAAGAACGTGTACGGGGTCGCGTTCAGCCCGGACGGCAACACGCTGGCGGCCGGCGACACCAGCGGCAGCACGTACCTGTGGAACGTATCCACCGGCCAGCTCACCGGCACGTTGACAGACCCGGGCAGCAAGGGCTTGTACGACATCGCGTTCAGCCCCCAGGGGAACTACCTGGCCGTCTCCGACGAGTCCAGCACCACCACCGACGGCGTGGTCTACGTGTGGAGTGTCTCCACCGGCAAGCTCGTCTACTCCCTGGAGTCGTTCTACAACTCCGAATTCGCCGACATCGCGTTCACCCCGGACGGGAACTACCTGGCCGCGGGCGACACCATCGGCAACATCAGCTTCTGGAGTCTGGGCACCGGCAAGTACCTGAGCACGCTGTCCGACCCGCTGGGCAAGGGCATCATCGGCGTCGCGTTCAGCCCCAGCGGCGATGCGCTGGCCAGTACCGACACGGCCGGGGACGCGTACGTGTGGAATACGAAGTGGCTTGGCTCCTGAGGGAGCACCACGATCCGTTCGGCCGAAAAGGTTTATGTGTAAAAAGGTCAGCGCGCGAATTCGGTGGCCCGGGACTCACGGACGACGGTAATGCGGATCTGGCCCGGGTAGGTCAGTTCCTCTTCGACCTGCTTGGCGATGTCGCGCGCGATCACCTGGGCCTGGATGTCGTCGATCCGGTCGGGCTTGACCATGACCCTGATCTCGCGGCCCGCCTGCATGGCGAAGACCTTCTCCACGCCCTCGTGGTCGCCGGCGATCTGCTCCAGGCGCTCCAGGCGCTTGACGTACATCTCGAGCGACTCGCGCCGCGCGCCAGGCCGGCCGCCGCTGATCGCGTCCGCGGCCTGGGTCAGTACGGCCTCGACGGTGCGGACCTCGACCTCGTTGTGGTGCGCCTCGATGGCGTGCACCACATCCTCCGGCTCGCCATAGCGGCGGGCGATCTCGGCGCCGATCAGCGCGTGGCTGCCCTCGACCTCGTGGGTGAGCGCCTTGCCGATGTCGTGCAGCACCGTGCAGCGCTTGAGCAGCAGCGGGTCTATGCGCAGCTCGCTGGCCATCATGCCCGCGATGTGCGCCGACTCGACCAGGTGCCGCAGCACGTTCTGCCCGTAAGAGGTGCGGTAGCGCAGGCGGCCGAGGAGGTCGACCAGTTCCGGGTGCATGTCGGTGATGCCCAGTTCGACCAGCGCGTCCTCGCCGGCCCGCTTGCACAGCTGCTCGATCTCGGCCTTGCCCCGCTCGTAGGCGTCCTCGATCCGCTGCGGGTGGATCCGGCCATCGGCGATCAGCCGGTCCAGGGTGAGCCGGGCGATCTCTCGTCGTACCGGGTCAAAGCAGGAGAGCAGGACGGCCTCGGGCGTGTCGTCGATGATCAGGTTGACGCCGGTCACGGACTCGAAGGCCCGGATGTTGCGGCCCTCGCGGCCGATGATGCGGCCCTTCATCTCATCGCTCGGCAGGTGCAGGACCGACACCACGGACTCGCTGGTCTGCTCGGTGGCGACGCGCTGGATGGCCAGGGTGACGATCTTGCGAGCGCGCTTCTCGCCTTCGACCTTGGCCTCGTGCTCGATGTCCCTGACGATGAGCGCCGCTTCCCGCTTGGCCTGGTTCTCGATGGCGGTGACCAGCTCGGCCTTGGCTTGGTTTGAGGTGAGGCCGGCGACGCGCTCGAGTTCGCTCTTTCGTTCCGCGTCTTTTTGGTCGAGCTCGGCGGCGCGGCGCTCCAGGTCCTGCTTGCGCCCGGCCAGGGTCTGGGCGCGCTCCTCGATCCGCTTGAGCTCTTCGTCCAGCCGCTGCTCGCGATCGGCGAGGCGCAGCTCGCGGCGCTCGAGGTCACCGCGCAGCTCGCGGACCTCGTCCTTGACCGCGCGGATCTCTTCTTCGACTTCCCGGCGGCCCTGGGCGGCTTGTTCGGCCTCGTCGCGGGCTCGTTCGAGGATGCCGGCGGCTTCGGTCTCGGCACGTGCGCGGAGGTGCTCGGCTTCCTGGCTGGCCTTTTCTAGCTGGACGGGGTCCTGGGCGGGGTTGACCTGCGCGCTGGCCGTGGTCTTGCGCCAGACGACGACCAGCGCGAACACCACCGCGAGCAACCCGATCACCATGAACGCGAGCGACAATCCGCTGCTCACGGTCACCCCTTTCCGTCCATAGCCCTCGGGGCACCCTTGTGTTGTAACTTCCGGTTCAGGGGTTTATGCCCTGGCGCGGGCTCTCGCACGCGGCGACGGGCTCGCCGACTGTTCTCCGGCCCAGCCTTCTGGTTACCTTACGTGTCTGGCTGCTTCTCCTCCGCTGATGCTTTGCTGGTCCCCGGCCTGACTCTCCGTGCAGAGTGGGACAACATCTCGCTGCCGTGAGGTTAAGGCTTGATAACCTTTTTATCAAGCAATGCAATGCTGACCGTCGCGAACGGTGCGTTTCGTGGATGAAAGGTGCGTTAACGCGAGGGCGTTCGGGCTGGTGGGGGCTTGCTTGCGGCTTGGTTGGGGCTTGGTTCGGGCTTGCTTCGGGCTTGCTTCGGGGCCGGAGCGCGGTGACGGCATGATCGTGGCCAGAACTGGGCCGTATTTGGCCGTTTCTGGCCACGGTCATGAACGGGATGCGCAGGAGGGTTACTCTCCGGGGTCGTCCGGGTCGAGGTACTGGTCGGGGTCCAGGTCGAGGGTCTCGGCCTCGGCCTCGCCTTCTTGCTCCAGGACTTCCTTGATCAGCCGGAAGACCAGGCCGGCCGGGTAACCCTTGCGGGCCAGCGTGCCTGCCGCCCGGCGGACCCGGACCTCGGGCGGCTGGCCGCGGGTGCCCGCCATCTTCTGCTCCAACAGGCGCCGGGCGGTGACGACTTCCTGCTCGGGATCGAGAGTGTCGACCGCCTCGCGGATCTCCTCGATTTGCACACCCTGCCGGCGGAGCTCGGCGGACAGCGAGCGACGGGACAGCCCGCGGCTGTAGTGCCGGGACTCGACCCAGGCCCGGGCGAACGCCGCGTCGTCGATCAAGCCGACGTCGGCGAAGCGGCTCAGCACGGTCTCGGCGGCCTCGTCGGGCACACCGCGGCGGTGCAGCGCCTGGGCCAGCTGGGCCCGGGTCCGGGGCGCGATCGTCAGCAGCCGCAGGCAGATCTGCCTGGCCTGCGCTTCAGGGTCACCGACCTGCGTCCCGGCGGTCTCGGGCGTCCCGGGCGGTTCTAGCGTTCCGGGCGTCGTTGGCGCCTTGGGCGGTGACCCTGAAGCCTGTTTGCTGCGAGCCATTACTTGCTAGACGGTGACACCGGGCGGAGTGGTGAGGTTTCGCGGCGCACCGTTGCCCGCCCCGTTGCCGACCTTGGCGGCGGGGGCTGGCGCGCTGGAGGTGGCGTCCGCGTCGAGGCGCGGGCCGACGCCGAGCTTCTCCTTGATCCGCTTCTCGATCTCGTTGGCGGTGTCCTCGTTCTCGCGCAGGAAATTACGGGCGTTTTCCTTGCCCTGGCCCAGCTGGTCGCCTTCGTAGGTGTACCAGGCGCCGGACTTGCGCACGATTCCCTGTTCCACGCCGAGGTCGATAAGGCTGCCTTCGCGGCTGATCCCGATACCGTACAGAATATCGAATTCCGCGCTTTTGAAAGGCGGAGCGCAATTGTGGACGATGACGTCCTCGGCGACCAGGTTGTGCAGGTCCGCCGCTTCGACGTCGAAGGTGCGAGCGCGCCGGGCGGGCAGGATCTCGCGGATCCGGGAGAACCAGAGCTGATCGGCCAGGATTTGGTCGAGGAACGGGTCGTCGAGCGCGTCGGCTAGGCGCTGCAGTCGGTCTCGGCGCATCCTGGACGCGCCGAGCACGACCTTCATGCCGCCCCGGGGGTCGCCTGCGTTCTCGCCGATCATCTGGGCGGCGAGCAACGGGGTCACGCCCCGTTGCTCGAGATGGCTGAGCACAGGTCCGACGACCTCCCCGGGCAGGTAGATCCGCTGCGATCCCCGGTACCGGCCGTCAAGGGCGGCGAGTTCCCGCGTTACCACCTGGCCGCGCGGTCCCCACATCGGGATCGCGTCGGCGAAGGCCGCGACGTTCTCCACGCCAGAGACACGGACCTCCCAGGCCGGGAGCTTGCCAGATATCCGGCGGCCCTTGATGAGGCCACCCCGCTGGGCGCGCGGGTCACGCCGCTGGACACTGCTGCCGATGCCCCAGCGCAGCAGCAGCCAGTGAATCTGCTGAGCCAGTTGCTCCGACGTCGTGGTGAAGCCGATCCGGATGCCGCCGGTCTGCTCCCGGGAGACATAACCGTCGGATTCGAAGTAGCCGAAAATCAGGTTGCTTACGACTTCCGCCGATACCTCGGGCGCGAAGAACTCGGATGGCACCTTCTTCGTTGGCGCCAGGTATCCGAATATCCCTGCCCGTCGGCAGAGTTCGAGGACGCCGTTCTTCTCCCCCGGCCGGTGCGAAAGAGCTATATCGCCGGTTCCCGTCGGCTTCGCCTCGCAGCCCAGAGTGGCCGCGATCTTCGCCGCGTCCTGCAGCAGGGATTCCACCACGTTGATGAAGTGGATCGGAGTCTTCCCGCCGACGTAGCCGTCGCCGATGAGATAGCCGAGCAGTCGGGCATGGTCCGGTGGCATCGGCTCGTATGAGCCGAAGCCCAGGAAGCTACGCGGCCGCGCCACCCGGTCGCCGCGGGCGAGTTCACCCGCAAGGCGCCAGCCACGCTCGGTCAGGATCTTGTGGTCGGGTGTGACCCATAGCTCGGTGTTGTCACGCAGCCTGAGGCCGATGACTTCCTGCTCGCCCTGGTCGAACCAGGATCGGACCTCGCGGACGCTCAACTCGCCGTTCTTGTCGGCGGACACGACGTGGACCGGGAGCCGCCCGTCGACGATTTCCTCGATCCGGTGAGTCAGCCCGGTCGCAGGGTCGAAGACCCGTGTTCCCTCGGCCAGGCACTTGTTCTTGACGACCTTGACGCGGGTGCGGTTGCCGACGGCATCGGTACCGTCCTTCAGCGTCTCAATCCGCCGTATGTCGAGGCGGACAGAGGCGTAGAACTTGAGCGCCTTGCCACCGGTGGTGGTCTCAGGACTGTTATGGACCATTACTCCGTCTACGAAGTAGTTATGCGATCCCTCTACCTCGATGTCGAAGCGATTCATGGACCGAAGCGGCGGCTTGACGTGAATATCCAGGATCCGCGCTGGGACCATCCGCAGCGTCGCAGGCGTGAATTCCTGCTCCACGCGGAACTTGCTGCGGAACCGCGGCAACAGCTTGTACTCCATCGACGGGTGAACATACGGCGCGACGAGCTCCTGGAACTTCTCCGAGGCCGAGGTGCTGAATTGAAGCACGCTCACCTTCCGTGCCCCGCGGTACTGGAGCTTGACGTCCAGCCCGTACGTGTCCCGCAGGTAGCACATGAGACGGTCGCGGGAACCGAGGCTCATTGCCTCGACACAGATCTCGATCCGGCCCGTTCCCCCGGCGGTGCGCTCCTGGACGCCCTTCGAGCGGAGAGTAAAACAGCCATCGTCCATGTACCAGACCGCTAGCGCCAGTGGCGTGAGGCTCTTGAGGTAGTCCCAGGTGAGATGCTTCTGACCGTCGCCGAAGTACACGGCGTCGTGCAGTTCGCTCAGCTCAGGAAGCGGCGTGAAATCGGCGAAGACGGAGCCCTTGGCGTTTGTCGTCCTCGCGCACGGGATGTTTCCCAGCAGGGATACCTTCCAGTCGAGGTAGGCCGCCTGCTTGGCCCCGTGCCCCATACGGAAACGGGTTCCGGACCTGCCCCTGCGGTTCGGGGACAGGTTTCCGTCTCCCATGAGCGAACCCAGGATCAGCTGAACCTGCTGCTCGCTCAGGTGCTGATCTTCCGCGACCATGACGCGGTCACCGGGAATCAGCTCTCCCGCTTGGCGCCACCCGCCGGGCGTGCGGACGAGGTGGTTCTCTGTCGCGGCGAACTGGGCCAGCCCATTCTTCGCTGACTTCGCGACGCTGAACTGAAGGAACTTCTCGGCCTTGCCGTTGTTGAACCAGTTCACGATCCGGCGCGGGACCATCCGGTCAGTTTCCGGATCGTACGAAAGAACCTCGACGTCCATCCGCTGGTTGACGATCTTCCCTATCTTTTCCTGGGTGCCGTCGGCCAGGGTGACTCGGGTGGGGTAAGCCATGCAGCCGAACATGACGCCGACCTTTTCCCGCAGCTGGTTGATGAAGATCGCGGTGGTCTTGGTCTGGCTCAGGGCGCCGGTGATCTTGCGGAGGGCCTGGGACATGAGGCGGGCCTGGAGCCCGACGTGGCTGTCGCCCATCTCGCCCTCGATCTCCGCCTTGGGCACCAGAGCGGCCACCGAGTCGATGACGATGACGTCGATGGCGCCGGATCGGATCAGCGTGTCCGCGATCTCGAGGGCCTGCTCGCCGGTGTCCGGCTGGGAGACCAGCAGCGCATCGGTGTCCACACCGAGTTTCTTGGCGTAGTCCGGGTCCAGTGCGTGCTCGGCGTCGATGAACGCGGCGATGCCGCCCGCTCGCTGTGCGTTCGCCAGGGCGTGCAGCGCGATCGTGGTCTTGCCGGACGACTCCGGTCCGTAGATCTCGACGATGCGGCCGCGCGGCAGGCCGCCGAGGCCGAGCGCGACGTCCAGCGCGATCGACCCGGTCGGGATCACCTCGACCGGTACCCGGGTCTCATCGCCCAGGCGCATGACCGAGCCCTTGCCGAACTGCCGCTCGATCTGGAGCAGAGCAGACTCCAGGGCCTTATCCCTGTCGCCCGCCCGCTCGGGGCTCGGCTTGGTGTTTCCTGCCATTGGGGACTCCCTGCCGGGATAAGGGGCTTGCGGGTACTTTCCGCATCGCCCGGGTCGTTCTTCGTCGTGGTCCCGCCGGTCATCCCGGCGGATCGGTGGACACGCTACGCGCCGCCACCGACATTTCCGTGCGCGCTCGTCCGCGGGGATCTCGTGGACCGTGACCGTCGGCAGCGGCGGCCGGGATCACTTCCGTTGGTTCAACTATAGAGCGAACGTGTATTCGACCATGCGTGACACGCCGAAGAAGGCCGGAAATCCTTGGAAAACCAGGGCCGGCGCGGGCTGTGCGCGGCTGTCGAAGGGCGGGGCCAGCGTGGTCCGTGAGCGGCCGCGGGCTAGCATCGGCACGAGTCAGGTCTAGCTGCTCTAGCTGTGAGGAGACATCGGATGCCGCTCGATGAGGATGTGGTCCGGCTGGCCAAGGGCAAGAACCTGGCCACGGTGGTGACCCTGATGCCGGACGGGCAGCCGCAGGCGCTGCTCACCTGGATCGACACCGACGGCGAGCACCTCCTGGTCAACACCGAGCCGCAGCGGCAGAAGGCCAGGAACGTGGCCCGTGACCCGCGCATCACCGTGCTGATCCGCGGCGACGACAACTACGACTGGGCCGAGGTCCGCGGGCACGTAGTGGAGACCATCGGCGGTGAGTCAGCCCGGCAGCACATCGACGAGCTATCCCAGCGGTACAACGGCCACGAGTACACCAACCCCATCGGCCCGCAGGGCCGGGTGATCCTCAAGGTCGCCGCGGACAAGGTCAACACTCCGAAGCGGCTGGGCCGCCGCTGACGCCCTAGCGCGGCTGCCGCGGCAGGCTTTAACGCCACCGCGGCGGCAGGCTTTAACGCAGCCGCTGTGGTACGTCGAACGTGTCGACCACCGCCCG
This sequence comes from uncultured Actinomycetes bacterium, assembly GCA_963742795.1. Classification (GTDB taxonomy): domain Bacteria; phylum Actinomycetota; class Actinomycetes; order Streptosporangiales; family Streptosporangiaceae; genus Palsa-504. The sequence continues at coordinate 135,263 of CAVUNL010000028.1, forward strand.
CCAGACCACCTTGGCGTCTACCCCGTCCGCCAGCGCGCGGTCGATCGTGCGGCCGCCCAGATTGTCGAACACGAAGTCCTTGGCCACGCTCTGGGCGTATACATCTCCGAACTGCGCCCTCATCCGGGCCCAGAAATCCGTCAAGCGCATCCGGCCAGCGTACTGCCGGGGCGGTCCTGCTGCGGGAGACGCTGCGGGAGGGCACAGCTTAGGGACGGGGCTTACCCATCCACCAGGTCGCATGCGACGCGGTGCTCTCGAGCGGACCATTGCGAAGGCCTTGGCCGCCTCCTAATGGCGCGGGGCGCAGCCCGGCGCACAGAGTCCGTTTGGGCCGATGTGTCGTTTTTCAAATGGTGGGAACTAGTGGAGGCAGAGGTGCACTTTCGAGTCTGAGGGTGCGCTGCCCGACCAGAAGGCCGGCCTAGGGGACCGGGCGCGGCGGGCACGCACGTGATGGAGGGCGGATGGCCGCGCCTGCGGGGGTCGGCAGAGGGTCTGCGCCGGAGCCGGCTACTCCCGAGCCGGGCGCCACCGAGCCGGTCCCTCTCCAGCCGACCGCCACTGAACCGGTCGCGCCCGAGCCGGTCGCTGTCGAGCCGGTCGCTGTCGAGCCGGCCGCGGTGGAGCCGGCCGCGACCGGGCCCCTGGCCCTGGAGGCGGCGGTTCCGGAGCCGTCCCGACCAGCCCCTGGCGAGAGCATGGCCGCCGAGGTGCATGCCGGGGAGCGCCGCGGGGTCAGCCAGTGGGCGGTAGCGGGCGTGATCCTGGTGCTCGTCGCGGTGGCGGTGGCGGCCGGAGTGCTGGTGGTGGCGACGCACGGCTCCCGGCACAAGACCGTGGTCACGTACCGGCCGGCCCCGGCGTATTCAGCTTGCGAGCGGGCGACTGCCTCAATTCGTCGCAGAACGGACTGTCGGTCACGATCTTGTCCTGTGCCACGCCGCACGAGGCGGAAGTGTTCGCGACGTTCAGCCTGACCGGATCGTCTTGGCCCGGCAACGCGGCCGCGCAACAGCAGGCCAGCAGCGGCTGCGCGAACCGGATCGCGGGCTACCTGAACCCGCAGCTGCTGAACGCGGGCCTGACCCAGCAGTACGTCTACCCCAACCAGGACGCCTGGCAGGCGGGCGTACGCACCGTGGTGTGCGAGGTCAGCTCGGCCAGCGGACCGCTCAGCGGTTCGGTCCGCAACAGCGGCTGACCGCGATTGGCCTCAAGAACGCGCGGGCCGGACCAGGCCTCATGAGGTGAAGAACTCCACCAGGACCGGGGCGAGCACGCTTGGGCTCACCTCATGCGTCTGACCCCCGAGCATCCGCAGCTGGCCCTGCGGGATCGCCTGGCTCAGCACCCGCGCCGCGTCGGGCATGAACGGAAGGCTCGCGTCGCCCGCCATCACCAGGGCGGGCACCGAGACACGCGCGGCCAACTCGGTCGGCACCGACCAGGGCTCGCCCAGGATCGCGGCATGGTCGTAGGCCAGCGTCGGCGCGACGGCTTCCAGGCCCGGCCAGAACGGCGCGCGGCGCAGGCCGTCGATCTGCTCGGCGGGCATGCCGACAAACCCCATGAACAGGGCCACTGCGTCACCCCGGCGGCCTTCGGCCAGGGCCGCTCTCAGCTGTCCGAGGTACTGGCTCCAGGACTCCTGCGCGCCAGGGTCGTTGTTGTAGGGCGGCTCGTACATGGCGACCTTGCTGACCTTGCTGCCAAGCCTTATGGCCGCCCGCATGGCCAGGGGCCCGCCGGAGGAGTGGCCGTAGAGGAACGCCGAGCCGCCGGCGCGGCCGATCAGCGCCTCGATGTCGTCGATCTCCCGGTCGACCGCGTAGGGCAACGTGTCCCCGCTCTCCCCGCGGCCGCGGCGATCAAAGCCGTAGACCGTGAAGTGCGGCGCGAGCAGTTTGGCCAGCTCCGACCCGGAGCCGGACGAATGGACGGTCAGCGCTCCGTCGACCAGGATCAGGGCCGGGCCCTCGCCCTGCTTGTCGTAAGCGATCGTCGTGCCGTCGTATGAGCTCAGTGTGTTCACGGTTTCAGTGTGGACGCGCCGAGGGTGCGCCGTCCTGCGCCTGCTGCTCCTGAAGGCGCGGTCAGCCACTCGCCGTGGCGCATGACCGCGCGGGGGCGGAAGTCGTCGTCGCAGACGACCAGGTCCGCGTCCAGGCCCGGGCTCAGCGCGCCGGCACGGTCGGCCAGGCCGAGTACGCGAGCCGGGGTAGTGCTCGCCGCGGCGGCCACGTCGGGGACCGGCAGGCCCGCGGCGACCGCGTGCCGAACCACGTCGGCCAGGGTGGCGGTGGAGCCGGCGATCGCGGCGTCGTCGCCGGGACCGGGACGGCCCGGGTCTTCGAGCAGGCGGGCCACTCCCCCGGCCACGATCACCCGCTGCGAGCCGAGCTGGTAGCTGCCGTCCGGCATCCCGGCGGCGGCCATGGCGTCGCTGACCAGGACCAGCCGCCCAGGACCCGCGGCGCGGGCGGTCAGGCGGACGACGATGTCGTCCATGTGCACGCCGTCGGCGATCACCTCGCAGGTGACCTCGTCCCGGTCCAGCAGGGCGCCGACGGCGCCCGGCTCGCGATGGTGCGGCGGCCGCATGCCATTAAACAGGTGGGTCGCGTGCGTGGCGCCCGCGTCGATGGCGGCCAGGGTGAGCTCGGCGGTGGCGTCGGTGTGCCCGACGGCCACGGTCACCCCGGCTCGCGTCGCGGCCTCGATGACCGAGAGCGCGCCCGGGAGTTCGGGGGCCAGGGTCATGACGCGCAGGTGGCCGCGCGCCGCGGCGTGCAGGCGCTCGAAGACGGCCACGTCGGGGGCGATCATGTGCCGCGGGTCCTGGGCGCCGCGGCGGGCCGGGGAGAGGAACGGGCCCTCCAGGTGCAGGCCGGCGATGACGCCCTCGTCGGCCAGCCCGGCCAGCAGGCCGGCCCGGGCCTCCAGTTCGGCGAGCGGCGCGGTGACCAGGCTGGCCAGCACGGTCGTGCTGCCCTGCCCGCGGTGGAACGCCGCGGCCTGCCGGGCCTGGTCGCTGGTGCCCTCGGTGAACGACGCACCGCCGCCGCCGTGGACGTGCACGTCGATGAACCCGGGCAGCACCCACTGTCCGTGCAGGTCTACGGCGGGCAGCTGCTCATGCGGGTCGCCGGACCCGACCGCGTCGATCACGTCCCCGGCGAGGCGGATCCAGCCGGGGCTGAGGACGCCATCCGGCGTGACTACGCGGCCGCCCTCCAGCACCAGCATCAGGTCAGGATGACAGATCGTGACAAGGCGCGCGGCTGGTCCGGGTCGATGCCCTGGTGTTCGGCCAGCTCGACGGCGAGGCGCTGCGCGCCGGTCAAGCCGACCAGGGGGTCAGCGTCGGAGCCGAGGACCATGGCCCCGGTACGGCGGGCGTCGGCCAGCAGGCTGGGGGGCACTTGGCCCAGGGCCCAGACCACGGTGCTCTCGTCACTGACGCTGATCGGGCCGTGCCGGTACTCCAGCGCCGGATAGGACTCAGCCCAGGTCCGCGAGGCCTCGCGCAGCTTCAGCGCCGCCTCGTCGGCCACCGCGGCCGCCCAGCCGCGGCCGAGGAAGGTGAACTCGCGGTGTTCGGCGAGCCCGGGCGGCAGCGGGCGGGCCAGCTCACGGGCGGCGGCGTCGGGCAAGGCGCGGAGGTCTTCGCCCAGGTGAGCCCGGAGCAGGACGAGCGCGCTGGTGATGAAGCGGCTGGAGACCACGGACCGTTCGGCAGAAAAATCTAGCAGGACCACGGCGCCGGCCTCTTGCACGAGCGGCGAGCCCGGGTCGGCGGCGATCGCCGTGGTCCGGACCTGCGCCGGAGCGCGGCGGAGGGCGTCGAGGACTTCGGTGGTGGTGCCGGTGCGCGACACGTACACCATGCGGTCGTAGCGCCGGGCGGCCGGGATCTCCGAGGCCGGGAAGGCGTCCGTCTCGCCGTGGCCCGCGGCCTCGCGCAAGGACGCGTAGCAGCGGGCGACGTTGAGCGAGGAGCCGCAGCCGACCACGGCGGCCCGCTCGCCGGGCGCGGGAAGCGCCGACCCGGCCGGGGCCGCCAGCTCGATCGCCTTGGCCCAGCATTCCGGCTGACTGGCGATCTCGTCCATCAGGTGGCTCATCGCAAGCTCCCTACGATCACTAAAACTGCAACTTTTTGATCTATCAGCGTTTTATTGAGCAGTATAGATCAGCCTAGTTGGATGATGAGGCGGGGTGGGTCCGTGCTCTAGTGGCTGTCGTGCGGCTGGGGGCACGGTTGACCGGGGGTGAGTGAAACCCGGGTTTCACTGCGTTCTAGCAAAGTGAACCCGGGGATTCACTCCGTTAGGCGCGGGCGCGGGCGCGGGCGCGGGAGGGGGCTGAGGCGCGGGGCGCGGCCGCGGGCTGAGGCGGGTGGCGGGCGCGGGGGCGGGCTGAGGCGGGGGGCGCGGGGTCAGGCGGTCAGGCGGTCAGGCGGTCAGGCGGTCAGGCGGTGACGACGCGGATGCCGTGTTCGGCGAACGCGGCGAGCAGGGCGGGCTCGGCGTCCTGGTCGGTCACGATGACGTCGATCTCGTCCGCCGCGCATACCCGGGCGAAGGCGCGCTGGCCCAGCTTGGAAGCGTCGGCGACGATCATGACTCGGGCGGCGCGGGTGGCCATCAGGTAGTTGATGCTGGCCTCGCCCTCGTGGTGAGCGGTCGCGCCGGCGACCGGGTCGAGCGCGTCGACGCCGAGGATGGCCCAGTCCAGGGCCAACTGCTCGAGCACCAGCGTGGCGAACGGGCCGATCAGCTCGTAGGACCGGGTGCGGGCAACCCCGCCGGTGACCACGATCTTGATGTGCTGGCGGACGGCGAGCTCGTTGGCGATGTTCATCGCGTTCGTGACCACGGTGACGGCCGGGGCGCCGGTGCCGTCCTGGAGATCCGGGCGGGTGGCCAGGGCGCGCGCGACCTCACTGGTCGTGGTGCCGCCGTTGAGCGCCACCGCGGCGCCCGCCGCGACCAGGGCGGCGGCGGCGCGGCCGATGCGCTGCTTCTGCGGCGCGTTTCTGGCGGTCTTGTACCGCAGCGGCAGGTCGTAGGAGACATTCCCGGCGATCACGCCGCCACGGGTCCGGGTCACCAGTTGCTGACGGGCCAGCTGATCCATATCCCGGCGGATGGTGGCTTGTGACACGCCGAGCGCCTGCGCCGCATCGGCCACAGTGAGCTGCCTGTCGCCGGGCAGCAGGTCGAGCAGCGCGGTCCACCGCTGGTACCTGGACACCGGGCCGACTTCCTGTTCGCAAGCGACACGTTGGTGCGCGATCGTGCGCAGTTTACCGTGCTACGCGCATCTTGATGCGCGATGCCGCGCTATTCGAGATCGAAGGCGGCGTGGATGGCGGCGGTGAGGAGGGGTTCCTGCGCGGGGAGGAGGTAACCGATCCGATCACCTAGGGCATTCTTCTCGATGGTGACGATGTTGTCGCAGCTCACCACTGATTCGTGACGGATGCCGTTGGCCGGGCCGACCGGGACCTCCGTTGACAGGCCGCGCACGGTGGTGGTTATCGGGGCCACCGCCAGCTGCTGCCGGTGAGGCAGCACCAGTTCGCGCGTCAATACCAGGACCGGGCGCGCCTTATCGAGGTGCGCGGTGTGGATTGGCCTCACCGATCTGGATCTACCGGGTGCCGCGTCATGTGCCGGACAAGCCCGGCAAGGTCTGGGTCCTCGCCGGATTCAGCCAGGATGGCAGCATCCCTGGCGGCAATCTCGCGGCGACGCTCACGTTCCAGCGCGCGTTCGATGATCTCGGCACGGCTAGCGGCCTTCTTCTCCCTGACCAAGCGGTCGAGAAACGCCACGGTGTCATCTGGCAGCCTGACCGCGATCTGTCTGCTCACAGCTCAAGAATACCGTTCTGGGATTCATCAGTAAACAGAAATGCATCCCATGTCGAATCCCACAACGGGATGCGGCGGATCGGGTCAACAGCCGCCCGCGGGGCCGGGGACGCCGGGGCCGCCCGCCGGCTGGTCGACGACGCCGGTCACCACGCTGCGCAGCACGGCGCCGAAGTGGACCACGTACCAGACGCCGCGCCAGGAGATCAGCGAGGCGATGCCGAACGAGCGTTCCTGGCCGTGCTCCCGGTAGACGACCCGGGCGCCGGAGACGTGCCAGTAGCCGATCGAGTTGTCGCAGATCCCCGGGTAGACCCAGGCCGCGTCGTAGCCGGCCACGGTCACCCGGACCAGGCGCGCGTCCGGGTCCACGACGCGATGCGCTGCGCTGACGTCGAGGGTGAAGTCGTACCACAACCTGTCGTCCCAGTCGGCGGTGGAATCGTATATCGCCTTCAGCTTCTGGTAGGCGGCGCGGGGGAAGAAGGCGGGGAGGGCGAGGCGGGCATTCCCGGTGGTCACGGCCAGCCACAGGTCCTGCATAGCGTCGTGGAACGCAGCCGAGTGCGTGCTGGGAAAGGTGCGGGTCTGCGGCAGCGCGCCCGCGCCGGGCGCCACCGGCAGGGCGATCGGCGGTCCGCTCGGCTTGGGGGACGCCGGGGCGGAGGTGACGGTGCTGGTGGACGGGCTCGACGACGGCTGCGGTCCGGTCTTGGTGACGCTGGCCCGGATCGTCGCCGGGGACGAGGCTGCGCCGCAGCCCGTCAGCAACGCCGCGGCGATGACCGTCGCGGCCAGCGGAGCCGACCCGGAGATCCTCATACCTCACACCTACCGCTCCGGTGCCGCCAGGCGAGCAGGGCGACCGCGACGGCCAGCGGCGGGGCGCCGGCCAGCATGGGAGCGCGGATGCCGGCGGTCACCGCCAGGGCGCCGCCCGCGAGCGCCCCGAAGGCTTCGGTGCCGCGGGTGACGATGCCGAACAAGCTGCTGACCCGGCCCAGCAGGGCGGCGGGCACCTGGCGCTGGCGCATGGTGACCGCGGCGATGTTGAACAGGGCCCACGCGCCGCTGCTGATGAAGAGCATGGCCGCGGCGACGATCACGTTGCTGGTCAGGCCCAGGCCGGCCTGGCTGGCGGCCATGGCGACCCCGCCCAGCAGCAGCGACCGCCACAGGCCGAGCCGCCGGGTCAGGACCGCGCCAAGGCCTCCGGTCGCGACCCCGCCGAGCGCTCCGATAGCCAGCAGCAGGCCGTAGGCGCCCGGCTGCTGGCGCAGGTCGCGCACCACGTAGAGGACGAGCACCGCGAACCACGCAGCGTCCAGCGCGCTGACCAGGCCGGCCACGAGCGTCACGTCCCGCAGGTCGCGGTTCTGGCAGAGCCAGCGCAGGCCTTCGGTGAAGTCGTGCCACGGTGATGACCGTTCTGGCGCTTGTTCTCGCTGCGGGGGGCCGAACACGCCAGGGAGCGTGAGCAGCAGCAGGACCGCGATGCCCAGGGTGCCTGCGTTGACCGCGAAGGGCAGCACGGCAGCCAGGCCGAACAGCCAGCCACCCGCGGCCGGGCCGGCCAGTTCGTTGCCCACGATCTGCCCCGCGATCAGCCGGGCGTTGGCCTGGTCCAGGCGGTCCGGCTGGACCAGCCGGGGCACGCAGGTCACCGCCGCGGTGTCACGCAGCGCCGAGCCGGCGCCGGTCACGAACGCGGTCAGGTAGATCAGCCACAGCCCGGCGCCGTGGGCGAGGATCGCCGCGGCCAGGGCCACGATGACCGCGGCCCGGGCCACGTCCACGGCGACCATCAGGCGGCGCCGGTCGGTTCGGTCGACCACGACGCCCAGGCCGCCGCCGAGCAGCAGCCACGGCAGGCCCTGTACCGCGGTGACCGCCGCCACCGCGGCCGGCGAGCGGGTCAGCTGCGCGGCAAGCAGCGGGAACGCCGCCAGCCGGACGCCGTCCCCGAAGTCGGCCAGGAATCCGGACAGCCAGTACCGGGCGAACGGCGTCCGGAGCCCGGCAGCGAACGTGGCCACCCCAGCATCATGCCGGAGCCCGCGGGAGACCCGGCGGTCAGCGCAGGGATTAAGCGGTATACGGTTCACGCCAGTCCGAAGTTTGCCGAACCCGATGCGGTCGCAAGAGGCGCGGCCGGCACAAGCCGTGCTCCGTGGTCAGATGACAGATGCCAGCGGCAGGTCCCGAGGTCCAGACTCAGAGCCGACAGGGCTGCCCGGCACCCGAAGAAAAGGAGAGCAGCCATGGCCGACGGGAACGCGACGCAGATCACCACGAAGGTCAGCCCGAGGTCCGTCACCGAGACCGTGTCGCGCCTGACCGGCCTCCTGGCCGCGAAGGGCGTGAAGGTCTTCGCCGTGATCGACCAGACCGCCGAGGCGAGTCAGGTCGGCATGCAGTTGCGCGATACGACGCTGGTGGTGTTCGGCAACCCGGCGGCGGGCACGCCGGTCATGGTGGCCGCGCCCCTGGTCGCCCTGGACCTACCGCTCAAGGTGCTGATCTGGGACGATGCCGGGCAGACGAAGGTCACCTACTACGGCCCGGCCGCGCTGGCCGCGCGCTACGACCTGAACGCCGACCTGACGGCCAAACTGGCGGTCATCGATCCGCTCACCGACGCGCTGGTCGCGCCGTAACGGGCCCGGGGACCGGCGGGTCTGCGCCTGCTCGGCGACGAGGCCGATGTTGCGCGGCAGCACGACGCCGCTGCTGGCGAACACGGTCCGTTCGGCATAAATACGCGGTGAGCGGACGGTCACCGGTTTGTACGGCGGTCAGAAATGTCGGTGGGGCAGGGCAGTATGGAAGCATGGCAGAAGAGTCTCCGCTGACCGGTACCACGGACGCGCTGGACGGGTTCTCGCCGGCCACGCGGGCCTGGTTCGGCGGGGCGTTCGCCGAGCCGACGCCGGCCCAGGCGGGAGCCTGGCAGGCCATCGGCAAGGGCGAGGACACGCTGGTCGTCGCGCCGACCGGGTCGGGCAAGACGCTGTCCGCGTTCCTGTGGGCGATCGACAAGCTCGCGGCGGTGCCGCCGCCGCAGGACCCGAAGCGACGGACCCGGGTGCTCTACGTCTCCCCGCTCAAGGCGCTGGCAGTGGACATCGAGCGGAACCTGCGGGCCCCGCTGACCGGGATCCGGCACGCGGCGCACCGGCTGGGGCTGGCCGAGCCGGACATCCAGGTCGCGGTCCGCACCGGTGACACGGCGGCCGAGGACCGCAGGAAGCTGGTCACCAAGCCGCCCGACATCCTCATCACCACGCCCGAGTCGCTGTTCCTGCTGCTTACCTCGCAGGCCAGGGAGACCCTGCGCGGCGTGGAGACGGTCATCGTGGACGAGGTGCACGCGGTGGCGGGCAACAAGCGCGGCGCGCACCTGGCGCTGTCGCTGGAGCGGCTCGACGCGCTGCGCGGGGATGCGCGGCCAGCACAGCGGGTCGGGCTGTCCGCCACGGTGCGGCCGGTGGCCGAGGTGGCCACGTTCCTGGGCGGCGCCCGGCCGGTGACGGTGGTGCAGCCGCCCAGTCCCAAGCGCATCGAGCTGACCGTGGTCGTCCCGGTGGAGGACATGACCGAGCTGGACACGGCGCCGGGCCGTTCGGGCTCGGACGGGGATTCCGGCGACGGGCCGGCGCCGGTGCGGTCCATCTGGCCGCATGTCGAGGAGCGGGTTCTTGACCTGATCGAGCAGCACAAGTCCACGATCGTGTTCGCGAACTCGCGGCGGCTTGCGGAGCGGCTGTGCGGGCGGCTGAACGAGCTGGCCGCGGAGCGGGCCGAGGCGGCCTTCGAGGCCGGCCCTTCGCTGGCCGGCACTGCGTCGGCCGGGGGCTCGAGCGCCTGGAACGGGCGGATGCCGGCCGAGATCATGGCCCAGGCCGGCGCGGCGGCGGGCGCCCCGGCTGAGGTGGCCCGGGCCCACCACGGCTCGGTGTCGCGGCAGGAACGGGCCGAGATCGAGGAGGCGCTCAAGGCCGGGCGGCTGCCCGCGGTGGTGGCGACCTCCAGCCTCGAGCTCGGCATCGACATGGGCGCGGTGGACCTGGTGGTCCAGGTGGAGGCGCCGCCCTCGGTGGCCAGCGGGCTGCAGCGGGTCGGCCGGGCCGGCCACAACGTGGGTGACGTCTCCCGGGGCATCATCTTCCCCAAGTACCAGGGTGACCTGGTTCAGGCGGCCGTGGTCGCCGAGCGCATGCGGGACGGCCAGATCGAGGAGCTGAAGATCCCGCACAACCCGCTGGATGTGCTGGCCCAGCAGGTGGTGGCGATGACCGCGGTGGACGACTGGCCGGTGGACGAGCTGGAGCGGACGGTGCGCCGGGCGGCGCCGTTCGGCGGGCTGACCCGGCCGCTCCTGGAGGCGGTGCTCGACATGCTGGCCGGGCGCTACCCGAGCGAGGACTTCGCCGGGCTGCGGCCGCGCATCGTGTGGGACCGGGTGACCGGGATCATCCGGGCCGGCCGGGGGCGCAGCGGCTGGCGGTGACCAGCGGCGGGACCATCCCGGACCGCGGGCTGTTCGGCGTGTTCCTGGCGTCGGGGGGTGATCGGCAGCCGCGCCGGGTCGGGGAGCTCGACGAGGAGATGGTATACGAGTCGCGGGTCGGCGACGTGTTCGTGCTGGGCGCCAGCTCGTGGCGGATCGAGGACATCACCCCGGACCGGGTGCTGGTCACCCCCGCCCCCGGGCAGCCGGGTCGGCTGCCGTTCTGGCACGGCGACACCCCGGGGCGCCCCGCCGAGCTGGGCCGGGCCATCGGGGCGGCCGTCCGTTCGCTGGCGGCCGCGCCCTCGGAGTCATCGGCGATGGCGTCGCTGGAGCGGGCCGGGCTGGACGAGCTGGCGGCGCGGAACCTGCTGCGGTACCTGGCCGACCAGCGTGCGGCCACCGGGTACGTGCCCGATGACCGGACCCTGGTCGTGGAGCGGTTCCGCGACGAGCTTGGCGACTGGCGGGTGGTGCTGCACAGCCCGTACGGCGACCGGGTGCACGCGCCGTGGGCGCTGGCCATCGCGGCCCGGCTGCGCGAGCGGTACGGCGGGATGGACGTGCAGGCGCTGCACACCGACGACGGGATCTTGATCCGGGTGCCGGAGTCCGACGAGCCGCCGCCGAGCGGGATCGCGCTGCTCGACCCGGATGAGATCGGCGATCTGGTCACGGCCGAGGTCGGGGCCAGCGCGCTGTTCGCGTCGCGGTTCCGGGAGTGCGCCAGCCGCGCCCTGCTGCTCCCGCGACGCCAGCCGGGCCGGCGCACCCCGCTGTGGCAGCAGCGGCAGCGGTCCGCGCAGCTGCTGGAGATCGCCAGCCGGTACCCGGCGTTCCCGATCGTGCTGGAGACGGTCCGGGAGGTCCTGCGGGACGTGTTCGACGTCCCGGCCCTGACCGGGCTGCTGCGGGACATCGCGGCGCGCCGGATCCGGATCGTGGAGGTGGAGACGGCGACGCCGAGCCCGTTCGGCAAGTCGCTGCTGTTCCGCTACGTCGGGGCGTTCATGTACGAGGGCGACGCGCCGCTCGCCGAGCGGCGCGCGCAGGCGCTGTCGCTGGATACCGCCCTGCTCGCCGAACTGCTCGGCCAGGACGGGCTGCGCGAGCTGCTCGATCCCTCGGTGGTCGAGCAGACCGAGCGTGACCTGCAGCACCTGTCGGAAGGGCCGGCGCTGCCGCGACCTGGAGGGCGTTTATGACCTGCTGCGTACCGCCGGACCGCTGACCGCTGTGGAAGTCGCGGACCGGTGCGTGGACGGTTCGGCGTCGGATTCGTGGCTTTCTGACCTGGCCTCGGCGCGCCGGGTCATCCAGGTGCGGATCGCCGGGGAACCGATGTGGGCCGCGATCGAGGACGCGGGCCGGCTGCGCGACGCCCTGGGGGTTCCGCTGCCGATGGGCGTGCCCGAGGCGTTCACCGAGCCGGTCGCCGACGCGCTGGGCGACCTGGTGGCCCGGTACGCGCGGACGCACGGCCCGTTCGCCACGGCCGCCGTGGCGGGGCGGTACGGGCTGGGCCCCGCGGTGGTGACGATGGCGCTGCGCGGCTCGCGGCCGACGGCCGCGTGGTCGAGGGCGAGTTCCTGCCCACGGGGGCTGGGCCGGCCGGCGCTGGGTCGAACGGCGCTGGGTCGAACGGCGCTGGCTCGAACGGCGCTGGCTCGACCAGGGCCTCGGCGGGCGGGACCGAATGGTGCGACGGGGAGGTGCTGCGCCTGCTGCGCCGGCGTTGCCTGGCCCGGCTCCGCAAGGAGGCCGAACCGGTCCCGCCGGAGGTCCTGGCCAGGTTCCTGCCCGCCTGGCACGGGATCGGGTCCGCTCTAGATCGCGGTCCTGGGAGTGGCGTCGCGAGCAGCGGCCGGCGGCGGCGCGCCGACGCGGGGGCGGTACTGGAGGTGGTGGAGCGGCTGGCCGGGGCGCCGGTGCCAGCGTCCGCGCTGGAGACGCTGGTCCTGCCCGGGCGGATACCGGGCTACTCCCCCGCCCTGCTCGACGAGCTCACCTCGGCGGGCGAGGTCGTCTGGTCCGGCGCGGGAGCGCTGCCGGGCGGGGACGGCTGGCTGGTGCTGGCCCCCGCCGACGGCGCCCCGCTGGTGCTGCCCGAACCGGGCGAGGTCAGCATGACCCCGCTGCACGAGGCGGTGCTCGAGGTGCTCAGCGGCGGCGGCGCGCTGTTCTTCCGGATGCTCAGCGACCGCGCCGCGGCGCTGCTCAGCGGCTCGCTGCCGGATGACAGCGAGGTGGCCGAGGCGATCTGGGACCTGGTCTGGGCGGCCTGCTCACCAACGACACGCTGGCTCCGCTGCGGGTTGCGCTCGGCGGCCAGCAGCGCCGGGCGGCCGCGTCGCCACGGACGGCGGTGCCCCGGCCCCGGCCGGGCGGTCCTGGCCGGCGCTACGGGTTCGGCCGGCCGCCGATGCCGACCCGCACCGGGCCGCCCACGGTCAGCGGCCGGTGGTCGCTGCTGCCGGGGCGCCTGGCCGGCGAGGAGCCTTCCGGTCGTGATGGCGCCCAGACCGTCCGCGCGCACACGCTGGCCCTGACCCTGCTGGAGCGGCACGGCGTGCTGACCAGGGGTGCGGTCGCCTCCGAGCGGATCCCCGGCGGGTTCGCCGCGGTGTACCCGGTGCTGCGGGCCATGGAGGAGGCCGGCCAGTGCCGGCGCGGCTACTTTGTGGAGGGCCTGGGCGCGGCCCAGTTCGCGCTGCCCGGCGCGGTCGACCGGATGCGCGCGCTGGCTGACCGGCCGCGCGCCGCTGACCCGGGCGCCCAGGCGTCAATTTCAGCCGAACGGGCCGTGGTGCTTGCGGCCGCCGATCCGGCCCAGCCGTACGGGGCGGCGCTGCCCTGGCCGGATCGCCCCGGCGAGACGCCGTCGTCGCACCGGCCGGGCCGCAAGGCGGGCGCGCTGGTCGTGCTCGTGGACGGGTCGCTCGCGCTTTACGTCGAGCGGGGAGGGCGGACCCTGCTGTCCTGGACCGATGATCCGGACCTGCTGGGCCTGTCCGCGACGGCGCTGGCCGCGTCCGTCCGCGACGGCGCGCTGGGCCGGCTGAGCGTGGAGCGGGCGGACGGCCTGACCGTGGGGTCCGGCATCCACGGCTCACCGCTCGCGCAGGCGCTCGAGGCGGCTGGTTTCCGCCCCACCCCGCGTGGCCTGCGTCTTCGGGCCAGCTAAGCCCGCGCCCGGCGCGGCTAGATTAGTTGCCCATAAGGCCCAAGACGTTATTGGCATATTGGATTACCATTATCTGTCATCTTCTGGAAAGCGCGTATTCGCGGCTTCCGGGAAGTAATGTGGCTCCGAGGCCAGCGCGCCTGGCCTGCGTTACCGCAGGTGGCGTGCCACGACGAGCACTTTCCCTGGGAGAGGTCGATGCCGGATCGGTCGTCACATCAGGGTCCGCCGGAAGAGTGGAACCACGGCAGCCACGCCGCCCGCGGGCCATTCTCCGCGCCCACAGAATCCGATGGTTACAGCAACGGGACGGCGGGCTCGCACCGAGCCAGGACCGCGGACGGGCACGGTACGGGACCGACCGACGCCTACGGCGCGACGGCCGCCGACCCGCTCGGGACCGGGGCCGACTCGTTCGGCGCGTTCGGGATCCGGGCGGATTCGCACGGTGTGGGCGCGACCGACGCGTTCGGGGCCCGGGCCGACTCTTTCGGCACGAGCACGACCGACGGCTTCGGGGCCAAGGTGGACTCATACGGCACAGGCCAGACCGACACGTTCGGGGTCAGCGCCGGCCGGGACGTTCGGCGCCGGAGCGGCCGGGACGTCCGGTGCGGGAGCGGCCGGGACGTTCGCTGCGGGAGCGGCCGGGACGTCCGGCGCGGGAGCAGCCGGGAGGTCCGGTGCGGGAGCAGCCGACCCGTTCGGGGACGCCGACCCGTTCGGGACCAGGAAGGCCGACCCGTTCGGCCCGGACGCGACCGCGGCGTTTGCCGCGGTGCCGGGCGACGCCGGGACGGCGCGCCCGGATGCTGAGCGCCCGGCGACCGTGATCACGGACCCGGCATCGAGGGAAACCACGGACACCCGGGGCTTCCTGGGCGCCCTGTTCGATTTCGGCTTCACCTCGTTCGTGACGCCGAAGGTGATCAGGGTGCTCTACATGCTGATCGTGATCGGCACCGTGGTCAGCGCCCTGGTGTTCACCATCGTCGCGTTCAAGGCCAGCACGGTATTCGGATTCCTGATGCTGGTCTTCGGCGACCCGCTGTTCATCCTCATCGTGCTGGCGATCTACCGCATCATCCTGGAATTCTTCGTGGTCACCTTCCGGGTGGCCGAGGACATCCGCGCGCTGCGCGAACGCGGCGACCTGAGGTGACGGCGGTCAGCCGGGGGCCAGGACGGTGATGAAATCGCGGGTCCACCCGGTGAGGTACTGGGTGGCCGGGCGGACCTGGCCGGGAATGGGAGCACGGAGCGGGCCGCCCGGGATGTGAGCGATCGCGAGCTGGATCCACTCGGGGTTGATGTCCAGTTCCATGCCGATCCGCGCGCCGCTGCGCGCCAGCACCTGGGCGAGGTCCTCCGGGACGGTGGACATGCTCGCCGCGTAGATGAGATCACCGGAGGCGTCCTGCCCGAGGGCGCTGCGGGCGACGTATGCGGCATGGCCGACGGTCCCGCCCCACCGCCACCACCGGGCCGCCTCCGCGGTCGGCCAGTCCCCTTCGACCAGCGCCCACAGGTTCTGCCGCACGCTGTAGACGGCCTCGCCCGGGGCGGGCACGTCCACCCCCCAGACCCCGATCCTGGCCTGCCCCGAACGGTCGATGACCAGGCTGGCCAGGCCGTGCCGCAGGGCCCGGAATACGTGGCCTTCCTGTTCGTAGCCGCCCGCCCGGGAGCGCAGCAGGAAGCCGCCGTTGAAGGCGGCCAGCAGGTGCCGGCGTTCGGCGCCGCTGACCGCCGGCCCGGCCCTCACCAGCGCCGCGTACCCGGGTCCGGGGTCCCGGCTGCCGTTGTGCAGCACGTACTGGACCGGGCCGCGGAAGACGGCCACCATCACGACCGATCCGTCCGCGGTCCGGATCCGGGACACGGTAACGCGCGGGGGGCCCTGGGCGGCGACGCTGGCCGTGGCCGCGGGCGGGGCCGTTCGGACCGGGGAGGCGGCCGGGGTGGCCGGGGAGGCGGCGGAGCTGGCCGGGGAGGCGGCGGGCGGCGCCGGGGGTGACGAGCTGCACGCCGCGGCGGCGAGGCAGGTCAGCACGCCGAGCGCCCGGGCGATAAGGGTCCTGCGCTGCACAAGCCTGGCGGTCACCCGCTCAAGGATGCCCGGCGACCGTGAAAGGAGCATGAAGCGCTCGGTGACGGCCGGCGTGCACGTGGCCGCGAGCAGCGCGGCACCGACGGCGATCGACGCGAGCGGGCGGGCGGCGCCGGTCAGGTCGGTGAAATGCGCCCAGAGGGCAGGGGCGCGGAAGACCCCGCCGACACCCGCGACGGGCAGCGGGCTGAGCCGGCGTCGGATGGACTCGGCGAGCGCGGCGAGATGCTCGGCGGCGCGCCGGACGATCCGCTGCGCTTCGGGGTCGTGACTGGCGAGCGCCGTGAGCGCGGGCGCCAGCACGGTCAGCCGGCCGCGGTCGGCCGGATGCTTGTTGACCTGGCCGATGAGGACCTCAAGGTCGGGCCCGGTGACCTGGGTCACCGTCCGGTAGATCAACTCGGAGCCGCCCACCTGTTCTTCCCAGCGCAGCGCGGCGCGGACGGCCTGGCGGCCGATCCAGTAGGCGCTGCCCTCGTCGCCGAGCAGGTAGCCGTGGCCGCCGGCGTAGGCGAAGCGTTCTCCGTCACAGCCGAGCGCGACCGATCCGGTGCCCGCGATGACCACGATGCCGGGAGCACCGAGAAACGCGCCGTAGCGTGCGGTGTCGGCGTCGCCGGTGACGTGCACCGGGCAGCCCGCCTGCCGGGTCAGGGCCTGACCGAGCTCATGGGCCTGGCCCGTCTGATGCACGCCGGGCAGGCCGATCCCCGCCGCGGTCGGGCCGACCGCTCCAATGATGCTCAGCAGCTGCTCGGCAAATCCGCTGGTGAGCAGCGCGTTCATCGGCGGGCCGTCCGGCTGGGGGATTTCCTCGCCCGCTTCGAGTACGACAGCCCTGGTCCCGCTGCCGCCCGCATCGATGCCGAGGAGCCGCCCGGGCATCGCGGGTAGCTGGGACGGGTTAGTCACCAGGCGGCTGGCGCCGGGGGCGGCGGACGCGCTTGGCCTGGGCGGCGGCGAAGGTGCGCTCCAGGGCCACCCGGGTCCGGGGCAGATCCTGCTGGGCCAGCGTGACGAACAGGCAGTCGACCACGGTCAGCTGCGCGATCCGGCTGGTCATGGCGCCGGACCGGAAGGCGGTCTCCCGGGCGGCGGTGAGCAGGACGAAGTCGGCCGCTTCGGTGATCGGGGACCATGGGAAGTTCGTCACCGCCGCAGTGACGGCACCGTGACGGCGTGCCTCGCGCAGCGCGTCGATGGTGTCGACGGTGGTCCCGGTGTGGGACAAGCCGATCGCCACGTCGCCGTGCTCACGCAGTGAAGCCGACGTGATGGCCATGTGCGGATCGGGCCAGGCGAAGGCCGGCCGATGCGCTGCAACTTCTGCTGCAGGTCCAGGGCCACGTAACCACTGGCCCCCACGCCGTAGATGTCGATCCGGCTGGCCTTGGCCAGCGCGTCGACGACCTGGGTCAAGGTGGCGATGTTCAGGTGGCTCGCGGTCTCGGTCACGGCCCGGGCGTCGGCGAAGGCGATCTTCTTGGTGATGGTCGCGGCGTCATCGTCGGGGTCGATGTCACTTGAGGCGGCCGCGACGGCCGCCGCGTCGTCGTGAGCCACCGCGCCGGCCAGCGCCAGCCGCAGTTCGGGGTAACCGCGCAGCCCGACGGCCCGGCAGAACCGGACCACGCTGGTGGCCGACGTGCCGCAGGATCTGGCCAGCTCGGAGATGCTCCGCCAGGCCACGCCGGCCGGATCGTCCAGGACGATCTGGGCCACCCGGCGCTCGACCGGCGCGAGGTTCGGCAGCAGCGCCCGGATGGTGACCAGGATCCCGACGTCGGGCCCCTGATCCGGTCGTCCCCGGTGTTCGGCCACGCCGTCAGGGTACCGTTTGCCCCGCCGCCACAGGCGGCCAAGTAAGCGCCGATTTTCCCGGACGAGAACCCAGGTCACGCGGCGGAACCGGTCGTCGCGCGGCGGGACGAGCGGCGGAGCCGGCCAGTTCCCGTCCGCGCGGCAGCAGCAACGGGGTGGCCAGCAGGAGCAGGCCGGCAATCGCGAGCGCGGCGCGCAGGCTGGTGAGGCTGGCCAGCACGCCCCACACGGCGGTCAGGGCCGCGATGGTGGCGTTGCTGCTGACTGACCAGGCCGACAGGGTGCGGGCTACGCGGTCGGCCGGGGTCTGCTCCAGCCGGTAGGTGGCGTACACCGGATTGAACACGCCCGCGGAGGTGATCAGCCCCAGCTCGATCGCCATGACCAGCACCGGCCCGGCCACGCCGGGCCCGATGAAGGCCAGCCCGACCGAGAAGCACGCGCGCAGCGTCCCGGCGGTCAGCATGACCTTGTGCCGGCCGAACCGCGCGACGAGCCGGCGGGCCAGCCGGGAACCGATCAGGCCGCCGACGCACGGGCCGGCGAAGGCCAGGCCGTACTGCCAGGGCGCGAAGTGCAGGCGGCCCAGCATGAGCACGGCGAGCAGCGGCGCGGTGGCCATGATCAGGGCGTTGACCGAGATCGTGTTGAAGAACAGCGGGCGCAGCGCCGGGTGGGCCAGGATGTACCGCCACCCGTCGGGCAGGTCGCGGACGCGTAGCCGCGCGGCGCCGACCCGGACCGGGCGCGGCTCGCTCCCGCCGATGGCGCGGATCCCGGCGGCCGAAAGCAGGAAGCTCGCCGCATTGGCCAGCACGGTGGTCACCGGGCCGAACAACCCGAACGCGGCCCCGCCGAGCGGCGGTCCGAGCGCGGTCGCGGTCCAGGTGGTGGACTCGAACCACCCGTTGGCCAGGAGCAGGTCCTCGCCCGGCATGACCATCTTGAGATAGGAGCCGCTAGCCGACTTGAACGTGATGTCGGCGGCGCCGGTGATGACCGACACCACCAGGAGCTGGGAGAAGCTGAGCCAGCCGAGCGCGAAGGCGGCGGGGATGGTCATCAGCGCCGCGAACCGGATCAGGTCCATGGCCATCATCACCGGCCGCTTGCGGCGGAACTCGACCCACGGGCCGAGCGGCACCGCGACCACCGCGCCCACGGCCAGTCCGGTCGCGGCCAGCACCGACACCTCGGCCGGCCCGGCGTGCAGGACGAGGATCGCGATCAGCGAGAACGCGTCGAACGCGAGCCACGTGCCGAGCGTGCTGACCGCGTACGCCGACCAGAGCCACCCGAACTGCCTCCCCAGCGACCGCCTCGCCACCATGTCCAGCACCCCTCGCGCTACGGACCAACACTCTCCGGTTGGCCAGCACGATCAAAGCGAGCGCGGCCCCGCGGGGCAAACAACCGGCCCGCCGGCGAGCCACAACGATGCGTTGTCCGGCTAGGGTCGGTTGGCGTGGATCTCGAGGCCGTCCGCACGTTCGTTGCCGTCAGCGACGCCGGGCAGTTTTCCGAGGCTGCCGCCGAGTTGTCGATCACCCAGCAGGCCGTCTCCAAGCGGATCGCGGCGCTGGAGAAGGACCTCGGCGTACGGCTGTTCACCCGGACGGCGCGCGGCGCCGAGCTCACCGTGGACGGGCGGCGGCTCCCCCACGGCATCAGGGCCATCCGGGTCCTCGACGAGCCCCACCAGCTCCTGACCGGGCCGGCCCACGAACTCGCGTCGGCGCGCACGGTCACGCTCGGCCAGCTCGCCGGGCACAGGATCTGGATACCCGGCCTGGCGGCCGGGACCGAGTGGGCGGCGTACTACGACGAGCTCGCGGTCACGTTCGGTCTCGCCATCGACGCTGTAGGCCCCAACTTCGGCACCGAGTCCCTGCTGGACGTGCTCGCCGACGCCCCGGACCTGGCCAGCCTCGTCGGCGAGCAGACCCGGCTGGTGTGGCCCGCAGACTACGGTCTGCGGCGTATCGCCGTGCGCGATCCCACACCGGTGTACCCGCACTCGCTGATCTGGCGGAACGACAACCCGCACCCCGCGCTCGCCACGCTCCGCGGCTACCTCGGGGCCGCCCGGACCCGGCAGCGCGACAACGGGACCTGGGTTCCGGGATGGGCGCGAGACTAGCGAATCCGGAGGTATGGCGGGGGCGTCCCGGCGGGCTCGGACAGCCTCAGCGGGACAGCGCCCGGCTGGATCGTGCCGAGGATCGCGGGATCTGCCGCTGGCCCACGAGGCGGCCGGGCCGGGCTCCAACCCTTCTCGGCCGGCCAGCAGTATGTGAATATGCAACAACTCTGGAACTCACGACGGAAAACAGTAACATGGATCCGTCGCCCCAGGAACCAGAACGAGGAGGGCGGCGGTGCCTGCAGAACCGCAGCCAGGACAGCCAGACGCCATGACATGGCCGCCACCGTCGCGGACCGAGATGCGGAACGACCGCACGACGGACATCGACACCGTCGGGACGCTCGAGCTGCTGCGACTGCTCAACGCGGAGGAGGCGGTCGTGGCCGGCGCCGTGGCCGCGATCTTGCCGACCCTGGCCCAGGTGGTCGACCTCACGGTCGCCCGGGTCCGCGACGGCGGGCACGTGCACTACTTCGGGGCCGGCTCGTCGGGCCGGATCGGAGTGCTCGACGCGGCCGAGGTCGTACCGACCTTCGGGGTCGACGCCAGCCTGTTCGTAGCGCACCACGCCGGCGGCGAGAGCGCGGTGGCGCATGCGGTCGAGGGGGCCGAGGACCGGGAATCACTGGGCCGCCAGGCGGCGGCCGCGGTCAGCGGCGGCGATGTGGCGGTCGGCCTGTCGGCCAGCGGGCGGACACCCTACGTCGCCGGAGCGCTGCGCGCGGCGCGGGCCGCCGGGGCGCTCACCGTCCTGGTCAGCAGCAACCTGTCGGCGCCGCTGACGGGTCTGGCCGACCACGCCCTGCTGGTCGACACCGGGCCCGAGGCGATCGCGGGGTCGACCCGGCTCAAGGCGTCCACGGCGCAAAAGATGATCTTGAACTCGTTGTCGACCGCGGTCATGATCAGGCTCGGCCGGACCTACTCCAACCTCATGGTCTCCCTGTCTGGCACGAACGAGAAGCTGCGCCAACGGCAGATCTTCATCCTGATGGAGGCCTCGGGCGCCACCGAGGCGGCCTGCCGGACCGAGCTCGCCCGCTGCGGCGGAGACCTGCGGCTGGCCATGCTGTGCCTGCTATCCGGGCTGGAGCCGGAGGCGGCAGCCAAGGCGCTGGCGGCCGGCGGCAGCGTCCGCGCGGCGTTGGCCGCGACCGGCCAAGCGACGAGGGAGCGACGCGAGTAATGGAGTGAAACCCCGGATCCACTGCCCTCTACCGAAGTGAAACCTGGCTTTCACTCTGCTTGCTGGGAGCCGGGAGGTTATCGATCTGTTGCGCGCGGGAGCTATGTTGCTTGTTAATAGTCCGAATGTGATGCTCGTAACATCGTTACAGCCAACGCGCCAGGCACGCCTCCGCCGCCTCGCGTGACCGCCCGCTACCAGGCGCTGCCCGGTCGTCCGGCCGGCGGGTACCCAGCGGTGTCCAGGCTGCTGATGGACCAGCTGGGTGTTGGCTTCCCGCCCGCCGCCGCGGTCCGGGTATGCACGAGGGACAGTACCCCGTACTCGGCGGCTGGCGGCTGGGCCAGGCTGGCCGACGCAGACCTCCCGGAGTCAGTTCCGGCCGACGCTGAGACGCTGTTCGACCTGGCCTCGCTGACCAAGGTGGTGGCCACGCTGCCGCTGGTACTCCTGCTGCACCAGCGCGGCTGGTGGAGCATCGACGACCCGGTAGCGCGCTGGCTGCCCGGCGCGCCGTGGTCACCGGTCACCATTAGCCAGTGCCTGCTGCACATTTCCGGGCTGGTCCCGCACCGGCCCTACTACGCCAGCTGCGCCGGGTCGGCCGAGATCAAGCGGGCGGTAATCGCGGAGCTGGCCGACGCCGTACCGGGTCAGGTCAGCTACAGCGACCCGGGCTTCATGCTGCTCGGCTGGGCGGTGGAGGAATGCGCGGGCGAGCCGCTGGCCGACCTGGCCGGCCGTGAGGTATTCAGGCCGCTCGGCATGACCTCGACCGGGTACCGGCCGCGGGCCCCGCGACCGCGCATCGCAGCCACCGAGGCCGACGGCGATCAGCGGCCCGGCATGGGCGTGGTCTGGGGCCAGGTACACGACGGCAACGCGTTCGCGCTCGGCGGGATTAGCGGGCACGCCGGGCTGTTCGGCCCGGCCGAGGATCTCGGCCGGTTCGCGAGCGCGCTGCTCACGCCGGACCGGCACCCGGTGCTCAGTGCCGAGACGCTCGCGCTCATGACCGCCCGGCGGGCGGGCGCAGGCGCCGAGGCGCGCGTGCTCGGCTGGCGGCTGGACCCGGAAACCTGGGGCCGCTGGCCGGAGGGGACGATCTGGCATACCGGCTTCACCGGTACCTCGCTGCTGATCGCGCCCGCGCTCGACGTCGCGGTGGTGCTGCTGAGCAACGCGGTCCATCCGGTGCGCCGCCTGGATCAGGTCGGGGCGTTCCGGGCCCAGGTTCACCGGGCCATCCGCGACGCTCTGGACCATCCGGAAATGGACTACTAGGCACGCCGTTAACCGCGTCCCGGGGGTCACCGGCCCGGGCGGGCGGGGCGTTGGGCCGGTGGCTGTGTACGGTTTTGGTGCCGTCGGGGCTGCGGGCGGTGGTGGTGCCGTCGGGGTTGAGGGTGACGGTCCAGCCCCACTGGTGGATGGCGACGTGATGATGGAACAGTAGAGCGAACATCCGTCCACGCTGGTCTTGCCGCCGTCGGCCAGGTGGGTCACATGGTGCACCTCGCAGGCTGAGGCGGGCTGGTCGCAGCCGCCTGGATGCCTACAGCTCTCGCCACGACCTGAACAGTCACTTTCAAACACGGCGAACGTTTTGGGTCAGCTCCGCGGCGCCGACGCCTGCAGAGCTGAGGCTATGATCTGCTGCATGGTCAGGTCGGCAGCCCTGGCGTGCGCCGCGTCGAAGGCCGCTGGGGTGAGGCGGCCTCGGGTCATATCGAGGGCCTGCAGGAACCCGGCCTGGTGAACCGGGGGGAGGAACACGCCGATCTGCTTGCGGAGTGCGTTCCAGGCACCTGCCAGCTCTGCGGCCCGCTCGAAGTCGCCCTGGGCGGCGGCCAGCTCGACCAGGCCCCCCAGGTAAGACGGCAGGTAGACCGTGTTCCCCGTTTCCTGGAACAGCGACCCTGCCTCGGACAGCGCCGCCTGCGCGTGGGCAATGTCGCCTTCCGCGAGGTCAACGTGGCCGAGGAACAGGAGCACTATGGCCAGGCCCCACCGGTCCTCGTACCGCCGGATCACCACCAGGGCCTCGTCAAGCGCGGCACGGGCGCGGGCCAGGTCGCCTAGGTTCAGCAGGGCTGCGCCGAGCCCGCCAAGGGCGCGAGCCGTGATGGGCTCCGCGCCGCAGTCCCGGTGAAGTTCCGCGCTGGTGGTGAAGAACTCCGCCGCTTCGGTGTACCGGAATCCGTTCATCGCCACGGTGCCCAGCACCCACATGGCTTCCGCGCGGCCGCCGGCGTCGCCAAGCCTGGTGAGCAGGCTTAGCGCCTCGGCCGCCAGCATCCCGGCCTGCTCGAGCCGAGCCGTGTGGCTCGCCATCGCGCTGAGGAAGGACAGCGCTTCGGCGAGGAAGAACTGATCCCCGGACTCCCGCGCTTGAGCGAGGCTCTGTTCGCCGAATGCGCTGGCCCGCTCGGCGTTGCCGGTGAACAGCGCCGCGTAGGCCAGGCCAAGTAGGGCCGTTGCCGCGCCGCCGTGGTCGCCGGCCGTCTGGGCCAGCGGCAGCGCGGCTTGGTAAGCCCGCGCCGATTCCGCGTAGTGGTTCAGCCGCCGGGCCAGCAGGCCCTGGATGTTCAGGGCGATCGCCTGGGCGGCGGCGTCTCCGCGCTCGCTGGCCACTGTGGCGGCCTGCTGGCAGCGCGCCGTTGCTTCCGCGAACGCGGCCTGCTCGATCGCCAGCCGGGCTGCCCCGGTCAGCCAGTTGACCTCTGTGGCCGGGGCTGCCTGGCTCTGGCCCACGGGCAAGGCGAACGCCTCGGCAAACCACTGGCGTCCCTCGCTGAGGTGACCACGCTGGATCCAGAACCGCCACAACGCGCCAGCCAGGTGGAGGACGGCCATCCGGTCACCCCGGTCGCTGGCCCGGCGGAGCGCGGCCCTCAGGTTGTCGTGCTCGGCGTCCAGCCGGGCCAGCCAGGCCGTGGCCTGCGGGCCGACCAGGCCATCTGCTGCCCGCTGGGCCAGCGCCAGGTAATAAGCCGCGTGCCGCTCGGCGGCCAGCGTGGCCTCCGAACGCTCGGCCAGCCGCTCGCCGCCGTACTCGCGGATCGTCTCCAGCATGGCCACGCGGGATTCCCCGGCGGTCTCCTCCATCCGGATCAGGCTGCTGCCTGCCAGCACGGCCAGCCCGTCCAGCACCGGGCCGCCGCCGGCATCGGCGCAGACGGCCTCAGCCGCCTCCAGCGTGCAGCCGTCGGCGAACACGCACATCCGCCGGAAGAGCGCTTGTTCCGGCGCGTTCAGCAGCTCGTAGCTCCAGGCGATCGCATCGCGCATGGTCTGCTGCCTGCCCGGCAGGTCATGCGGGCCGCCGGCCAGCACCGGCAGCCGGCGGTCCAGTCTGGCCAGCAACGCGGCCGGAAGGAGCAGCCTGGTCCGGGCCGCGGCCAGCTCGATGGCCAGCGGGAGCCCTTCCAGCCGCCGACAGATCTCCGTCACGGCCCGGGCCGTGGCTGCATCCGGGGCCAGCTCCACGCCCGTGGCGCGGGCCCGGTCGAAGAACAACTCCACGGCTGGTGACCTGCTCAGGGTTTCCGGCGAGTTGGAGGTCTGGGGCAGCGCCAGCGGCGCGACCGGGTACTCCCGGCCGCCCCGCACGTCCAGGGCAACCCGGCTGGTCACCAGCACGACCAGTTGCGGGCAGGCCGCCAGCAGGGCCAGCACCCCGTCCCGCGCGGCGAGCAGGTGCTCAAAGTTATCCAGCAGGATAAGCAGGTGCCGGGTGCGCAGCGCCGCCGCCAGTGATTCGGGCAGCGGGGTCGCGTCCCGCTCGTCAACGCCCAGCCGCTGGGCGACGGCCCCGAGCATCAGCGCGGGGTCACGCAGCGGTGCCAGGTCGACGAACACCGTGCCGTCCGCGAAGTCGCCGGCCATCCGGCTGGCCACCTCGATGGCCAGCCGGGTCTTGCCTACCCCTCCTGGCCCGGTGAGCGTCAGCAGCTGGGTATCGCCCCGGCGCAGCAACTCCGTCACCGTCGCGGTCACCTCGGCCCGGCCGAGCAGCGGGGTGAGCGGCCGTGGAAGGCCCCGGTGCGACGGCCCGGTGAGCGATGCCGCCGGGGATGGCGGGCCAGCCCGCTGGGCGGCGTCCGGGCGCGCCGCCGCCAGCAGTTCGCCGCGCTGGAGCGGGTCGGCTCCCAGCGCGTCAGCGAGCAAGGACACCGTGCCCAGGCGCGGCATCCGGGCCGAGTCGCGCTCTAGGTCACTGACGGCCTTGGCGCTGAGCCCAGCCCGCTCGGCGAGCGCTTCCTGGGTCAGTCCGGCGGCCAGCCGCTGACGCCTGAGCAAGGCGCCGAAGACAGCGTCCTCCCCCTAGCCATCGGCTCGCCTGCGGGCAATCGCGAAAACGTCCGGGGGAAAGGGAGAACTCGGCGAGCGCTCGTCCTGTTCCGCCGCTCCACCGCGGCCGATCCTGGCAGCAGGCCGCCTGCCGAGAATCCCGGGGAGTGATGACGTGGCCTTTGACGAGCCGAAGACCCCGGTCCGCCCCGCCACGGGGCAGTCCCCTGGCCAGGGTGACCTCGCAATCGCCAATGAGCTCATCTCCTCTGGCCGGAGGCCCCGCGACCCCGGCGCCCAGCCCGCCTCCCGGGTCGCCGCGGCGTCGGCTCCTTCGAGTATTGTTGCCGATTTCCCCGGCATCGCAGAAGTGGAAGGAAAGGACGCCGTAGCGGACTGGGCAGCGCCGTCCGTATCGCGGCGCGCGGCGCGCGCGAGCGCCGGGCTGCGTGCGGCGCTCATGCTGGCGGCGCTGGCCGGGGCAGCCCTGACCTTGCTCGCACGGGACGATCTCACGCGCAACGACCTGGCTTTCAACCTGGCCAACCTGGCCGCGGGTGCGGCGTACGCCACGCTTGGCGCCCTTGTCGTCCGGCGCGCGGGTAATGTCATCGGCTGGCTCATGCTCGCTGAAAGCGGCGGACTGGTATTCATCTCGGTCGCCTCCGCGTACGGCGTGCTGGGGATAGCCACTTTCCCCGGTGATCTTCCTGCCGCAAGGCAGGTGGGCGCGCTGGGCGAGTCCAGTTGGGCCGCCGGCGTATTCGTCATCGGATTCATGTTCCTGCTGTTCCCAACTGGTGCGCTGCCCTCCCGGCGGTGGTGGCCAGTGGCGCCGGCGGGCGTGCTGCTCGCCGGGCTGGCCACGGCCGGGCTGATCCTCTCGCCGCGCGTGGTCGGGCTGCCCTCGCCCGGCGGCACCTCGGTGACCTTCCGCAATCCCCTGGAGGCCGCGCGCTTGCCGCCGGTGCTCCACGCCATGGTCATCGGCACGCTCAACGGGCTTGCGATCCCGTTCGTCGCGTTCCTGGTGGTGGTGTTCACCGGCCTGGCGGTCCGTTACCGGGCTGGTGGTCAGTCACTGCGGCAGCAGGTCAAGTGGCTGGCCCTGGCGGCAGCCGGGATGCTCGCCGGCCTGATGGTCGCCTTGCTCTTCCTGAGGGCCGACCAGCCGTGGCTGGCCCACATCGGCTACGACCTGGTATCGATCAGCGAGCTGTTCGGCATACCGGTCGCGATGACGATCGCCATCCTCAGGCACCGGCTGTTCGACATTGACGCGATCATCAGCCGGGCCGTGGCCTACGGTTTGCTGTCGGCCGCCTTTACCGGCGTGTACGTGGCCATCGTCGTGGGCCTCGGGGCGGTCCGCCTGGCTGGCCACGGTAGCAGCCTCCGGTTCACCATCGCCGACGACGGCGCCGGGTTCGACGCCGCGAGCACGCCCTCCGGCTCCGGCCTGCAGGGCATGACGGACCGGCTGGCCGCACTGGCCAGCACCCTCCGCATCCAGTCAGCGCCCGGGAACGGGACCACGCTGACCGGCGAGCTGCCGGTATCACCGCGCGGCGGTCGCCCGCTCACCACCCTACCCGCGACACAGGAGCAGGAAGTCTCATGAACGCCAACGTCACCACCTGGCGCGCCGAGCCAGACATCCGCGACATGATGGTCATCCACCGGATCTTCCGCCGGGAGTTCCCGCTGCTCGCCGAGATCGTCCCGCGCGCCTCGAACGGGAACGCCCGGCGGGCCGTGCATGTCGCCCGGCACATCGACTTCTGTCTGGACAGCCTGCACAACCATCACAGCGCCGAGGACGAGTACCTGTGGCCGAAACTGCTGGAACGCACCCGGCCGCACGCTGAGCTCGTGCGCCGGATGGAAGCCCAGCACGAGGACGTGGCCGGCTGCGTTGAGCAGGCGAGGCAACGGACCGCTCACTGGCAGGCGGTCCCCGTCCCCCAGACGGGAACCGAGCTCGCGACGGCACTGGCGCGGCTCAACAGCGCGCTCACGGAGCATCTCGATGAGGAAGAGGCGGAAATCCTCCCGCTAGTGCGCGACCACATCACCGTGGCGGAATGGGAAGAGCTCGGCCGCAAGTCGTTCGAGAAGATCCCGCCAGCCGCCCGCGTGGTGGCGATGGGCCAGGTCCTAGAGGACGCCACGCCCGACGACCAGGCCTTGTTCTCCGGCAAGCTCCCGCCGCCCGCGCGCATCTTGTGGCACCTGTGGGGCAGGCGACGGTACGCGCACTACATCCGCAACGTCCGTGAACATCCCTGACCAAGCCCGCTGCCCATCCCGGCTTCTGCGCAGCCTAGCGCTGACCCAGGCGCGAGGGCCGGGGCGCTGCTGCCCCGGCCCCGCTGACCCTCGTTCCTGCTGCCGAAGCCGCCCTAGTCGTGCCCTGAGCGGATGCCGCCAGCCGGGCCGGGTGTGGCCGCGTTGACTGACGGCGCAGGCAGTGTTCTGCGGTTTGGCGTAGTCAGCCAAGCCCTGCCAGTCGGTGTGGGCGGCGTGGCAGCTGTCGGTCCTGGCGATCGGCTTGACGTGCAGCGACCAGCGTCAGCCGGGCTGGAAGGTGGCGCGGCCCGCCGCCCTGATTGATCCCGCTGCCCGCGCGGACCAGCCCCATGCCCCGCGGCCGCGAGCCGCGGACCACCCGGAGGGATGACCGCAGCCAGGCGCGCCAGCACCCGAGCTGCCCATGGGGCCCGCAGCCACCACAACCACACACCGCCTGTCCCCGCCGCCCGATTATCGGCTCGCGGCCCGCCGTAGTAATAGGACAACGCTCCTTCAGGGATGACACGGAAGCTTTCCCTGGTTCAAGTCCACGTAGCCCTCAGCGCTGATTAGACAACCTCGCCCAAGGCCCAGCCCTAGATGATGTAGCGACAGACGCGACGGACTAGACGACACCTAGACAAGACGACACCTAGACCGCGCCGTTAGTGTGTACTTGGAGGAAGCGTCCGCCCTCGACCGGCCAGGGCAGAAGGAGCAGGGGAGATGAGCATAACCAGGCCCATGCAGGCACGACGGCACCAGGACGCCAAGGCCCACCCGTCTGCCGCAGGCGGCCCGTCGAGAACGACGAGTACGAGCACATGAGAGCCCCAGGGCACCACTTCCCAAGCTGATAATGCGGGTTCGATTCCCATTACCCGCTCACACCGTCACCCGCTCCACCAGAAAAAGCCCAGGTCAAGGCTTATTCGCTGCGGCTGCGGGTCCAGATCAGAGCATTTACCGACAGGACGGGCCAGTAGCGGCCGTTAACCGGCAGGCACGAACGTACCGGCCGGGCCATCGCCGCCCTCGCTGGTGCGCTCAGCCGGGACGTGAGTGTCGCTTGCATCGGTGATCCTGGTAGCTGTGAGATGGGCGAGGGGAACAGGATCTTCGGGAGCGGCACTGCCCGCGTTCGTCATCCATACCGAGATATGCGCGGGTTCCAGGACCCGGTGCACGACAGCGGTTAGGTCATCGCGGACGGAGTCTAGGTCCACGGCGTCCTTCAGGCGGATGGCGAACGCGGCGATGGTGCGGTCGGCATCGTAGCGGGCCCGGTGGAACCGCCGGTCCACGATCTGCTGGACCCGCCGCCGCAGCGGGTTGAACAAGGCGGCGGCGGCCAGCGTCGAGGCGGCCACGGCCACCGGGGTGGAGAACGGCAGCACCTGGGTCGCCAGCAGCACCAGGCCCGCGTAGACGCCGACTAGCAGCCCGGTCACGATCGCATAGGCCAGCGTGCGGGAGATGATCCGGTCGATGTCGTACAGCCGGTCCCGAAGGATCGCGATGGCCATCGCCGCCGGAATCCCGAACAAGGCGATGATCGCCCCCAAAGTGTCCGCGATCCCGGACAGCCACGGCGGCCCGAGCAGAAGGACCAGCAGGGCGATGGACTGGGCGACGACGAACATGCCTGCTATCAGGGCCAGCCATTTGACCTGCTGGCGCAGCAGCCGGTCGCCAGCTCGGTACCGCACGGCCAGGGATGCGAAGGCGGCGGCCAGGAACGCCGCGAACGCCACGAACAGGCCGTCGAGCGTGCCGATCGGGACCGCCCGCAGCAGCGCGAGGTGGGCCATGCCGAACGAGTTCGGGAAGCGCAGCGAGGTCCCGCCCGGCGCGGGGATCTGCACCAGCCGGGGCCGGACGACCAGGCCGACGGCGGTCAGCCCGGTCAGCAGGAAGCCCGCAGCGGCCAGCGGGCGCCAGCGCCGCGACGGCAGGTGCCCGGTCGGGAAGAAGAGGAACATGAATGCGACGGTGAATGCGACGCCGGTGAAATCTACCTCGGCGAGCGTTCCCGCCTGCCTGGCCGCCGGGAGCGCCCCCGGGAAGGTGGCGACCCCGAGCACCGCGTACATCGAAGCCAGGCTGAGGAAGGCCACCGCGGCGCTCTCGCCGAGCATCAGCCAGCCGATCAGGTTGCCAACCCGGCGGACGATGAGCGTGCCGAGCGTGGCGTAGGCCACAACTGCCACCGCACTGCCCAGGCTCGCGGTCAGGTCGGTGGCTTTCAGGTCGCCTCGCGCGAGGATGGCCAGCGCGGCCACGGCGAATGCCGCCACGACCAGCGTGGCCCACAATCCGGTGATGGCACCCGCCGCCCGCCGCGGCCCCGGGCTGGCGGTAGGGCCCAGCGCGGTCTGGGTTCCCGCGGCCATCACGATGCGCCCGTCATCTGCGACCTGCCGCGTGACGCATGCAAAGGGGCCTCACCACGGAGCAACAGTAAGCCCCGATCGTTCCGGAAACGTTACGGCCCAGCGCAAGGAGGCTACCCGGACCGGACGCGGGCCATCCCCTGCAAGAGTACGTGCCGAAAGGGCTCATTCCAGAGCCCTAGGGATGGCCCTACAGCGGCCCCAGAACGCCGAGGATCACAGGGGTAAGCGCAGGACATTCAAAGGCCGGGCTGGGCCGGGTCTCCTTACCGCGCTTCTCGGCGGGCGCGATCTCGGACCGGGTGGGCGCGAAGCGCCTGTACGCCATCGGCCTGGCCGCCTTCCTGGCGTCGTCGGCGGCGTGCGGCGTGGCGCCGACGCTCGGGTTCCTGATCGTCGGCCGGGCGGTCCAGGGCAGCGCCGCGGCCTTCATGCTGCCGGCCTCGGTCGCGCTGGTCCGGCAGGCGTACGGCAATCCGGTTCGGCGCGCGAAGGCTATCGCGGTGTGGGCGGTCGGCGGCACCGTGGCCATGGCGGGCGGGCCGGTGGCCGGCGGCGCGCTGACGTCAGGGTTGAGCTGGCGGGCGATCTTCTTCCTCAACCTGCCGGCCGGACTGGTGGCCATCGCGCCGCTGGCGCGGGCCCCGCGGTCGCCGCTGCGCGCGGCGCCGCTCGATCCGGCTGGACAGGTCACCGCGGTCGCGGCGCTGGCCGCCCTGACCTTCGGGGTCATCGAGGGTGGCGAGACCGGCTTCGGCCGGCCAGCCGTGCTGGGCTGCCTGCTGCTGGCCGCCGTGGCAATGGTCGCGTTCGCCGTCGCGGAAACGCGAGCCGCCCACCCGATGGTGCCGCTCGGGCTGTTCCGGTCCCGGGCGGTATCGGTGTGCGTCGCGATCGGGTTCGCGGTCAACGTCGCCTTCTACGGCGTGATCTTCGTGCTCAGCCTGTACTTCCAGCGGGTCCTCGGGCAGTCCGCGGTGACCGCGGGCCTGGAGTTCCTGCCCATGACCGCGCTGCTGCCGGTCGCGAACCTGACCTCGGCCAGGCTCGGGGCCCGGTTCGGCCCGCAGACGGCGATCAAGGCCGGGCTGCTGGTCAGCGTGCTGGGACTGGTGGCGCTGCTAGCGGCGGGCATCAGGCCGGATCACGCCCCGCTGGCCGCGGCGCTCGTGCTGGCCGGCACCGGCCTGGGGGTCGCCGTGCCGTCAGTGATCATCGTGCTGCTCGAGGCTATCCCGGCAGACCAGGCCGGGATGGCCGCGGGGCTGCTCAACTCGAGCCGCCAGGTCGGCGGGACGCTGGCCGTCGCGGTGTTCGGCGCCCTGATCGCGCACCGGGCGTCGTTCCTGCCCGGCATGCGGGCCAGCCTGCTGATCGCCGTCGTGGTGCTGGCCGTGGCCGCAGCGACGGCGGTGACCCTGCCGCGCCCGGCGCGCGAAAACGAGTTGACCGTTTTGGGCCGATAAGTCAGCGTTGATGCAGGGCTGCGACGTAACACCATCACGGCGGGTGTGCGGTGCGGCGCTGGCCCCGCAGACGCCCGCCGTCCAGAGCGGGGTGCCGCCTCCTGTCAGCGGCACCCCGCTCGTAACTCGTAACTGCCCGGGTGCCGGTTCACGGCCCAGCTAGGGTGCGGTCATGGAGAACGCCTTCTCGGCCCGCCTGCGGATCCGGTGCGACCGCATCTGGGCTGGCCTGCACGCGCACCCGTTCCTGGGTGAGCTGGCCCGGGGTACGTTGCCGCTCGACCGGTTCCGCTTCTTCATCGAGCAGGACCTGCTGTACCTGCCCGCCTTCGCCAAGTGCATGGCCATGGGCGCGGCGAAGTCGGCGAGCGACGCGGATCTGGAGTTCTTCACCAGGCAGTTGGACGGGATCATCCGGCTGGAGATCCCGAGCAACCGGCGGCTGCTGGACCAGGTGATCAGCCTGGGCGCCGAGGACCGGGGCGGCACACGGGGCATGGCTCCGGCCAACGTGGCCTACACCAGCTTCCTGCTGGCCACTGCGGCGGCCGGCAGCCCGCTAGAGATCACCGCGGCCATCCTCCCGTGCGCCTGGAGCTACATCGAAATCGCGGCGGGGCTGAAGGACGAGATCGCCGAGCATCCGGTGTACTCGGACTGGGTGGCGTTCTATCTCCAGGACGAGGAGGTGGATCTCGTCCTGAACATGCGCGAGACGTTCGACGACATGACCCGGGACGGGGCCATCAGCGATGCGAAGCGCGACCAACTGGCCGAGATCTTCATGATGAGCTCACGACTCGAGGGCATGTTCTGGGAGATGGCCTACACCCTGGACCAGTGGCCCGACCTCGGCTAGCCGTCGTGTTCCGGGTCGTCCCATAGTTACGGGATCAGTCCGAACACGGTCGCCGGGGAGCCCGAGCCGGCCCGGATCCTGAGTCCCCCGATGATGATCCAGCCTCCCGCCGGCGGCATCTGGTTCAGCCCGCACAGGTTTTCCAGATGCAGGCGATGGTCTTGAAGGAGCAACTGGTTGGCGGCGAAAGACTCGTCGGTGCCTGGGTCGATCCCCATCGTGTCGATCCCGAGGACGCCGATGGAACGCTGGTCGATCAGCCAGCGCGCAGCCTCGGCGCCGAAGCCCGGATAGTGCAGCTGACCGGCGGAGTCCGCGTTCAGGTAGGCGGCCGGGTCATCCCACCGGTCCTCAAAGCCGGTCCACATGATGACGGCGCTGCCGGGCGGGATCGGGCCGAACGTCATCTCCCACTGCTGGATCTCCGGGACGCCGAGGGCGAAATCGGCGTCCTGGCCGGCCGCGGCCCGTACATCAAGCACGACTGCGGGGCGGAAGAAGTCGCCGGGATCTAGTTCGTCGGCGGACGGCTGGCCGACGTTGAAATGCGCGGGCGCGGCCCAGTGCGTCCCGGCCTGCTCGCCGAACGCGAGCGACTGCAGGTAGTAGCCGTCCTGCTGGATGACGGCAGCCGGACGGATCTCGACCGGCGGGTCACCAGGGAACACCGGCGTACCAGCGTCGATGACGTGGCTGAGGAATACGACCCGGCTGAAGCCGAACGGTGCGGCGCGCGTCACGACGCCGGGCTGGACGGGAGCGTGACCCGCATCAGGACTCGTCTGGTCCGCCAGGATTCCCCTCTTCGGGGGGCGCGGTCCGGGCCTGGCCGGCGCCGCGCTGGAATCCGGTCGACCCGTCGCGGCCCGCGGCAGCCGGCCGGGCCGGTGCGCCAGGGGGCAGGCCTTGAACGGTGCGAGAGGCCTGAGTCCCGACCGCCGGCCGCCTGGGCGGCCCGCCGGCCGGCGGGCCGCTGGCGCGGCGGCGGGAGCGGCGGGAGCGGCGGGAGCGGCGGGAGCGGCGGCCAGGCCGACCGCACCGGACGCCTCGCGGGTGCCCCGGGCCCAGCGTGACTCGACCGCGTCGAAGATGGGCAGCCGGCGCATGGTCGCCTGGCTCTCCGCCTGCGTCACGACCACGCTAAGGTCCCCGCCCGGCGCGTCGGGGCGGCCAGCACCCGAGAGCCGCGCAGCGGCCGGCTCGGCTTGGAATGTGACCTGCGGGCCGCGAGCCGACCAGGCCGGACCGGGCTGAGCCGCTGATTGGTCCACCCGCGTAGGCACAAAGGCCGGGGATCTGGCCGTCGCGGCGCGCGGCGCGGCGGCCGGGTAGCCGGGATCGCTGACGGCGGAGTAGTGGGTGAGGATTTCGTCCGGGAACCAGACGAGCGCTGTGAGGCCGCCGCGGTCAGCCTGGTTCAGCCGGACCCTGATCCCGTGCCGGGCCGCCAGCCGGGCGACCACCAGCAAGCCCATCCACTTAGGGACATCGCTATCCGGCGGCGGCGGATTGTCCAGTTGCTGGTTCGCGTAAGCCATCTCGTTGGCGGGCATTCCGATGCCCCGGTCGGTGACGTCGACCAGGGCTCCTCCGGTGGTCAGAACGTGGCCCCTGATATAGACAGGCATATCGGCCGCCGAGAACGACGTCGCGTTGTCGATCAACTCGACGAGCAGGTGTACCGCGTCGTGGACGGCGGGCCCGCGCACCGCGATATCCGGCTGGACCTCGAAGGAGACCCGCTGGTAGTCCTCGACTTCGGCCAGCGCGGCCTCGACCAGATGGACCAGCGTCACCGGCTGGTTCCAATTCGCGGCTTGCTCCTGGCCGGCCAGGACGAGCAGATTCTGCGCGTTGCGGTGCATGCGCATGGCGATGCGGTTCAGCCGGGACAGGCTGGCTAGGCGCTGCTGGTCCTGCTCGCCGTGCTCAAGGCTCTCGATCAGGCGGAGCTGGCGTTCCACCAGGGCCTGGCTGCGACGGGACAGGTTCACGAACATGGCGTTGGACTTGCCGCGTGAGGCGCCGTCGCCAGCCGTGGGCATCGGCAGGTCTCGGCGCGTCTGGTCGAAGACGTGCGCCGCGTGATCGGGCCGCTCGAAGGAGTTCACCTCGGCCGGACCGGTCCCGATCTGTGTGACCGCAGCCGGAACGGATTGCTCCCGCGCGACAGGTTCGCGGGAGAACGCGTGGGCTCCGGCACCGCCGTGCGCTCGCTCGCCGTCATGCGCGCGCTGGTCGGGCTGCCCGGTCGATGCCTCGTTCGGCATCCGCACTACGTCCACCGTAATGAGCACGGCCACCGCGAGGATCAGGACCAGGAAGAGGATTCCGGCTAGCATGCTGCTCACATCCCGCCGCTCGTCGACGGATCTAGGCGCCCAGCTTCGGGGGCCCGCGAGAACCGGCCCAGCGGAACCAGCATGACCTCCCCTTCCCCGGCCCGCCTATTCTGCGCGCAGAAGCAGAATGTATTCGACGTAACTCTAATCGTTTAAGGACTAGCACACGTCCCATACGCGAGGGAAGCCGGTAATGTCCGGATGCCGAGTTCAGTTAGCGGCCTTCTCGTTGATCAAATTCACTGGGCCGCGCGCAGCCGGAGGCGGGCTGGCTCGTGCGCGACCCAGACTCCGGTGTTACGCCGTCGGGTCGGCGTCCTTAACCGGAGTCTCGACGTCCGTGACCGCGCCGGCCGGGCCGCCGACTCCCGCCAGGGCCGCTGCCACCGGCTCGGTGACCTCTTGCTTGCGCGTGCTGCTGCCCAGGAGGTAGAAGACGATGCCGATCACGACGATGACGAGCAGCGGGAGGATCTGGCTGAGCTCATACTCCAGTCGCTCGCCGGAGAAGCTGAGCGCGGCGAGACTGTCGTTGGGATTCCCGCCCGCGCCGAACCAGTTGACGCCGAACCCAGGCCAGATCAGCGCCACGGTCGCCAGCAACGCCCAGAAGGTCGGAACGACCGAGCAGATCCACGCTCCTACCATGCCACCCGGCACCCGGTAGGGACGCGGAACATCGGGTCGGGAATACCTGAGCTTTATCAGCGCCGGGAAGATGAACAGGTACGAGATCGTGGTGGTAGAGATCGTCAGCCCCAGTACGGCAGCAAAGTACCTGCCTGAATTGGCCCCGGTGATCTGGAACGCGACGATCATGAGGACGGTCGCGACCAGCCCGGAAAGCACGTTCATCGCGGCCGGGGTCCCGAAGCGCGCCGAGAACCGGCCCAGTATCCGCGGACCGCCGCCGTCGAAGGAGGCCACGGCCTCGGCCCGGTCCGCTCCCATGATCCAGGTCGTCCCGGCGCTGGCCAGGGCGAAGATGAATACGACGGCCGCTATCCGGCCCAGGAGCAGTCCGGCCCCGGTGAGCGTCGCGGTCCCGTCGGAGGCGACGTGACCGCCGTAGACCGTGAACACGGCCTTGATCGCGTCCAGGAACCCGGTCAGCCCGGATACCGCGCTCGACGGGAGGACGATCAGGATGAGCAGGATCGGGAGCCCGTACGCGACCATCACCCCGGCGCCCGACCAAAGCACCGCGAAGGGCACATCTCGCCGGGGATTGACCATCTCCTCGCCCGCCGCCGAGGGCACCTCCAGCCCGGCGTAGTTGAAGAACAGGACCGGGACCACGGCGATGAAGATCGCGTACGTGGGCACGAACGCGTGACCGCCGAAGCCGTGTACCCCGTGCTTGGCCGCGTACACGATCACGGTGATCGCGAAGAACGCGATGATCAACCCGCGCGCCCAGGCGCCGGCGGTCGGCACCCACTTGCCATACTGCAGCGACACGATGGCCGCCGTGATGGTGAACCAGATGAAGGCCAGCGCGTACACGTACTTCCACCCGCCGGGCACGTTCCCGAAGAACTCCTCGATCGCGGCGAACGACACGATCGTGAGCGACCCGCCCACCCAGATCGGATTGGAGATCCAGTAGATGACCGCGTTGACGGCCGCTATCTTGCGTCCGAACGCCAGCCGACTCCAGACATAGGGGCCTCCTTCCTGCGGGAACGCCGACCCGAGTTCGGCAATGGACAACCCGTAGGGCAGGAAGAAGAAGATCCCGAGGAAGATCAACCAGGTGAAACCCTGCGCCCCGTTGGCCGCGACAGCACCAATGGTGTCGAGCGTCACCACCGTGCAGATCAGGTAGAAGAACATGTCGAAGCGACGGAAGTTCCGCCGTAGTTTCTTCTTTTCCTGCACAGAAGCGGCGGTCGTCTCGTAGACGAATTCGGCGCCGGTTGTCTGAGACACGTCGCACCTCCGGAGATTCCGGTGACATCCAATCAAAGGGGAAACATTCACCGCAACCCCGATGGCGGTCACACCCAGTAACAATCCGAGCAATAAACGGTTTTCGCGGGCAGGCATCAGCGCGGGGATGCCGCACGGAAGCGCCGTTCGCGGCGTGCTTATCTGGGCGCGCTCTCCAGCCTGATACGGAAGAACGGGGAGCGCAGGACGAAACGGGCGGCCAGCATCAGGATCAGGCCAGCCGCGACGACGCCGATCAGCGACCACCGCTGCGACTGCGGCGCGTTCTGGACCGACTTGACGACGATCCAGACCAGGAACCCGGTGGCGGCCAGGGGAAGAATGCCGATCAGAACCGCGTCCCAGGCATTGCTGAAGATACGGCGCCGGTAATACACGATGGCGGAGGTCGCGGTCAGCAGGTAGAAGCTGGCGTACAGCACGCCGCTCACGTCGATCAGCGCGGTGAAGGCGCTCGCGACCGAACTGGCCAGCAGGTATACCCAGGTGACCACGACGAGGATCATGCCGATGACGATGCTGGCGATCGCGGGCGTGGCGAAGCGGGTGTTCACGTTGCCCAGGATGGCCGGGAGTACCCGGTGACTCGCCATCCCGTAGAGCATCCGGGCCAGGATGACGATGCTGACCCCGGTGGACGCGATCACCGACAGGGCCAGGGCGAGCGCCATCGCCTTGGCCGCGCTGCCGCCGCCCAGCGCCTGCGCGATGAAGACCAGCGGCGCGGTGGCGTTGGCCTTCAATTTGGCCGGCGACACCACTCCCTGCAGGCCCATCTGACAGAACGTATAGATGACGATGAGCAAGGCGACCGCGATGACGGCGGCCTTGCCCGGGTTCTGCCGGCGGTGCTTTACTTCCTCGTTGACGTAGACCGTGGCGTCCCAGCCGGCAATCATGAAGACCGCGAAGAGCAGGGACGCCGCCACGTCGCCGTGCCCGCCGATGCCGGTGAGGCTGAACCAGCCCCTGGTGATCGGGACCGTGCCATGGTGGTGGCCGAGCACCCACACCAGCCCCCACGCCGAGAAGCCGATCAGGATCGCGTACTCGATCACCCCCATCGCCACCTGGCTGCGCGCGGTCAGGCGGATGCCGACGACGGCGATCACCAGCAGGACCACGATGACGGCCGTGCTGATGAAGATGTTGGGCCAGGTGCTTACCGCGTTGACGCCGGCGATCGCGAGGACCGACGGGCCGAGAACCACCACGCCGGAGACGGCCGCGATGAGGCTAGCGGCAATCATCAGCCATCCGGTCATGAACCCGAGGTACGGGTTGATCGCGCGGCCGACCCACTCGAACGATGCGCCGCAGTTCGCGCTCCACAGGTTCAGCCTGCGGTAGGCGTTGGCGATGATCAGCATCGGGATCCCGCACAGGACGATGATCGGCCCGCTGCCGTAGGCCGACGACGCCGCGAGGTAGGCCAGCACCAGTCCCAGCGCCACGGTGGGCGCCGAGTTGCCCATGCCGATGATGGTGTCCTGGGCGGCCCCGATCGCGTCGGGCTCCAGCCGGGCCGCGGGGGCCTGACCGGCTATGGGGATAGCAGTTACGGTTCGATCCGTCATCTGTTCTCCTGATCGGTTTCCCCAGCCGGCCTGACCTGTGCACGCGGCATTACAAGGCCGTGGCCAACTCTAATACGTAACCGCCGGGCACGCCCCGATTATGAACTACCCGGCAAATGAGCACATTTCGTCATCATTATTATTGGCGGTCAACCGTCGCCGATGTTGACCAGACTCTGGCGGACCGTCTGAGTCAGCGGGTCGTCAGGCGGCAGGACCCGCTCACAGCGGACGGCCGTCTCGTGGAGCAGGGCCACGGTGTCCCCGACCCGGCCCACGGCGTAGTACAGGTGGGCCAGGTTCACCATGCGGGCCAGCGTATCCGCGTGGTCGCTGCCGAGAACGCGCTCCGAATCCGCGCGGCACCGCTCGGCGTACTGCATCGCGGCCGGCATCCGGCCGGCCGCCTGATACGCGGCGGACAGGTTGCCGGCGGTCGCGATCGTATCCGGGTGACCGCGTCCCAGCACCTTCTCGCGGTCGGCCAGCACCCGCTTGTATTGCCCGATCGCGTCCTTTCCCCTGCCGTCGGCCAGGCACGCCGCCGCCAGCCGCTCCCGGGCGGCCATGGTCAGCGGATCGCGCGGCCCCTGGAGCCGCTCACGATCGGCCAGGCCGCGGGTCAGCAGGCGGCCGGCCGCGGTGATGTCGCCCGCGGCCTGGTAGGCGGCGGCCAGCTCATCCCGGGCGCTGAGGGTCTCCGGATGCGCGTCGCCGCGGGACTGCTCGTACTCCCCGACGGCGCGCAGCATGACGGTCACTGCGTCCGCGGGTTCGCCGGCCAAGATGAGGGCCCGGGCCAGGCTGACCCGGGCGGCCACGATGGCCGGGTGCCCCGGCGTGAGCTCACGGGTCCGGTCAGCCAGCACCCGCTGGTACCACTGGACGGCCTCTTCGGCGCTCCCGGCGGCCAGGTACGCGGCGGCCAGATGGTCGGCCACCGCGAGGGCATCCGGGTGGCCGGCCGGCAGCTTGGCATCGCAGCGCGCGGCGAGATCCTGCCAGAACTCGACGGCCGGCCCGGCTAGGCGGGCTTCGTCGAGGCTCCGGCCCACCCGCCGCAGCAGTGGATGACACCCGTCCGCCCACAGCGCGTCAATGGCCGAGTCCTGCAGGCTGGCCGCGTTCGCCCGCAGGCTGGCCGCCGCCCATGGCACCGGCTCGTCGGCGGGCCACGCCTCGAGCAGGGCACTCGCGGCCGCCCGCGCCGCGGGTTCCTTGAAATCGGCGGGCGCCGCCAGCTTGATCGCCTCCTGCAGGGCCGAGCTCATCAGCACGGTGGGCGGCGCGACGTCCCGGTTGATGGCGATCAGGCCTGCTTGCCCAAGGGCGAGCAGCACGTCCCAGACCCGTCTCGGGTCGGCGAAGAAGGGGGTGGCCGAACCGCCCAGGTACCCGATCAGGGCCTGCGTGCCGAAGACGGTGCCCGGGACGCCGTGACCGTCCAGCAGGGCGATGAAGACGAGCATGAGCCGGACCGCCGAACTCGGCAGCAGCGATTCCGCTCGCTCCAGGCAGAGAATCCAGGTCACCATGGCCGCCGACGGGATCTCGTCGGGACCGGTCCATATCTCGTCCCGCCGCTGGAGGAACAGGTCCCGGTAGTCCCGGCAGGTCAGGTTGGAGCTCGCGACCACCGCGGAGGCCTGGCCGAGGGCCAGCGGCTCGCGGCCGAGCGTCTCGGCCAGGTCGATGGCTCCCTGGCGCTGGACCGGGTTCACGGTGAGCCGTTCGGACAGGCCGCTCAGCGCCTCCCGGGTGCTGAACAACCCGACCGGGATGACCCGTGTCCCGGAGGGGCCGGCCGGCGAGAGGGGGCCGCGAGCTGGTGATCAGTAGCCGCCCGGCTGGCCCGGCCGGCCACAGCCCGGTCAGGTCGACACTCTCCGGCACGTCGTCGAGAACCACGAGCCAGGGCAGCCGGGTCTTGCCCAGCCAGCTAGCAAAGCGGACCGCGATCGAGTTGGCGGTGCCGGTGGGTTCCAGGCCGGTGGCCGCCAATGACGCCTGCAGGAACCCGGATATGACCGCCGCCCGGCTGGTGGCCGAGATCCAGATCAGCCCGTCGATGGCGCGCGATCGCCACAAGGACTCGGCGATCATCACCGCCATCTGGGTCTTGCCGCACGCGCCGGGCCAGTTCGGCAGAGTCTGGATGACCGCGGGATCCGGAACGAGCACCGCCGCCGAACCCGGGACGAGAACGTCGGCGAGGCCGCCGCCGGTGTCGGGACGGGCGGTAAAGCCGTCGGTGAGCGGGGGAATCTCGCCGATGCGGAATCGCCGCGTCGGCTCAGCTGGTATTCCCACTGGGCCTCACCGCCCGCCATCCCCATCGATGCCGCTCGCCAGGGAGCCTCCTCTAAACATCTAATAACATGCGAACGATCCGCCCCGGAGAGCTTTGCTGATATCGGCATCGTTCCCGACACAGTGATTCTGCACGTGCACCAGACGATTAGCTCCACCGCAGCCGCCCACGGGCATTTGGCACTGAAGTGCGTTCGACTCACTCTATTGCCGTTAAGTAACAACAGTCACCGACCGTCGCTTCGTTCAGGCGTCGCCCGCGATGTTCGTCAGGCTCTGGCGGACGGCTTCTCGCAGCGGATCGCCGTAGGGCAGGACCCGCTCGCAGCGCGCGAGGGCGTCCCTGAGCAACGCCTGCGCGTCGCCGACCCGGCCCACGGTGTAGTACAGGTGGGCCAGCTGGGCGCGCCGGGTCAGCGTGTCGGCGTGATCGGCGCCCAGCACCCGCTCCGAATCGGCGCACGTCTGCTCGGAGAACTGCACCGCCAAGGGCATCTTGCCCGAGGAGTAGTAGGCACCGGCCAGGCTCGCCTTGGTCGCGATGGTGTCCGGGTGGTCGCGCCCGAGCACCGCCGCCCGGTCCGCCAGCACCCGCTTGTACCCGGAGATGGCCTGCTTGACCTTGCCGTCGGCGAGCAGGGCCGCGGCCAGCTGATCGCGGGTGGAAATAGTGTGCACGTCGTGGGTGCCCTGGAGCCGCACGCGCTCGGCCAGCGTCTGGGTCAGCAGCCCGGTTGCCGCCACGGCGTCGCCCGCCGCCTCGTACGCCCGCGCGAGATGGTCCCTGACCGCGAGGGTGTCCGGGTGACTCGGGCCGCGGAACTGCTCGGATTCGGGCACCGCCCGGCGCAGGACGGTTACCGCGTCCGCGGGCTCGCCCGCGGCGATCAGCGCATCGGCCAGGCTGACCCGGGCCGCGATGATGGCCGGATGCCCGGGCGCGAGATCGACGCTGCGTTCGGCCAGGACCCGCTGGTACCAGGTGACCGCCTCGGCGCCGTAGCCGGCCGCCAGGTAGGCGTCGGCCAGCCGGGCGGCCACGACCAGCGCGTCGGGGTGCCCGGGGGCCAGCTTGTTGTCGCAGTGGATGGACAGCTCCCGCCAGTACTCGACGGCCGGCCCGGCCAGGCGGGCGCCGTCCAGGCTCCGCCCGGCGCGCAGCAGCAGCGGATGGCACCCGTCGGCCCACAGGACGTCGGTGGCCGCGCCCTGCAGGGTGGTCGCGTTCGCGCGCAGCGCGACGGCCGTCCATGGCTCGGGCTCGTCGACCGGCCATGCTTCGAGCAGCGCGCTGGCCGCCGTCCGCGCCGCCCGCTCGTGGAACGCGGCGGGGGCGGCCAACTTGACCGCGGCCTGCAACACGGGGCTCATCACGATCGTCGCCCGTCCCTCGCCCCGGTTGATAGAGATCAGACCGGCCCGTTCGCAGATGAGCAGCGCGTCCCAGGCGGGCTTGGGATCGACTGGCGTGCCGAACCCGACGGTGGGGCCGCCCAGGTAGACGCTCACCGATTGCGTGCTGAACACCGCGCCAGGAATCCCGTGGCCATCGAGCAGGGCGATGAGGACCAGCATGAGCCGGACCGACTGGCCCGGCAACAGCTGCTCGGCCTGACCGAGGGACAGCGTCCAGGTCACCGAGGCGGCCGAGGGGACCTCGCCCGCCGCCACCCCGATCTGCTGCCGCCTGCGGACGAAGTAGTCCCGGTAGTCCCGGCAGGCCAGCGTCGAGTTGGCGATTACCGCGGCGGCCTGGCCCAGGGCCAGCGGCTCACGACCGAGCGCCTCGATGAGGTCGATGGCACCCTGGCGCTGTACCGGGTTCACGCTGAGCCGCTCGGTCAGGCAGCCGAGGGCCTCACGGACGCTGAAGAAGCCGACCGGGAAGATCCGCGTCCGGTACCGGCTGGCCGCGACGGTCGACTGCGCGCTGGTGATCAGGAGCCGGCCCGCCGGGCCTTCGGGCCAGAGCCCGTCAAGCTCGTCCGCGCTGGGCAGGTCGTCCAGCACGACCAGCCACGGCTGATCGGTTTCGGCAAGCCAGCTGACAAAGCGGGTCGCGACCGATTCGGCCGTGCCGGTCGGCTCGACGCCGGTGGCCGCCATCCATGCCTCGATGTACCCCGAGAGCACCGCCGACCGGCTGGTGGCGGAGATCCAGACCACCACGTCGACGGCGCCGGATCGCCATAGCGTTTCGGCGAGCATCGCCGCGATCTGAGTCTTCCCCGACGCGCCCAGCCAGTTCTGCTTGCCTTCGGCGAATTCCGAGCCGGGCACGAGCGCGATGGTCGACCCGGGGATGAGAGCGTCCAGGATGCCCCGGGCGGTATCGGGCCGGTCGCTAAATCCCTCGGCCAGCGCAGGCATGTCGCCCACCCGGAACCGTACTGATTGCTCAGTCGGTGAGGGCACCGCCCGCAACTCCCATCTATTCGGTTGCGTCTAATCCTCCTCGGTAACACGGGGAGGTTCAGGCACGGGGAGCCTTCTGAAGTACCGAGATCTTGCTGTCACCACCATTATGCACGTGCAGACGCATCACGGGCATGTACATCGGGCGGGTCATTTTCTGCGGTTGGCGGCCGGCTCATCAGCGTAACCAACGGATTGCGCTGTGTCTTGGCGGACCGCACGCGCCCAGGTCCGTTCGGCATAAAACTCCTATCGCCCAGGGTCAGCGACTGAGGCCAGCAAGGCGGCGCGGGCCTGGTCTACGGCGGCCAGCATCGCGCCGCGCAGGACCGGCTCACCGGGCACGCCGGTCGGGACGACCCGCGGGCGGGCGGGGCAGATGGCGGCTACGGCGGCCGCCACCCGGGAGGCCAGGGCGGTGCCGCCGGCGCGGCCCACCTCGCCGCCGAGCACGACCAGGCCCGGGTCGAGCACGACGCAGACCGAGGCGACCCCGACCGCGACCCGCTGCGCGAGCTCATCGAGGAACGCGGTGGAGCCGAGCCCGTGCCCGGTCCCGGCGGCCTGCGCCGCCACGGCGGCCTGCGCCGCCACGGCGGCCTGGACGGCCTCGGCGGCCGTCGGAGCCCCGAACCCGTGGCGGGCTGCGAGCGCGCGCACCGCCGCTCCGCCGGCCAGCAGCTGGAACCCGCCGTTGTCGGGGAGCGTGATGTCGGTGTGCAGCGGCGCGCCGTGCACCGGGAGGTAGCCGATCTCGCCGGCCGCCCCGGCCGTGCCCCGGTGCAGCTGGCCGCCGAGCATGGTGGCCAGGCCCAGTCCGCCGCCCAGCCACACCAGGACGAAGTCGTCAGCGCCGGTGGCCGCGCCCGCGGCCCGTTCGGCCATGGCGGCGAGGTTCACGTCGTTCTCGATCACGACCGGCTTGTGCAGGACGCCGCGCAGCGCGTCCAGCGCGCCCTCGTGCCACGCGGGCAGGTTCACCGCCAGCCGCGGGTCGCCGGTCTGCGGGTCGACCACGCCGGGACTGCCGATCACCAGCGCGCTGAGCCGGGCGAGGTCCACCCCGGCGCTGGCGCAGGCCCGTTCGATGACCTCACGGACCAGTTCGGTCGGGTCGTCGGCGCCGTTCGGATTAACGCTCACTTCCGCGACCCGCCGGCCCGTCACATCAGCCACCTCGGCCCTGACCAGGTCGGATTCCATGTACAGGCCCGCTACGTAGGCGCTGGACGGGACGACCGAGTACAGCGCGGCGTTCGGGCCGCGGTTCCCGGCCTGCTCCCCCACGATCGTCACCAGGCCGCGTTCCTCGAGCCGGGCCAGCATCTGGGCTACCGTCACCTTGGACACCCCGGTGTACTCGCTGATCTGGGTGCGGGTCAGCATCCCGCCGCGCAGCAGCAGGTCGAGGGCGGCCCGGTCGTTCAGCTCACGCAGCAGGCTCGGTGTGCCCGGGCGGCCGCGCGCTTCAGCCGCAGGCTGTGACTGGAGTCGGTGCTGCATCGCGGTCCCTTCGGCATGGCGCGAACCTTTCCACAAGCATGAGGCCCCCCGCCTA
This sequence comes from uncultured Actinomycetes bacterium, assembly GCA_963742795.1. Lineage (GTDB taxonomy): Bacteria > Actinomycetota > Actinomycetes > Streptosporangiales > Streptosporangiaceae > Palsa-504. The sequence continues at coordinate 179,559 of CAVUNL010000028.1, forward strand.
TCACGTCACGGAAGTAGCTTTCGTCTCGATCTGGCCACGAAGGCTATCTTATAGGAAAGTTTCCTGTTAGTTTCGCTCTACGGTTAGTCATAGTCTCGACGCCGAGTTCATCACCCCGGAAGGAGTGCCAGCAGTGGGACTCAGGAAAACACCGGCCGCGCTGGTCGCGCTCGGTACCGCGGCTGCGCTCGCGATCGCGGGCTGCAGCTCAAGCAGCTCGTCGTCCGGCGGCGGCTCATCATCATCATCCTCATCCTCATCGTCGGCGCCGGCGCAGCTCACGGTCTGGCGGATGGGCGCATCGGTCCCATCCCAGGTCACCTGGATGAACGGCGTGGTCGCCCAGTTCCACACGGACTTCCCGGCCTACGCCAAGACCAAGGTCAACGTGGTGTGGGTGCCCTGGACCAGCCGCACCACCGACTGGAACGACGCGCTGGCCAGCGGCAAGAACGCCCCCGACATCACCGAGCTGGGCAACACCGACACGCCCACCGAGGCCTCGCTCGGCGTGCTGGCCAACGTGTCCAGCTACGTCGACTCATGGTCGGCCAAGCCCGGCATCGTGACCGGCATGCTCGCCAACGACACGCAGAACGGGAACGTCTACGCGGTCCCGTGGTTCGGCGGGGTGCGCGGGGTCTGGTACCGCACCGACCAGTTCAAGGCCGCGGGCATCGCCAGCCCGCCGACCACCTGGGCCCAGCTGGCCACCGACGCGCAGAAGCTGATGGCCAAGTACCCCGGCACCTACGGCATCGACGCCATCACCGACGACACGAACGCGTTCGCCAGCTTCGTCTGGGGGGCCGGCGGCCAGATCGCCACCGAGAGCAACGGGACCTGGACCGCGGACCTGACCTCGCCGACGGACGAGGCCGCGATCAAGTACTACGTCTCCCTCTACAGCGCCGACCACCTGTCGCCGTCGAAGTACATCGGCCAGACCGAGCTCGGTAACACCGGGTCGACCTCGGGCGGCGCGAACACCGACTTCGGCCTGGGCAAGCTCGACCTGTACATCGACGGACCGTGGGCCACGGCCACCATGCCGGCCAACTCCACGGACAAGTCCGACTGGGCCTCGTTCCCGATCCCGAGCGAGAACGGCCCGAACGCGGCGCCGGTCTTCGCGGGCGGCTCGGACCTAGCCATCTTCAAGACCAGCAAGTACCAGCAGGCGGACTGGGCCCTGATCTCGGTCATGGACAACACGGCGAACTCCACCTCGTTCGCCAACCTGCAGGGCTTCTTCCCGCCGTACACCGCCGAACTGACCGGCGGTGTGTACAAGACGCAGAAGTTCATGTCCGGCTTCGCGACGGCCGCCGCGAACAGCCAGGTCTCGCCGCTGAACGCCAAGAACTGGCCGACCGCCGACACCGGCAAGTACTACATCATCCCCGACATGCTCAAGTCGCTGATGAACGGCGCTCCGTTCGCCTCGACCGTCGCTTCGGCCAACTCGCAGCTCCAGACCGTCCTGAACACCGGCACCGAGAGCTAGGCCCGGGGTTTAGCCTCCGCATGGTGAGAACCATTTCGGGCCAGCCGGGTCGCCTTCGGGCCCCGGCTGGCCCTCCCTCCGGGCCGATTAGTTTCCGCCGGCGCGGCGTGATCTTCTTCAGGCGTCATCGCCTGGCCCCGTACCTGCTCTTGCTCCCGTCGGCGGCGGTCATCGCGGTCCTGGTGCTGTGGCCCACCGTCCAGATCGCGGAGTTCTCGTTCCAGAACTACGGGCTGCAGCAGGAGATCGGGGCCGCGCCCGCGCAGTGGGTGGGCCTCGGTAACTACTCGCACATCCTGCACGATCCGGAGTTCTGGCTATCGCTACGGCTTTCGGTGATCTCCGCCGCGGTCATGGTGCCGCTGACGCTGATCGTCGGCACGCTGGTCGGCCTGCTGCTCAGCCACCTCGGGCGCAAGATGGCCGCGTTCGTGTCTTCGGTATCGGTCCTGGCCTGGGCCACACCCGCGGTATCGGCCAGCGTGATCTTCGTCTGGCTCGCCACCCCGGACGGCGGGGTGGTGGACTGGTTCTTGACCAAGCTGCCGCCCTGGCTGGGCGGCGGCGCGCACTGGGCCGGGTTTTCCTGGACGAACGCGGCGCTGCCGGCCTACACGCTGGCCACCGCCGTGGTCGTCTGGCTGGGCTTCCCGTTCATCGCGGTCAGCGTGCTCGCGGGCCTACGGACCATACCGACGGAGCTGTTCGAGTCCGCGCGAGTGGACGGCGCCGGGCCGTGGCGGATCTTCTGGCGGGTCACCTACCCGCTGATGCGGCCGATCTTCCAGGTGCTGTTCCTGCTGTCGGTCATCTGGGACTTCGGCGTGTTCACGCAGGTGTTCATCATCATCGGGGAACTCGGCCAGCGGGATGAGTACAACCTCGGCATCTACGAGTACGCCACCGCGTTCACGCTGCCGCCGGCCTACGGCCTGGCCTCCGCGCTGGCCTTCATCCTCACGATCATCCTGCTGATCGTCACGGTCGGCTACGTGCGGGCCTCGGTCCGGGAGGGGGCTCTGCGATGACGACCCTGTCTTCTTCGCCGTCCGCTTCACCGTCCGCCTCACCTTCCGCTTCACCGTCTTCTTCGCCGTCCGCGGTGCGGCGGCGGCGCCGGTTGCGGACCCGGCGGGCCCGCCGGGCCGGGCTGAACCTGCTCGGGCTGCTGGTCGCGCTGATCACGCTGTTCCCCATCTTCTGGATGGTGTCGACGGCGTTCAAGCCGGCCACCGAGTGGTACTCGCTGACCCCGCACCCGCTGCCCTCGCACCCCACCTTGGGGAACTTCCGCGCGGTGATCGACGGCAGCGTCATCGGGCTGCCGTACTGGAACTTCCTGAAGAACAGCCTGTTCGTGACCGTGGTGTCGGTTGTCGCGTCGTCTTTGATAGCGCTGCTGGCCGCGATCGCGCTGGCCAGGTTCCGGTTCAGGTTCCGCACCACGTACCTGATCATGCTGCTGATCGTGCAGATGCTGCCGCAGCAGGCGCTGGTGATCGCGCTATTCCTCGACTTCCGGTCGCTGAACCTGCTGGACAGCCTGGTCGGGCTGATCCTGGTGTACACGGCGTTCGCGCTGCCGGTCACGATCTGGATGCTGCGCAACTTCGTGGCGGCCGTGCCGCGCGAACTGGAGGAGGCGGCCGCGATCGATGGCGCCGGGCCGATGAAGGCCTTCTGGAAGATCCTGCTGCCCCTGGTGGCACCGGGGCTGGTCGCGACCAGCGTGTTCGCGTTCGTTTTCGCCTACAACGAGTTCATCTTCGCGCTGACCTTCCTGGGCGCCGACACGGCGAAGTTCACCCTGCCCATCTACGTCCAGTACTTTTACGGCCGGAACGGAGCGGACTGGGGCGCGATCATGGCCGCCTCCACGCTATTCACGGTCCCGGTGCTGGCCTTCTTCCTGCTGGTCCAGCGCCGCCTGCGCGCGGGCCTGGTCGCCGGGGCGGTGAAGGGGTGACGACGCTGGAGACCGGCGCGGACCCGGCCCTGGCCCGGCTGGCGGACGCCATCCTCATCCCGCCGTTCCCGGGGCGTGCGGCGCCGCGCTGGTTCCTGGAGGCGCTGTCGCGGGGGCTGGCGGGCGTGACGCTGTTCGGCCCGAACATCGAAGCGCCTGGGCAGGTGAGCGCGCTGACCACGGCGCTGCGTGAGGCCGCTTCTGCTTCGTCTGCTGCTTTTGGTGATCCGGTGATCGCGATCGACGAGGAGGGCGGGGATGTCACCCGGGTCGCGTACGCGGACGGCAGCCCGTACCCGGGGAACGCGGCGCTCGGCGCGGTGGACGACGTATCGCTTACCCAGGCCGTTTACCGGGCCATCGGTCTTGATCTGGCCGCCCTCGGGATCAACTTCAACCTGGCGCCGTGCGCCGACGTGCTCGGCTCGGCGGACAGCCCGGCGGTCGGCACCCGCTCGTTCGGCGCGGACACCGACCTGGTGTCGCGGCACACGGCCGCCGCGGTGGCCGGCCTGCAGGGCGCCGGCGTGGCCGCCTGCACCAAGCACTTCCCCGGCCACGGCCGCACCGGCACGGACACGCACGCGGCCATCGCCACCATCGAGGGCGGCCTGGCCGAGCTGCGCCAGCGGGACCTGCCGCCCTTCGCGGCCGCGATCCGCGCCGGGACCATCGCCATCATGCCCAGCCACCTGCGGGTCCCCGAGCTCACCGGTGACCTGCCCGCCACCGTGTCCGGCGCCGCCCTGGGCGGCCTGCTGCGCCGCGAGCTCGGGTTCACCGGCGTGATCGTCTCCGACGCGCTGGAGATGCGGGCGGTCAGGGACAGGTTCGGGGTGCCCGGGGCCGCGGTGCTGGCCGTCGCGGCGGGCACCGACCTGCTGTGCCTGGGCCGGGACAGCGACGAGGCGGAGTACCTGGCGGTCCGCTCAGCCCTGGTCGATGCGGTGCGCGACGGCACGATCGCCGGGACGCGGCTGGAGGACGCAGCGGACCGGGTCGCGCGCCTGCGCGGGGGCCTGGCGCGCACCCGGTCCCTGGGGTTCCCGGCCGCCGTTGACGGTGCCGGCGGCGTGGGCCTGGCTGCGGACGGCGTGGGCCTGGCTGCGGCCCGGCGCGCGGTGCGCGCATGGGGGCCGCGGGCCGCGCTCAGCCGGCCGCTGATCATCGAGGTCGAGCCGTTGGAGAACATCGCGGCCGGGCGGTTCAGGTGGGGGCTGGGGCCGTGGGCGCCCGCCGACAGCGTCCGCCGGGTCAACGCCGGGGACGGCGAGGTGGCGGTGATCCTGGCCACCGCCGCCGACCGCTCGCTGGTCGCGGTGGTGCGCGACGCGCACCGGGACGCCAACACGTTGTCCCTGGTCAGCGCCTTGCTCGCCGCCCGGCCCGACACGGTCCTGGTCGAGATGGGGCTGCCGCGCTGGCAGCCCCCGGACGGTACCTCCTACCTAGCCACCTATGGCGCGTCCCGGGCCAGCGCCCAGGCCGCCGCCGAGCTGCTCGGGCTGGCCTAGCGCCCCGATGCGGAGCTAGCGGCGGCGGCCGGGACAGAAGCCGCTGCGAGCGGTCGGCTCAGCAGTTGGCTCAGCAGTTGGCTCAGCAGTCAGCTCAGCAGGTCGGCGTGCCCGTTGTGGCGGGCGTACTCCTCCACGAGGTGCTGCCACATCCACCGCACCGAGGTGGTCTTCTCCCGGACCGTGAATGTGTCGTCAAGTTTCGCGCCCTCCAGCGCGGCATCGACGGCCCGGCACTCGGCCCGGTAGCCCTCGAGGTCCTCCTCGGCGCCGGCCGGGTCTGCCTCTTTCGAGTCTCGGGCCGAACGTGTTGCGAGAGATATTGGGAATCATTATCATTCTCATCGGAACCAACAGCTTTCCCGACATCTAGGAGCGTCCACTATGCGGAGCCACCTCAGGTCACTAACCGCCCTCATGACGCTCGGCGTGGCGCTGCTGGCCAGCGCCTGTTCCTCATCCCTCGCGGCCGGCCCGTCTGGCTCCGGCGCGATCGTGGCGGTGGGCGCGGAGAACGAGTACGCGAACGTCATCAGTCAGGTCGGCGGGAAATACGTCCAGGTCAGCGCTATCATGAGCAACCCGAATACGGACCCGCACACCTTCGAGGCCAGCGCGTCGGTCGCCCGGCTGGTGAGCGGAGCCCAGCTCGTGGTCCAAAACGGCGTCGGCTACGACACGTTCATGAACACCCTCGAGAACGCCGCCCCAAGCTCGTCACGCAAGGTCATCGTGGTGCAGAACCTGCTCGGCCTGCCGACGGCCACACCGAACCCGCACCTGTGGTACAAGCCGAGCACCATGCCAGCCGTCGCGAACGCGATCGCGGCTGACCTGGCCGCCGTTCAACCGGACCACGCCTCATACTTCAAGGCCAACGCGGCCGCCTTCGTCAACTCCCTGACCGCATGGAACAACGCGATCGCCGCGTTCAAGGCCAAGTACCCGAGCACGCCGGTAGCAACGACAGAACCGGTCGCCGACTACATGCTCCAGGCGGCCGGAGTGGACAACCTGACGCCCTTCGCCTTCCAGGCCGACATCATGAACGGCACCGACCCGTCGGCACAGGATGTCGCGGTGGAGCGCAGCCTGTTCACCCAGCACAAGGTCAAGGTGTTTCTCTATAACCAGCAGGTCACCGACACCCTGACCGAGTCGTTCGTCACGCTCGCCCACGCGAATGGCATCCCGGTGGTCGGCGTCTACGAGACCATGCCGGTGCCCGGCTACGACTACCAGTCGTGGATGCTCACCGAAGTCCAAGACCTGCAAAAGGCCGTGGCTAGTGGGGTCTCGACCGAGCACCTGTGATGGCCCTATTGCTTTAGGGCCGACGAGTGTGCCGGGTCCAGGCCTGGGCGGCCAGCTGGACCGCGTCCCAGGGGCTGCCCAGCGGCGGGGTGTAGGACAGGTCCAGGTCGCTGACCGCGTCGACGGTCATGTGGTTGAAGATGGCGGCGGCGGCGATGTCGATCCGCTTGGCGATCTCGGCGTGCCGGTGCCCGAACAGCTGCAGGCCCAGCAGCCGCCCGGTGGCGCGGTCGCCGGTAACGCGCATCGCGATGCGGTGGCTGCCGGGGTAGTAGGCCTTGTGGTCATCGGCCTGGGATGCGACGGTGACCGGGTCGAAGCCGGCCGCGGCCGCTTCGTGGTCGCGCAGTCCGGTGCGGGCGGCGGCCTGCTCCAGGGTCGCCATCACGGCGAAGGTGTCGCCCATCGAGTGCAGCAAGTGCACGTCGTCATCTGGGCCCAGCGCGGCGGGCCCGGCCAACCCGGCGATCGGGGGCCGGACCGGGACCGCGCCGGTGCCGACGATGAGCTTGTCGTAGCCGAGCAGTTCCTCGGCGCCGTCAGCCGAGGTGATCAGGAGCTTGCGGCCGGGTACGTCGATGCGGCGGGCGGTGGTGTCCAGCCGAAGCCGCATCCCGGCTGCTTCCAGGTCAGCAAGGGTGCGGTGGGCCAGGTTGCGCCAGTCGCCGACCTCACCGGACAGGTAGTAGGGGATGCCGCAGATGGAGAAGTTCGGGTAGGCGTCTTCGAGGACCACGGTGACCTCCGCGGCAGGGTCCACCTCGCGGGCCCGCAGCGCGGCGCTGATCCCCGCGTCGCTGCCGCCGATCATGACCAGATGCATGGCAGGCTCCCTCAGCGGGACCGGGCCGGGCCAGGCGGCCAGCCTGCCGACGGCGCTGCACCGTCATGCGCGGACCGGTCAGGTGCCCGGGCGTTGCTGTCGTGGGGGACGATGATGTCGGCGGCGTCGGCCGGGGTGATGGCCGGGTACAGCACCTTGATGACCGCGATGGCCAGCGCGGCGCCGAGGATCTGGGCGCCGATGAAGGCCGGGGCCGAGGACGGGGCGATTCCGGCGAAGGTGTCGGAGAACATGCGGCCAATGGTGATGGCGGGGTTGGCGAAGCTAGTGGACGAGGTGAACCAGTACGCAGCGCCGATGTAAGCGCCGACCGCGGCCGGGGCGGAGCGGCTGCGGCCGGACCGGGCCAGCGCGAAGATCACCAGCAGCAGCCCGAGCGTGGCGATGACCTCCGACAGGAAATGTGCTCCCGAGGCCCGGTGCTTGTCGGAGATGCTCACCGCGGGCAGGGCGAACATCAGGTTCGCGAGCACCGCCCCGGCGGTGCACCCGGCCACCTGGGCCGGGAGGTACGCCGTGGCATCACCCCAGGACAGCCCGCCGAACGCGGCGTCGGTGAAAGACACGACCGGGTTGAAATGGCCGCCGGAGACCGGGCCGAACATCAAGATGATCGCGAACAGCCCGGCCGCGGTCGCCGCCGAGTTCTCCAGCAGCTCCAGGCCGGTCCGGCCGGGCGACAGGCGCTGCGCGGCGATGCCGGATCCGATCACCAGCGCGGCCAGGAACGCGCTGCCGAGGAACTCGGCGATCAGGCGGCGCCACAACGGGGCCGGTGCACTGCTCACGCCGTCATCTTGACAGCGAAATAATAGTTCAGTCAAGATTGAGTCAATGACCGCTGAGCTAACTTCGGATCTGGCCCGGCGTGCCGCGATCCACGCGGCGCTGGCCGACCCGGCGCGGCTGCAGATCGCGGATACCCTGCTGGCCGGGGACGCGTCGCCGTCCGAGCTGGCCGCCATGCTGGCCATGCCGTCCAACCTGCTCGCCCACCACGTGCACGTCCTGGAACAGGCCGGGGTCATCACCCGCCGCCGGTCCGAAGGGGACCGCTGCCGCACCTACCTGCAACTGGTCCCCGCCACGCTGGACTCGCTGGCCGTCCCGCCCGGCCGCGCCGCGCGGAGGGTTCTGTTCGTGTGCACGGCCAACTCGGCCCGCTCGCACCTGGCCGCGGCGCTGTGGCGGCGGGCCAGCACCGTCCCGGCCGTATCGGCCGGCACCCACCCCGCCGCGCGGATCGATCCCGGCGCGATCGCCGCCGCCCGGCGCCGCCGCTTGCCGCTGCCCCGGGTGCGGCCCCGCCACATCGACCAGGTCCAAGACGAGGGGGACCTGGTGGTCACCGTCTGCGATATGGTCCGCGAGGAACTCGGCGGGGCCGCGGCGGTGCACTGGTCCGTGCCGGACCCGGTCCCGGCCGGCGATCCGGCCAGCTTCGACGCGGCCCTATCCGAGCTCAGCCGCCGCGTCGAGCGTCTCGCGCTGCGCCTGGCCGCGACCTCCTGACCTCGCCAGCACTGCCGCCGCGGAACCCGGGGCTGGCTACCCGGGCGGGCAGCCGATCAGGGCGCCCAGGCTGGCCAGGGCCTGCGGCCGGACCCGGTAATACACCCACACGCCGCGCTTGTCCCGGTCCACCAGCCCGGCCTCGTGCAGCACCTTCATGTGATGGGAGATCGTCGGCTGCGACAGGTCGAATGCCTCGTTCAGGTCGCACACGCATGCCTCGCCGCCGGGCCGGGAGGCGACCAGGGACATGAGCCGCAGCCGCACCGGATCGGCCAGCGCCTTCAGCAGCGGCGCGACCTGCTCGGCCTGCGCCATGCTCAGCGGCCCGGCGGACAGCGGCGCGCAGCAAGCGGCCGTCTCCGCCGGACTGAGCACCGTCAAGGAATTAGACACGCATCTATATTGACAGAAGTCGATGTCTTATGGCAAGCTCGCTCACAGGCAAGACATAGACAGGGATCAATGTCCTTCGGAGGTCGCCATGTCCCGGGTACAGCTCGCGCTGAACGTCAACGACATCGACGAGGCGGTCAGCTTCTACACCAAGCTGTTCGGCACCGAGCCCGCCAAGCGCAGGCCCGGCTACGCCAACTTCGCCATCACCCAGCCGCCGCTCAAGCTCGTCCTGCTGGAGAACCCCGGCCAGGGCGGCACCCTGAACCACCTCGGGGTGGAAGTCGACAGCACCGACGCCGTGGACGCCGAACAGGCCCGGCTCGCAGAGGCCGGCCTGGCCGCCGTCGACGAGCGCGACACCACCTGCTGCTACGCCCGCCAGGACAAGTTCTGGGTCACCGGCACGCCTGGTGGCGAGCGGTGGGAAATCTACACCGTTCTGGCCGACAGCCACACATTCTGGGGCCAAGACGGCAGCCAGAGCTGGGATGTAGTCGAAACCGAACTGGATGCGGCCCCCGGTACGGGAACGGAAGCGGAGACTACGCAGTGCTGCGGGGGTCCGCGGGGGGCGCAGCTCACGGAGGCCCCGGCACACGTAGCGTCCGGTGCCGGGCCCGGAACCGCATCCGGCGCCCCGGCTAGCCCGCGCTAGGCGGCGGCGGCGGGGGCAGCGACGGGACCAGGTCGGTCAGCAGGTTCTTGTTGAAGACCATGATCGTGTACCGGCTGAAGTAGTAGATGTGCGCCGGCTTCCCGAAGGAGTCCCGTACCTCCCAGAGCGCGATCGGATCGATGGGGAGGGGCGGCTGGATGAGCACCACGAAGTTGGCGTAGTGCAGGCTGGGATCGTACCAGGACTTGTCGAACTCGTAGGGCCCGCCCGCCACCTCGGTGTTTTCCCAGCTCACCGGGCGCACGTCGACCGTCTCGCCGCTGGCCAGGGTGGTGGTGTTGCTAATCCCGTAGCTGCTCAGGCCGTAGGTCAGGTTGTGAGCAGCGAGCCAGTCGGCGAGGTTCTGGGTGACGGCCGGGATGGCTGGCTTGGTCACCGAGTAGCCGAGCGCGGCCAGGTAGCAGGCCAGGACCAGGCTCAGGGCTGGCACCAGCCGGGCCTTCCAGAGCCGACGGCCCAGCATCCGGCCGGCTAGCGCGGCACCCATTGCCAGCACCGGCGCCACCTCGCGCGCGCTCCAGTACGTGGTGGGCGTGGTGCTCAGCATGTAGGCGACCAGGTTGACCAGGATGCCCACGGTCAGGAGCTGAGCGATTCGATCCTCGCAGCTAAAGAACCGCCGGATGACCAGCCACAGGGCCCACGCGGCCAGGGCCAGGCCGATCACGTGCAGCAACGCGATGGCGCCATCGAGCCCGATCGAGGTCATGCCGAACAGGTCGGCGCCATAGATACCGCAGATACTCTGCACCAGCAGCCACAGGTGCGCAGACATGTCGGTGACCGGGGCCACGCCAGCCGGCACTTGCAGCACCGTATACCCGCCGTGCGCAGAGATCTCCCTGATCACGATCCGGGAGATCTCTACCGCCGCAGCCGCCGCCACCAGCAGCGATACGTCGAACCACCCGTTGCGCCACCCCTCGCGGCGCTGGACCAGGATCTGGTAGGCGCGCACGGCGGAGACCGCGGCCAGCGGGGCCACGGCGATGAGCAGGATCAGCTGATCGGCGATCACCGCCCAGGCCAGCATCAAGGCGATGATGGGCGGTACGAACCATTTCTGCGGGGCACGGTCCAGGACCAGCCAGGTCAGCAGCAGCGGCACCGAGGTGCCGGTGTGGTCGGGCTGGAAGACCAGGATGAACGCGCCCGCGCCGATCTGCGGCGCGACCACGATCCCGGCCGCGATGAGCAGGCGCACCATGCCTTCGCGGCCCTTGGCCTGGCCCCGGCCTAGCAGCCCGGCGGTCAGCACCAACAGGGTGTAGGTGATCGCGGCCGAGGCGTGCAGCACGTCGGCGTTCAGCCCGCGGACCGCCTCCACGATCATGTACTCGGGCAGCTCGGTGGTGTAAAACGTCACATCGGTGGCCGTCCAGCCACGCAGCAGCGGGTTACCGTGCAGCATGTCCCAGGCCTGCAGCGCGATGGAGGCGCCGTCGGAGGTGACCTCCTCGGTGCGCGATATGGCCAGGTAGCACAGGTACAGGGCGACACCCGCGGCGGCCAGGCCGACCGGCCAGGCCACCAGGATCGCGCGGCGGAGCCAGGGCCCGCTGAGCCGGGGCCATGTGAACCGGAACCGCTTGAGCCGCGATCCCTTCAGCTGCGGTTCGTTGAGCTGCGGTCGGTTGAACTGTGATCCCTCGAGCTGCGGCCCATCGAGCTGGGGCCCATCGAGCTGCGGCCCATCGAGCTGCGGGCGATTGGCCTGCTCCAGCGCACGACCATGGCCGTTGCTTCCGTTGGAGCCGTTGCTCTCGTTGGCGTCGGTGTCGGCGTCCTGGGCGGGTTCGGCGGACGCGCCGGGGAGCGGGTTCCCGGCGCCCGCATGCGCCCTGGCGACGGCGAGCGGCATGGTGCCTGACTCGTCTTCGGATGGCGTGTGCATACTCCCCCAGGCCAATTCGGGTGTTCCCGAGTGAGCCTAGTACGGAGCCAACACTCGGCGCGGCCCTGAGCCGGAACGCCAATGCGAGAAAATCAGTAGGGAACGTGCATAATGGCGATCATGCGACTGTCAGCCCGGGCCGACTACGCACTGCGCGCTGTCATCGAACTTGCGGCGGCGGGCCCCGGTCACGTCACCGCCGATCAGCTCGCTCGCGCTCAGCAGATCCCGGGCAAGTTCCTGGAGACGATCCTGACCCAGCTGCGGCGGGCCGGGCTCATTCGTAGCCAGCGCGGACCGGACGGCGGTTTCTGGCTGGCCCGGCCCGCGTCGGAGATCTCCCTGGCCGACATCATCCGGGTCATCGACGGCCAGCTGCTGGGCGTGCGTGGCGAGCGGCCGGAGAACATCACCTATCCGGGCGTGGCCGAACCCCTACAGCAGGTCTGGATCGCGCTGCGGGCCAACGAGCGCGCCGTCCTCGAGACGGTCACACTGGCCGACATCGTGTCGGGCAACCTGCCCGACATGGTGCGGCACCTGACGGAGAACCCGCGCGCCTGGGTTTAAGGCGCTGAAGCCCGCGGTACTCGGCGGCTTGGACAGCCTGTGGTGCTCGTCGGCTTAGACGGAGACGGGGACCATGTCGGTGACGTCGAAGCCCGGCCCGGAGTCGGCGAAGTCCATGGCCGCCTCGGTGTCCGGATCGATGGTGCTGATCGAGACGAAATCCGCGGACGGCAGGCCGGGGCCAGCCTCGGCCGGCACTCGCAGGCCAGGCTCCCTCGGCATTTCCAGGACCGGCTCGTGCTGGAGCTCCGCGAGGGCGAAGTTGTCCGAGACCTCGCGGAACACCTGAGACAGCGGTGTACCCAGAGCGCCGCAGATCGCGGCGAGCAGTTCAGATGAGGCTTCCTTCTGGCCGCGCTCGACCTCGGACAGGTAACCGAGGGAAACACGCGCCGAGGCGGAGACCTCGCGCAGCGTACGACCCTGCCGCAGGCGCAGCCGGCGCAGCACGTCACCTAGCAGCTGACGGAGCAGAACCATAGTCGCACTCCCTTCCAAGGCCGAACCGCCTACACTCCCACCGTACCTGGCGTTACGGTTAGTTTGCGAGATCCGGCCACCCCGTGTTCGCTGCCAACGTAACGCTGTAATCAGTCCGTATCTTCCCGAAGCCTGCCGAGCAGCAAGCCGAGGGCATGCTCCACCGTCAGTCTACGGATGACGTGCCGGTCGCCGGTCAGGACGACGGTGCGCACCACCGTGTCGTCCGCGGCGCTGACCGCGATGTGCGCTGTGCCCACCGGCTGCCCGTCCGCGGGCTCGGGACCGGCCACGCCGGTGGTAGCAACCCCGTAGGTCGCGCCGAGCCGGGTCCTGACCCCGGCCGCCATGGCCGCGGCCACCGGCGCGTACACGGCGCCGTGCCGGGCCAGCATGCCCCGGTCCACGCCGAGCAGGGACGCCTTGAGCTCGGTGGCGTAGGTGACGACGCCGCCGCGGAACGATGCCGAGGCGCCCGGTATGTCGGTGAGCGCCGCCGCGACCAAGCCGCCGGTCAGTGACTCGGCCACGGCGACGGTGCGACCGCCCGCCTCCAGCCGGGCGAGGATCTGCCCGGCCAGCTCGTACGCGTCCTCGCCCGCCGATGCCACGACCACGATCTTGCCTCCCAACCTTCCGGTGCCGGCCGACTCACCCGCCCGGGGCCGCGGAACGGCGCAGTCGCATCGCTTGCTGAACATAGTCGACGCCGGTCACCACGGTGACGACAACCGCCGCGGCCATGACCAGCTCGCGCACGATCCCCGGCGGGCTCAGCGTCGACGGCAGCACGTACAGGCAGATCGCGATGACCTGCAGGAGGGTCTTCAGCTTGCCGCCGCGGCTGGCCGCGATCACGCCGCGGCGGATGACCCAGAACCGCAGCGCGGTCACGCCGATCTCGCGGAACATGATCACCCCGGTGACCCACCACGGCAGCTCGCCGAGCGCGGACAGGCAGATCAGGGCCGCTCCGGTCAGGGCCTTGTCGGCCACTGGGTCGGCGATCTTGCCGAAGTCGGTGACCAGCCCCCGGCGGCGGGCCAGCCGCCCGTCGAGCAGATCGGTCAGCGACGCGACGCAGAACGTGACGAGCGCGGCCAGCCGCCACCCCGTCCCGCCCGCGAGCAGGCAGGCGACGAACACCGGAATCAGCAAGACCCGCACCACGGTGAGCACGTTGGCGACATTGACCAGCCCCGGCTCGCCGGGAGTGCGCACAGTCACTGCCGACCTGGCTAGATCGCGCCGGCGGGCCGGCTGACGGCGGCCAACGGGACCGCGTCGGCGATCAGGTCCACCCCGTCCGACCCGGTCACGACCACGCGGACCATATCGCCGGGGGCGAGCGGCACCGCGGACCGGACTGTGGTCACCCCGTCGACTTCGGGGGCCTGATGGGCGGCCCTGCCGGTGAAGATCTCGGGGCCGACCTCGTCGTCGTCCTCGATCAGGACGTCGAGGGTCTCCCCTACCCGGTCTGCGGCGCGCTGCGCCATCAGCTCGTCGGCCAGGTCGGCGAACTCCTCCACCCGGCGGGCGATCTCCGCGTCGTCCAGCTTGCCCGATCGGGATGCGGCCTCGGTGCCGTCCTCGTCGGAGTAGCCGAAGATACCGATCGCGTCGAGGCCCGCGGAGCCCAGGAACAGTTCGAGTTCGGCCAGGTCGGCGGCGGTCTCGCCGGGGAATCCGACGATGAAGTTGGACCGGACGCCGGCCCGCGGGCTGAGCTCCCGGATCTGGTCGAGCAGGGCCAGGAACCGCTCCCGGTCGCCGAAGCGCCGCATGGCCCGCAGCACCGGGCCGCTGGCATGCTGGAACGACAAGTCGAAGTAGTCGGCCACTCCGGGCGTGGACGCGATGACCTCGATCAGGCCCGGACGCAGTTCGGCGGGCTGCAGGTAGCTGATCCTGACCCGCTCGATGCCCTCGGTGGCGGCCAGGTCGGGCAGGACCTCCTCGAGCAGCCGCAGGTTGCCCAGGTCCTTGCCGTACGACGTGGAGTTCTCGCTGACCAGGAACAGCTCGCGGACGCCCTGGCTGGCCAGCCAGCGGGCCTCGGCCAGGATCTCGGGCGGGCGACGGGACATGAACGCGCCGCGGAACGACGGGATGGCGCAGAACGAGCAGCGCCGGTCGCAGCCGGACGCGATCTTCAGCGGGGCCACAACCCCGGCGGACAGCCGGCGCCGGAACACGTCCCCGCTTGGGCCAGTCCATGGTGCGGCGGGGGCGGGGCTGGTGGTCGATGCGGCGCGGTGAGGCTGGCGGGCGGCGGGGGTAATGGGCAGCAGGGTACGGCGGTCGCGGGCGGTGTGCGCGGGGCGGCGGCGGCCGGCCAGTACGTCGTCCAGCCGGGCGCCGATGTCGCCGTAGTCGTCGAAGCTGAGGATCTGCGCCTCGGGTAGCTCGCCGGCCAGCTCGGCGCCGTAGCGCTCGGCCAGGCAGCCCACGGCGGCGACCTTGGCACCGGACTCGGCCGCGGACAGCAGCTCGTCGATCGACTCCTGCTTGGCCGCCTGGATGAAGCCGCACGTGTTCACCAGCACCACGCTGGCCTCATCGGCCGAGGTCAGGTCCCAGCCGGAGGCGGTCAGGCGGGCCGCCAGCTCCTCGGAGTCCACCTCGTTGCGGGCGCAGCCCAGCGTGACCAGGCTGACCGTGCGCGCGACAGGCCCGGCGGGGCGAGCCGATCCGGAAGCTGAAGACACACCGAGAGCCTACGCGGTGAGGACGATGACCTGGACCGGCTAGCCGGCCTGAGCGCCCGAAGACGAATCAGCCGAGGCGCTCGGCGTGGGACCGCCCTGCGGGCTATAGCTCAGCGTCACAGGCAGGACGGTCTTGAGCGATTGCTGCTGGCCGTCCACGGTCAGCGTGATGCCGCCGGGGTTGCCCAGCCGGATGCTCACCGCCTGCTTCTCGGTCCAGCTCATCGAGCTGCCCGCCGGGACGACCCCCATGAAGATCTGCGAGCCGTCGCTGGTCCGGGTGAGCAGAACCCAGCACTCCTCCACCGCGTCGACCTTGATCACTACGTCCGAGGGCGTCACGGTGGGCGCGGTCGACGCGGAGGCCGACGGCGTGGGCCGGACGCTGGGCTGGGTGCTGGTGGTGGCGGCGGCGCCGACTCCGGCGGCCTGGCCGGGCTTGTTGTCGTGCGAGGACACCAGGCGGTAGGCGGCGTAGCCGATGATGGCGAGCAGCACTACGACCACGATCAAGGTCATGCTGGGCGAGCGCCGCTCGCGGATCTTGATCGGCTTGGAGGGCTCGAACACGTCGGCCGCCCGCATCGAGCCCAGCGGCCCGTGGTCGGCGTCGTACTCGCTGATCAGCGGGGCCGGGTCGGTGCCCACCACCTCGGCGATGCTGCGGATGTGCCCGCGCGCGTAGAAGTCGCCGCCGCATGCGGCGAAGTCACCCTGCTCGATGTCCCGGATGATCGACTCCCTGATCCGGGTCTGCTGGCTGACTTGCGTAACCGTGAGACCAGCCTGACGGCGCGCGTCGGCCAGGGATTCGCCGATGCTCACGCTACGCCTCCACGTGCCTTCGGTCGTGATTTTCCCACTCCCCCGAGTACAGGGGCCATCGCCAAGTGTAGACAGGAAACACTGCCAGATCGGCGCGGCGAACGCAGCCTATCCGCCACGCAACGAGATGAGCGTGTCGTCCAGGTCGTCCGGCCTGACCAGCACGTCGCGAGCCTTGGAGCCTTCGCTGGGGCCGACGATGTTCCGGCTCTCCAGCAGGTCCATCAGCCGCCCGGCCTTGGCGAAGCCGACGCGCAGCTTGCGCTGCAGCATCGACGTCGACCCGAACTGGGTGGTGATGATCAGCTCCGCAGCCTGGATGAGCAGGTCCAGGTCGTCGCCGATGTCGGAGTCGATCTCCCGGGTGGACTCCTTGGCCGCGGCCACGTCCTCGCGGTAGTCGGGCTCGGCCTGCTTCTTGCAGTGCGCGACGATCTCGCGGATCTCCTTCTCGGCCACGAACGCGTTCTGCAGCCGGATCGGCTTGGACGCGCCCATGGGCAGGAACAGGGCGTCGCCCTGCCCGACCAGCTTCTCCGCGCCCGGCTGGTCCAAGATGACCCGGGAGTCCATCAGGCTGGAGGTGGAGAAGGCCAGCCGGGACGGGACGTTCGCCTTGATCAGGCCGGTCACCACGTCCACGCTGGGCCGCTGGGTGGCCAGCACCAGGTGGATGCCCGCCGCGCGGGCCAGCTGGGTGATGCGGACCACCGAGTCCTCGACGTCGCGCGGCGCGACCATCATCAGGTCGGCCAGCTCGTCGACGATGACCAGCAGGTACGGGTACGGCAGGTAGATCCGCTCGCTGCCGGCCGGCGGCGTGAGCCGCCCGGCCCGCACCGCCTTGTTGAAGTCGTCGATGTGCCGGAACCCGCTGGCGGCTAGGTCGTCGTACCGGCGCTCCATCTCGCCGACCACCCACTCCAGCGCCTCGGCCGCTTTCTTGGGGTTGGTGATGATCGGCGTGATCAGGTGCGGAATGCCGTCGTAGATGGTCAGCTCGACCCGCTTGGGGTCGATCAGGATCATCCGCACCTCGTCGGGCGTGGACCGGGTCAGGATCGAGGTGATCAGGCTATTCAGGCAAACACTTTTCCCGCTGCCAGTCGCCCCGGCTATCAAAATGTGCGGCATCTTGGCCAGGTTCGCGACCAGCACCCGGCCCTCGACGTCCTTGCCCAGGCCGACCACCATCGGGTGGTGGTCGCTGATCGCCACCTGCGACTTGAGCACGTCGCCCAGGCTGACGATCTCCTTGTCCGCGTTGGGGATCTCTATCCCGATCGCGGACCGGCCCGGGATCGGGGAGACGATCCGCACGTCGGCGCTCTTGACCGCGTAGGCGATGTTCTTCTGCAGCGCGGTGACCCGCTCCACCTTGACCGCGGGCCCGAGCTCGATCTCGTACCTGGTCACGGTGGGGCCGCGGCTGAACCCGGTGACTTGGGCGTCCACCTGGAACTGCTCGAGTACCTCGGTCAGCGCCTCGACCACGATGTCGTTGGCCCGGGTCCGTGCCTTGGGCGCCGAGCCAGGTCGCAGTAGCGCCACGGGCGGCAGCGTGTAGGCGACCGCGTCGCCGGTCAGCGTGAGCTGTTCGGGGCTGCGCAGCGGCATCGAGGGCTTGAACTCGACGGGTTCGCTGGGTGTCTCGGGTGCGGGGGTGGCGGGGCTTCCGAGGGCGGGGTGGTCATCGTGGGCGCCGAAACCGAGCGCTTCGACGAGCCCGGCCTCACCACTAGGACGGGTATCGGCGGCTGTGCCCGCTTGGCCGGCTGCGGCGGCGGGCTTGGCCGCGGCGGCGCGCTTCTTGCCCGGGCCGACCAGTGGCGTGTCGTACGGCTTGACGTGATCGCCGCTCTCCAGGGCCGGGCGCAGCCGGACGTTCTTGGCGATCTGGCTACGCGATCTGCGGGCCCGGATCCCGGTGCCGGCCTCGTAGTCCTCGTCGATCTCCAGGCCGTCCTCGTCGTCGTGCTCGTGCACGGGGACGGCGTGCCCGAATAGTTCGCGCAGGCCGGAGAGGCGTTCGGGGATCCGGTGCAGCGGGGTACCGGTGATGAGCAGCAGGCCGAACAGGGCCAGCAGGCCGAGCAGCAGTGCCGATACCCACGAGGTCAGGGCGTGGGCCAGCGGCCCGCCGACCCCGTAGCCGATATAGCCGCCCGCCTTGCGGATCACGGCCGCGCCGTCGGACGGGTGCGGCGAGCCCTTAGCAATCTCGAGCAGGCCGCTCAGGCCGAGGAGCAGGGCGGCCCAGCCGATCGCGGCCCGCCGGGTGGCCTGGTTGCGGTCCGGGTGCCGCAGGAGCCGCCAGGCCAGCAGCGCCACCAGCACGGGGGCCAGGAAGGCCAGCGACCCGACCCCGGCGGTGACCGCCTCGTAGATGCCGCGCCCGACCGTGTTGTCCATCCGCAGCCACAGGCCGCCGGCGAGCACGATGGCCACCCCGAGGGTGAGCAGGCCCACGCCGTCGCGGCGGTGATGTGGCTCGAGGTCGCGCGCGCCCCGGCCGACCGACCGGGCTACCCATCCGACCGCCCCGGCTAGCGCCATCCAGGCGCCCTGCAGCACCCGGCCGATCCACCCGATCAGGATCACGACCGGATCGCGGGAACGAGCCGGCTTGCGAGGCTGGTTACGGGGCGGGCGCCGACGCTGGTTACGGGACTGGGGCGGCCTCTTCTTCTTGGCGGACCCTGGTGAATAGCTCGCCGACGTACCGCGACCGCCCGCGCCGGTGCGGGCCAAGGGGGCACCGGGCTGACGGGCTGGTTGGTTCCGGACACGGGTCGCCACGATTACAAACGTAGCGAAAAGGCTGGCCCGGGCGAAGCACCGCGGCCCGCGTGTCGCGCAGAGCGTAAAACGTGGCCGGCCCGACGCACCACGCTCCGTTCGGCATAAATATTTTAAGGCGATACGGTGGCGAGCCGTGTGGCCGGGACCGATAGGGTCGGCGCATGCGGGTCGCGATCCTCGATGATTATCAGCAGGTTGCGCTGGCCAGTGCGGACTGGTCCGCGGTCCGGGAACGGGCCGAGATCCACGTCTTCGCCTCGCACATCGCGCGGACCGAGGCGCTGGTCAACGCGCTGGAGCCGTTCGACGTCATCGTGGCGATGCGGGAGCGGACCCCGTTCGACGCCGAGCGGCTGGGCCTGCTTCCGCGGCTGCGGCTGCTGGTCACCACCGGCATGTCCAACGCGTCCATCGACCTAGACGCAGCGGCCTTGTGCGGAATCACCGTGTGCGGCACGGGCGGGATCGGTTCCTCGACGGCCGAGCTGACCTGGGGGCTGATCCTGGCCCTGCTCCGGCACATCCCCACCGAGGACCGGTGGATGAAGATGGCCGGCCGGGCCGGCGGGGCGGCGTTCGGCGTGGGCGGCGGCTGGCAGCAGACGGTCGGCACCGGCCTGGACGGCAAGCGGCTGGGGGTGGTCGGCCTGGGCCGTCAGGGTCGGCGGGTGGCCGAGATCGGCCGGGCGTTCGGCATGCACGTGGTGGCGTGGAGCCAGAACCTGGATCCGGCGCAGGCCGAGCAGGTCGGCGCGAAGGCGGTGAGCAAGGAGGAGCTCTTCGCCTCCTCCGACGTGGTCACGGTGCACTACAAGCACAGCGACCGCAGTGTCGGGCTGGTCGGCGGGGCCGAACTGGCCCTGATGAAGCCGTCCGCGTTCCTGGTGAACACCTCGCGCGGTCCGCTGGTGGACAGCGAAGCCCTGCTGGCCGCGCTGAAGTCGGGCGGCATCGCGGGCGCGGCCTTGGACGTGTACGACGTCGAGCCGCTGCCGCTGTCCTCTCCGCTGCGGACCGCGCCCAACGTGGTGCTCACCCCGCACCTCGGCTACGTCACCGAGGAGGCCTACCGGATCTTCTACGGTGAGGCAGCCGAGGACATCGTGGCGTTCGCGGACGGCTCGCCGGTGCGGGTGCTGTCTTTAGTTATCTGGGGTCGCGGCCGGACAGGGCCAGGGCGCGGTCGAAGGCGGTCGCGTCGTCGGGGACCGGGACGATGGCGGCGAAGCCCTGGTACTGGCGGAACAGTTCGCCCTGGGCTTCGACGGTCTTCAGGACGTTTCTCGCCACCGCGTCGTCGCACCGGTAGTCCTGGCCAGTGGCCTCGGCGATGTCCCAGCCGTGCAGGACCATCTCGGCGATCAGCATGGCGGCGATGTCGGCGGCCGGGGTGGCGCTGCCCATCACGTTCCGGTCGCCTGCCCAGGCCTCAGGCTTGGACCAGGCGTCCACGGCCCTGGCGAGCTGGGCCTGGTAGGCCTGCGCGTAACCGGGCTCGGCGGTGAAATCCTTGCTCATCAGCTCCTCGGCGACGCTCTCGCCATGGGCCCGGCGTTCGGCCGAGTACGAGGTCCACAGGATCATGTGGTTGAGCAGGGTGCGCAGGTCCCAGTCGGTGCACGGGGTGGGTTGTTCGAGGGTTTTGGTGTTCGCTGCGCCGGCCACGACGCGGGCGGCCTCGGCCGCGGCGGCGGCCATCAGGGCCGGGCCATTGGCTGTTTCTGGGCTCGTAGTCATCCGCCCACCCTAGCTAGGGCCGGGTGGCCCGGTCTTGAAGAAAAGCGACAGCTAGGCTGGTCATGTGGCAGATTCCGGCTCCGCCGTGGGCGCTCTACCTGGGGGGATGGGACGCGGGGTGCTCCGGCCTGGTCTCGCGGCGGACCGGTTCGGGCTGGCCCGGATCGCACCCTCGGGTCCGCTCGCGCCGTTTGTCGACTACTACTGGATCGTCCGCTGGGACCTGCGCGGGCAGCCGCCGTACGAGCAGACGATCCTGCCGCATCCCAACGTGAACCTGGTGTTCGAGGCGTCCGGCGCCGGGATCTACGGCGTGGACCGTTCGTTGTTCGCACGCAGGTTGTCCGGGCAGGGGAAGGCGCTGGGGGTTCGGTTCCGGGCGGGGTGCTTCCGGCCGTTCTGGGGGGCGCCGGTCTCGCAGCTCAGCGACCGGGTGGTGCCGGGAGTGCGCGTATTCGGGCCGCTGGCGGAGAAGATCCGCGTGGCTATCATGTCCGCCGACACCGACGGCGAGATGGTGGGTGGCGCCGAGTCGCTGCTGTTCTCTTGTCTGCCGGAACCCGATCCAGTGGCTTCGCAGGTGGCCGAGTTGGTCTCGATGATCAACTCGGACCCGTCGCTGCGGCGGGTCGACCAGCTCTCTGTCGTTTCCGGGCTGTCGGTGCGGAGCCTGCAGCGGTTGTTCGGTGACTACGTGGGCGTGAGTCCCAAGTGGGTGATGCGGCGGGCGCGGCTGCACGAGGCGGCGTTGCGGGCGGACGGTGGCGAACCGGTTGACTGGGCGGCGCTGGCCCTCGATCTGGGTTACGCCGATCAGGCGCATCTGACCCGGGAGTTCACCGCGACCATCGGGGTGCCGCCGAGCCGGTATCGCTCCTTATTTCTAGGCCGCTTCATATGCTGCTTCTCGTACTGCTTCTCATGCTGCTTCGGTCCGTACGTCCTCCGGACGGCGGCCGGATTTGAGGGCGTCGCCGATGGCGGCCAGGACCTCGGTCGGCTTGATGCGGATCTCGCGGGGCGTGAACGGCAGGACGAGGATGCCGCGCTTGCCCATCCGCCGCTGCCGCTCGAGCGTCCGGGTGTGATCGTGCGGCGACAGGTGCCACTCGTGCGAGTCGACCTCGACCGCGACGCCTTTCTCAGGCCACCAGGCGTCCGGCCGGGCGATGAAGGTGCCGTCGCCGTCGTAAATCGAGGCGTTGAACAGCGGCGCCGGCAGGCCGGACTTCGCGAGCAGGTCCTTGAGGTCCCCTTCCGCGGCCGAGTGGATCCCGTCGGCGACGTCGGCCAGCGCCTCGCGGAACATCTTTGATCCAACGCTCGGGCCCTGATCGAGCTCGGTCGACAGATCCGGGACGGTGCAGGCGCCGCGCTGCATGGCGTCGGCCACCATCGCCCGCACGTCGCGCAGGCTGGTCAGGTCGCGGACTGTGGCGGCGACCGCCCGCGCGGGAAGCGCGTAATACAACGGCCCGAACCGCCAGATTCGCTTCGGCATCCGGGTCGTGCGATGGAGCCGGACGAAGGCTGCGTCCTGGCGTAGTCGCGACGCCGGGATCAAAACGTCGATAAGGTCCGCGGCGTTAGGTGCGGCTGTGGCTCGGCAGCGGGACTTGCGGCGGCGGCGGCGGCGGGGGCGGGGGCGCGGGGGTTGGGTTGGGGCACGTGGGGTGTGAGGTGCGGGCGTGGAGGTTGGCGGGTGGCGTGGTGGGCGGGGGCTAGGCCTGGATTACTACGGGGATGATCATGGGGCGGCGGCGGTAGTTGTCGCTGACCCACTTGCCGACGATGCGGCGGGCTAGCTGGCTGATCTGGTGGGCGTCGGTGATGCCGTCGGCGGCGGCCAGGGCCAGGGCTTCCTCGATCTTGGGCAGGACCTCGCCGAACGCGGCGTCGTCGATGCCGGCGCCGCGGGCGTGGATCTCCGGGCAGGCCACCATCTTGCCGGAGCTGGCGTCGACCACGATCACCACCGAGACGAAGCCTTCGTCGCCGAGGATGCGCCGGTCCTTGAGCTGGGACTCGGTGACCTCGCCGACCGTGAGGCCGTCGACGTAGACGTACCCGCAGGGCACCGCGCCGACCACGCTGGCCTGGCCGGCCACCAGGTCGACGACCACGCCGTCCTCGGCGATCACGATGTTGGCGTCGGGCACGCCGGTCTGCGCGGCGAGGTGGGCGTGCGCGCGCAGGTGGCGCCATTCGCCGTGGATCGGCATGAAGTTACGCGGCCGGACCAGGTTGAGAACGTAGAGCAGCTCGCCGGCGGGCGCGTGCCCGGACACGTGGACCAGGGCGGAACTTCGGTGCACGACGCGGGCGCCGAGCCGGGTCAGCCCGTTGATCACGCGGTACACGGCGGTCTCGTTGCCCGGGATCAGCGACGAGGCGAGGATGACGGTGTCGCCTTCTGCGATCCGGATCGGGTGGTCGCGGCCGGCCATCCGGGACAACGCCGACATCGGCTCGCCCTGCGAGCCGGTGGAGATGAGCACGACGTCGCCGGGCGGCATCTCCTCGGCCTCGCGCAGGTCGACCAGGAGCCCGCCGGGGACGCGCAGGTAGCCGAGGTCGCGGGCGACGCCCATGTTGCGCACCATGGACCGGCCGACGAAGGCGACCTTGCGCCGGTGCTTGACCGCGGCGTTGAGTACCTGCTGGACCCGGTGCACGTGGGAGGCGAAGCAGGCCACGATGATGCGCTGCTTGGTGTTGGCGAAGATCTCGTCGAGCACCGGCGCTATCTCGCGCTCGGAGGTCACCACGCCGGGGACTTCGGCGTTGGTCGAGTCGGACATCAGCAGGTCGACGCCCGCGGTGCCGAGGCGGGCGAAGCCGGCCAGGTCGGTCAGCCTGTGGTCCAGCGGCAGCTGGTCCATCTTGAAGTCGCCGGTGTGCAGGACCAGGCCGGCCGGGGTCCGGATGGCCACAGCCAGCGCGTCCGGGATGGAGTGGTTGACGGCCAGGAACTCGCAGTCGAAGGGCCCGAACGAGCGGTGGTTGCCCTCGACCACCGCGATCGTGACCGGATCCAGGCGGTGCTCGTCCAGCTTGCTCTGCACCAGGGCCAGAGTCAGCTTCGAGCCGACCAGCGGGATGTTCGGCCGCTCCCGGAGCAGGTAGGGGATCCCGCCGATGTGGTCCTCGTGCGCGTGGGTGAGGACCAGCGCTTCCACCTCGTCGAGCCGGCCGTCGAGGTAGCCGAAGTCGGGCAGGATCAGGTCCACGCCCGGCTGGTCGGGATCGGGGAACAGGACACCGCAGTCCACGATGAGCAGGCGGCCGAGGTACTCAAAGACCGTCATGTTCCGGCCGATCTCGCCGATGCCGCCCAGGGCGACGATGCGCAGGCCGCCGGAGGGCAGCGCGGGAGGCGGGGCCAGATCCGGGTGCGGGTGGCTCACGCGCTCAGGCCATCCCCGGGTAGCTTCACGCCGCCCGCGGTGAGGTCCAGAGCCAGCTGATGACGTTCGGCCTCGGTGGCGGCCAGCAGCGGGCCGCGCACCGCGCCGCCCGGCAGGCCGAACAGGTCCAGGGCCGCCTTGGTCATCACCGCGCCCTGGTTCCGGAACAGGCCGTCGTAGACCGGGATGAGGTCGTAGTGCAGCTGGCGGGCGCGGCCGACGTCGCCGGCGCCGAACGCGTCGATCATCTCGTGCAGCCGGTCCCCCGCGACGTGACCGACCACGCTGACGAAGCCGACCGCGCCGAGGGAGAGCCAGGGCAGGTTCAGCATGTCGGTGCCGCAGTAATAAATAAGGTCGGTCCGGGCCAGTACGTGCGAGGTCGCCGATGGGTCATCCTTGGCGTCCTTGACGCCGATGATCCGGGGGTGGGCGGCCAGCTTGATGAGCGTTTCTGACGCCACGGCGGCGGCGGTCCGGCCGGGGATGTCGTAGATGAGCATCGGCAGGCCGGTCGCGTCGGCGACCGCGGTGAAGTGGGCCTCCAGGGCCGGCTGCGGCGGCTTGTTGTAGTAGGGCGTGACGACCAGCAGGCCGTGCGCCCCGGCACGTTCGGCGCTGCGGGCCAGCTCGATGGTGTGCGCGGTGATGTTGGTGCCGACCCCGGCGACCACCTTGGCGCGCGAGCCTACCGCCTCGAGCACCACCCGGAGCAGGCGCTCCTTCTCGGCGTCGGTGGTGGTCGGCGCCTCCCCGGTGGTCCCGTTCAGGACCAGCCCGTCGTTGCGCATGTCGGTAACCAGGTACTCCGCGAGGCGGGCGGCCCCGTCAAAGTCGACGGCCCCATCGGGGGTCATGGGGGTGATCATCGCGGTGACCATCTGCCCGAACGGCGCGCTGGTTGTCGTCATACCCGAACGCTACCCGCAACCAGGTGCGCGGAGTAGTCGGCATTCCGACACCCCGGCAGGAAATCCCGCCAGAGCTGGCCGGCCCCCGTGCGGCCAGCTCTGGTGTGGCCAGCCCGAGGTCCGGCCAGCTCTGCCGCGTCAGCCGTCGCTGACGATCTGGGTCAGCTGCGCCGCCATCTCGGCCAGGGCCTGCTGCGGATCCTTCTGGTCGGTGAGGGCCTGGTACACCGAGCTGGAGATGGCCAGGCTCGCCTGGTCGTAGTTGCTGATCGCCGGGCGCGGCTGCGCGGAGTTGATGGCCCGCTCGAGCACGGGAAGGTAGGGGTAGCTGCGAATCAGGGCCGGGTCGGTGTAGAGCTGAGTCCACACCGGCGGGAAGGATCCCTGCTCGAGCATCTCCTTCTCGTTGGTCAGGTTCGTCATGTACTTGATGAAGTTCAGCGCGGTCCGCTGGTGCTGGGAATACGCGCTGATCGCGAGGTTGGCGCCGCCGAGCGAGCTGGACCCGGGGCCGCGCGGGCCGGGCAGCGCGGTGAACCAGAACTTGTCGTAGACCTTGTTGGCCGGGCCGGGCGCGGACAGTGCCGCGTAGACGTCGGGCCAGTTGTCCAGGAACAGGAACTTGCCTGCCTCGAACGCGGCCTGGGACGACTCTTCTTCGTAGGTGAGGGCGACCTTGGGGATCCAGCCGTGCTGGAATCCGCTCACCAGGAACTGCAGCCCTGCCAGAGCCTGGGGCGAGTCCACGGTGATCTTGTTGTCATCGGCGGACAAGATCGACCCGCCGGCCGACTGGACCGCCGCGGCGAAGTTGACGGTCAGGCCCTCGTACGGGGCGAACGTGCCGGCGTACCCGTCCAGGCCGTATTTCGGGGCCACGGTCTCGGCGAGTCGGGCCAGCTGGGCCCAGGTCTTGGGCGGCTGCTGGCCCGCCTTGGCGAGGATGTCCTTGCGGTAGTAGAGCAGGTCCGCGTTGCTGTAGTCGGGTACGGCGTACAGGCGGCCCTGGTACATGGCGGTGTCGACGGCCGGCTTGAGGAAATCCTTCAGCGGGAACTGGCTCTCGGGCAGCGGGATAATCCAGCCGTTCGAGGCGAACTCCGCGGTCCAGATGACGTCCATGTCGATGACGTCGTACTCGCCGCTCTTGGCCTGGAGGTTCGCCACCAGCTCGGCCAGCTGGTCGTTGGCTGCCTCGGGCAGGAGCAGCAGCGTGACCTTCTGCCCGGGATATCGCTGGTTCCACCCGGCGACCACATGCTGCACCCAGCCGGAGTTGTCCTTGCCGATGGCCAGGGTGATCGGGCCGATCCCGTTGGTCGACGGGGTTGAGCCGCCCAGCGCGGCACCGCCCGATGTGCTGCAGCCCGCAGCACTCGCGGCCAGGAGGAGCCCGACCGCGACGGCGGCGATCCCATGCATCGCACGCCGCATGCGGGCCACCATCCCACCAGGTCCCTGTCATTCGTAGATGCATGTTATGCACCGTTGTTAGACACATGTCAACAGGATCACGTAACGACTGCGAACCATTTCGTGACCTCGGCGGCGGGGTGTCGGGCGGCCGCAGGTGGCGATCCCGCGCGGCTGGCGGCAACTCACCAGCCGCAGGGGCTTACATATCTGCGCCGCAGGGGCTTACATATCTGTTATGCACAGCGATAATCTGCTCGCGGGCTTGTCCGGGTCAGTCCGGGCCCCCATGGAGGTGACGGAACGTGCGGCAGCCCCTGCTGGCGCTCCTCGCTAAAGAGCCGGCTCACGGCTACGAGCTGAAGCTTGCGCTGGAACAGACCTTCGGCCAGGCCTATCCCTCCCCGAACATCGGGCAGGTGTACGTCACGCTGAAGCGCCTCGAGCAGGACGGGCTCGTGCGCAGCCAGGACGTCGAGCAGACCACGCGGCCGAACAAGCGCGTGTACGAGCTCACGCCCGCTGGCCGGGAGGCCCTCAACGCGTGGGTCGACGAGCCGAGCCTTGGACCCCGCATCAGGGACGAGTTCTTCATCAAGCTGATCCTCGCCCCCATGGCGGGACTGGCCGACCGGATGGCCCTGATGAACAAGCAGCGCAGGCACTATCTCGGCCTCATGCGCCGGCTCACCGAGCTGCAGGCCGACACCGATCCCGCGGATACTCCCGCCCGGCTGCTGATCGAGGGGGCCGTCCTGCACCTGCAGGCCGACCTCGACTGGCTCGAACGATGCCAGGAGGAATTCGTGTGAGCAGGTCCCGGCTCGGGGAGGCGCGGGGGAATGCCCAGGGGGGGTCCGGGGCGATGGGTCCCCCCGGGGGAGAGGCGTCGCCTCTCCGGCACAACACAGCACTGCTGAGGACCTCCGGGCTGGTGAAGACCTACCGGACCGACGGGGTCACGGTGCAGGCCGTCCGCGGGGTGGATATCGAGCTCGCGGTCGGCGAGTTCGTCGCCATCATGGGCCCGTCCGGCTCGGGCAAGTCCACCCTGCTGCACGTCGCGGCCGGGCTGGAGCCGGCCACGGGCGGCGAGATCTGGCTCCGGGGGGAGCGCGTGGACGGGTTGTCCACGGCCAGCTGGGCCATCCTGCGCCGCCGTCACATCGGGTTCGTGTTCCAGTTCTTCAACCTGCTGTCCAACATGACCGTCGCCGACAACGTGGAACTGCCCGCGCTGCTCGCGGGGGCGAGTGCGCGCCAGGCTCGGAAACGGCGCGAGGAACTGCTGGCCGAGCTGGGCCTCGCGGAGAAGGCGAACGCGGCTCCGGCCCGCCTGTCCGGCGGGGAACAGCAGCGGGTCGCGCTGGCGCGCGCGCTGGCCAACGAGCCGAGTCTGCTGCTGGCCGACGAGCCGACCGGCAACCTGGACAGCTCCAACACGCGCGACGTGCTCCGGCTGCTCGGCCGGGCACACCAGGCTGGCCAGGCCATCCTGCTGGTCACGCACGACGCCCGGGTGGCGAGCAGGGCCGACCGGGTCATCAACCTGTTCGACGGGATGGTGGCCGACGACGCCAAGGTCGTGCCCCTCCCCCGCGGCATGAACGGCGTCCGCGACGTCCTGGAGCTGAGAGGCTGAGTCCCGATGCGAGGCACGCTGCGGTGGGCACGCGCGGATCTGCGCGCCCGCCGTGGCCAGGCCCTGCTCACCATCGGGGTCGTGGGCGGCGTGGTGACCGCGCTCTTCCTGGCCACGATGCTGCTGCAGGGCGCGCTCAACCCATGGCAGCAGCTGTTCACCCTGACCCACGGGGCGGACGTGCTGGTCTACTTCCAGAACGGGACCGACACGAGCGAGCTGGACTCGCTCCCGGGAGTCCAGAAGGTCGGCCAGCCGTACCAGGCCGCGTCGGCGACGCTGGAGCAGGGCGCGGTGCACTCCCCCGTGGAGCTCAGCGGCATGACGCCCGTGCCGCCGACGATGTCCACGCCGTTGATCGTCGCCGGATCCTGGCTGCGGTCGTCGGAGCCAGACGGCGCCGTGCTCGAGGCTTCGTTCGCGACCGCCGTCCACGTCGGCGTCGGTGATCGGATCACCGTCGACGGCATCGACGGTACCAAGGTCTCGATGCGGGTCATCGGCATCGCCGATACCGCCGATCAGGGCTTTTACCCGCAGTGGACGCCTGGCCTGATCTGGGTGCAGCACGGGCTGCTGACCAAGGTCGAGCCGCAGCCGAGCGAGACCGAGAAGGTCGTCGGCCTGCGGCTGGACGACGATTCTGCCCTGGCCACCAGCGAGGTCGTGCAGACGATCTACAACCTCTACAACGGTCCCGCGGAGAACTCGGCGGTCCTGCGCTATTCGACCTGGCAACAGGTGCAGGACTCGATGGCCAGCAACGACCGGCTGCTCGGGCTGCTGCTCGCGCTGTTCGGGATCATCGCGCTGGTGGCCGCGCCGTGCGCGATCGCCAACGTGACGGCGGGCCGTGTGCTCGTGCAGCGCCAGGACATCGCGATGCTGAAGGCGCTCGGGTTCACCCCCGGCCAGGTGGTGCGGATGCTGGTCGCCGAGCAGACGTTGCTGGGGGCGGCGGGAGCCGTGCTCGGGCTGGCCGCGGCGCGGATCATTACCTCACCGGAGTTCGTGCGGCCGCCCGACGGAACGCCGGTCGGCCTGGCCCCGCTCTCCGGCTCATGGGTGGCGCTGATCGGCGGCTGCACCGTGCTCACGGTGGCGATCGCCACCGTCATCCCGGCCTGGCGGGCGGGCCGGGTCTCGCCGGTCGCGGCGGTCCAGCCCAGCCCGCCGCGCGGTCACCTGTCACTGATCGCCCGGCTGGGGCTGCTCGTCCACCTGCCGGCCCCGCTCGTGCTCGGCGCCCGGGACTCGCTGACCCGGCGGCTGCCCGCGGTGCTGACCGTGGTCGGGCTGGCCATCCCGATGGTGATGATCACGATCGCGCTGACCTGCTGGTCGACCGTGGACAGCTTCACCTCCGATCCAGGGAGAATCGGCCTCGCGGGGGCCGTCACGGTGAGCCAGGGCGGTATGGACGAGAAGCAGACCCTGGCCCTGATCGGCAGGGACGATCAGGTGCTCGCGTCCTATCCGAGCGCGGAGTTCGACACTCTGCTCCCGGGCGTCAACGGCACCTTCGTCGCCCGGGCCATGGGGTACTCCTGGCGGCCGTACCCGTTCGAGGTGGTCCAGGGGCACATGTTCCACGCGGCCAACGAGGCGGTGGCCGGCCAGGGCTTCCTGGACTTGATGCACATCGGGGTCGGCGCGTGGATCTCGCCCACGATCGACGGCGTGCCGGTGATCCTGCACATCGTCGGCCGGACCATCGAGCCCGCCAACAACGGGGACGTCCTGGACTTCGGGCTCGACGCGCTGACCGACGCGGGCAGCGCGCCGCCGCAACTGGCCCACAGCCTGGTCCTGAAACCGGGCGTGGCGCCCGCCACGGCGCGGGCGAACCTGCTCAAGGCCTCGAACGACCGGCTCGACGTGCGGCTGGTGGCCAGTCCGGCCAGCGGGCTCGGGGTGGTCCGGGTCGTGGTAGTCGTCGCGGTGGTGCTGCTGGCCGTCATCGGGCTGGCCAGCCTGCTCACCGCGACCGCGGTCGGGCTGCGGGATCATCTGCACGAGGTCGGCGTGCTCAAGGCGATGGGGCTTACGCCGCGCCAGGTGATGGCCACGCTCGTGGTCAACACGACGATCCTCACGGCGATCGGCGTGACCAGCGGAACGATCGCGGGCCTGGTCATCGCGCCGCGGCTGATCAACATGCAGGGCCAGACGAGCGGCATCGGATCGGGCATCGCCGCGGGCTTGTCCGCCGCGACCATCGCCGAGATCCTGGCCGTCGCGCTGGTCATCGCCACCGCCGCGGCGCTGTTCCTGGCCCGCCGCACCGCCCGGATCTCAGACTCCGCCCACCTACGCAGCCCGGTTAGCACCTCCCGGCCGCAGCCGCGCGGCCCATTGCTTCGGAACCAGTAACACGGGAGCCGCCAGACGAAAAATTTCTCCCTCGCCCCGAGTGGCACACAAGTAGGCGGGTAGTAACCTGCCGCCGCATTGTCCGGAAAACGTAATAGGAGTCGGACAACGTTGACTCGTGACGTCCTTTTGCGGCCGCGTTCGCGCTGCGTGGCGGTACCTTGCACCGCGCCCCGGATATCTAGGCTGGCGGTCGCGAGACGCTCGGATAACGCTGCGTGCCTGCTCTATGCGCTATCCGAGGCACAGGTGTCACATTTTGGAAACGAGACGGAAACCAGGCTTGACCTCAGGAGAACGTTCCATCACTCTGTGAGAGAGCGCGAAATAACGTTATCCAGGAGAGACTGGCTGCTCCGGCTCAGGCTCGAAGGAAGTCGATATGAGTCATCCACGGCTAGCGAGAGAAGAGGCCGCGATCCGGGCTGATCGCGGTGGCCGGGAGACACGTCCGTGGAGCTAGCCGCCTGCGCATGCGCATCCTCGGCGGCGCCGTCCGTGCGATCCGGGAAGGACTACCGGCCAGCGGCGTGGCCACGCCAGCTCATGGTCGCCTGACGCGGCGGCTCGGCCGCTACCGCGCCGGATGCGACCGCGGCCGCCGAACTCGCGGGGCCGCCCTCGGGTCGGCCACAACGTAGCAGGAGTACAGGAACGGGTGGTCGCGATGAGGCGTCCATCCCCGGGCAGAGGAGCATCAATGGCACGACAGAGATCGGTGAAATATTCGTCGCGGCTGAGGGGCTGGCAGCTGGCCGCCCTGGCCGGAGCGGTCGGGGCGCTGGCGGTGGCCGGCTGCAGCAGCAGCAGCACGAGCAGCAGCAGCGGGACGGGGGGCAGTACCGCTCCGGTGGCGGGCGGGTCGTCGTCGGCGGCCGGTAACGCGACGTCGGGCACGGTCAACTGGTGGGCCAGCCCGATCAACACCAGCGGCAAAGACGTCCGCCAGGTGCTGATCAGCGACTTCGAGAAGGCATACCCGAACATCCACGTCACGCTGACGTCAGCGCCGACGAGCACCGACACCAACCGGGCGACGCTGGCCACCACCATCTCGGGCGGCTCGGCCACCCCGGACGTGTTCATGGGCGACGTGATCTGGCCCGCTCAGTTCGGCGCGCACCAGCTGGCGGTGCCGCTGTCGAACTACCTGCCGGCCTCCTACTTTGCGCAGTTCGCGCCCGGGCTGGTCGCGGGCGCCACGTACAAGGGCCAAGTCTACGGGTCGCCGCTGTTCGAGGACCAGGGGTTCCTGTATTACCGCAAGGACCTGCTGGACAAGGAGCACCTGGCGGTGCCCACGACCTGGGAGCAGCTGCAGTCCGAGGCCATGCAGCTGCAGAAGGCCGGGCTGGTCAAGTACGGGTACGTCTTCCAGGGCGCCTCGTACGAGGGCCTGACCTGCAACTACATGGAGTTCCTGGCCAGCGCAGGCGGCACGGCGACCAAGAGCGACTACAGCACGGCCACCCTGGACTCCGCGGCCTCGGTCAAGGCGGTCACGTTCATGCGCTCGCTGATCACCAGCGGCGTCAGCCCGTCGGCCGTGACCACGTTCCAGGAAGCGCAGGCAATGTCCACCTTCGCCGCCGGGTCGGCGGCCTTCCTGCGCAACTGGGACTACGCCTACGCCGACTCGCAGGTCCCGGGCACCCCGACCGTCGGGAAGGTCGGCGTGGCGCCGATGCCGACGTTCGCCGGCCAGCCTTCCCCGGGGTATTCCAACATCGGCGGCTGGAACCTGTACATCAACCCGCACAGCAAGAACATCGCCGCCGACCTGACCTTCATCAAGTTCATGGCCAGCACGCAGGCCCAGACGGACCTCGCCACGGTGTCCTCGTCGATCCCGACCGTGGAGTCGGTGCGGACCTCGCCCGCGATAATCGCCGAGAACCCGGTGCTGGCCACGGTGCCGAAGACCAAGCTGGTCCCGCGGCCCGCGGGCACGCCGAACTACCCGCAGCTGAGCACCGCGATCTACCAGAACGTGAACTCGGCGCTGGCCGGCTCGACCTCGCCATCCTCGGCGATGTCGGCCGCTCAATCGGCCGCCAACACGGCCTTGTCCAGCTCGGCCGGCGGCTTGTAACCGGACCGCCGATGCCCAGGGCCAGCAGGCTCGCCGTAAGACCTGCTGGCCTTGGGCGGCCCTTCCGTGTTACGAAGATCACATGAACTGGCCGAGGCGAACTCCTACCCGGCATGAAGGGGTGACCAATGACCACTGCGGACATCTCAGGTACCGCCGAACACGTTCAGGCGACCGCGCCCCTGATCGGCCGCCCGGACGTCAACCGTAAACGGATGGCCCGGCTGGGCTGGGCCTTCTCCGCTCCCGCCCTGATCGTCGTGGCGGCGGTCACCATCTTCCCGATCGTCTACTCGGTAGTGATGAGCCTGTCGAACGTGACGGTGACGGGCAGCGGCATCGCCCTGAACGGCTTCACGACCAGCAACTACTCGATAGTGTTCCAGAACTCGACATGGCATTATGCGCTCGGCTTCACACTCGTTTACACGTTCATCACGGTGTTCGTGGAACTGGTGCTCGGCACCTTGATCGCGCTCGTGCTCCAGCGCCTGACCGCGGGGCGCGGGGCGATGATGGCCCTGCTGCTGATCCCCTGGTCGATGATCACCGTCATCAACGCCGAGTTGTGGCTGTACATCTACAACGGGGTCTACGGCGTGGCCGATGCCATCTTGAACGCCGTCGGCCTCGGCCACCCCAACATCCTCGGCACGAACATTCCGGCCATCATCGGGCTGATGATCGCCGACATCTGGAAGACCACCCCGTTCGTGGCCATCATCGTGCTGGCCGGCCTGGTACTGATCCCCGGCGACCTCTACGAAGCGGCCGAGGTGGACGGGTCTTCGAGCTGGTCCACGTTCTGGCGGATCACCATCCCGCTGCTACGACCCACCCTGGCCATAGCCGTGCTGTTCCGCGTGCTGCAGGCGTTCGGGCTGTTCGACCTGCCGTACGTGATGACCAACGGCGGGCCCGGCACGGCGACGACCTCGCTGGCCATCCTCGGCTACAAGGCGATATTCCAGAACCTGGACTTCGGGACCGGCGCGGCGGTCGCCACCACCACCGCGGCCCTGGTGCTGATCGGCTGCCTGGTCTCGCTGCGGGCCTTCAAGGTCCAGGTCGGAAAGGAGGGATCGTGATGGGCACGCACAAGCGGGGCTGGCGCCGGGTCATCAACGGCGTCAACATCTCAGCGTTCCTCGTCATCCTGTTCGTCGGGCTGCCGCTGTACTGGCTGATCATCTCCAGCTTCAAGACACCGGCCGAGCTCGGGGTCAGCCCGCCGAAGTACTGGCCGAACCCGTGGAGCGGCGGCAACTATTCCCAGGCCTTCAAGCAGTACGACTTCGGTATCTACTTCCGTAACTCACTGATCGTGACGCTCGTCGCCACGGCGCTGGTGCTGATCCTCGGGACGGGGGCCGGGTACGCGCTCGCCAGGCTGCCGATGCGGGGGAAGTTCAGCCTGATGGTGACGCTGCTGATGATCTCGCTGTTCCCGGAGATCGCGGTGATCGCGCCGCTGTACACGCTGCTGAAGGACTTCGGCTGGCTGAACACCTATCAGGGCCTGATCATCCCGTACACGGCGTTCTTCCTGCCGTTCGCCATCTGGATCTTGCGCAACTACATGCTGGGCATCCCGAAGGAAATGGAGGAGACCGCCCGGATCGATGGGGCCGGGCCGATCCGCACGGTGTGGACGATCATCCTGCCGATGGCCCTGCCCGGCGTATTCACGGCCGGGATCTTCACCTTCACCGCGGCCTGGACCGAGTTCCTCATGGCGCTGACCTTCAACATCGCCAACACCAAAAAGACCATTCCGGTCGGCATCGCGACGTTCGGCAGCGCGCAGTACATCCCGTACGGGACGATCTTCGCCGCCAGCGTGGTGGCGGTGATTCCGATCGGCATACTGGTATTCATCTTCCGCAGGTTCGTGATCTCCGGCCTGACCTCCGGCGCGGTGAAGGGATGAGCCCGTCCCGTCCGTCCGTCCCAGGCGGCTCAGGTTTCCCGGGCTCCGGTCCAGTAGATTCGTATCACCACAGCAAGCACGGCGAGCCCGGTAAGGAGGCATGATGGCCACCGTCGACATGGAGAAAGTGAACAAGGTATACGAGAACGGCTTCCATGCGGTCAAGGACTTCACCTTGGACGTGAGCGAAGGCGAGTTCATGGTGCTGGTGGGCCCGTCCGGGTCCGGCAAGACCACCGCGCTGCGGATGGTGGCCGGGCTGGAGGACATCACCAGCGGTGAGTTGCGCATCGGCGGAAAGGTCGTCAACGACGAGACGCCCAAGGAACGCGACATCGCGATGGTGTTCCAGAACTACGCGCTGTATCCGCACATGACGGTGGCCGAGAACATCGGGTTCGCGCTCAAGCTGCGCAAGATGCCGAAGGCCGAGATCAACGCCAAGGTGAAGGAGACCGGCGAGATCCTGGGCCTGACCGAGTGGCTGGACCGCAAGCCCAGCCAGCTGTCCGGCGGGCAGCGGCAGCGGGTGGCGATGGGCCGAGCGATCGTGCGTTCGCCTTCGGTGTTCCTGATGGACGAGCCGCTGTCCAACCTGGACGCCAAGCTGCGGGTGCAGATGCGGGCCGAGGTACAGCGGATCCAGCGGCGCATCGCGGTGGCGACCCTCTACGTGACGCACGACCAGATCGAGGCGATGACGATGGGCGACCGGGTCGCGGTGCTGCGGTCCGGCAGGCTGGAGCAGGTCGACCACCCGCAGGTGCTCTACGACCACCCGGAAAACCTGTTCGTGGCGGCGTTCATCGGCTCGCCGTCTATGAACCTGTACGAGGCGACGATGAGCGACGACGCTCGGACGGTCAAGGTCGGGTCCCAGACGCTACCGCTGCCGGATGATCTTTTCGCGGCCCACCCCGGGCTGCTTCGCTACGGTGGCAAGAAGGTGGTCCTGGGGGTGCGGCCCGAGCACCTGCCCGCCGCGCACGACGGCGCCACCGGGCCGACCCTGGTCGGCAACGTGGACCTGGTCGAGGCCCTCGGCTCGGAGCTCGTGGTTCACTTCACCATCGACGCCCCCCGGGTACAGCCCGAGGGCGCGAGCACCGACGACGAGGACGCGACCGCGAAGGCGGGCGAGGGCGTGGCCCGGGTCGCCCCGGACACCAAGGTCAAGGTGGGCGAGCGAATCACGTTCGCGGTCAACACCGAGGGCATGCAGTTCTTCGACATGGAGAACGACAAGGCGATCTGGGCCTGACGGGTCCCGGCCTGCGGCACCGCCGACGGCGGCGACGGTGCCGCAGGCCGCGGGTCGCGATGCCGCAGGCGGCTCGGAAATAACGTTATCTCGCATATAGCGCAATCCGGACGATCCCGATCATCATGGGATCCGACCCTTCTGGCTCTAGCCAGGCGATTAAATTGGTAGCGCCCAGGCCATATTATGAATTAAGGCTAATCCCCGCGTTCATCCTTGGAAGGACATCGATGTCTGCGGCCCGTGCTGGCGGTCAGAGCCGACATGCCCGACCGACGATGAAGGACGTGGCGGCGCTGGCGGGCGTGGCGATCAAGACCGTATCGCGGGTGATGAACGGCGATCCGACCGTCGCGCCGGACCTGGCTGCCCGGATCCGAGACGCAGCGGGCAAGCTCGGGTACCGGCCCAACCTGACCGCGAGCAGCCTGCGTCGCGGCGACCGGCGCACGGCGACCATCGGGCTGCTGCTGGAGGACGTGGCCGAGCCGTTCTCGGCCGCCCTGCTGCGGGCCGCGGAGGACGTGGCCTGGGAACGGCGGGTCCAGATCCTGATCGGGAGCCTGCACGAGGATCCGGCCCGGGAACGCGACCTGGCCATCACGCTCATCGACCGGGGGGTCGACGGCCTGCTGATCGTGCCCGCCGCGCCTGACCACAGCTACCTGGTCGCCGAGCGCAGGCTCGGCACCCGGGTGGTGTTCCTGGAGCGCGAGCCCAGGTTCCTCGACGCCGACGCGGTCGTCTCCGATGACCGCCAGGGCGCCGCCGCCGCCGTCGGCCACCTGCGCTCGTTCGGCCACCGGCGGATCGCCTACCTGGGCGGCCCGCCCGCCGTCGCCACCGCGGCCCACCGTTTCGAGGGCTACCAGCACGGGCTGGAACGAGCCGGGCTGGCCGCCGACCCGGTGATCGTCAGGCACGGCCTGTGCACCATCGAGGCCGCGATGCAGGCCACGACCGAGATGATCGGCCTGCCCGATCCGCCCACCGCGCTGTTCGCGGGGCAGAACCTGGTGACGATCGGCGCGGTGCGGGCCATGCACTGGGCGGGCGTGCAGGAGACCGTCGCCCTGGTCGGCTTCGATGACTTCCTGCTGGCCGACGCCCTGGTGCCGGGCATCACCGTCATCACCAGGGACGCGGCGCAGCTCGGCCGCCTGGCCACCCAGCTGCTGTTCGCGCGCCTGGACGGCGATGACTCCCCCACCCGCACGCACGTGGTGCCGACCGGCATGGTTACGCGCGGATCGGGCGAGATCAGGCCCGCCTCCACCATGGCGGTGGGCGGATGAGGAGGCAGGCCGGCGTCACGGTCATCGGTGAGGCCATCGTCGATCTCATTCCCGCCGGGCCGCCGCGGACGTTCCAGGCCGTCCCGGGCGGGAGCCCGTACAACGTCGCGATCGGCCTGGCCCGTCTCGGGCACCACGCGACGCTGATGGCGCGGCTGGCCGACACGGCGTTCGGCCGCATCCTGCGCGATCACGCCCAGGCGGAGGGCATCGACCTGCACGCCGCGCCGAGCGCCGCGGAGCCGACCACGCTGGCCGTGGTATCGCTGGACGCGCAGGCCCGGGCCAGCTACGACTTCTACCTCCACGGCACCGCGGACTGGCAGTGGACGGCCGAGGAGACCGGCCGCGCGCCCGCGCAGAGCGCGGTGCTGCACTTCGGATCGATCGCGTCCTGGACGCCGCCGGGTGACGCCCGGATCCTCGATCTCGCGCACCG
Source organism: uncultured Actinomycetes bacterium (assembly GCA_963742795.1). Taxonomy (GTDB): domain Bacteria; phylum Actinomycetota; class Actinomycetes; order Streptosporangiales; family Streptosporangiaceae; genus Palsa-504. Next base: position 217,073 of record CAVUNL010000028.1, read on the forward strand.
CCTGCGCGACCGCGGCGACGTGCTCATCACCTACGACCCGAACGTCCGGCCCGGGCTGCTGGCCGATCCCGGTCACGGCCGGCAGGTGGCCGAGCGGGCCATCGGTCTCGCCCACCTGGCCAAGGCGAGCTCGGACGACATCGCGTGGCTCTACCCGGATCTGGCGCCCGCCGACGTCGCGCGGCGCTGGCTGGAGCTGGGCGCGACCGCGGTGGTCATCACCAGCTCGGTGGACGGCGCCTCTGCCTATACCGTCCGGGGCGGGTCGGTGCGCCGGCCCGCGCTCGACGTCGCCGTGGTCGACACCGTGGGCGCCGGGGACTCGTTCACCGCGGGCCTGCTCGGATCGCTGCTCAGCGGGGGCCAGTACACGCCCGCCGACCTGGTCCGTTGCCCCGCGGACGAGCTGTCCGGGGCCCTGGACGACGCGATCTTGGTGGCCTCGCTCAACTGCGAGCGGCGGGGCAACGATCCGCCGACCGCCGCCGACGTGGAGGCGGGCCGGAAACGGCTCAAGCCGATCTGAGCGCGGCGGGCCTGATCCGGGCTCGCCCCTTGCCCGGTGCCGGTCACGGGCTTAGGGTAGGCGACGTACATCTAAAGTACTGATTCGTACTTTTGATAAAGGCCCGGTTAGTCCACGTACGGGTTCGCGAGAACACCTGTCCGGGCGCGGGAACCGCGTTCCGTTCGGCCGAATAAAAGACGTCAAGCGCAGCGGCGGGAAGTGAGCCAATGAGACCTCCAGGGCCGAAGGCGCCTCATGATCCCGTCGTCCGTGCGACCGGAGCACCAGCGGAACTGAGCGGGCTGGCGGCCGAGTTCCCCGGCTACGAGTTCGCTACGCAGCAGAAGTGGGGCGGCGGCGTCGCCATCGTGGCCAGGCGCCACGGCGGCTGCGCACAGCCAGGTTTGTACGCCGTGGTGAGCGACGACCTGGATGAGATGCGCCGCGCTCTGCGTGAGCATGAGCGGCCCCAGCTACCAGCGTGACAGCCGACTTTCAGCCGTGAGGGGAGACTTGGATGTCGATGACGTGGACCGGATGGCGGACGGGCGTTTCGCCACCGGTAACTTCAACCGGGTGCCGATCATCAACGGGACGAACCGCGATGAATGGCGGCTGTTCGTGGCGCTGAGCGAGCTGGAGGGCAACCCGGTCACGGCATCGAACTACCAGAGCATGATCGCCTCCACGCTCGGGGTGCCCGCGGCGGCGGCGGCGATCATCGCGGCCAAGTACCCGCTGACCGCGTACCCCAGCCCGTCCGTCGCGCTGGGCGCGGTCGGCACCGACGCCATCTTCGCCTGCCCCGCGCTGAGCATCGATCAGTCGGTCTCGCGCTTCGTGCCGACCTTCGCCTACGAGTTCAACGACGAGAACGCGCCCGAACTGTTCCTGCCCCCGGTCAGCTTCCCCTACGGTGCGGCCCACGCGTCCGAGATCCAGTACCTGTTCGGGCTGACGGCCGCGTTCGGCAAAGCGCTCTCGGCGCAGCAGCAGCAACTGGCGTCGACCATGAAGGGGTACTGGACGAACTTCGCCAGGAGCGGGTTCCCGTCGTCGTTCGGCGGCCCGTTCTGGCCGCTGTTCAACGGGCTGACCCAGCCGATGCAGTCGCTGGTACCGCCCGTGCCGCAGACCGAGAACAACTTCGCGATCGCGCACAACTGCGCGTTCTGGGCCGCCCTGGAAGCGGCCTAACCGGTGATCATTCGGGCCGGGAGGCGGGCGGGGCTACGCCGGGCACCGCCCGGCCTCGTCATTCGCGTTCCACCACGCGAAGCCCTCGTTGCGGCGTCCACGACTCGATGACCAGCAACGTCGCCTCCGGGTTCAGGCGGGTGGTGACGACCTCGTCAATATCGGCAACAAACAGATCTCCGGCGGGCCCTTCGCCGATCGGTCCGGCGAGAACCGCCCGCCCGGCGATCTTCGCCTCGCCCGGCCATTCGGCCTCCTGGCCCTCCTGCGGGTGAAACGTCGGACCGTGCAGGGCGAACCTCGGATCGCGCCTCAGATCTGCGCCCTTGCGCGCCCCCGGCATCGAGCCGAACTTGAGCTCACCGTCAGCGAACTCGCACTCGATGCCCGAGATACGCGGTGAGCCGTCGGCCCGCAACGTCGCGATCGTCTTGTGCCTGCCCGCGTCGAAGAGCCGCCGCACCCGCGCCGCGAACTCGGGCTCCGCCTGCTCCATGTCCTTCCACGCTGTCATAGCCGCAGTATGCTCGCGATCCCCCGACTCGGCTTCCGCCGGCTCCTACCATACGGTAGCGTATGGTGATGCGCAAGCCACATCCAGGTCCGCTTACTCCTGACGACTGGGCCAGGGCGGCGCTCGCCGCGATCGCCCGGGGTGGCATCGCGGCTGTCGCCGTGGAAAGCGTCGCCGCTGATCTTGGGGCCACCAAGGGCAGCTTCTACTGGCACTTCAGGAACCGGGATGCTCTGATCCAGGCGGCGCTAGACATGTGGGAGCAGAGCCGCACCGAATCGGTGATCGAAGAACTGGACCATGAGCCCGACCCAGCCGAACGCCTGAGGAAGCTGCTGGAGGCGGCCTTCGAGCGCGTCCCGGCCGACCGCGCCGAGATCGCCCTGCTTGCTAACCCAGGGCATCCGGCCGCGACAGCCGCAGTACGGCGCGTCGCACAGCGGCGGATCACCTACATCGCCGAACAGCTGGAGAAGCTGGGCTGGGACCGCGGCGAAGCCCAGGACCGTGCTGTCGTCCTGTACTACACCTACATCGGCTACCTGCAGATGGCCCACGTGGCGCCCGAGGTGGTCGGCGACGATACCCGCCAGCGACGCGTCCACCTGATACTCGGTTCCCTCGTCGCCGGTCGTTAGTCTCGCAACGGGGCGTTCGGGCCGTCGGGAGAATCCATCCGCTCGGCGACGACCCGCTGCACGGCTTCTGCCACCTCTGCCTCGGGCAGGCGCCTGAACCCGTCGCCGGTGACCGTGGTCACCACCGGGAAGATGCGCCGGGCCATATCGGGCCCGGCGGTTGCCGAGTCGTCATCAGCCGCGTCATACAAGGCTTGCAGACAGCACAGCACGGCCTCACTCGTCGGCATGTTTTCGGTGTAGAGCTTCTTCAGGGCTCCCCCGGCGAATACCGACCCCGATCCGATCGAGTAGAACCTGTGCTCCTCTGACGGGCCGCCCGTTGGATCGTAGCTGAAGATCCGCCCGGCACCGCTGTCCAGGTCGTAGCCGACCAATAGCGGGACCAGCACTAGCCCCTGCATGGCGAGACCGAGATTACCCCGGATCATCGCCGCCAGCCGGTTCGCCTTACCCTCCAGCGACAGCGACCGGCCCTCCATCTTCTCGTAATGCTCCAGCTCGACCTGGAAAAGCCTGGCGAACTCAAGGCCCAGGGCCAGGACACCGGCGATACCCACCGCGGAGAACTGGTCAGAGCGGAACACCTTCTCCACGTCTCGTTTGGAGATCATGCTCCCCGCGGTAGCGCGCCGGTCGCTGGCCAGCACCACGCCCTCATCGCACACCACCGCCACGATCGTCGTGGCATGCGTCAGTGCACCAGCCGTGCCGTTGGCTCCCGCGAAATCCCGCAGCGACCCACCCGGAAGCAGCTGCGGCGCATACGACGACAAGAACCCCGCGAAAGACGACGACTCCAAAGCCTGGAAGGGAACACGCCGACCGTGCAGATCCACGTACATATGCGCCTCCTGAGCCCGCCGCCTACTCCCTATTCCCCAGGCCACCCTATGGCTTGGCCCGTCCTATGGGAGCGACCTCCGGCCGGCTGCTGACCCACGCGACCCGGGAACGGGCGGTCACTGAGCATTCCGTTCGCGCTGCAGGTAGCCGGCTGTCATCCCGCCGTCGACGAGCAGCGCGGTCCCGGTGATGAACTCGGCCTCACCGCTGGCGTAAAACACCGCCGCGGCGGCCACGTCGCTGGCCTGGCCGATCCTGCCGATCGGCGGCAGCGGCCAGTCGTTCTCGCTTTCACCTCCGTCCTGCTCGCCGGGCGGCGCCATGTGCCGCATACCGGGCCACGTGTCACCCGGGCAGAGCACGTTCGAGCGCACCCCGTCCGGGCCGCCGTCCAGCGCGAGCATCTTGCCCAGCATGACCACCGCAGCCTTGGTCACCGAGTACAGGCCGATGGCCTGCTCGCCCCAGATCCCCGCATCGGAGGCAACGTGGATCATGCACCCGCGGTCGCGAGCCAGGTACGGGTAGGCGCACTGGGCGTAGAGCAGATAACCCCGGACGTTGATGTTCATCACCCGGTCATAGTCGGTCAGTAGCGTGTCGATCAGCCGGGCGGTGACTCCCACGCCTGCGTTGTTCACCAGCACGTCCAGGCCGCCGAGATGGCCCGCGGCGGCACTCACCGATGACGCGACGGCATCCGGGTCGGCGGCCTCCGCGGCCACGAACCGGGCGCCCGGCCCGAGCGCCTGTTCAGCGCGCACGCCCAGGTCTTGATCCCGGCCGGTGATCACCACCCGCGCGCCCTCGCGCTGGAACCGCCCGGCTATGGCCAGGCCCAGCCCAGTGGTACCACCCGTGACCAGCGCGCGCTTCCCCTCGAGCAAGCCCATGATCCCTCCAGCCACCCCGGCCGCCCAGGATGAAGGCTAAGGCCCTTTGCGGGACGGGCGCGAGCAGACCAAGAGTACGGGCTCGGTCGAGGGCCTCCAGGCGGCGGTGGGCGCCGAGCTTGTCGTACAGGTGCCGCATGTGCGTCCGGACGGTGTTCACCGACACATAAAGCTCGCGGGCGATCTCCGGCGCGGAAAGGCTGGTCTGCAGGAAGCGCAGGACGCGGGCCTCGGCCTGGCTGAGCGGTTCGGGCAGTTGCTGCGGCTTGGGGAGTTGCTGCGGCTCGGGCAGGTGCTCTGGTGGGCCCGCGGCGGGCGCCGCCGGCGTCCTCCCGCCTAGCATGCTGATGATCTTCCGGATCAGCGCGGGGTGCGCGGTGCGCTGCCGGGCATGGCGTTCAAGCAGCTCCGGCACCGGGTGCATCAGGAACGGGAAGAGCAGGCCATCAGGCGCGGCGAGATCGAGCCCTCGCTCGAGAGCGCGTCCGGCAGCCTCTTGCTCACCGAGCGCGTCCCGGGCGCTCGCCTCCAGCAAGAAAGCCGCGATCTGCCATACCTGATGGGATCCCGGGGCCGAGCTGTCGAGGAGGGGCGCGAGCGCAGCGGTCGCCGCTCGCGGGTTGTCCTGGGCGAGCCGCAGCGCCGCGACAGCGGTACGGATACCTGGCCTTTCGCGTTCGGATTCGGCCGTCTCGGTCAGGGCGGCTTCGGCTTGTGCGGTCTCCCCCAGCCGCACGAGGGCGTGGAGGAGGAACGCGCGCACCTCCGTCGCGAGTGGGTGCGCTGCGATGAGCAGCCGTCCGGGCAGGCGCCCGGCGGCACGGAACGCGGCTAGCGCCGCCTCGACACGGCCGCGGGCGATCTCGAGAAACCCTCGAACCGCATTGAACAGCATCCCCGTCGCCGGCTCGACCTCGGATCGGAGCGCATAATCGCCCTCCATGAGCCACCGTTCCGCCTCATCCAGTTCCCCTTGCCAGATCAACGAGCCAGCGAGCATCGGATAGGCGATCGCGACGAGCGGCTCCCCGCCCCAGCCGTGCCGCCGCGCCAGCTCGATCGCCTGCCGGCCGCGCTCTACCGCCAGTGCCGGCGACCGGAAGCTCGCGAGCAGTCCCCAGTGCGCCAGGCCGTTGATCTCCAGGAAGGGCCGCCCGATCCGGCGCGCCAAAGCGACGCCCCGCTCAAGGTGCCCTTCGGCTTCGTGGAGTCGCAAAGACCAGAGCTCGGCGATGCCCAGGCTGATCAGCGCGAGCGCGCGCAGTTCCTCGCCGAGCCCGAGCTGCGCCACGTCCAGAGCGCCGGCCGACTGCAGTTGCCGACCAGGGCCATCGACCACAAGGCGGTGACCCGGCCGCGGTACTCAGGATCGGAGGCGAGCTGAATAGTGGCGTTGCCCGTGGTCAGGAAGATGATGCTGGCCACGCCGACCAGCACGCACGCGGCGATCGCGGTCGCCAGCGTGGGAGCCGCCGCGACGAGGCCGACGGCGATCGCGTAGCCGAGCGAGGCCCTGATCAGCCGGGCCACTCCGGTGCGGGCCGATCGGGCCGCGTACAGGCCGCCCACGACGGCCCCGGCACCCAGGGCGCCGATCAGCCAGCTGTAGGTGGTGCTGGAGCCGTGGAACGTGGTCTCGGCCAGCAGCGGCAGGCTGACCTCGAACTCGAACGTGAACGTGCCGACCAGCGCCATCATCAGCAGGGGCCGGGCGATCGCGGGCACGCGCGCGGCGTAGCGCAGGCCGTCGCGCAACTGCCCGCGGCGGCGCGGCACCGGCGGGACCGGGTACAGGCGCCGGGTGTCCAGGCTGAGCAGGGAGGCGATGACGAACCCGAAGCTGACCGCGTTCACCACGAAACACCAGCCGATGCCGACCGTGCTGACCAGGACCGCCGCGATGGTCGGGCCGATCACCCGGGCCACGTTCACCACGGTGGTATTCAGCGTCACCGCGTTGCGGACCAGGTCGCGGCCGACCACCTCCTGGACGAACGCCTGCCGCGCCGGGTTGTCCACCGCGCTGAAGATGCCGAACAGCACCGCCAGGACCACCACCTGCCACAGCCGGATGCTCCCGGTCAGCACGCTCACGCCGAGCGCGGCCGAGACCAGGCCGAGCCCGGTCTGGGTGGCCAGCAGCACGTGCCGTTTTGAGTAGCGGTCGACCAGCAGCCCGGCGTAGGGGGACAGCAGCAGGATCGGCGCGTACCGGGCGGCGGTGGTCAGGCCCAGGACAGTGCCGGAGTGCGTCAACTGCAGCACCAGCAGCGCCTGAGCGACCGTCTCCACCCAGGTGCCGATCAGGCTCAGCGACTGCCCGGACACGTACCGGCGGAAGTTCGGCACCGCCAGGGCGGCGAACATTGCCGGGTGCGCCTGGAGCACCGCAGGCCGGGGGGTGGTCATGTCTGCATGCGTCTTCCGTGCGGATTGGCTTGCCCAATGCCCAGCCTCACGCCCGGCTTGGTGAGCCGACATCACAAACTCTGGTGATCTGACGAAGACCCAAGTCAGCGGAAGCGTTCCCCGCGGACGCGGGGCTGGGCAGGCAGGACCCTGCGGCCGGTGCAGGCCTGGTGCCGCGTCGCGGCTATGGCGAGGGCTCTCGAAGACGCGCGCACATCACGCGACGCGCGCTCGGCAACGTGGTCCTATGAGGCGAGCCCGGCCTCGTTGAGTACTTGTTGCCGGGCGGAGTTGGCGGCGTTCTCCACGGTCTCGGCCGAGGGAACCCCGGATGGCAATTGCTTGAACAACTGGCTAAGCCCGGCTGCCGCAGCCTCCGCGCGAGGTGTCCACCGGGCGATCCAGCGCCGACGACGGGCGGGGCGGCGCGGACTTCGGCCGCGGCTCTGGCGTGGCCGGGCTCAAGGACCGGGTCGAGGCGCTCGGTGGCCGGATCTCCCTCCACAGCCCGCCCGGCGCGGGCACCACCCTGCAGATCGCCCTGCCCCTCAGCGGGCCCACCGGGCCGGCCTGGGAAGGCTGACGGCAGCTGCGCGACATAACGTCGGCGGCAAGGTGAACCACGGACCGTTCGGATGAAATAGATCTTTTATTCCGAACGGGCCGTGGTGCGTGCCCGCGCGAGTTAGCACCGGAGTCCGCTGGGCCGGGCCCCGGGTTCCCGGCTGGCTGGCTGCGTCCGATGCCATACGCCTACTCGTCCTAAGAAGCCTCAGGCAAGACTTTGTTAGTCGCAATCACATGTTCTTGTGACGCGCGCTCACCAGAACGGGGCCGAGGCTTAAGGCCGGAAACGGTACGGACCCGGAGGATGACTATGGCAGTGCGCGTAGGGACGACGGATGCTCCCAGTCAGATACCTGACCAGCCCTGCGTCGACGCCATGGATCATTCGCCGTCGGCCGGGCGCAGGAGGCCGGCCGTGCCCCGCCGGGCCGCGTTCTGGCTGCTGGCGTTCGTCCTGACGGCGGCCATGCTCGGCACCACCTTGCCGACCCCGCTGTATGACATCTACCAGGCTCAGTGGCACTTGTCCGCGACCATGGTGACGGTGATCTTCGCCGTTTACGCCGTCGCGGTCCTGGCCACCCTGCTGGTGGCGGGACGGTCTTCGGACCAGGCCGGGCGCAGGCCGGTGCTGGCCGTGGCCCTCGGCCTCAGCGCGCTGAGCACCGTCGCGTTCATCTTCGCCCCCGACGTGGCAGTGCTCATAGTGGGCCGGGTCCTGTCCGGGGTGTCGGCCGGGCTGATGACCGGTACGGCGACGGCCACCCTCATGGAGCTGGTCCCGGCGTCCGCCAGCCGCCGGGCATCGCTGGTGGCTACGGCGGGGGACTTCCTCGGCCTGGGTCTGGGTCCGCTGATCGCCGGGCTGTTCGCCCAGTACGCGCCCCACCCCACGACCCTGGTGTTCGAGGTGTACCTGGCGGTCCTGGCGGTTGCGGGCCTGTCCCTGTTGCTGGTTCCCGAGACGGTGAGCCCGCGCAGGCGCCCCGCCGTGCGTTTCGCGGGCCTCGGCATACCCGAGCGCGGCCGAGACGAGTTCCTCGCCGCCGCGGTGGCCGGGTTCGCCGCTTTCGCGCTGATCGGCCTGTTCGCTTCGGTGGTGCCCGGCTTCCTCGCAGGCGTACTGGACCAGGGCAGCCACGCCGTGCAGGGTGCAGTCGTGTTCCTGCTGCTCGCGGTGGGAGCCGCCACCCAGGTCGTGGTATCACGGCTGCGCAGCCGCCTGGTTGTGCTGGCTGGCCTGGGCCTGTTCCTGGTGGGGCTGGCCCTGATCCTCACCGCCCTGGCTGACTCTGCGATGGCGCTGTTCCTGGCCGGGACGGTCGTCAGCGGGGCGGCCGTGGGTGCGATCTTCTTGGGCAGCCTGGCCACGGCCAACCGTCTGGCGCCGCCCGGGCAGCGCGGTCAGGTCATATCCGCCTTCTTCGTGGCGTGCTATGTCGGCCTGATCATCCCCGTGATCGGCGTCGGGGTGCTGACCGATTTCACCGGGATCTTCACGGCGGTGCTCGTGTTCTCCGTGCTGCTCGCCGTCCTGTGCCTGTACTCCGTCGCAAGCATCCGGCGAACCCTGTAGTCCAGGGCCATGCCGGTACCCGCGGTGCGGCCCTCGTTCAGGTCGCTCAGTGCCATGGCCTGGCCGCCCGCTCCGCCCAGTAGGCGTCGGGGGCTTCGGCGAGGCTGAGCGTCGGAAGCTCGCCGACAGTGCGCCCGGCCAGGTTCTCATCCAGCTGCGCGCGGGTGACGGCGCCGGACAGCACGACCGATGCCCACGGCTGGGCCAGCGCGGCGGCCAGCGCGATCGCGTCTTCGGTGACACCGCGCGCCGCGGCCAGCGCGGTCAACGGCGCCGGCGGCCCGCCCGCCGGGGTCAGCCGCCCGTTGGCGACCGCCTCCTTGACCAGGACCGCCCACCCGGCCGCGGCGGCTTCGGCGGCGGCGGGGCCCACGGATGGCTCCAGGAGGTTCCATGTCACCTCCGTCGCCATGAACAGCTGCTGCCCGTCAACGGTCAGGGACAGCGCCCGGCGGATCGTTTCCGCCTGATGCGGGCCGGTCGCGCTAAACCCGATGATCACACCCTCGGCGCGCAGCCGGGACAGCGCGGCCAGCAGCGCAGCGTCGGTAAACAATCCGGAATCAAGGGTCAGCGAATGCACCTGATACAGGGTGAGCCGGTCACCGAGCAGGGCCCGGCTTTGCGCCAGCTGGGTCGTGAACATGGCCAGCGAATGTTCCTTGACCTCCTGCTGAGGAGCGTCGAGCCGCCAGCCACCGGTATAGCGGTAGCCCCACTTCGAACCGACGATCACGTCCGCATGGCCGCGTTCGGCCAGCCAGCCGGCCAGGAATTCCTCCGCCCGGCCGTAGGAACGGGCCGCGTCGACGTACCTGATCCCGGCCGCGTAGGCAGCGTCCAGTATCGAGAACGTCCGGGTCCGCAGGCCGGCCACGCTGCGGTCGGGCAGGTCCTGCTCACGGCCGCTGGTGATGTACGCCGGGCGGCCCAGAGCGGCCAGCCCCAGCCCGATCCGGGAGACTACCGGTCCCCCGGCCCCGAGTGCCGCCGTGGGCATGTGAATCCGGTCGTCGCTGACCATGGCCACTACCGTACCGGCGGCCTATACCCGGGATGATGCCGTCCCCGCTGCACGCAGGCGACAGCCGTTCGGATGGGGTCGAGCTCCGGTCGGGTATCCGGGCCGCGAACTACGCCGTGAGCGCGCTGGGGAACCGGGTCGTGAAGTCCAGGATCCCGACCCACGATGGCGTGATGGGAATTCGCGCCATGGGATTGCCGCGAAGTGTTGACACCCATGCCGGCCCCTGCTCCGGGCCGAAGTACCGTTCTGCCGAGAGTGCGTACTCCGGTACCACGTCATCGAGCATCTCGACCTGTGCGGTGCCGCGCACCATTAGTACGTTGTACGGCCATCCGTGGTCGTCGATCGTCAGCGCCACCTGCGGGTCAGCGGCGAGTGCCCTGAGCTTGGGCGCCCTGACGGGAGAGCCGACGACGAACTGTTCTCCGGTCCAGTGGAACCAGACTGGTACGACCCGCGGCGTGCCGTCCATCCACGTATACGCCAGCCGAGCCGGGATCGTGGAGCCGAGAAGCTTCTCCGCGACTGGATCATGGAGCAATTCCAGGCTGCCCTGCTGCACTATGTCCACCTCTGAGAAGAATTGCCGTGACCATTCAGGTTCGGGCCAGATGGCCGGATGATACACCTCGCCCCTCCGCGGAGAAAGGCCGGTCGGCGCAGGGCCATCGCCTGCAGCGCCGTGGGCTTATGGGCGGGTGAACACGGCGTGGACGGTGATGGTGTTGTTCAGCGATGCCATGCGCAGCGGGCTGTATGTCAGGCCGAAGTCTGCCCGGTTGACCGGGACCTCAGCGTCCAGCCGGACCTCGCCTGCGGCGGCGGAGACCTTCGCGTCGAAGGAGAGCGGGCGGGTGGTGCCGCGGACGGTCAGGCTGCCGGTGACCCGGACGCCCCCGCTGGCGGGCTGCATGCCATCGACGGTGTAGGTGATGTCTGGGTGGTTGGCGATGTCGAAGAGCTTGGCCGACCGCAGGTCCTTGTCGCGCATCGTGTTCTTGGTGTCGATCGACCCGGCAGCGACGGTGAGGGTGCCGGTGACCTGGCCGGCTGAGGTCACCGTGCCGTTGCCGGTGACCTGGCCGAAGACGCCGTGAAGCGGACGGAGCCCCCAGGTGTGCCTGCTCTCCAGCCGGACCTGGGACCTGGCCGGGTCCAGGATCCAGGATCCGGTGAGCGTGCCGTCCTGGACCAGCGCCTGCAGCGCTGGGGTGGCCGGCTGTCCCTGCGATGTCATGCCGCCCTCCGCGAGTTTTCGTTCCTGAATCAGAATAGTTTTGATGACGTGGGCCCGGCACCGGTAGGTGCCGGGCCCACGTCTAGCCACTATCCCTTGGCAGGCCTGGCCTGCCCGTGGCTCAGACGGCGCGAACGCTGGTGGCCTGCGGGCCCTTCGGGCCCTGGGTCACCTCGAACTCCACGTGCTGGTTCTCCTCGAGGCTGCGGAAGCCGTAGCCGTCAATCTCGGAGTAGTGCACGAAGACGTCCGGTCCGTCGGCGCGAGAGATGAAGCCGTAACCCTTCTCCGCGTTGAACCACTTGACGGTTCCCTGTGACATGTCGCTCCTTACAGGGGCTGGATACGGGTCCGCACGATGCGGCACCCGGGCCGGTTCTCGACGCGACTATCCCCAGATCCCTGAAGCGGCGCCCGCAACATCGTTCTCCGCGAGCGTGCAGATGACACGAACACACAAGACAACTACGACCATCCGACACAACCGATCCGGTGCCCGGTTCATTCCCGCCCGCGCGCGCCGGGATGCCTTCCTCGGCGCCGCGCTCAGCGGGCTAGCAGCGCCCGGCTAGGCGCCCGTTCGGGGCGGGCGGGGTTTCAATGAGACCTGGCCGTTACGGGCCGGGATCGGTACGACAGGGCCGGCTTAGCCGGCGGCTCAGGCGGCGCGGCGGCGGACCAGCCAGACGGTGGCGGCGATGAGCAGCACCGACAAGGCGAGCAGCCAGCCGCCCTCGATCCACTGGAACGGCCAGAAGCGGCTGCCCGGCTGGTAGGTCGTCCACAGCGTGTACCCGTGCTGGGCAAGGTACTGATTCACGGTGGGGTCATCCTGCGGGATCCCGCCCTTGCCCCCGGCTAGCTGCGGCGCCCCCTGGAGGACCTGGCCGAGCGCGGACTGGCTGACCGGCTGGCCGCCCTTGGCGTACCACTGCTGGCTGATGACCCATGCGGAGCCGGGCGGGCTCGCGTTCTTGACCAGCAACGGCGTCAGGTAGTGCTCGCGCAGGTACAAGCCGGCGGCCAGGGCGAGCCCGGTGTAGACGGCCAGGGTGGCGGCCAGCGCGGTGACGACCCGGCGGATGAGCATGCCGGCCAGGGCGCCGATCGCGAAGGCGGCCAGCGTCCAGGCGGCGAACGCGACGCCGCGCAGGTCGAACACCCCGGGATCCAGCGGGACCTGGCTGTTGAAGAAGAGCGTCTGGGTGAAGAACGGCTGGTAGTACCAGGAGAACAGCACGCTGAACGCCCCGGCGGCGGCCGCCACCGCGATCGCGAGCGGCACGAGCTTGGCCAGCGTCCAGCGCCACCGGCCGAAGCCCTGCGTCCAGGCGTACCGGAAGGTACCGGTCTCCATCTCCCGGGCCAGCACCGGCGCGCCGACGAACGCCCCGATCAGCGCGGGCACCGCCTGCAGCACGATCGCGATGGTCTGCGCCGTCGAGACGTAGGTGAGGAAGTAGCCGACCAGGGTTCCGCAGGCACCCGAGCTTGCCGGGTGGCAGTCGGCCGCTGCGGCGTAGGCGTGGTGCGCGTGAAGGCCTTCCAGCCACAGCCACACCGCCAGCGCGCCCAGCAGCGCGGCCACTCCGGCCAGCGCGAAGCGGTGCTGCCGCCAGGTGACCCAGGCCATCCGCCGCCACGGCACCGGCCGCAGGCTCGCGTCCTGCTCCGGGCGGGCGGGCACGGTCAGCGCGGTCATCGCGTCACCTCCGAGGGTTCGCCAGTGCCAAGCGGCAGAGCCTGGCCGCGGGCCGGGCCGGGCAGCGCCGCGGCGCCGGGTTCGCGCAGGTAGGCCAGGGCGAGTTCTTCCAGGCCGACCGGGTGCGCCTCCCAGCCCGGCGGGACCGGGTCATCCGCGGCGGCCCGGACCAGCAGGTGGGCCTGGGTCTCGCCGCGGCGCACGTGCACCACCGGCCGTTCGGCATACCGGCCGGCCTCGGCGGCCGGGCCGGTCAGCACGCGGTGGGAGGCGAGCAGCTCATCGACCTCCCCGGCCACCTGCACCCGGCCCCGGGACAGCAGGATCAGGTAGTCGGCGACCCGCTCCAGCTCGGTGAGCACATGCGAGGACAGCAGCACCGACACGCCGTCGTCGACCGCCGCGGTCAGCATCAAGGCCATGAAGTCGTGCCGGGCCACCGGGTCGAGCATCGCCACCGGCTCATCAAGCAGCAGCAGCCGCGGTCGGCGGGCCAGCGCCAGGGTCAGCGCGAGCTGGGCCTGCTGGCCGCCGGACAGCTTCCCGGCCCTCCGGTTCAGCGGGATGCCCAGCTCGGCCAGCCGGGCCTGCGCGTAGGGCTGGTCGAAGCGCCGGTTCAGGTTGCGGGTCACGTGCAGCATGTCCGCGACCGACAGGTTCTTGTACAGCGGCGTGTCCTGGGCGACGAATGCGATGCCGTCCAGCGCGGCCAGCGACCCGGCGGGCCGGCCGCCGAGCACGGTCACGGCGCCCGCGCTTGGTTCGGCCAGGCCGACCGCCAGGTTCAGCAGCGTGGTCTTGCCCGCGCCGTTCGGGCCGACCAGCGCGGCCACGTGACCGGCCGGGATCGCCAGCGTGCACTCGCGCAGCGCCCACGTGCCGCCGTACCGCTTGCCCAGGCCGCTGGCCTCGACGACGTTCATGTTCATGCGACGCCCTCCGTTTCGCTGCTCGCCGCGCCGCCGCGGGTCCGTGACCCGCCGCGGCGCTCATGGAAATCCCGCAGCGCGCTGGTGAACAGCGCGACCATCCCGTCCTCGTCCAGCCCGGCCCCGTCCGCGGCGGTCAGCCAGCCGAGCAGGGCCTTTCTCAGCCCGGCGAGCTCGGGGAGAGCGACCTGGCTCAGCGTGGCCTGGATGAACGTGCCCTGGCCGGGCCGCCCGGCCGTCAGGCCCTTGGTCTCCAGCTCCTTGTACGCCTTCAGCACCGTGTTCGGGTTGATCGCCAGCGAGGCGACCACGTCCCGGACCTTGGGCAGCTGGTCGCCCAGCGTGAGATAGCCCAGCCGCAGCGCGTGCTCCACCTGATGCACCAGCTGCAGGTAGGTCGGCACCCCGGAGGCCGCATCCAGCCGGAACTCGATTGGTGACCCCGGCCCGCGCGGAGGCTCTGGCCCTGCCGGGGCCCCCGTTTCCGACAGGTCGGCGAACAGCCCCCGCAGGTCGCCCCGGGTCTTGGCGCTCATGGCCCGCTCGACCCGGTCGTCGAACCCGGCTTGGTCCAGGCGGCGAGCGGCGAAGTGCTCGGCCAGCCGGCCGGAGGCCGCCTGGCGCTCGGCGTCGGAGACGCGCAGGTGCTGGTCGGAATACATGCCGCCGCTCCCAGGCGAAACACCGGCCCCGCCGCCGTCATCTTTATCTATGACCATAAGACATGCATACAGGCGATAATCCGGCTTGTCAACCAAGGTAAGCCTCGGTCCAGGAGGCTTCACTGCCCGGCCCAGCGGCAGTTACTACGAAACGTAGTAACATAATGTGCGTGAACGGCGCCGTCCCCACGACGATCATCGTCGCCGGTCTCGCGCTTGCCGGGTACGCGCTGCTGATGACCGCCCTAAACCGGCGAATGAGCGTCCCCCTCCTCGCCGCGGTTGGCGTCCTTGAGATCTTGCTGCTTGTCGAGGTCGGCATCATCGTGGCCAAACTCGCCAGCGGTGAACGCCCGGCCGGGCTGGCTACGCTCATCGGATACCTAATCGCGATGCCGCTGGTCCCGGTGGCCGCGGCGGTCTGGGGACTGATGGAGCGATCACGGTGGGGCCCCGCGGTCATCGCCGTAGCTGGGCTCGTCGCGGCCGTGCTGGTGGTCCGGCTGCATCAGATCTGGCCGGTCATCCATGTCTGAACCCATGGCACCGCATGAGCCCACGGCATCGCAGCCGGACTCGACCAGGACAGGCCCAGGCCGTCTGCTGGTCGCCGTCTACGGGCTCTTTGCGCTCTCCGCCTCCGCACGGGCCGGGGTGCAGATCGCGACGAAGTTCAGCCACGCCCCGGTCGCCTACGTGCTGTCGGCCTTCGCCGGCGTGGTCTACATCCTCGCCACGGTCACCCTTGCCATCGGCAGTCCGACAGCACGCCGGATCGCCGTTCTGTCCTGCTCGGTCGAACTCGTCGGCGTGCTGGCGGTCGGCACCTGGAGCCTCGCCGACCCGGCCACCTTCCCCGACGCCACGGTGTGGTCTGGCTATGGCAGCGGCTATGGCTTCGTCCCGCTCGTCCTTCCCGTTTTCGGCCTGCTCTGGCTACGCCGCTTGACCAGGCGGTCTCGAGCGCGGGGAACGACCGTGACGTCCGCGGAAAATGCAGGCGAAGCGGCACGTGGCGGCGTAGCCCATGGTAAGGGCGGCGCACCAGGTCAGGGCGCAGAGGCGGCAAAGTGCAGTAGCGCTGCGGATACCCGGCCGCAGCCTCGCGCCGCAGGATAGGGACAAGACGACGCACCGCTCGTCGCGGGCCGGCCGACGATCAGGTGTACGACGGTCCGAGCCACGGCCCGTTCGGCAAAAAAAGATTTTAAACACGTACGGCACGTGACCGTCGTAGCTGACTGGTCACGGCGATAGCTCACTACGCCCTCAACCTAGGGACATTGTCATGCCTTCCACACCGCCAGACATCGGGCAGCCGGCCCGGGGGCAGGACCGGGCGCCGGGCACATCAGGAAAGGAGAGCTCAGTGAACATCACCCGAAGCGCGCAGCCAGGCAGGCTCGGGCAGCCCTGGGTGCAGGAGGTCGTCCCGGGAGTCTTCCGGGTCGGTACGACGTTCTTGGGTTGCTTCGCGGTTGAAGACGCGGGCGCCTATACCTTCATCGACGTGGGGCTGCCCGGCTACTGGCCGCAGATGACCCGGTTCCTCGCCGCGCGGAACGCTCCGCTGTCATCGGTCAAGGCCGTCGTGCTCACCCATTACCACCCCGACCATATGGGTAATGCCGAACGGCTCCGGGCGCAGGCCGGCGCGGCGGTGCTCGTGCACCACGATGACCGGGCGGCGGCCAAGCGAAAGGGCAGGCCGGCCTTGTACCCGCTGTGGAAGCCGCCGGTGCTGCATCTGGTGGGGCACTTCCTGCGCAATGGCGTGGCCCGGACGGCGCCCGTGGCCGAGGCGTCGGGTTTCGCCGACGAAGAAGTCCTGGACGTGCCGGGCCGTCCCCGCGTCATCCACACGCCCGGCCACACCGCCGGAAACGTGGCCCTGAGCCTGGCCGGCCGTGACGTCCTGATCGCGGGCGACACGCTGGCGACGCTCAACCTCTCCCACGGCGAGTCCGGGCCGCAACTGCTCCCCCGGTTCCTGAACGAGGATCACGACCGGGCCCTGGCCTCGCTGGAAAAGATCGAGCCGGTCCAGGCTCGCTGGGTCCTACCCGGTCACGGTCTTCCCTGGGAGGGAAGTCCGCAGCAGGCCGTCAAGCTGGCCCGGCAGATCGCGGCCCGGACACGTTGAAAGGCCTGCGCGCGCCGGTCGGTAGTTTTGGACATATTGCCTGTAAGTGAGGCAGTGACTGGCTACACTGAGGGGCCCGAGAGGAAGACAGGAAGCGGGACTGGCCTCAGGCGCATGTTCGCCGGTAGCGGCGTACCAAGGGAGGCGGGGTAGCCACGTGAGCCGTTCACTCCCGGGGCGGTAATGACCGGCCAGCGGCGGCCGGGTTTTCTTTTCGGCGGCTGACCATGGTGACACGCTCTGCCTCTCCCGGACTGCTGGGGCTGGAACCGGCCGGCCAGCGTCTCCTGCTGGCCGTGGCTCGGCTGCCCTATGAAGCAATGGCGTTCCTGGCGAACCCGGAGCGCTGGACCCGGTCAGCGGCGGCGCGTGCGGCGGGCCTGTTCGCGGTGATCGCGGCGGCGTACGTGGTGGGCGCGGAGCTGGCGTGGCACCATTTCAGCTCGGGCCTGGCGTTCGGTTACCCGCCGTCTGGTGTCGATGTGGCGGCCCTGCTGCTGATAGCGCGGCGGCGCTGGCCGGTGGTGATCGCCGCGATCGTTGTCAGCGAGGTCGGCGTCGATCTGCAACATCACCTGACGCTCGGGGTCGCGCTGGCGTCGGCGCTGGCCAACGTGGTGGAACCGGTGACCGGCGCGTCGTTCGTCCGCTGGTTCTGCGCAGGACGGCGGCCGGACCTCGCGACCCGCCGGGGTCTGGGCCGGTTCTTGTTGGGCGCCGCGGTGCTCGGGCCGGTGGCGGGCGGGCTGATCGGGGCCACGGTGAGCTGGGCGAGCAAGGGCGGCTGGTGGCCGGGGCTCGTGCTGCAATGGTGGGCCGGGGACGGAATCGCGGTGCTGGTGATCGGCGGCACGGTGCTGCTCTGGGCGCAGCGGCGGACGCTGGTCTCCTCACGCTGGCTCGAACTAGTGCTGGTGGTCCTGCTCGCGGCCGGGCTGTCGGTCGTGGCGTTCCGCTTCGGGGAACTGGCTACCCTGCCCTTCTTGCCGATCCTGGCGTGGGCGGCGTTCCGGCTCCGTGACCTGGGCGTGGTCCTTACTGGCGCGGTGTTCGCGGCGGTGGCCAACTACATGACGGCGGCCGGGTACGGCCAGTTCGCTCGTCTGGGGCTGCCGTCCCCGGCTTCGGTGGCCGTGCTGCAGGCCTATATCGCCGTGGTCGTCCTGGTCGGCTGGGTGCTGGCGCAGGAAGTCGCAGGCCGGATGTCGGCGGTGCAGGACCGGGACAGCGCACGGCTGGAGCGGGCGATTGCCGAGGCCCGGCGGGAGGCCGCCGAGCTCGGCACGGTGCTCGCTGATGCCGCTACGGTCAATTCCGTCGGTGACCAGGTGTCTGCGGCGGTCCGCGCCCGGCTCGACGCCGCGCACGTGGTGATCAGCCTGCTGGCCGCCGACGGACGTCGGTTCGAGCCGCTCGCGGATGGCGATGCTGCCGCGCACGTGGCGGTCATGCCAGCGGAGTGGATGGCCGATGCCGACGCGCCGGGCCCGCAAGCGGTCCGGGCCGGCACTCCTGTGTATGTGGCCGACCTGAAGGCACCCGACGCGGGGATCGGGTCTGCGGCTGCGCTTCCGTTGCTCACCGAGGTCGGCGCCCTCGGCTATCTCGGCGTATGGTGGGCCGGGCCGCATGAGGCGACCGCCATAGAACGCGAGTATCTGCGGAGCATGGCCGAGACAACGAGCCGTGCCCTGGAACGGGCCCGGCTCCGGGAGGCCGAGCGGCGCGAGCACGCGCGGGTCGAGGCGCTTGCCGACCTGACCAGGCTGCTCGCCGCGGCGCCGACCCCCGAGGCGATCGGCGAGGTGGTGGCCGATCGCGTCCGGGCGGCCGTCGGCGGCGCCGACGCCCTATGCCTCGGCGTCATCAGCCAAGACGGCCGGCGGCTGATATGGGTCGCCACGGCCGGCTACGCCGAGCAGTTCCCGGACCTGCCGATCGACGTCCCCACGGCCGCGACCGATGCTGCGCGGACAGGCTACCCGGTGAAAATCCGGACGCCCGCCGAGTATGAACAGCGCTATCCGGGCCCGGATATCCCGGCGGTCATCGCGCAGGGATCGAGCTGGCTGACATGGCCGCTGTGGGTGGGCACAGCACCCGTCGGCGCGATCAGCCTGATGTGGAAGCATCCCCAGCAGTTCGAGCCGGGGCAGCTCTCCTTCGTCGCCGCCGTCGCCGACCTCGTGGCGCAGGCCCAGGTCCGCGCCCGCGCCTACGCCGATGAGCACGCGCTCGCCGCGGTCCTGCAGCGCGCGATCATGCCCACAACGGTCGCGGTGATTCCCGGCCTGGAGATCGGGGCGAGCTACCGGCAGGCCGGAACGACCCGGCAGGTCGGCGGGGACTGGCACGACGCGCTGGGCCTGCCGGGCCACCGCGCCTACCTGGCTGTCGGCGACGTGGTCGGACACGGCCTAGCCGCCGCCGAGGACATGACACAGCTGCGCAACGCCGGGCGTACCCTGGCCATCGCCGGCTACCAGCCCGCCAGCATCCTTGAAGAACTGGCGCGCGTCACCGACTGGGCGACCAGCGGGAAGTTCGCCACCGTGGCGGCTGCGATCATCGAGCCCGACGTGTCCGTGGTCACCTACGCCACCGCGGGCCACCCACCGATCCTGATCCGCCGCGCCAAGACCGGGACGGTGGAGACTCCGCCGCCCGCCGCGGGGCCAGCCCTGTGCCTCCCGAGCGACCACGACGTTCCGCAGTACACCCAGGGCCAGACGGGTTTCGATGTCGGCGACATCATGCTCATGTACACCGACGGGCTGATCGAGCGACGCGGCGAGGATCTCGAGGAAGGCATAGCCCGTGTCGCCGAACGATTGCAGGCATGGCAGCCCGGCACGCCGCTCGGCAGCTTTTGCGACGAGTTGATCGCGTCCCTCGGCACCGATCCCCAGCTCGACGACATGTGCGTGCTAGCCGTCGCCCGGCCAGGACCGGACCGGGCGCAGCGAGAAGTGTTCTGAGCCGCCGTATCAGCGGCGTGCGTACCGGCTGGGCAGGATCGCCCCGACGAGCCACAGGAGCGGGAAGATGAAGCCGATCAGGCCCAGCACCCAATGGCCCTTGCGGAAGCTGAGAACGCCCAAGACCAGCAGCAGGACAAGATAGATGATGCCTAGCGTGAAGCCCAAGACCATGGGGTACCCCTCCGCCGGTCATACCCGGCCCGATCCGGCGCGCTCGTGCACGCTCTGAGGATCATCACACCGTGGATTGCGATCAGTTCCATCACCCGCTCCGGGTGAGGTGACCGGCCGACGGATGGGCTGCGACGAACCGGCCGCCGCGCCGCCGTCTCCTGTTCAGCCAGGCTTGCGGGCCATTATCACCTCGGTGTCGCCCGGCCAGTCCCAGAAAATACCTTCAGCAGAACGGCTCGCGAGCAGCGCCCGCACCTCGCCGGCGAAATCGTCAAGACGATCTCCGAACAGGTGCGGCGCCGAGGATGACAGGGACAAGTAACCGGACAGGACGCTCTGGCTATCTCGCAGCAGGTCGGGGACGCCGGGGACGAAGAGCTGCTGGGGGAGGCCGAAGCGGGTCCGCGCCAGCACATCCTCGAAGCGGTGAGTTCGTTCGGGGACGGTGCCCTGGCCGGCACGGCGCGTAGATCCGAGATATTTCGCTACCAGCGCCTTGATCTCGTCGTGAGGGATCGGCGGCACCCCGGGATCTGGCGGCCGGGGCCGGCCCGTCACCGTGTGGACGATCAGTGCCAGCGCGCCGCCCGGCTCCAGCATGTCGTAGACGGTCTCGGCCACTTGCTGCTCGTCGGTCCAGTGGAAGGACTGGCCGAAGGTCACCAGCTTGTACGGCCCTGGCGCGACAGCGGGCAGGTCCTCGGCCAGGCCCTGGACCCACCGGATGTTCATGACTGCCTTTTCCTCGGCGGCACGGCGGCCCTCCGCGAGCATGTCGGCGTCAGGATCCAGGCCGACCGCCCGCGCAAATAGATGAGCGAGACGGATGGTAAGCACGCCAGGACCACAGCCGGCATCCAGAAGCCGGCCGGTCCCGTCGAGACCCGTCTCCTGCGTCAGGACGGCCTCGAGGCCGGGTGAATACGCTGGGCGGCCGTAGCGATAGTGGGCAGCAGAGCCGAGGTAGATGGCCGGGTCATACGGCACCGCACCATTATGCCCGCGATCCGGGGGCGCTGGCTGGTACGGGGAATTACGGAGATGCGCCATGCTGTTCCAGCGGTTATAGGCCAGGTCGGCTGTCCCGCGGTCGCCGAACCCGGCTGGTCTGGTTGCGCGGCACGCCAAGGCCAGGCGGGTTGCGAGACGGCCGAGGACGTGAAGGCGGTGCTGATGGAGAAGGCTATCCTGCTGGCCGTCGTAGCGAGCTTGTGTACGGCGACGGCCTCGGTCTGCCAGCGCATCGGCGCCAGTAGCAACGAGACGGCGGGCTTTGATGTCTGGCTGGTGTTCCGTCTGGCTCGCCGGCCGGTGTGGCTCCTCGGTGTAGCTAGCATGATCCTCGGGTTCGTGTTCCAGCTGACCGCGTTGCGCTTCGGCGCGTTGGCTCTGGTCCAGCCCATCTTGGCGCTCGAGCTGCTGTTCGTCTTCGGCTACCTGGCCGTCGCCGGCGCCAAGCGGGTAAGGGTAAAGCGCCGCGACTGGCTGGCCGCTGCCGCCATGTCGGCGGGCATCGGCATGTTTCTATGGCTGGCCTCCCCGTCTGGAGGGCGCCTGCACGCGCCGGGCTCGCTGTGGCTGCTGTCCGGCCTGGTCACGTTCGGCGTGGTACTCGCGGCCATGGCCGTGGCCTTCGGCCCGGGTAATCGTCCTGGCGCCTCCCGCTCCCGTCGGGCTGCTGTGCTGGGAGCCGCTACCGGGATCTCGTGGGGTTTCGTGGCCGCAGTCATCAAGGAACTCAGCTCCCACCTGGGCGACGGTATTGGCGCCATCTTCTCCAGCTGGTCGCTCTACGTGCTCGTCGCCGTAGGGGCGGCGACGATGCTGCTAGCCTCGCACGCGCTGGCAGCCGGGCCGCTCGCCGCGTCACAGCCCGGGTTCACCGTCCTGGACCCGCTGTCGGCAAGCCTGCTCGGCGTGTTCCTGTTCGGCGAGCATATCCGGACCGGGGCCGGGGAGCTGGCCGGCGAGGCGCTGGCGCTGGCCATCATCTTTGCCGGTGCGTCGGCCCTCAGCCACAGCTGCCTCATCCGCGGAGAGGACGGGGATCCGTCCTGCCTGCCCGGCCAGTACCAGGCGCAGGCCCACCGTGAGCGGCCCCACGAATCCGGCTACCAGCCCGCCGGAAGTACACCTCATCGGGAGCCGCAAGACTCGATGGTCAAGGGCACCGGACCTTAATGTTGGCCCTGGCTTCGTCGGCGCCTCGCTGATTAGCTATCGGCTGCGATAGATCATCGGTCGTCCCTCGCCCCGGGCATCGGATTGGGCTTCGGCTTCTATCCGCTGGATGCGCTTCTTGTTTTGCCTTGCCGCCGGTTGTTTTGCCTTGCCGCCGGTCCCGTGGTTGCGGCGGGATCTGGCTGAACAGGATACTTGGGGTGGCGCTGGCGAGACGCGAGCGGTGGAGGCGTGGTGGGCGAGGGGTTGCCCGGGGAAACGGGCGGCGGGCCGGGTGGGCCGGCCGCGGGGTCGCGGATCGCCGGGTATGTGCTGGAGGAAGAGATCGGCGCGGGCGGGATGGCGGTGGTGTTCCGCGCCCGTGATGAGCGGCTGGGCCGGCTGGTCGCGTTGAAGCTGCTGACCCCGGGGCTGGCCGGGGATGCGGAGTTCCGTCGCCGGTTCCTGCGCGAGTCCCGGGCGGCGGCCGCCGTCGATGACCCGCACATCATCCCGGTGTATGAGGCCGGGGAGGCGGGCGGGGTGCTGTTCATCGCGATGCGGTACGTGTCCGGCGGGGATGTCCGGGGCCTTTTGCAGCGGGAGGGGCCGCTGCCGCCGGGGCGGGCGGCGGCGATCCTCTCGCCGGTGGCCTCGGCGCTGGATGCCGCGCATGGGGCGGGGCTGGTGCACCGGGATGTCAAGCCGGGGAACATGCTGATCGATGCGCGGCCGGGGCGGCCCGATCATGTGTACTTGTCTGATTTCGGGCTGGCCAAGGGCGGGTCGGCGTCGGCGCTGACCGGGACGGGGTTGTACCTGGGCACGGTGGCGTACATGGCGCCGGAGCAGATCCAGGGCCAGGGGGTGGACGGGCGGGCGGATCAGTACGCGCTGGGGTGCGCGGCGTTTGAGCTGCTGGGCGGGGAGGTGCCGTTCGAGCGGGATCAGGACATGGCGGTCATCTACGCGCACCTGTCGGTGCCGCCGCCGTCGCTAGCGTCGAAGCGTCCGGGTCTGCCGCCCGCGGTCGACGGCGCCTTGGCCAGGGCGCTGGCCAAGGCGCCGGAGGACCGGTATCCCAGTTGCCGGGAGTTCGCTGAGGTGCTGCGGCAGGCGCTGGGCCTGCCCGGCTATGACCGCGGTCCGGCGGTCGCCGTGGCGCGGGCGGCGGCATCAGGCCAGGCCCCCGGCGCGCCGGCGGCGGAATCCGGCGCAACGGAGGTCCGGCCTGTCACCGGTGGTGATCGGGGCGTGCCCGGGTCTGGCCGCTCGGGCCTGGGCGAGGGGGGCGGTACGAGAGAGCTGCCGCAGGGCACGGTGACGTTCTTGTTTACCGACCTGGAGGGGTCGACCCGCCGGTGGGAGGAGCATCCGGCGCAGATGCGGGACGCGCTGGCGCGTCATAACACAATCGTCCGGGGGGCGGTGGAGTCGCATGGCGGCGTCGTGTTCTCCACGATGGGCGACGGGCTGGCCGCGGTGTTCGCCTCGGCCCGCGAGGCGGTGCGGGGGGTGCTCGCGGCGCAGCAGGGGCTGGGCGCAGTGGACTGGGGTGAGGTCACCGGGCCGCTGGCCGCCCGGATGGGGCTGCTCACCGATGAGGGGGTACTGGGCGGGGAGCATTACCTGAACCAGCCGCTGAACCGCTGCGCCCGGCTGATGGCCGCGGGGCATGGCGGGCAGGTGCTGGTGTCAGGGGCGACCGAGCTGCTGGTGCGCGATGACCTGCCTGACGGGTGCGCGCTGGTGGACCTGGGGGAACACCGGTTGCGGGATCTGGCCCGGCCGGTGCGGATCTTCCAGCTGACCGGGCCCGGCCTGCGCCGCGAGTTCCCGCCGCTGCGCACGCTGGAGGCGTTCGCCGGGAACCTGCCGGTCCAGCTCAGCTCGTTCGTCGGACGGGCCGGCGAGCTCGGTCAGGTGGCCGCGGCGATGCAGCGGTCGCCGCTGGTGACGGTGACCGGGCCGGGCGGGGTCGGCAAGACCCGGCTGGCGCTGCAGGCCGCGGCGGACCAGTTGCCGTCGTTCGGTGACGGCGCCTGGCTGTGCGAGCTGCACCCGGCCGACGACCAGGAGACGATGGCGCAGGCCGTCCTGGCCACGCTGCGGGCGCGCCCGCGGCCCGGCCTGTCCACGGCCGACAGCATCGTGGAGTTCCTGCGTACCAGGACCGCACTGCTGCTGGTGCTGGATAACTGTGAGCACCTGGCGAGCGCGGCCGCGGCGCTGGCGGCGGACATCTTGCGCGGCTGCCGGGGGGTGCGCATCCTGGCCACCAGCCAGCAGCCGCTGGGCGTGGGCGGGGAGCAGGTGTTCGGGTTGCGGCCGCTGTCGCTGCCGCCCCCGGAGGCGGGCATGGCGGTCGCCGGCGCCAGTGACGCGGTGTCCCTATTCTCCCAGCGGGCCGCCGCCGCGCGCAGCGACTTTTCGCTGAGCCCCGGGAACGTGGCCGCGGTCGGGGAGATCTGCCGGCGGCTGGACGGGATCCCGCTGGCGATCGAGCTGGCCGCCGCACGCGTAGCGGCGCTGCGCCCGGCCGAGATCGCCGGGCTGCTTGATGAGCGGTTCCGGCTGCTGACCCGCGGCCGGGCCGACGCCGCCGATCGCCAGCAGACGCTGCAGGCCACCGTCGAGTGGTCCTACGCGCTGCTCGGCGAGACCGAGCGCCGCGTCTTCGGCTGCCTGGGCGTCTTCCCCGGCAGTTTTGACGCCGCCGCGGCGACCGCCGTGGCCGGCGCAGCCGGCCTGGAGCAGTGGGACGCCCTGGACAGCCTGACCGACCTGGTGAGCAAGTCCATGGTCGCCGAGGAGGAGGGACTGGACCAGACCAGCCGCTATCGGCTGCTGGAGACGATGCGGGCCTACGCGCGGCAGCAACTAGCCGCCGACGAGCTGGGCCGGCTGCGGCACCGGCACGCCGAACACTACGCGGCGTTCGCCGAACGGGCCGGGCTGGAATTCCTCGGGCCCGCGCAACTGGAGTGGCAGCAGCGGATCCGGGCCGAGCGCGACAACCTGCAGGCCGTCGTCACCTGGGCCCTGACCAGCGGCGACCAGGCGCGTCCGCCGGCCTTCCGGATCGTGGCCGCCCTAGTTCTCTTCGTCGCCACATCGCCCAGTACCGCCGGCGGCTGGGCCGAAGCCTGCGCCGCCCAGATCGGCGCGTGCCCGCCCGAGTTGCGCGGAATGGTCATTGCCGCGGCGGCATGGACCGCGCTCTTCGCCAGTGACCTTCCGCTGGCGCGGCGGCGGGCCGAGGACGCGCTGCGCGACCCGGCGTCAAGCGATCCGATCAGTCGCGCGCTGCTGCGAATGGTGCTCGCCCAGACCTGGACGCTGACCGGGCAGCCAGAACGCGGAGCCAGCATCGCCCGGGAAGCCCGCCAGGAAGCCGCGGAACTGGGCATTGAGATCCTCGTCGCAGACTCGCTGGCCGTAGAAGCGATGGCCTGGACCGCCGCCGGAGACTACGCGGCGGCGCGGCCGCCCGCGATGGAGGCGGTCGAGGTGGCCCGGAGGGTCCAGAACCCGGCGCTGTCGGCATTTGCCTTCTGTGCCGCCGCGGGCGCGATATGGCCCGGCGACCCGCAGACCGCGCTCATGCTCATCGAGGACAGCATGGCCCTGACCCGCGCCGGAGCCTTCGATCCCATGCTCGACAGCGCCCTGACGTGGGCTGGCTTCATCCGGGCTCAGACCGGCGACCTGTCCGGAGCGCTGGCCGCGCTGCAGGAAGCGATGGCGCAGCAACACGCCGATGGAGACCGGCTGTTGCTCGGCATGACGCTCCAGATCACCGCCGCGACGCTGGCCCGGCTCGGCGAAGCCGAACCTGCAGTGGTGCTGTCCGGAGCCTTCTCAGCGAATTTCCCGCCGGACATCTCTGCCGTTAACGAAGACCAGAAGATGGGGATCGGCGAAGCCCAGTCCCTGGCCCGCCGCACGCTGGGTGAGGCCGCCTACAACGCCGCGCTCATCCGGGGCGCCGCGATGGACAGTGACGAGGTGGTCGGTTACGCGCAGGGTGAGTTCCGGCGGCTCGCCGCCCTGAGCGCAGAATCCGGCGAGCAGGCACCGCCGGGGCGCGGCGCGGCCGAGCCGCCCGGAATGACTGGTTTACCGGGGCAAGACGACCTGTCGTAGCACAGCGAGTTCTCACTTTTTCTCTGACATCGTTGTCTTCGTGGTGAATGGCCATCGGAGGCCGATGCCGGTGTGCAGGATGATGCCGGCTCCGGCGAAGCTGAGTGCTGCGGTAGTGATCCAGTCGTCGGGGGTTGCCCTGGTCCAGTGCACGCTGTCGGCGTACGCGGCCAGGGCGCGGTTCAGGGCCAGGGCGGCCAGGGCGGTGAGGGCGAGGGTCAGGGCGCGGCTGGGGCCGGGCCGCAGCAGCGCGGCGGGCCAGCCGTCGAAGAGCATGGCCACGACGAGGACGGCGCCGATGATGCATCCGCATGCGGCGCTGATGGCGTCCGGTGCCCAGTGCGCCAGGTCGCGGAGGGTGAGGTAGGTCAGCGTGCCCAGGCCTATGACGAGGCCGTTACCTGCGAGCAGGCGGAGCGGGCGGCGGGTGATGGTGCTGACCGGCCAGCCGTGCAAGGCGATGAAGAACACTGCTTGCCAGACTCCGACGGCGATGAGCGCGGCCCCGAAGTCGGGCGTGGCGACAGGGCCGCCGGGGTTGTGCAGTCCGGCGGCGGCTCGCTGTGGGGCTGGCAGGTGGCTGAGGCTGGCGAGCAGGAAGTAGGCGCCGGCCCCGATCGCCCAGGACAGCACGAGCGCGGCGACCCCGGACTTGATCCGGCCGATGCCGCGCGAGCGGCCAGCGTTCGCAGACCAGCGACAGCTGGAGCATGGCAGCGAATGCCGCGCCGGCCAGGGGCAGCGTCGCGGGAAAGGTCACCGGGAGGCCCGGGCCGCGGTAGGCCTCGAATACTGCCCGGACGTCGGGCCGCTCGACGACGGCCTGCCCGGCGAGGGTCAGCCCGACCGCGGCTGCGGCAGCCAGGATGGTGTCGGTGAGCCCGGTCCAGGGACGGGTGAGCCGGGCGCCGGGCCAGTCGTTCCACCAGAACGCGATCACGGCCACGGCGGGCAGCGCATACGTCGAGATCGGGCCGAGGATCAGCAGCGAGGTCGTGGTGCTGCCGGTACCGAGGGCTAGGGCGAAGAACCCGGCCGTCGCCAGCAGCAGGCCGCCCAGGCCGGCCCAGGGCTGGGCGGCGAGCCGGTCTGTTGGCAGGCCGGCCCGCTGCCGGGGCCGCAGCCGGGGTGATGTGGTTCGGGTCATGTGGCATGAGATCGGGCTGCGCGCGCGGTGGCCGCCGGGCTAGCCGTCAGGTATGCCAGCAGGTGCTCGATCGCGATGGGCAGTTCCCGGACGCGGTACCCGGTGGCGTGGTAGACGGCGTTGGCGATTGCAGCGCCGGAGCCGACCTGCCCGATCTCGCCGACACCCTTAACGCCGAGCGGCCCGGTGACGTGGTCTTCCACCTCGATGAGGTCGACGTCGACATCGGGTGCGTCGGCGTTGACCGGGACGAGATACTCGCCGAGACTGGTGCTGGCCCAGCCGGCGCGAGCGGTGTCCATGTGGTTGCCTTCGAGCAGTGCCTGGCTCATTCCCCACAGCATGCCGCCCATGAGCTGGCTGCGGGCGGTCCTGGGATTGAGGATCCGGCCGGGAGCGAACGCGCCGGCCAGGTGCCGGACCCGGATGATGCCGAGGTCGGCGTCGACGGCGACCTTCGCGAACTGGGCGCCGAAGGTCAGCAGCCCGTACGGGGTGTCCAGCGGCGGCGGGTCTCAGCTGCCGATGGCCTCGGCTTGTTCATCCGGTGCCGGCTCATCAGGGCGGCGTAGGTCTCGCCGGTGCCGGGATCGCCGGAAACCATCAGCCGGCCGCCGGCCGCGGTGATCGTGGCCGGATCGGCGCCGTGCAGCGGGGACTGCGGGTCGGCGGTGGCCACCGCGATCAGCTGGTCGCGGACCGCGGTGCCGGCGTTGTGCACGGCGGCGCTCATCATCATCGCGCCGTTGGAGCCGACGGGCGAACCCGGTGCCCGGCAGGCTGGTGTCGCCGAACTCGAGCCGGACGTCGCGCAGCTCGACGCCGAGCGCGTCGGCGGCGACCTGGGTCAGCACGGTGGGTGTGCCGGTGCCGAATTCCTGGGTGGAGGTCTGCACGATGGCGGTGCCGTCTGCGTAGAGGTGGGCGCGGGCGCGCTGAGTGCGCATGAAGAACGCAACCGGGTAGGCGGCGGCGGACATGCCGGTGCCGATGAGCCAGTTCCCGTCCCGTTCGGACCGCGGCTGCGGGTTTCTGCTGGCCCAGCCGATCCGTTCCGCGCCGCGCTGCAGGCATTCGGTCAGCCCGTAGCTGGACCACGGGTTGCCGCTGCCGGGCACCGTCTCGGCGAGGTTGCGCAGCCGCAGTTCGACCGGGTCGATGCCGAGGTCGGCGGCGAGTTCGTCCATCGCGCATTCGAGGGTGAACACGCCGAGCGCCTCGCCGGGCCCGCGGGTGAACGTGGGGGTCATGGTGTTGCCCCGGACCAGCCGGTGAACCCCCTCGTAGGCGGGGCTGGCATACAGCTGGGAGGCAACGCCGAAGGCGGGCTCGGCCCAGTCGTCGAACGGTGAGGTGACCGAGATCTTGCCGTGCCGGATGGCGGTCAGCTTCCCGTCCCGGGTCGCCCCGAGCTGGATGTGCTGTTCTTGCTCCTCGCGGTGCCCGCAGGAGGAGAACATCTGCCCGCGGGTGACCGTGAGCCGGACCGGCCGCCGTACGTGCTGGGCGGCCATCGCGGCCAGGGTCACGTGCGGCCACACCATGGCCTTGCAGCCGAACGCGCCGCCGATGAAACGGGCCAGGACCCGGACCTTGGACGGGGAGATCCCGAGCAGCGCGGCCACGGTCAGCTGCACCGCCTTGATGCCCTGGCACGAGTCATACAGCGTCAGCTGGTCGCCGTCCCACACCGCCGTGGTGGTTAGCATCTCGATCGGGTTGTGGTGGTTGGCGGCGAACCGGAACTGCGCGGCGAGGTGGACCTGGGCCGCCGCGAGCCCGGCGTCGACGTCGCCGCGCGCGGTCCGCCCCGGCATCAGGCCGCCGAAGATCCGTTCCGCGTCGTAAGCATCAGCTCGGCCCTGATCGATCGTGCTGACCGACGGGGTTTCGGTGTAGCTGACCCGGATGAGGGTGGCGGCGTACTGCGCCTGCTCCCAGGTGCCGGCCACGACGACCGCGACCGGCTGTCCGGCGTAGTGGATGACATCGTCTTGCATCGGGAAGAATGTCTGGCCCGGTGCCGGGCCGCCGAGCAGCGAGGGGACCAGCGGCACCTGGTTCACCTTCGGGGTGTTGTAGTGGGTGAGGATCCCGGCTACCCCGTCGGCGTGCTCGGCTTCGGTAGTGTCGATCAGGGTAATCCGGCCGCTGGCTACCCGGGCGCCGACAATCTGCGCGTAAGCGAGGTCCGGCAGCGTTATCTCACCGGAGTACCGTGCTGAGCCGGTGACCTTAGCCGGGCCGTCGACCCGCGGTACATCCTGGCCGATGAATCTGCCCATCACTGGTCTCCGTCCGTAAGGGTGTTCAGCGCCCGCACAATGGCCCGCTGCGCGAGCTCGACCTTGAACGCGTTCATCGGACGCGGGGTTGCCGCCGCTAGTTCCTGGCGCGCCGCCGCTGCGAAGCTGGCCGCGCTGGCCGGCCTGCCGAGCAGGGCAGCTTCGGCGCGCCGGGCGCGCCACGGCTTGGTGCCGACTCCGCCGAGCGCCAGCCGCACCTCGGCGACCGTGCCGTCCTCGATCCGTACGGCCGCCGCGACCGACGCCAGCGCGAACTCATATGACTGGCGGTCGCGGAATTTCAGGTAGACCGACCGACGGGCGACCGGTGTACCCGGCACCTCGATCGCGGTGATCAGCTCCCCGTGCTCCAGCGGATGTTCCCGCTGCGGGGTATCGCCGGGCAGCAGGAAGAAGTCGTCGATGCCGATGGCCCGCTCCCCGCCTGGACCGCTCGTGTGCACAACCGCGTCCAGTGCGGTCAGCGGGACCGCGACGTCCGACGGATGAGTGGCGATGCAGTGATCGCTGGTGCCGAGGATGGCGTGGCCCCGGTTCACGCCCTCTAGCGCGGAACAGCCGGTGCCCGGGTCACGCTTGTTGCACGGCGAGGCCGGGTCCCGGAAGTAGCTGCACCGGACCCGCTGGCACAAGTTGCCGCCCATCGAGGCCATGTTCCGCAGCTGCGCCGACGCTCCCAGCACCACCGCCTGCGAGATCACCGGGAACCGCTGCATGACCCCGGGCGCGCGGGCCACATCACTCATCCGGGCCAGCGCCCCGATCCTCAGCCCGCCGTCCGGCAGGTCCTCGATCAGGTCCAGCGGCAGATCACTGATGTCGACCAGCAGCCCCGGCCGCAGCACGTCCTGGCGTACCAGGTCCACCTGCGGTAGTGCCGCCGGCCAGGAACGCGCTGTCCGGGCGCTCCCGGACCAGCGCGATCGCGGTACCGGCGTCGGCGGCCCGTACATAGCTGAACGGCCGCATCACCGCTCACCCTCCGCCGCGTCCCGGACCCCGCGGATCGCGGCCCGGATGTTCGGGTACGCCGCGCACCGGCAGATATTGCCGCTCATCCATTCCGCGATCTCGGCGTCATTACCCGCGTGGCCCTCTTCCAGCAGCTTCACCGCCGACATGATCTGGCCGGGAGTGCAGTACCCGCACTGGAACGCGTCGTGCTCAACGAACGCCGCCTGCACCGGATGCAGCTCCCCGTCCGCGGCCAGGCCCTCGATCGTGGTGACCTCACGGCCCTCGCACGCGACCGCCAGCGTCAGGCACGCCAGCACCCGCCTGCCGTCCACCCATACCGTGCACGCACCGCAGGTTCCCTGGTCGCATCCCTTCTTCGACCCGGTGAGCCCGAGATGCTCCCGCAACGCGTCCAGCAGGCTTACCCGGGGCTCGATCCGCAGCGCATGCGCCTGGCCGTTCACGGTGAGGACAGCCGCTCCAGCCTCCGGCCCGCGTTCCGTCACAGGCAGTACAACATGGGTACTCATCACGACATCCCTTCGCTTGCCGGCAGCGTCAGCGAGCTGACCGCGCTGGCCAAGACCCGGCTCCGGCGGATGCAGTACCGGCCCGGCCTCCTCAAGGGCTTCCTCGCCGGAAGCAGGCTCGACCTCACGCCCTTCTGTAACCTCAGAATTGAAGATCGTTAGTCACCAGATGGCCCGGCTGGAAATACCCTTTCGGCCTCTGATGTTTACGAATATTCTCTGTCTAGCTACAGAGAGTAGCGATCATCAAGGAAGGCGAGGACCAAGAATGAGTAAGTCGTTTGCGGACTGCTACGCGGACGTAGCGGCTCTGACTTCGGTCCCCGGCTGGGGATAGCAGAACGGTGCGCCTCGCATACCACGGGAAGGCTACCGTCCACATGACCCAGGGGAAGGGTTACCGGCTCGCGGTTGAAGGCGAGGAATCGGTGTTCACCCACTACGCCCGCGAGGCCGCAGCTGGCCTCTTCTGGCAGACGACCAAGCTGGAGCACCTTCCCTGACGATCCTTCAATTGTGGAAGTTACCGAAGGGGCGTGAGATCAAGTCTGATCTTGGCAAGGAAGCCGTCCAGGAGGGCGGGCCTCCGGCATACCGCACCCCCCGCCCGATGACCAAAACCCGGTAACCCCGCCATTTCAGATCGTTAGCCGCCTTAGCTGGCAGGATCGCCGGGCTGCTGAACTGGCGGGGCGAGTGACTCGGTGAGTGTGATCATCACGTCCAGGGCCGCGGCGAGCGGCCTGGTGTTCCGTTCGATCTGCGCCAGCAGCAGGCCGCCCTCGAGCGCCGCGAGCATGGCGGTAGCGAGCTGGCCGGGGTCGGCGGCCGGGACGAGCTGGCCGCGGTCGCGCATGCCCTGCAGGCAGGCACGGATCGCCGCCTCCCAGCGGCTGAAGCCCGCGGCGACGTCGTGCCGGGCAACGTGGTCGAGTTCGGCGAGTTCGCTGCCGAGCGACCCGAGCGGGCAGCCGCCCTGGCAGCTCGCGTCTTGCTGGAAGGAGACGATCATGTCCCGCCAGGCCCGCAGGCCGTCGATGCCCTCGATCGCGGCCAGCGCCGGCTCGTGGGTCTCGCCGACCACGGTCTGGGAGCGGTAGTCGACCACGGCGCGGACCAGCGCCTCCTTGTCGGCGAAGTAGTGGTAGATCTGCGAGCTGCTCACCCCGGCCGCGGCCCGGACCTCCTCCAGGGTGGCGCCGGCCACGCCCTGCTCCAGGATGAGGCCGGCGGCTGCCGCCACGATCTTCTGCCGCGTCTGCGCGCCCTTGCGGGTCAGTCCGCCGTCGGCCCGCCGGGCGCCGGGGTCATTCGCCATGAGCTCACCCTACCAGTTCTGGATTGGACATTCCAAATTTCATCCTGTAATTCTGGATCATACAACCCAGTCTTTCGCAAGGAGACCATCCCATGACCACCACATCCACCATCGCCGGGCAGGTCGCCAGCCTTCACCGGGCCTCGGCCGGGCAGCTGCCCGCTGAGGTTGCCGAGGCGTTCGCGGCCGAGCAGCGCGACCTGGCCGCAGCCGGCCACCCGTCCGGCGTGGCAGAGCCCGGGAGCCGGCTGCCAGATGGCGAACTGCTCGACGTCGCCGGCGAGCCGGCCACGCTCGCCGAGACCCTGGGCGGCAAGCCCGCCGTCATCGTGTTCTACCGCGGCGGCTGGTGCCCCTACTGCAACATCGCCCTGCGCACCTACCAGGCGCAGCTCGTGCCCGCTCTCGCCGAGCGCGGCATCAGCCTGATCGCCATCAGCCCGCAGACACCGGACGGATCGCTGTCCACGAAGGAGTCCAAGGAGCTGGCCTTCACCGTGCTGTCTGATCCGGGCAACCAGATCGCCGGGCAGCTCGGCATCCTGACCGCGCCCAGCGACGGCACCCGCGCCGCCCAGCTGCAGCTGGGCCTGGACCTGACCCAGGTCAACGCGGACGGGACCACCGCACTGCCCATGCCGACCGTCGTCATCGCCGGCGCGGACGGCGTCATCCGGTGGATCGATGTGCACCCCGACTACACCACCAGGACCGAACCCGGCCAGGTCCTGCAGGCCGTGACCGAGACGATCAGCTGACGCCGGTGCCAGTCAAGCAGAAGGCAGCCAGACCGTGACCGCCATTCACGACGTCATCATCATCGGATCCGGGCCCGCCGGGTACACGGCCGCGCTCTACGCCGCGCGTGCCCAGCTGAAGCCGCTCCTCTTCGAGGGTTCGGTCACCGCCGGCGGCGCGTTGATGAACACCACCGACGTGGAGAACTACCCCGGCTTCCCGGGCGGGATCACGGGCCCCGACCTGATGGATGCGATGCGCAAGCAGGCGGAGCGGTTCGGCGCCAAGCTGGTGGCCGAGGACGTCACCGAGGTCGACCTGAGGGCCGATCCCAAGCGGGTCATCATCGAGGGTGAGACCTACCTGGCCAAGGCAGTGATCATCGCGACCGGTTCCAGGTACCGCGAGCTCGGCGTGCCGGGCGAGAAGCGCCTCGGCGGGCACGGGGTGTCCTGGTGTGCGACCTGTGACGGGTTCTTCTTCCGCGGCCAGGACATCGCTGTGGCCGGCGGTGGTGACTCGGCCATGGAGGAAGCCACCTTCCTGACCCGGTTCGGCCGCACGGTGACCGTGATCCACCGCCGCGACCGG
Source organism: uncultured Actinomycetes bacterium (assembly GCA_963742795.1). Taxonomy (GTDB): domain Bacteria; phylum Actinomycetota; class Actinomycetes; order Streptosporangiales; family Streptosporangiaceae; genus Palsa-504. The sequence continues at coordinate 250,969 of CAVUNL010000028.1, forward strand.
CTGCGCGCCTCCAAGATCATGCAGGAGCGGGCGTTCGCCAATCCCAAGATCAAGTTCCGGTGGAACAGCGAAGTGACCGAGATCCTCGGTGAGGAGAAGATCACCGGCCTGCGGCTGCGTGACACGGTGACCGGCCGGGAGAGCACGCTAGAGGCGGGCGGGCTGTTCGTGGCGATCGGGCACGACCCGCGCAGCGGGTTGTTCACCGGGCAGCTGGCCACCGACGACGAGGGCTACCTGCTGGTCGGCCAGCCCTCCACGCGGACGCCCATCCCCGGCGTGTTCGCCTGCGGCGACGTGGTCGACCGGACGTACCGCCAGGCCGTGACGGCGGCGGGCACCGGGTGCGCCGCGGCGCTTGACGCCGAGCGGTTCCTCGCCGGCGGGACGAACCCTCACGACACATACTGACCGGCGCCAGCCGCTGGCCCGGACGGTGCGGGACAGCCACCGGCCGGGCCCCCCGGCGGCCAGCAGCAGCAACCGAGCAGCGAAAACCGAGAGGACAGGATGTCATCTATCACCGACCCGGAGGTCCGCGCGTTCCTGACCGAAGGCACGCGCACCGGCAAGCTGAGCTTCTTGTCCCCCAGCGGCCATCCGCTGGTCACGCCGGTCTGGTTCGTCCTCGAGGGCGACACCGTGGTCTTCAACACGGGCAGTGACACAGCCAAAGGCCGCTACCTGGCCCGCGATCCCCGGGTCAGCCTGTGCGTGGATCTCGAAGCGCCGCCGTACGCGTTCGTCCAGGTCCAGGGCAACGCGAGCCTGTCGGAACAGCCCGACGAGCTGGTCCGCACCGCGACCTTGATCGGCGCGCGGTACACGGGACCTGAGCGCGCGAAGGAGTCCGGCAAGCGCAACGGCGTGCCGGGCGAGTTGGTGGTGCGAATCCGGCCGACCAAGGTGCTGGCGACCTTCGACATGACCGGCTGACCGGCGTATCCTGCGGATCCGGCGGCGTGCAGCGCTGCGCGGTCATCGGCGCGCTCCCGGTCGCCGCGGCCTCGGCGGCAGTGCTGAGCGCCGACGGCAGCAGCTCTTCTTCCAGCCCGGCCAGCTCCCGGGCGCAGAACTTCTTCACCAGCCATCAGGCTGCGGCGGTGGAGCGACCAAGCCGGTGACCGACAAGACCTTCAAGGCCGAGATCTTGCAGTCCACGAAGACCGTTCTCGTGGACTACCGGGCCAAGTGCTACGGCCCATGCAAGATCATCGCGCCCATCCTGGAGGCGATCGCCGAGGAGCAGGGGCGACACCGGCCCGGCCTCCTCGATGGCTTCCTGGCCAAGACCGGGCTCGACCTGAGTAACCCCCACCATTGAAGATCGTTATTTCCAATTCTGGCGCGGCACCAAGTGCCGCGCCTTCGCCCGGCTCATAACCCGAGGCCCAGACGATGGGGATGGCGAGTTGCCACCTCCGCCACCAGCGCATGTGCCGCGGCCACATCACCGTGCTGTTGGACTCGTGCGGGAACGGGGGTCCTTGACCACAAGCCCGGACCTCGGCGCCACAACGGCGGCGGTCTCGGCTCGGCTCTCGACGCAGCCTCTCCCGATCCCGAACCTGAGCTTCTCGTCGCGTACCGCCCAGGCACGGTGGCAGTCTGAGTCATGGCGCGTGTCGTAGAGCTCGTCGTTGCCATCGGATGGGGCAGCATTCTGGCTGTACTGGCTCGTAGCGGCCTTTTCCAGGAAGAGGGGCCGCGTGCCGTGGTCCCGCGAGCTGGGTATCAGGGCGGTGATCGCTGTCGTCGTGAGCGGGCTCGGTCGGCTTTTGTACCGGCGAGGACAGCCTCGGAGCGCGATGTTCTGGCAGATCGGCGGCGCCGTGGACACCACCGCGCCGGCCCGGGCGAGCGCCGACAGTGCACCCGGTAGAGCCAGGGCTGCTTACCTGGGGTTATGTCCTGTATGAAATCCGGCCCCGGCCTCATATGTCCGAGTACCCCGAGCTTCATATCGTCGGGTGGAACGCTCATCGTTCGGCCTAGCCGAAGAGTGCACTCATCAGCTGCTCGTTCGGCCTAGCCGAAGAGTGCACTCATCAGCTGCGTCTTTTTCCGCTGCGGGCACTGTGCCATGCTCGCAGCATGGCGACCGCACAGCGTCTGACGGCAGCCGGGAGGGATTATGTCTACGCCTGCTGACCACCGTTTCCTGGAAGGGTCCTTCGCCCCGGTAGAGGAGGAGATCACGGCGTTCGACCTGCCGGTCACCGGCCAGGTGCCCGCCGGGCTGAACGGCCGTTACCTGCGCAACGGGCCGAACCCGCTGGGCCTGGACGACCCCAACTATCAGTGGTTCCTGGGCGCGGGCATGGTGCACGGCGTGCGGCTGCGCGACGGTCGGGCCGAGTGGTACCGCAACCGGTGGGTCCGCTCCAAGGCTGTCGCCGCGCAGCATGACGAGAAGTGGCCGGGCGGCCCGGTGCACGAGAACATGGACTTCGCCGCCAACACCTGCATCATCTCCCACGGCGGCCGCACCCTGGCCACGGTCGAGGCGGGCCCGCTGCCGTACGAGCTGACCGATGAGCTGGACACCGTCGGCCCGTGCGACTTCGGCGGGACCCTGCCAGGCGGCTTCGCCGCGCACACCAAGCTCGACCACGCCACCGGCGAGCTGCACGCAATCGCGTACTTCTGGGCCTGGGACCATGTGCAGCACGTCATCGTCGGCCCCGGCGGCAAGGTCACCCGCACCACCGACATCGCGGTCCCCGACGGGCCGATGATGCATGACTTCGCGCTCACCGCCCGCTACGTGGTCCTGCTGGACCTGCCGGTCACGTTCAGCCTGAGCGCGGCCACCCAGCACAAGGAACTGCCGTACGTGTGGAACCCCGCCCACCAGGCCCGGGTCGGCCTGCTTCCCCGCGACGGCAGCTCGCCTGTCCGCTGGATCGAGATCGAGCCATGCTGGGTGTTCCACACCCAGAACGCGTATGAGGACGCCCATGGCCGGATCCTGGTCGACCTGTGCCAGTACAACAAGGGGTTCGACGTCTCCACGCTGTGGGCCGCGCACGGCCCGGTGACCCTGGACCAGTGGACCATCGACCCGGCCGCCGGCACGGTCACCCAGCAGCGCCTGGACGACCGCGGGCAGGAGTTCCCCCGGGTCGACGACCGGATCATCTCCCGGCCGTACCGCTACGGCTACAGCGCGGTCATCGGGGAGGTCACCCGGGCCATCACGGCCACCGGCGACTTCACCGACGACGCGTTCACCAACGCGATCCTGAAGCACGACCTGGACCACGGCACCGTGCAGGTGCACGAGTTCGGCCGCGACGCCACCGCGGGCGAGGCCGTGTTCGCGCCGGCCGCGCCGGACTCCGCCGAGGACGACGGCTACGTCATGGCCTTCATCCACAATCCCGACCGCGGCGCGGCCGACCTGGTCATCCTCGCTGCCCAGGACTTCACCGCCGAGCCGGTCGCGCGCATCCACCTGCCGGCCCGCGTCCCCCTGGGCTTCCACGGCAACTGGATCCCCGACCGCTGACCCCGAGGACCACCGCCCGGCTTGCTCCCGTATGACGGGCACTGCCGCTGTCCGTTCCGTTCGTCATGCCCTCGCGTCACGTCCCCTTAGCAGATCTGGGCATCGGTCGAACTGCTCGGCTGCGTACGTGGCCGGATACAGATCACCAGATCTGCGCGTCGGAAGTCGCGCCGGTGGCAGCAGCCATCGCCAAGCGAGAGGTGGTCAAGCCAGGTCCGGGTGTGGGGTCGTCGACTGAACGCCGTTGACACCGTGCTGCTGCCAGGCGCCACGTCAGTGCATCTCGCGGCGACCAGACGCAACACCCACCTGATGTCTGCCTGACTGCAGCGTGAAACGATCTTGCAAGCTGTCACTCACCGGATTCGGTTCGCAAGAGCTCGTTTTCCGGGCTGTCCTCAGATCCAGAACTGGCGACCGCGCCCGGAGCGCCCGCCTCATCGTCCATCACGCGAGGGTGGCCAGCTATCAAGGTCATGATCGAAGCGAAGAAACCCGTATCCCTTGCACCGACCAGTTCCCAGGAGCGGGCGACACCAACCAGAAGCGAAGCGACCAAGGCATACCCGATCGCCTGGATCGATGTACTGCTGTCTGGGCGAGCCAGGAGCACGATGCCCGCTATCAGCTCGGCGCCGAAGATAAGCAAGAGCAAGACCACAAGCCCGAATTGCCGCAGCTTCTGACGGGACGTGGCGTGGCTGGCCAGAATTGACCGGATCCCCGCGACGGTGAACGCGATTCCGGTGACGCCCAAGACAAGCGCCGGGTACCCGACGTTGGTCCCAGGTACCAGGCCGAACAGCGCGACCGCCAGCGCATTCGTGAATGCTAGCCAGGCCGCTGCCGCCCGGACCTGCTGGATGACGGACAGGCCGGAACCTGAACCCCGCCGCGAAACCAGCGACAACGCGACGAACAGCAAACCGGTAAGCGCGGCAGAAGCGGTCGCCACCGCGGCGAACAGCTCCCGGTATGTCGCAGACACCACCAGGCCACCCTACGTGCAGTCACCGATGTGGGTGATGGTAGCCCGACGTCGCCAGCTACCCGGCCGCCGACGCCGCTGATCGGGGGAGGCGCGGCGAGTCTGACGATGGCCCCCTAGACGGTTGATTCCCGGGGATGTCTTGGCGGTCAGTGGTCGTACGCAATGAGGGACCGCATCACGGGCTGGCCGGTTTTGTCGTTGTGCCAGATGGCGGCGGTCAGTGCAAGGATCCGCGCCAGGATGCGGGCGAGGATGCCCTCGTCGGTGCGGCCGCCGTGTCGTTCAAGGTCAAGCTGGCCTTTGAGGGTCTGGTTGACGGACTCGATGACCTGGCGCAGCGGCTTGAACAGGTTCTGGCCGGCGCGCGGGGCCTCGCCCTTGCGGAGGGGGCGCAGCAGGACCAGGTGACGCGCGGCGAGTTCTGCCTCGAAGTCCGTGCCGAAGTAGTTCTTGTCCCCGATCAGCGTCTGCCCGGGATGGGCGGCCGCGACGTCACGCCCGGCCTCCAGCATGCCCGGCAGCGTCTGGCGCTCATCGGCCTTCGCGCCGGCGATCGCGAACAAGACCGGCAGCCCGGACAGGGTGCACACCAGGTGCAGCCGCAGACCCCAGAAAAACCGGGAATGCGATGCACAGTAGCCGTACTGGGCCCAGCCGGCGACGTCGCTGCGCCTGACCGTCTCCCGGGACCGGCCGCACTCCACCGGGGTGGAGTCCACCACCCAGACGTCATCGCTCCACAGCGTCGTGTCCATCGCCAGCATCCTGATCACCCGGATGAACAGCCAGAACGCCTTCCGGATCCGCTTGTTGTACCCGGACTGGCCGATCAGGGCGGGGAACATGCCGGCCAGGTGCCCGTTCGCGTACCGCAGCCAGCGGCGCTCGGACGTGAACCCCATCAGGGCGGACATCACCGCCAGCGCCAGCAGCCCGGCGTCGCTGAGCGTGAGCGGAGTTGAGGTCCGCGGACGGGCCGGCCGCAGGTCAGGCCAGTCGTTGAGCATGTCGTCGATCTTCACGTATTAGGCCCAGCTCCGGATTATGTGCAGCAGCCGGCGAACCGGCTGTGATGGCGAGATGGGCGGGGTTGAAGGCTGCACATAATCACAGTTCCTCGAGGAACGCGAGCAGCTTGTCTTTTGCCCGGTATCTCGTCAGCTGCTGCGCCGGGGCGGTCAGGCGCTGCAGGGCGGCTTCTTTGGTGGCGAGGTCGGCCTCCAGGTACTGATGGGTGGTGGCGGGATCGGCGTGCCCGAGCCAGAGGGCGATGACCGCAAGATCGACCCCCGACTGAAGGAGGTGCATCGCGCAGGTGTGGCGAAGCGTGTGCGGCGACACGCGGCGGCCCTGGAGCGTTGGGCAGCACTGCGCCGCGGCGGAGACCGCACGGTCGAGCCGGTCGCGCACGCCGGAACGGGCGAGCGGCCTGCCGGCGCGGTTCGGGAACGCCGGCGCAGCAGGGTCCTCGTCGGTTCGCTGCAGCCAAACCGGGCCAGTACGTGCCCGGCTCGACCCAGGGCACGCCTCGCTCTGCCGGTCCTTCCGATAGATGCCGATGGTCTTGCCGGGGAGATCAGAGTCAAGGGTGGCGAGGCCTTTGCGCCATCGAAGACGTGTCGCCGTGAGGTGAGGCGGCCACCTCGCGATCCTTCGAAATGGCCAGTCGAGACGAAGGAGAGCGAAGTGGCGTCCTCGATGGTGCCGGCCAGGGCACGTGGCGGCTGGGCCTGCGCCTGGTCTACGGTTTCAGTCATGGTCCTGTCCTCTCGGTTAGGCGGAGGGATGGGGTCAAGGCCCCGCCGGGCGCACTCACGCCTCGGCGGGGCCGCTGTGTTAAGCCGGCATCGGTGAACTGGCGGCAGGGCCGCCCGTGATGTGATCCGTGATGCTGCCTCAGGGGAATCCGGGTGTACCCGGATGGTGCCCGCGCTCGGCCGGCTAGCCGGTGCGGCAGGTCAATGGTGAGGTCAGATGCCCTTGCGTGCCCGTCGGTATTCTCCCGGAATCGGGAGTTCAAGTCTCCTCGGACACGAACAGGTCTTCGCCTTCGTGGACCGCTACCCGCGCTTGCCCCCCGCGCTTGCCCCGGAGCCGGTAATCCCCGCCCAGGTGATCCTGGTCGGAGAAGGCCGGGTCTTGTTCGTCGCCGGGCCTCGAAGCGATGTTCCGTGCCACCGGACCCGGCTGCTCCGGCGGGCGGGGCTCTGGGGACTCTCCAGAGAATGACAGATCGGTGAGGAGAACCCGGCCGGCAAACCGCCGGGAAAACCCGAGTAGCGGCGTCAGCCGTGAGGCTGAGCCCGTGTCCCGCCCTCCGCACGCTCGAAAAGCCCTGCTGCTGGCTGGAGAATGCCCCTTTGCGCGAGAATAACGAGAATAATAAGGAGTACTGTAAGAGTGTTGCTCCGGACCCCGGCAGCTGCACCCGCGATATCGGCGGAGGCAGCGGCAGGACCGGAACTTTTTTTGCTCGTACACGGCCCGGTGCCGGCAAGACGCCACGGCTGAAGGACAGTGAGAACCCCGGGAGACACCCTCTCCCCAGCTGCGATCTCCCCAGCATGACCGACCACCGCGTACGTCATGGTCACTGACTTAAGGAGTCGGTTATGGGCATCATCGCATGGATCGTTCTCGGCCTGGGCGCAGGCCTGCTCGCCAACATGGCGATCCCCGGCAAAAGATCACAGGGCCTCATCTTGACCTGCGTGATCGGCATCGCCGGGGCGATAGGCGGCGGCTGGGCCGCCACCCGCCTGTTCCACGTCCACACCCTGAACGGGTTCTTCAACCTGTCCACCTGGCTCACCGCCATCGCCGGCGCAGCCGTCCTGCTGCTCATCTTCCACCTGGTCAGCGGGCGGTCCGGCGGTTCCCGCCGGTTCGCGCACCGCTGAGCACCGCCGGCAAGGCGCTCCGGCAAACGGCGCACACGTGCCGACCCGCACAGCCGCGCCGGTTCCGGGCCGTCCGGCACCGGCGCGGCGGCGGGCGCCACGGTCGGCCTTCGGCAGTCAGTAACTCAGATCCCCAGATACCAGCAACGTGCACGTCTTCGGCCCCGACATCGGGCTCGCGATCGGTGGCAAGAAAACGGCGGGCTCGCGATCGGCGACAAGCAAGCAGCAGAGCCGAGACGCTGAGAACCTGGCTCCCCCAGGCTGGCCTCATAGCCCGGCCGTTGCCGGCCAGTAAGGTGACACTGGTCGGCTGGCGGCTGCGGCGGAGAAGAGGCCTTGCCCTGGGGACACGGCCGTCGCCTTGGGAGCCACGGATAGTGTCCGTAGGCAAGAGCGGCCCGTTGCCGGAGAACGTAGCCGAAATCCTTTCGGAGCCCGAAGAGCTAGTCGGTACCGGCGCGAGGCTCGTCAGCTGGGCATCGACCGGTGCCCACATACGCAGTGAGGAGTAGGCGCGCACGCGCCGCGATCATGCTGGACGCTGCTGCACAATCGATGGCGCGGGGCGCGTCCGGTGTGTGGCTGCGCGCGGTTTGCCGGCTCGGCCTGTTCTGCCGGGGGACGGTCTACCTCCTGGTCGGCTACCTCGCGCCCGCCTCGCGCTCGCGGCGCACGGGCGTACGGGCGCGCCCGCGAGCAGCGCCGGGGCCGTGCAGGCGGCCGATGTATGGGGGCGTGTCCCGCTGGTCTTGCTCGTCGCCGGGCTCGGCGCGTACGCGCTTACCCAGCTCATCGAGGCCGTGTTCCGGCCGGCCCACGCGACAGGCACGATGGGCAAGTGGCGTCAGCGCGCGGTGTTCTCATGGGGATGTCTGCTGTACTCGGCATTCTGCCTGACCACCGCCCGGCTCGTGGTGGAGACTCAGCCGAGGCAGACGGCCCAGTCCGAGCAGCGGCAGGACACCGACGTTACCGCGGACCTGCTGCGAACCGGATGGGGCCACCTGCTCCTGATCCTAGTTGGGGTCCTCGTCGTGGTCGCCGGCGTGGAGGTGGGCCGCCGGTCAGTCCGGCTCGACTTCCGCGAGCGGTTCACCACAGAGCACATGCCCCGGGCGCTGGCCATCCTCACCAGGGCGCTCGGCGCGGTGGGCTGCGTCGCGCGCGCCGTCGTGTTCGTGCTGGTCGGCATCTTCCTGCTGAAGGCCGCCGTGCTGTCCAGCGCGAAGCAGGTGAAGGGGCTGGACGCGGTCTTCCGTTCGGTGGCCGGCTCCGCCTACGGCTCTTGGCTGCTGGCCGTGCTCGCGTCCGGCCTTCTGTGCTACGGCTTCTACTGCCTCCTCGAAGCTCGCTACCGCGACCTGACACCAGGCCGCTGAGGCGCCACTGCGGGTTCCTGCTCCGGCGCCTCCGGGCACCAGATTCTTCTCGTGCAGGGCGCCGGGAGACACCGAAGATCACTGATGACGGTCAGCGATCAGCAATCCCCGATCGCCTGCCTCACCCGGCAGCACGCGCCAGCGCTTATCCACGCCAAACCCGCCGGTGCCGGTCAGCCCGCGGACATGAGCCCGTCAGGGCCGGACCCGGCGCGTTGAGGACGGGGCATGGCGAAGCGGCAGTGCAGCGCGATGGCGGCGCTGGAGACGGCCGACCACCATCCGGTGGCCAGACCAGGCGCCCGGAAGGAGCCGAAGGGCGGACTGGGCAAAACCGGACAGCAGCACGGCGCGCTGTGACAGTCAGGGCAGGCAAGGCGGTGAATGTGTCGTCGCCAGCGGCAAGCTGGCGTCAGGTACTCAGTCTGAAATTCGGTCAGCGCAACGTCACGCCGTCACCGAACGATCGTTATGTACCAGGTCAGCTATTAGTCGATCTTGACCCCTGACAATACAGATCGGCGGATCTAGCGCGATGGTCGCGACCAGCGGCTATCACCATACGTAACCGCTGTTCCGGAAAGCAAGCGACCTTACCTGCCGAATCCGTGCGGGTGATCGTGGTGACTGGCGCATGAGCTTCTGAGCGCCGATTACCCGGATCTGGTCTTGCTTCGCGATCAGTATTGGCGGGCGGCCGGTTGGCGGGACGGCCGGTGTGTGTCCAGGGCGCATGGGGCTTGCGCGCCGTTGTACTGCAACCCGGCCGGAACGCCGTCGCCCGGAATTGCGCCAGTTCTGCGGCGGACGCATCGCCGGCTACATGCTGACCGGCAACGCTGTCTTCGGCGGCGCGTGGCGGGATGCGGCATGCCATTGGCCGGCGACGACGTACAGGGCGGCGAGGTGCGCCCGGCGTCACCTTGCGCGCCCCAGGGCACGGGATGTGTCCAAAGACCTGGTTTCTCGGGCTCTTCGGCCCTGCGGATACCCGCCGCTGCGATCCACCGTGAAGTGGCTGGCCATGATCGCCTTGACTCAGGGTTCGCCGGGGTTAGCAGCCAATCTCGGGGAGGGTGAAATGCCAAGGTATCCGACCGATCACGCAGGGCTGGAGATATTGCCGTTTGATGAGTGCTTGCGGCTGCTGGCCTCCGTCCCGGTGGGGCGGGTCGGCTTCGTCGCGGACGGCGAGGTGGTGGTCCTGCCGGTGAACCACGTCGTGGATGGCCAGGACGTGATCTTCCGCACTGCGTACGGGTCGAAGCTTTCCGCGGCTGAGGGGCAGGATCTCGCTGCATTCGAGGCCGACAACTATAACGCGCAGACCCGGTCTGGGTGGAGCGTGCTGGTCAATGGCCGCGCAGAGGTGGTGGAGGCGGAGGCTGACATCCAACGCTTGGGCCAGTGCATGAGCCGTCTTGACGTGTATCCCTGGGTCACCGAAGTGCGGCACCCGTCCTGGATTCGGATCCGGCCGACCTCGGTGAGTGGGCGACGGACCCCGGGGACGAGGTGGGAATCCCGCCCGGCTGGCTCATACTCGCAGCCTCCCGATCCGGTCGACTGATCGCGGAGCCGCGGCGCATGCGCCGCGGCCGCGGCCAGGCCTGCGGCGGGCGTCCGATGAGCTGGCCGGTGCGGTGGGGGGCGCGGAATGCCGGTTCGGCGCAGCAGCGCTATGAATCAGTCGCCGCCCCTGAGAATCGGATACGCGGGCAACCATGACTGCCGAGTCAACTGCACCCGCTGCGATCAGCAGACCGCCAAGGGCGCAGGCCGGCGCTCTCCGGGGTGCGGCGTCTGGGGCACGCGACTGACGGACGTCCTGCCCGCCAGGAAACTGCTGGACGGCGATGCGCAGTTCGCGCACATCTGCCAGGACTTTGCCGACGACATCGTAGATGCGTGCGGCCCCAGATCCCCGGGACTCTCACCGGGTGGTCTGGGGCCTCACCGCACGTCCTCCGGTTCCCCCCGGCGGGCTTTCCTCCGGTTTCCCGTTTGCCCGCCGGGCTCTTCCCCTTCCTCCGCCTTCCTCTGGTTTCCCTTCGTCCGGCGTTCTCCGGTTCGGTCCCTTCGGCCGTCGCCCGGTTCCGGTTCCCCTTCGGTCTCCCTCCGGGATCCCTTTCCCGTGCGCAACCTTCACGGTAGCGCGGCCGCGGGGCGGTTCCGCAGGCGTTGGTCCCCGGGCGGCAGGGACCAAGGTCACCAGCAGTGCCGCGCCCCCCTCGCTCGATCGCGATCCGCCCGCACTTCAGATGGGCAGCGGCCGGGCACGATGGGATACCGCCGCAGAATCGCCTGTTACGGGCGGCCGCATCTGTGCAGCGCGAACAGGCTCTGCAATGCCAGGTGGAACGCGTGAAGGGGTGGCGCAGCGGGATCGTCGCCGCTGCCGGGGCTCTCGCCGCGGTAGCAGAGGAAGTCGCCCTGGCTGGTCAGGACCTGGAAACCCGCTATCGGACAGGCTCGGCTTAAGATGGGCGCCTGGCCGGCGAAGCCGCAAATCGGCACGGCGGCAGAGGGGTTGTGGCTGGATGACCTGTACCGTGCATGTGGCCTGGGACGAGCGGCTTACTGACTATCACTTCGGGCCTGGCCATCCGCTGGCGCCGGTGCGCCTGGAGCTGACGATGCGGCTCGCGCGCGAGTTCGGGCTGTGGAGCCAGCCCGGCGTGACCGTGGCCGCCCCGGCCCCGGCCACCGACGCCGACCTGGAGCTGGTGCATGACCCCGGGTACGTCGCGGCGGTGCGGACGGTTAGCGGCTGGGCCGATGAGCTTGGTGCCCGCGGCTTGGAGGCGGCCCAGCAGGGCTACGCGCGGGCGTTCGGGCTGGGCACCGGGGACCAGCCGATATTTGCCGGCATGCACCAGGCATCGGCGCTGGTGGCCGGGGCGACCCTGGCCGCGGCCCGCGCGGTGTGGTCGGGCCCGGCCGGGCACGGGGCCAGCATCGCGGGCGGCATGCACCACGCGATGACCGCCCGCGCCAGCGGGTTCGGGGTCTACAACGACGTCGCGGCGGCGATCGCCTGGCTGCTGGGACACGGCGCCGAGCGGATCGCCTACGTGGACATCGACGCGCACCACGGCGACGGGGTGCAGGCCGCGTTCTGGTCCGATCCGCGGGTGCTGACCATCAGCGTGCACCAGCACCCGGCGGACATGTTCCCGTTCACCGGTCTGCCCGCCGAGACCGGCGGGCCCGGCGCGGAGGGGTTTGCGGTCAATGTCGCGCTGCCCGCCAGGACCGGTGATGCCCGCTGGCTGCGCGCCTTCCACGCGGTCATCCCGCCGCTGCTGGCCCAGTTCCGGCCGCAGGTCCTGGTCAGCCAGCACGGGGCCGACACCCACCGGCTGGATCCGCTGGCCCGCCTGGAGCTGAGCATTGACGGGCAGCGCGCCGCCCACGCCACGATCCATACGCTGGCCCACGACCTGGCTGGCGGGCGCTGGCTGCTCACCGGCGGCGGAGGGTATGACCTGGTGCAGGTGGTGCCGCGGAGCTGGACCCATCTGCTCGCCGAGGCCGCAGGCCAGCCGATCGACCCGGCGGCGCCGACCCCCGCCTCGTGGCGGGAGTATGTCGCGCGGCGCACCGGCCTGACCGCACCCGAACAGATGACCGAGGGGGCACCTGCGGTATTCAGGCCGTGGGAGTCCGGCTACGACCCAGGCCATCCGGTCGACCGGGCGATCATGGCCACCCGCGACGCGGTCTTCCCCCTGCACGGGCTGATGCCGGTGTGACCGGCAACCCCAAATGAGCGGCCGGGCACCGCCGCCGTGCCTCCCGCGTATCCGATCGAGCCGTCATGAACGGTCAGTCGCGGCCGGAGGATAGCTGACACAAGGAGCTTTCCGCGCTTTCAGGGAACCCGTTGCGGCGTCACCCGTCTAGCCAACGGCAAGGAAACAGGATCAACGATCGCCCGCCTTTCAGCCCCGCGCAGAACACCAAGTCTGGATGGCCAGCGTCTTGTTCGAGGCTGTCGCATAGCCCTCCACGACTCGGTGTCAACCCCCGATCCGCGTCCCGAACATGGCATAATGTCCGGATCGGGCGAGCTGATCGTGGGCGGTATGTGCCGAACGTCCGACTTGACAAAGCCCCTCGGAGAGTCGTGCGACAGCCTCGTTCAGGTGCCAGCCGACGTCTGCGCATATCGGCAGTTATGGGCGGCGTCGGCGCTGACGATCAGCTTTGGGTAGTGCGGGTATACCGCCGGGCGGGGATCTCAGTCGATCGGCTCGCGATGCACCCACTCGACGAGGTTGCCGGACGCGAGCGCCCGCACGCGCGCGGCGTACCGGGCGAGGCCGGCGTCGTCGAGGAGGTCGCGCCACTGGCCGCTCGTGCCGCGGCTGAAGAACGCGGCGGGATCGATCCAGTGCTCCGGACCGCCGCCGGGGACGGTCGTGCCGGCCCTGCTGCGCATCGACTCGAACGTCGCGGCCTGGACCAGGCGGGGCCATCGGTGCTCGTCGACGTCGATGCCGAGGCGCGCGGCCATCTGCCGCATCTGCCCCTCCAGGTCGGCCTTTAGGTCGTCGTAGTGCAAATACACGACCTCGAGATCGCCGGCGGCGTCCCGGAACGTCTGCAGGTGCTCTACAGTGCGCCGCAGCGACGACCCGACCTGCGTCGACGGCGTCTCGTCGTCGACCCACTGCCAGAAGCGGTCCCGCTCGCCGCCGGGGCGCGGCCGCGGTGGCCGCAATGGTCCGAGCTCGATACCGTCGATCGCGGCCGCCCGCTCGCGTTGGCTGAGGAACGCGCCGATGTCGGTGTTGTCGATATGGCGGTCCATCGACAGCCCCGCGTCGCGCGGGTCCCGCCCGACGCAGATGTACGTGACCGCCGGATCGTTGGGTATCCCGTCGAGCGGCGTGTGGGTCTTGATGAACCGGCGGTGCCTCTGGGCTTCCAGGTCCGCGAACACCTCTGCGCGGGCGCGAGTCACCATGTCGATCCACGGCGAGAGCGTGTCCAACGGGAGCGGGAGCTCCGGTTCCTGCAGGATGAGCAGGGCGCAGATCATCTGCGTCCACGTCGTCCCGCACTTTGGCGGGGTGCTGATGATGATGTCGCCGGGGCGGAGCTCGAAGCCGTCCCAGCGGTTGCTGTCGTACATACTCGCCTCGTAGCGGCGCACGGCCGTCATCCTTGCAGCGGATCCGATCCCGTCAGGCCCAGATGATTCACCGTACGACATCCTGCCGAGGGCTCAAGACTGAGGTCCGAAGGGCGTCGCGCAACAGTACGTAGCGCAGCACCCTCCCATAATGTCCGATCTCGAACACTCCGCGAGGGCATCATGAAGGCCAGAGGATGAGCGCCGAACGGCGGTTCTTGGTCGCCTTGGAAGTCACCCGTTGGTGACTTCAGGCAGGATTCCGGGATGTCGCAGGGCGCTGCGGCGCTTGGCGTGGCCGGCTCTGGCTGGCCACGGTGACGTGGCCGTCTATCCTGCGCAGCTGTCCCTGGCCGATAAGGTCGTCCACGAGCGAATCGGCCCAGTACCACTGCCAGGAGAACCAGCACCGCAGCTCGGTCTCCGGCGCCAGGACGGCCGCGCGCACGGCCGCGGCGATCAGGTCCCGGAACCCGGCCACGGGATTCCTCGCCGGTGCCGCTACCCCGGTAGGCCTGATCCCAGCGGGCCAGCTCACTGGAATGCTGATGTCCCTGGCCGGCGGTGACGTGCAGCGATCGTGACACGATCGCGCCGCACCGCTCCAGCGGCGCCCGCAGCGCCTTCAGCTCCTGCCGCTTGAGCCCAGCTCGGCCCGCAGGTCCTCGATGCTGGACGGACCCGCGGTCGCCAGGTGATCCAGCAGCCGGCCCCAACCGCGGTCCGCGGCGCGCATCCGGGTGATCTCCGCGCGGCAGATCGGGTCGAGCGGCCGCGCCACCGCACCGCAGACCAGCAGGCTCTTGCCGCGGTGCACCGCAGCGATCAGGTGGCCGCGGCCAGCCAGCTCGCCGAACCACGGCCACTTGGTCGCCGGCCAGGTGGCGAAGCCCGGGCTGCCCGGCCGGTACGGATCCTCATGGCACGCCTGATACAGGCTCGGCAGCGCGCAGTCCGCCGTGCGCGTCAGCAGCCCGCGGTCCCGCAGGAACGCATCCGCCTCCTCCACCGACCCCAGCGCCCGGTCGGGGCTGAGCCGGCAGTCGAACATCCGCTGCTCACGCAGCCGGGCCAGCGACTCCACCGTCCCATCTTCTCCCACCCTGCCCGCCCCGGCTGACTGCCACGCTTTCGTGGCGGCCGGACACCTACCCATCCGCCGTGGCTTGCGCGGGGGTCAAGTCCGCGCCGCAGCTCCGGCTCCTGCGGAACCCGTCCTCATGGCCGGTCTCCAGCATCAGGACCGGATACGGATCGAAAGGCGGCCACCGGCATCGACTACGGAGTCGTAATCTGGCAGGTCTCCCCCCGGAACGCCTCCCTGCCGACTCGGAGCGGCCTGTCGATCATGGCTTCGCATCGACCGGGCGACACAGAACAGCCCGCTCTGGCGCGCTGGTGACGGCCGGATAACCAGGGTGGCCGCGCGCGGTGATCACCGGAAACCGTAGCCAGGGCAGCTAGCCGAGCGGCCCGGATGGGGCGGCCCGCGCGGGCCGTCACTTCGGTCGGGGCTGTCAGCGTGCTCCGGGGAGCGGCTCGAGAACCCGGGGAGGTCCTGCGGGGCGGGCAGATGTCATGGCTGCCGTGGCTTGGGGTGCGCTGCGTAGCGGTCCTGGAATGGCCTGCTGGCGGCCGGGCCGGCGGTGAAGACGAAGTCCGGCCCGTCGACGCGCCGCCCGGTTGCGCGGTCGACGAGGACCGGTTCGGCCTCGGCCCCGGTCTGGGCGTCCACCAGGACCATGCTGCGCTCACCGGGGGCCAGGCCCGCGTTGCCCCATGCGGCCAGGACGACGAGTACGGGCCGGAGGGAACGGCCGAGTTCTGTCAGCAGGTACTCATAGCGGGCCGGGTTGGCCTGATACTGGCGCCGTTCGAGCAGGCCGGCGCCGACCATGCGCTTGAGCCGGCTGGTCAGCAGGCTGGAGGAGATGCCGAGGTTCTCCTGGAACTGGTCGAAGCGCGAGTAGCCGTCGAAGGCGTCGTGCAGGATGAGCAGAGTCCACCACTCGCCGACGAGGCCGAGCGTCGCCGACAGCGGGCATTCCCGGTCCTCGAGCCTGATCTTCTGGGCCACGCGCGGCACCCCTCCACCCTGACTGCTATATTCGAAGCTACTCACTTTTATTTTAGCAGTTAATCGGGGCTGGAGGCTGGAGGGGTTGTCATGAGCCAAGCCGCTGCGAGCGCGACAAGGTCGCTGCCGCCGGTCATCTCCGAGTACCTAGCCGCGTCGGACCGCGGCGACGCCGAGGCCCTTGTCCGATGCTTCGCCGAGGACGCAGTGGTCGTGGACGAGGGCCGGGAATGGCGGGGCATGGCCGCGATCCGGCGATGGCGCGCCACCGTCGCCACGGCCTACCAGTACACCGTTCAGGTCACGGGAGCGAAGGCGCTGGGCGAGGCGGATGGCGCCGAACGTCACGACGTGCACATCCATCTGGAAGGCAACTTCCCCGGGGGCGAGGTTGACCTGACGGATCGGTTCGCGCTTCGTGCCAGGCGGATCGCCAGGCTGGAGATCGTGCCCGCCGAGGCGGCACGGTGAGCCCGGCGGACCCGGGTCTGCGGCTGGGACGGATCGGGGCCTGGCTCAACCCCGGGTACGGCGACGACGCCCGGACAGGCCTCGCGATCCAGGCCGAGTCGCTCGGGTTTCCCACGGCGTGGCTCGGGTTCGGGCGCGCGCCGGTCAGTGATCTCGCCCTGGCGGAGCGCATCCTGGACGCCACGTCCACGATCACGGTGGCCACCGCGATCGTCAACATGTGGACCAACGACGCCGCGGACGTCGCCACGTCGTACCGGCGGATCGCCTCCCGGCACAGCGGCCGCTTCCTGCTGGGGATCGGCATCGGCCACCCCGAATCCGTCACGGCCTACCGGCAGCCCTACGCGACCATGGTGAACTACCTCGACCAGCTCGATGCCGGCGGCGTCCCGCCGGACCGCCGGATCCTCGCCGCGCTCGGCCCCAGAGCCCTCGGCGCCGCGCCGGGCTCAGCCTGGGGGCCCGCCCGCCGCACGCCGGGGCCACAACGCGCAGCACCCGCAGACCAAAGGTGACTCACACGTCGTGCGGACCTCTGCGGCGCGCAGCCGTCTTCCTGGGTCCCGTTGTCCAGCTCGCGCGGCGCGCGCCAAGGGCCGCCTTCGGCGCCGCATGCGGATCTGGCTAGCGGACTTGCGGCGGCACGGCGGCTGCGGCTCGGGGACTTGCGGTGCGGCGGGCGGGCCGGCGAGCCAGATGGACAGGACGAATGTAACCACCACGGCCACGATCACCACGGGCATCACCTTGATGCCGTCGGTGCCGAGGAACAGCGTGGTCAGCAGGACCGCCGTCAGCGGCAGCCGCAGCATCCCGGTCGTCATGGCGGCCATGCCGATCGCCACGGCCGGGATCAGCGGCAGGCCGGGCAGGTGCGACAGCGCGATCCCGGCGGCGGCGCCGATGAACAGGCCGGGGAAGACCGGGCCGCCGCGGAAGCTGCTCAGCGCCACGCAGTAGGCGATCCCCTTGCACGCCACCAGCAGCGCCAGCGCTGCCACCGTGTAGCTGGCGGCGTTCTGGATCAGCGGCGGGAGCGCCTGCTGGCCGGAGAACAGCACGTCCGTCTGCGGTTTGCCGGTGCCCTCGCCGTAGGCGATCGCCAGCCCGGCGATCACCAGGCCTGCCAGCGGCGTGAGCAGCACCACCCGCCGCTCCATGTGCGGGCGCAGGTACAGGGCCGCCCATTTGATCCCGGCGCTGACGAATGCTGCTGCGGCTCCGATGGCCAGCGCCCAGCCGAACTGTGCCACGTTCAGGTGCTCGAACGGGGGAAGGTTCGGGATCGTCAGCGAAAACGTGCCGTATCCGGTCAGCGAGTTCAGGCCGAGGAAGATCAGCGACCCGATCCCGGCGCCGAGCAGGCCGGGGATCAGCACGATGGTGGCCATGGCCCCGCCCAGCCCGGAGGCCTCCAGCAGCAAGAACGCCCCGGTCAGCGGCGAGCCGAGCACCGAGGCCAGCGCCGCGAAACTCCCCGTCGCCGCGATGACCGCCCCGGTGCTGGCGGGCACGTCGCGGCGGGCCAGCTTCACCGTCAGCACCGACAGCCCGCCGCCCAGCGCGATCAGCGGGGCCTCCGGCCCGATCACCGCGCCCAGCGACAGGCTCGCCAGCCCGGCCAGGAAGATGCCGGGCAGCTCGGCCGGCAGCGCCACGCCGCTGGCCTTGAACCCGTCCGCGGGCGAGTGACCTCCCCGGCCGGGCAGGTACCTGATCGTCAGCCCGACGATCACCCCGGCCACCGCCAGCGGCAACAGCGGCCACCACGGTGGCGTGCCAGCAAAGCCCAGGCCCTTTGGCAGGTCGGTATACACCCAGCCCTGGATGTCGCCGACCAGCTTGAGGAACCAGTACGCCCCCGTCGAGACCACCACGCCCAGCACCGCCGCGAAGGCCAGCAGGACCACATACTGCCTGGTGCGTACGACAGCGAAGGGATCGGCTGGCGTGGTCATCGACGTTCCTCCCTTTCATGCGCGGGACGCCGCTCGGGCGCTCGCATGGGGGTCTACCGGTCTTGGCGAGGGCTGGCCGGGGAGCATGTGCCGTTGGGCATCGGTTCTTGCGGTCAGTAGGCGTGCAGGACGAATATGAACCCAGCTCAGGGGGCAGCACCTGCGCCGCACGCCATCGACCCGATCCGACTATGACAGGCCTGTGACCGGGCATCAATGACCCTCATAGACCGCCATGCCCCTCAGTCTGAGCAGGCGGCGTCCGGACCTGGGCGGACACCAGCAAACCGGCTCACCCTGCGGCAGGTCAGTGGTTTGACTCTGCCTCTTCTGCCTGAGGCTCCCGCCCCGGACCCGGTCCCAGGGAGCTGCGCCCCCTGTGGTTGCACCCAGCTGGCCAAACCGGTTGCGGTACCGCTAGGCCAGGATCTTGGCCTTCTCGCGGTCGAACTCCTCGGCCGTGATGACGCCCCGGTCGCGCAGGTCGGCGAGCTTGGCCAACTGGTCCGCCGGGCTCTGCGAGCCCGCGGTGAGGAACTGCGCCGAGGCCAGCGTCAGCAGCACGATCCCGGCCGCTGCAGCCGCGCGCTTACTGGTGCGGCCCGCTGCGGCCTCTCCGCTTGGCGCCATCCGGCCAGCTCCATCCGGGTGATGGATAACCAGCCCGTCATCGCACGCGACCGGCAGCCGCCACACGGACCGGCCCGGGATGATCGCTGGTCTGCTACCCGGTCTCCTTCCCTCACCGGGGTTTGGCAGCGGCGGGCGCCGGGAGAGGGGGCTGGCCGCTGGCGCCGGCGTCTATCCGGAGGCTGGCCGGTATGGCCGATGGCGCCCAGTGATCCTGAAAATCCGCGCATTCCAAGGCGCACAGGGACGGCCCCTGATTTGACCAGGACGCCGGAGACCGATTTCCGCCACACTTGGAGGATGGATCAGACATCGATCACTGCTGCCGGTGCGATCGACACGTTCCTGGTACTGCTGATCGGTATCGGGCCGAAGATCGCGCTGGTCCCGTTCCTGGAAATCACCGCCTCCCTTGACCCGGCCGCCAGGCAGCGGGTGCTGCGCAAGATGCTGACCACAGCGGCGACGGTGGCGGTGCTCCTCATGGTGCTGGGCGAGCTGTTGCGCGTCTTGCTGCACTTCACGATCGGATCCTTGTCCATCGCCGGCGGCGTGATCTTGCTCGTGGTCGCGGTGTGGATGGTGCTCGCGCCACCGGCCAGCAGCAGCGATCGCACCGCTGGGAAGGACCCGATGCAGCTTGCGCAGTTCCCGCTGGCGGTGCCGTACCTGCTCAACCCGGTGGGCATCGTCGGGCTGATGACGATCTCCGCCGAGGCGAAGTCGCTCAGCGTCTTCGCCGTGGAGTTCGGCATCCTCGTGTTCGTCTTGCTCCTCGACGTGGTGGTGTTCCGCTGGGCGAACCGGGTGAGCGAAAAGCTCGACGAAGGCCGCATGCTGGTCACCGAGAAGGTCTTCGGATTCCTGATCGCGGCGATCGCCGTGCAGCTGGTCCTGGATGGCCTGGCCCTGGAGGGAATCATCGCTCCGATCCCGCATTAAGCACGTGGGTCAACGGGGCGACGTGCCGGCCTCATCCCCGGGATGTCGGTGAGCGCTGCCAGGCAGCGCAGGCTGACAGGCAGGCGAGCCGGACGCCGAAGAGGGGGCTGAGCCAGGTCGCTCAGGCAGCCAAGCTCAGGATCGACTCCGGCCGTCGAAAGGACCTAAGTGAAGACGGGGATCATCCCCGCGGGGGTGATCCCGTCGTTCGCGTGGCACAAAGGATCAGCTGACATAAAGGATCAGAGCGACGCAGCCCGGACCCAGACGGAGGTCAGTCATGTCTTCCCATGATGACGACGGGGGCCGCCGTTACGACGTGGCGGTGATCGGCGCGGGCCCGGCCGGTGAGGCGGCCGCAGCCGAGCAGCAACGCTCGCGGGCCCGCCGCTCACCGCGGGCAGCCTCATAGCGCCGTCCCCGCTGGCGCGGCCCGGTCCGGGCCGGGCCCCCCGACGGGCCGCAAGATGGCCCGGGCCGGCGCCCCGTCAGAGCCGTGCAGCTTGACCGGCAGGCAGATCATCTCGAACCGGCCGGCCGTGACCGGCGAAAGGTCGAGTCCTTCGATGATCCAGATGCCCGCTTCGAGCAGGGTGCGGTGGATTCTGGCCCCGTCAGCGTGGTACCCGCCCACGGACAGGTAGTCGACCCCCACCGTCTGGACCCTTATCGCCGCCAGGTGCTCGGCAGCCTGCTCGGAGATGCCCACGAAGTCCTCAACGAAACTGCCCGCCTGCCAGCACCGGGCCGAGTTCGAGGTCCGGAACAGGACCCGTTCACCCGGCTGCAGCTGGTGCGCCCGCAGCTCCCCGGCCGTAATCTCGCGCGGATCTTCGATCTGGATGACCCGGGCCTCGCCCATCGTCGCCGCCAGCGGCATCTCATCCAGCCCGGCCCCCTGATGGATAAAGTGCACCGGCGCGTCCATATGCGTGCCGCTGTGCACGCCCATGGCCAGATGGCAGACGTTGCAGTCATCACCGCGGCGCAGGTCCATGACCCGTTCCAGCACGATCGGCGGATTATCAGGCCAATGCAGCATGCCGTGCCGGACCGTCACCGACACGTCAATCCAGTCCGTCACCCCAGGTTGCGCCATACCACACCTTCCCCGACCTCGTCGCGGCCCAATGCCGCGGCACTCCCCCGCCGGCCCGCGAGAGCGCGGGCTGTCCGGACGGCACGGCAGAACTGCCCGCCTGTCAGAAGCCACGGCGGTGATCCGGGCGAGCGCCGCTTCACGTGGGTGCCGTGTGATCCGCGCTCACCCGCCTGGATGCTAACGTGCCCAGCCGGTCATTGTCACCACGCCGTTACCCATCTCCGGGCCAGGTTCGTAAGACGCCCGTGCCCACCAGCGGGAGGCGAAATGGTGTCCGGCAGATCGCGAAACCCATTCAACCCGGCTGCCACCCGCTCCCGCACCAGGGACGGGCAGCCTCATTCGCTAGGGTGAGATCATGCGCGCCATCACCGTGATCCCCGGGCAGGCAGGCTCCGTCGCGCTCACCGACATGCCGGAGCCACCGCCGGAGGACGGGCCCGTCCTGGTCCAGACCCAGGCGATCGGGATCTGCGGCACCGACCTGGAGATCATCAACGGCGAGTACGGGTGGGCACCGCCGGGCCAGGACCGGCTCATCATCGGGCACGAATCGCTGGGCCGGGTCGCCGAGGCCGCGCCGGGCACCGGATTCGCCCCCGGCGACCTGGTCGTCGGCATCGTCCGCCTGGCCCGACCCGGTTCCCTGCCCGGCCTGCGCGGCCGGGGACTGGGACATGTGCACCAACGGCCAGTACACCGAGCGGGGCATCAAGGCCCGGCACGGCTACGCCTGCGAGCGGTACCGCATCCACCCCGAGTACCTGGTCGCGGTGGACCCCGCCCTGGGGACCCTCGGGGTGCTGCTCGAACCGGCCACCGTCGTGGCCAAGGCCTGGGACCACATCGAGAAGATCGGCCGCAGGTCCACCTGGTCCCCCGCCCGGGTCCTGATCACCGGCGCCGGGCCCATCGGGCTGCTCGCCGCCCTGCTGTCGGTTCAGCGCGGCTACGACACCTACGTGCTCGACCTGATCACCGAGGGCCGCAAGCCGGAGATGGTCCGCCGGCTCGGGGCCACCTACTTCCCCCGCGGCGACCTAAGCGAAGCCGCCGCCGAAGCCGACATCGTCATCGAGTGCACCGGCTTCGTGCAGATGCTGCTCGAGGCAGGCCCGCAGCACGTCCGGCAGCGGATCGCCTGCCTGACCGGCGTCTCCGCGGCCGGAGCGGACTCCAGCATCGACCCCGGGGTCCTCAACCGCAACATGGTCCTGCAGAACTCGGTCTTGTTCGGCTCCGTCAACGCCAACCGCAGCCACTACGAACTCGCCGCCAAGGCCCTCGCCCAGGCCGACCCGGACTGGCTTGCCGGCCTGATCACCCGCCAGGTGCCCGTCGGCCGGTGGGCCGATGCCTACACCCGCCAGCCCGATGACATCAAGACCGTCCTGACCTTCCCGGACGGACCACCCTAGCCGCCGCCACCGCGGTTCAGTACGCGACAGCGGCGATGACCCCGCTCATGCCGGGCCGTCGAGGACAAGGTGCACGGCATCGCGGCGATGAGGAAGCCGAAGGACCTTCCCGGTGGCCAGCATGCACGGAAACGTAGAGGCAGACGCGCTGTCCGCATCTGCCGAACGTCTTTACAAAGCGATCCGCGAAGGTATTGATCCGTTCCTTCGCGATTCCAGCAGCACGGACACCTCCGGCGGAACCCCAGCTATGACCGCTCGCAAGCGTGCCCGCTACGGGCCCGATCGGGGCGTCGGGGAGCAGGAACCACGGAGCGGTGGCGATCACCACGAACAGGTCAAAGCGGCCGAAACCGGTACGCCCGTAGTGCTCGAGATGGCGGACGCGCACTACGTAGTCGACTCCGAACACCAGCCAGGTGGCAATGCCGACCACGACACCGACCCAGCCATGGACCTCCGGACGACAACGAGCGGCAAGATGGCCGACACGACGATCGGCAGTCGCATCCTGGCGTCGAAACGCTCGAGGAAGGCGGCGTCGCGTTCCGAGCGGGGCCGGCCCGGCCGATGCCGCGTTTCAGAGGTGACATACACAGTCTCGATCGTGCCAGAGCGGCGGAGGCCCATACGTTCGACTCATGGCACTAGAAGCGGGTTTCCCGCGGGCAGCTGCCGCCGCGGCCGGCGCGGTGCGGCCAGGCGCTCGAAGGCGAGCAGGGGGCCAGCGCCGGAGAATCGCGGAGCCGATGCCTCACTCCGGATCTGGGAGCGTCGTACCCGTTGAGTGCCCGATCGAGGGGTCAGATACGGGTCCTCGCGGTCACTCACCAGACCCGCCCCGCGGCTGCCGTGGTTCACCCCTGCCGGGGGATGCCGGCGCCTGCGTGGCGTGCTTATCTGGCACTGGCACCAGCGGAGCCATCCGTGGTGCGTACCGGCTAGCGAGCAGCGCCCCGCTACGGCCCGGAGGGAGTGGCTATGACGGTGACGACTCGACGGGGTCCGGCGCGGACCGGGACGGTGGAGCATCTGAGCCGCGCCGACCGGGTGGCGCGGGGGAAGGATGCCAGGGCGGCGGCTCCGCTGGAATCGCACGCCGAGTTCTCGCCGGGCCGGGGGCGGGATCCGGTCGGGCTGCTGCTGGGCCAGGCGGCGTCGCGGGTGCCGGAGCTGATGCCGGTCCGGCACGGGCGGATGCTGGTGTCGCCGTTCACCTTCTACCGGGGGGCTGCGCTGCCGATGGCAGCGGACCTGGCCGGCACGCCCGCCTCGGGGCTGCGGGTGCAGCTGTGCGGGGACGCGCACCTGTCGAATTTCGGCGCGTTCGCCTCGCCGGAACGGCGGCTGGTCTTCGACGTCAACGACTTCGACGAGACCCTCCCCGGCCCGTTCGAATGGGACGTCAAGCGGCTGGCCGCGAGCCTGGCCGCGGCGGGACGGGACAACGGGTTCCCCGCCAAGGACCGGCGCAAGATCGTCCTCGCCGCAGCCGAAGGTTACCGCACGGCGATGCAGGAGTTCGCCGGGCAGCCGTTCCTGGACGTCTGGTATGCGCACCTGGACATCGAGCCGGCCTTCGGCGCGTTCCGGTCCCAGCTCAAGGCCAAAAGGTTCAAGGCCGCCGAGGCGATGCTGGCCAAGGCCCACACCAGCGACAGCACCAAGGCGCTGGGCAAGCTGACCACCGTGGTCGAGGGGCGGCGGCAGATCATCAGCCACCCGCCGATGATCGTCCCGATCGAAGAGATCTTCGCCGACGTGCAGGCCGACGCGATCTACGACCTGCTCCGCACCGTGCTGGGCAAGTACGGGCGCACCCTGCAGTCCGACCGGCGGCACCTGCTCGAGCAGTTCACCATGGTCCAGGTGGCCCGCAAGGTCGTCGGGGTCGGCAGCGTCGGCACCCGCGCCTGGATCGTGCTGATGGACGCCGGGGACGGCGACGAGCCGTTGTTCCTGCAGGCCAAGGAGGCCCAGCCGTCCGTTCTGGCGGACTACGCCGGGCGCAGCCGGTACGCCAACCAGGGCGAGCGCGTCGTGGCCGGGCAGCACCTGATGCAGGCCCAGAGCGACATCTTCCTCGGCTGGACCCGCACCGCCAACCCCGCCGAGGGGGTGGACCGCGACTTCTACGTGCGCCAGCTGAAGGACTGGAAATTCTCGCTGCCGATCGAGCAGATGCTCCCGGAGGGCATGACGGTCTACGCCGGGCTGTGCGGGTGGACCCTGGCCCGGGCGCACGCCCGCTCCGGGGACCGCATCGCCCTGGCCGCCTACCTGGGCGGCTCCGCCAAGTTCGACCAGGCGATCGCCGACTTCGCCGAAACCTACGCCGACCAGAACGAGCTTGACTACGCCGCGCTCCAGGCCGCCGTGAAAGAGGGCAAGGCAGAAGCCACGACCGAAATCTAAGACGGCACCCAGGATTGAGGTTGGGCCTGTTGGCCGAGCGCTGCGGTCGAACCCGCTGCGGGCCAGCCTTCCCCCAAGATGACACCAACCCCTGGATCCCGACGATCCCGGCCCGTCAGAAGGCGTGTTGCCTGACCTAAGTTGACCGGCTCCTGCCAGCCATCAAGAGTCCTAGGCCCCAACCCCGAGCAGACTCGCAACGGCGCGCATATCATCTCGGTCTGGAGCGTCGTCGCGATCGAACCGCGATTTGGCGAGCACGGGTGAGTCGGCGGGGGGAGTCTCACCCCCCGCCGCTCTCAGGACCGGACGTGACAGTCTCCCGTCATCCGGCCCCCACAGTCCGGCCTCAGGTGAACGCGATGAGCTGCCAGTGGGCGAACAGGCCAGGCTGGTACTGATACACCTTCTGCAGCCAGGCCATCGCTTTGGCGTACTTGCCGCGGAATCGCTTGAACTTGTGCATGGCCCACCGGACCAGGTGCTCGTTGATGCGCCATGCCAGGAAACACAACTCGGAGCGGTAGAAGGCTCCGTAATAGTTGATCCAGCCCCGGACCTGAGGATTGATCTCCCTGGCCAGGCCGGACAGGTCCGCGCTGCTCCGGCGGTTGAGGTGCCAGTCCCGGATCTGCCGGCCTTTCGCCTTCTTCGCCTTGCCGCTGATGGCCGGGGAGAAGCCAGTGAAATAGCCTCTTGGTCCCTTGGCCAGGCGGCCCCGGAAGGTGTAGCCGAGGAAATCGAAGCTGGTGTGCCCGAAGTCCCCCCGGCGGTTCGCGTCCTTGCAGTACACGACCTTCGTCTTCACGGGGTGCAGCTCAAGACCCAAGGTCCCGAGCCGCGCGGCGATGGCGGCCCGCAGCTGGCAGGCCTGGTCCTCGCTGTCGCAGTGCGCAACAACGTCATCCGCGTAGCGCTCAAAAGGGCAGCCCGGGAATTCCCGGTCCATCCACATATCGAACGCGTAGTGCATGAACAGGTTAGCCAGCAACGGCGAAATCGGGGAACCCTGCGGGGTTCCCTTCTCCCGCGGCACCACGGTCCCGTCCGGCATCTGCATCGGCGCTTTCAGCCACCGCGAGATATACAGCAGGACCCACCGCTCGCTGGTGTGGTGAGCGACCGCCTTCAGCAAAAGGGAATGCGGAACGGAGTCGAAAAAGGCGCGGACATCAAGATCCAGCACCCAGTCCTGGGCCCAGCACCGGCGGCGGCATGTGGCCAGCGCGTCATGGGCGCTGCGCCCAGGACGGTACCCGTAGCTGTCGCGGTGGAAGACCGGCTCCAGTTTCTGCTCCAGCAGCATCGCCGCCGCAGTCTGCGCCACCCGGTCGCCCGTGCTGGGCACGCCGAGCAAACGCACGCCTTCCCCATGATCTTTCGGTATCTCCACGCCCCGCACCGGACCCGGGAAGTAGCTCCCCGAGCTCATCCTGTTCCACAGCCCGTACAGGTTGTCCCGCAGCTGCTCCTGGAACACGCCGATACCGACCGCGTCCACGCCCGGCGCCCCGTTATTGGCCCGGACCTTCTCCCACGCCTCCACGATGAGGCGCTTGTCGATCTCAAACGACTTCACCTTCGGCTCGGGCCTGGCCCTCGGCTCCTCCCCTGGCGGGTTGGCCCCGGGCTGACCCTGGTCTGCACGGCTCCTTGGCTCCAGCCCCATTACAGGACCTTCCTCGCTACTATGAGCCGTCCCGCCCCTGTGCCCCGCCTCGGTACTCTGCCGCTCGCAGTGTCCGCCGCTCGCGGTCCTCCCTCTCGCGGCCAGCGGGGCACCCTTGCCCCCATCACCTGGCCGTCGTTATCGGGGCGACAGGTTCTCCTGTTCCGTGCCAGCGCCCGCGACGAGCTCACGCCACCTCTACACCGGGCACCGCCAGGGCAGCATGCAGGCCGCCCCCCGGCTGAGGGCACGCATACGCGTGCCTTTGTCCCGGGAACTCTGTACCTCCCCGGTTTTGATGCCATCGTTCCGCCTATCGATGCGTCAGCAGTGGTTCACGCATGTTCGTCTTCTCGTCGCACACCTGACCCGCTGACTGCGGGCCTTTTCCGCAACGCTCACCACCCCGGCTCTTAACCGGCGCAGCTTGCGGTAGTTTGGGCTCCCCGCCTGCACGGCGAACCCGGAGGACCTACCTCCATCACTGGCACAGCACGGTTCATGCCGGCGACCTTCTACATCGCCTCACTCCCCTTTCAGGACGCACTACAGAACGGCGGATCAGGCGCAGCGGCCCAGGGAAGTCCGTGGCGCTCTGCGATCGTCGCCGGACTCCGATACGCATCCCGCGTCCGCATGGCAGGGTCGAGAAGGTCTTCGCGCCGTACATCGAGACCGGCACGCTGGCCGCCGACGAATTGGGGGACCATCAGCCGCACGTCGACGGCTACATCGCCCAAGCGCAGCTCAAAACCCGCGGATCCTCCTGCTCGGAATCCCGGCGCAAAGCTCTAGCTGTTCATGGTGTAACCACGCTCGGCGTAAGGGAATCCCTCAAGCTCCAGGCGGCTGGCACCCGCTGCCGGAGGGGAAGCCAGATAGGCGCGGATCTCGGTGATCAGTCCCGTACGCGGATCGAACTCGTACCATTCGGCACCCCGCGCCAAGGCCCCTGTCCGGCGGACTGTCCACTCGATGACAGCGCGATTGCTGCCGGGATCACAGACCACCTGGTCGATACTCCAGCGGGACGCAGTGGCCTGAACGAGCCTGGCGATCGCCTCACCGATAG
Organism: uncultured Actinomycetes bacterium; assembly: GCA_963742795.1. Lineage (GTDB taxonomy): Bacteria > Actinomycetota > Actinomycetes > Streptosporangiales > Streptosporangiaceae > Palsa-504. The sequence continues at coordinate 278,650 of CAVUNL010000028.1, forward strand.
CTCGCCCGCCCCGGGGCGAGCCGCCGTAGCCTGGCGGGACGTAATGCACAGCGTCGGGGGCGAAAAAGGCCGCTACCGCGCCGACATCGCCGGTGTTGCAGGCTGCGTAGTAGCGGCGGATGGCTTGCTCCATCCCCTGCGCCACATCTGTTTCGTCGCTGGTGGTCAACTGTCCGCCCCCCAGTCTGCCGAAGTCACTGTGCCGGAATACCCAGAATCGTCCGCCTGCGCCATCAGCGCAATCCTCACCTGCCGCGGGCTGATGGCTCGTTCACCGCTGCGCTCCACCGTGAGGGCCGTACGCCGTGGGCTCTAGGGCCGAGACTCCCAGATGAAGCCGCGCACACTACGTTCGGCGCGCTCAGGCAACCAGGCGGACGACGCGGACCGGACCCGGCGTGCCCGCACAGAATGCGCGGATCGGCGCGATTCACGCGGCAAGCCGAATGATCTTGATTGCCGTCCAGAACGGCGGTTCTATTCTCTCGGCTCCGCCGGATCTAGCTGTGGCAGGCGATCCCTTGTCTATCTTGCCGTCCTGGCGAGGCCGGGGCGGGTTGTCCATGTCAGGTGGAACCGGTCGTCAAGCCTCGCGGAGTATCCGCCCAGCGGTTCCCCGGCGGCGCTGAGCAGGTCCCGCCGTGGCTGATATCCGGCAGCGGCCATGCCGGGCCGAGGCCAGCCTGGTGGCCGGCTAGAAGGCTCAGCCGGATGTGCCGACGGTGGGGCCGGTGGCGCCGAATGCGTCCCCTAGGCCGGTGAGGTCAACGGAGAGCCGTGCCTGCGCGGGCACCTGGTCCAGGAACGGGCGCATCGCTTCGAGGGCGGCCAGGATTTCGCGGCCGACCTGCTGCGCGGAACGCATCGCATCCACCGAGACCAGGATTCCGCGGTCGCGGTACCACGCGAGGATGGGGGACGTCACTTCATGGTAGAGGGCCAGGCGCTGGGCAATGATGTCTGGCGTGTCGTCGGAGCGATGCTCGAGCGCGGCCCGCGCGAGCAGCCGGCGCATGAGTTCCCCGTCGCCGGCCTGCAGGTGCAGCGCCACATCCGCGGTCATCCCGAGCTCGCGGCCGATCAGGTAGGTCGCCCGGGCTTGGTACATGTTTCGCGGGATTCCATCCAGGACAAACCCGCCTCCGGCCGCCTTCGCGGCGACCACCGCCTCCCGCACCATGTCGAGGACGACCTGGTCGGGCACAAGTTCGCCGCGGTCCAGATACGTCTGGACGGCCTGGCCGAGAGCGGTCCGCCGCGCGACGTGATCGCGCAGCAGTTCACCGGTCGCGATGTGCGGGATGTCGAAGTGCGCGGCGATCAGCGCGCCCTGAGTCCCCTTGCCCGCGCCCGGCGGCGCGATCATCAGTACTCGCATCACTCATCTCCTGATGTCATCATCCCGCCCGCCGGCCCCCGGCCGATAGCCCGGCCCCCAGACCATGCCCGGCGCCCCAACGCCGCTGGCCCGGGCGCGAGGTGGCGCACGGCTTGCCAAGGCTCGCCGCCAAGAAACGTGCGCGCCGAACTCCCAGTTATGAGCGACAGAACCCGACGTCGCTCACGTTCATGCCTCACGCCATAACGGCGGATATTTTGCGCAGATACGCATGGACTCGGTTGCCCTCCGTGATGGTCCTCCCGTCAGGCCACGTGCTCAGCTGGCTGGGTTCGCGGGGTGCCGCAAGATCAGGTTGATCACACGATCTGGGCGCTCGCGTGGCGTGACCTCCGGTGATCGACCTGTCCGCGGCAGAACAGCGGGTTTCCGGGATACGGTCCAGCGTGCCGCGCATACTGCCGGCATGCCCGTCCGACTCCACCACATCGTCGTTGACGCTCACGATCTGCCCGCTCTGGCCCGGTTCTGGACGCCGGCGCTGGGCTGGAAGGTCCTGTCCGAGCGGGAGAACGAGATCGTCATCGGGACCGACGAGAACGCGCCCGCCGGCATGTGCTTCATGCCGGTCACTGACCCTAAGACGGTCAAGAACCGGGTGCATCTTGACCTCACCAGCAGCGCCGCGGACTGCGATCAGGAGATTGACCGCCTTCTTGCGCTCGGGGCGCGCCGGGTCGACATCGGGCAGACCGGCGCTGAGTCGTGGACTGTCCTTGCCGACCCGGAGGGAAACGAGTTCTGCGTCGTGCGCCCGAAGGAAACGCTCATCCGATGAGGCTCAGCACCGAGAACCGCAGACAGACCTTGTCCGCGGCATGAGCGCGCATTCTCCGTTCGCGATTCTCTGCATAAATATTCAGGCCGGGCGGCTGCATACTGGCCGACCGCGGGTCTGCTGGAGTTCCGAAATCGCGAAGCCACCACGTGATAACTGCGCGCTGACCCGCCGATCTGGCGCGGTCGAAAAATTGCCGACGCCGGGCGCGATGGGTGCAGATGCGGTTATCTGCGCTCCCTGCCGGTTGGTGGGTATTGAGGATCTGTTCTATTCTGGCGGCTCGCCGCCGCTGGAATAGTGACCGTTGACGCGGTAACCGATGGACTCGCCTATGTGGGAACGGGACCGGGTTTTCAGACGACGAGGTTACCGGACCAGTTCACGCCGTCTTGCGACACGCTTACGAGTAGGGCGTCAGTGTTATTGTCCGCCACGAAGGCCAAACTGAGTTGTTCCTCGAACACGCTTAGTGATGGCGCGACCTTGCTAGATTGTCGAACCTGAGAGTTTCGAGCCGCCCACTTCGCGCCGTCGCCCGAGGAGGAGATGAGCAGGTCGTTGCTGTCGTTGTTGGCGACGAACGCGAGGAACAGATTGGTGCCGAGTTGCGCCAGTGATGGTGCGCTCTTGCTGAACTGGCCGGTGTTGACATTATCCGACCAGGTTTGCCCCCGGTTCGATGACTTGCAGACAAGCAGGTCGTTGGTGTCGTCTGTGGCGACGAACGCCAGGTACAGGTCACCGTTGAATGCTGCCAGGGACGGTGCGGTCTTGCTGAACTGGCCGGTGTTGACATTGCCGGACCAGGTCTGCCCATAGTCGTCTGACCAGGACACGAGCAGCTCGCTGGCTTCGTGGTAGGCGACAAAGGCCACGAGCAGCCTGTTACCGGAGAGTGCAAGTGATGGGGCAGTTTTGCTTGCCTGGCCGATCCTGGTGTTGGCTGACCAGGTCAGCCCGTCGGCCGATGAGCACAAGAGCAGCTGGTTCGAGTCGTTGTCGGCAACGAACGCCATGTAGAGTCTGTCTTTGAGTGTGGCCAGCGACGGCACGAACTTGCTCGACTGCCCGACAGGGGTATTTCCCGCACCGTTCAGCCCCATCCACCGAGGCGTTACCGCTGCGCCGACTAGGCCAGGTGTAGAGCAGATCAGTATTTCGTTCGAGTTGTTGTCGGCAACGAACGCCATGAATAGCTTGGTCCCCAAGGCCGCCAAGGATGGAGATGCCTTGCTTGACTGCCCAGACGTGACATCACCCGACCAGTGAACTCCGTCTGACGCTGAGGAGCTCAGCAGGGTGTTTGAGTCGGAATTGGAAACATAAGCCATGAAAAGGGCGGAGCTTGGGAGTTCTCCACCGAACACTGCTAGCGACGGAGAAAACTTGGTCGATTGGTTTCCGGGGACATCTGTCTGGCCCACGGGAGTGTTCCCGGTCCATGAGCCGTTTTTCAATGAGGAGATGAGCAGGTCGTTGCTGTCGTTGTTGGCGACGAACGCGAGGAACAGATTGGTGCCGAGTTGCGCCAGTGATGGTGCGCTCTTGCTGAACTGGCCGGTGTTGACATTATCCGACCAGGTTTGCCCCCGGTTCGATGACTTGCAGACAAGCAGGTCGTTGGTGTCGTCTGTGGCGACGAACGCCAGGTACAGGTCACCGTTGAATGCTGCCAGGGACGGTGCGGTCTTGCTGAACTGGCCGGTGTTGACATTGCCGGACCAGGTCTGCCCATAGTCGTCTGACCAGGACACGAGCAGCTCGCTGGCTTCGTGGTAGGCGACAAAGGCCACGAGCAGCCTGTTACCGGAGAGTGCAAGTGATGGGGCAGTTTTGCTTGCCTGGCCGATCCTGGTGTTGGCTGACCAGGTCAGCCCGTCGGCCGATGAGCACAAGAGCAGCTGGTTCGAGTCGTTGTCGGCAACGAACGCCATGTAGAGTCTGTCTTTGAGTGTGGCCAGCGACGGCGCGAACTTGCTCGACTGCCCGACAGGGGTATTTCCCGACCAGGTGTTGTCGGCTAGTGGCCCGTGCGTTGTGGTCACCAGGATGTCGTTACTGTCGTCATCGGCGATGAACGCGAGTTCGAGGCTATGGCGGGGTGTGACCACGAGCGCCGGCGAGGCCTTGCTTGCTTGTGTCCCGGGACCTCCGGCAAAAAAATAGCTGCCTAGGGAAGTGCCGCTAATCATGTGGGCCTGGATATCATATAGGCCTGCATTGTCCGCCGAGGGCGTACCGTTAAGCGGGACCATGGTGCCGCGGCGGTCAGCCTGGAAGGTGAGGTTACTCTGAAAACAGGCGCGACCCATCCCGCCCTCGGCGAACACGCCACTTCCCATCTCAGACCGCGACGTGACTGGGTCGAGTTCGTTAGAAAGGACCTCGCCGCCAAAGGAAATCAGGTCTGCGTGATCGCCGAGATTGCCGAAGGTGCTTCCGCCGCCCATGAACAGACTGCCGGGATAATAGCCTATAAACGTATCCAGTACCCGGAACCACCAGTTACCCTCGAGCAGCTGATACTGTATGGGAAGAATGACTTGATTACCTCCCAAAACGCTCGAGTTTGTGATAAGCGCACCTGGGTAAATAACTGAATCAACTTGCACCCAACCGTGATAGTCGGTGTTCATCGAGCCTAGATAATCGCCGTTCTTTGTGTATCCATTCGTGGTATAGAACACAAACAGATGCGGGAAGTCGTCTCCATATTCGGTGGGGCAGACTTCCCAGCCAGCCTCAACCGTTTGCAAGAGTGGGCCTTCGCTGTTGATCACCCAGGTCTGCATCAATGAATGGTCGTCGTTGGATTCGGACTCCGTGCGTGGGCGCCATACGTTGAGGATCCCGGCGCCTCCCAGATTGAGGACTGTTTGGGCCGCTTGCGCATGGAAGTACTGTCCACCCGGCATTATGTCCGGAGTGCCCGTTGAGCGGATGTTCCTCCGAAGGACCGGCACAGTACCGGCCGGCCCGCGTGCCGCTCCTTCGTCAGCAAGTTCGAATGCGGCCGAAGTTCCCGTCATCGGCGCTGCGGCAGGTCGCGGCGGCGGTGGCGGTTGCGCGGTAATCACTCCCGAAGGGTGCTGTGACTCCGCAGGAATCCAGTCAAGCGTCTGCCCGTTCGGCGTGCGTGTGGTCAGGACCGTTCCCGGCACCGCCGCGTCAGCGCCTCCATGAGGGCCGTGGAGCGAGGCCCGACGCTTACCGTAGCCGGAAGGTGCATGCCGAATCATAAGCGCCCCTAAGTCCTCAGGCGGAAGAACGGACAATCGATTTAGAGTGGTGCTTGCGCAAGCCCTATGATGATCGTACGCCCAGTCGGGGTCTATTGGCTAGAGGCACTTGCACAGAACTGGAGGATATGGCCATCTGCTACTACTGATAGACCATCAGGCCAGACCGGCCCGATTCGGCGTTCGGCGCCCTCTATACGAACGACAATAAGGCTGAATTGATGATCGTGGTCACCGCAGTGATATGCAAACTGGCGCAAAAGTATGCGCACATGCAACATCCGCTATTCGGCATGTGAGTAAGGCGTGGGCAGTGCGCGGGAGAGATTGCTGACGGGCGCGTTGGCGCACATGGATCTGTGGCCGTGGCCCGGCGCGGCGGCCCCGTTACCGGGTCATGGCTCGTGTCACGGCCGGTCGGTCATGATGCGGTCGTAGGTGCGGCGGGCGCGGGCGCTACGGGCGCTGGCGCCGTAGCGGCGTAGCATCTGCGGGGAGGACCAGCCGTTCAGCTCCATCAGGTCCCCCTCCGCCCTGCCGCGGTCCAGCCAGGTATGGCTGAAGTGATGCCGGAACCGGTGCGTCCAGGCATCCACTCCAGCCTGACGGCCGCGGCGGGCGATCATCTGGTAGATCCCGTTCGCGGTCATCGGCCCGCGGTTGTTCACCCCTAGCCACAGCTGCGGCCGGTGCGCCTGCTCATGCCTGGACCGGATGCGGAGATACCGGTCCACGGCCCGGCCAGCCTCGTGCCCGATCCGGACCACCCGCGGCCTGCCGCCCTTGCCGCGCACCGTGATCTCCCGCCGCCACAGGTCGACATCGCTGCGCCGCGGGTCGTGCGGGTCGTAGCGGATCCCGGCCAGCTCCCCCGCGCGGATCCCGGTCGCGGTGAGCACCGCGATGATCGCTGCGTCGCGCCGCTGCGCGAAGCTGCGGCCCTGGCAGGTCTTCTCCAGGGCCGATAGTTCTTCGCTGGTGAACACCGGCACTAGCTTCTCGGCCACCTTGGGGGCGCGCAGCCGGGGCATCGGGTCCGGGACCTGCTCCTCCTCGGCAAGCCAGCGGAAGAACTGCTGCAGGGTCCGGAACTGGTTATTGGCGTATGCGTCGCTGTAGCGGGTCAGCAGGTGGACCAGCCACCGCTGCACGTCGTGGCCGCTGACCTGGTCCCATCTGGCGCAGTTGGTGCGCGGGATCAGGTGGGCGGCGGCGAACCAGGCCACGGCCTCGGTGTAGGTCCGTATCGTCTTGGGCGCCTTGCCCTCGGCGGCCAGGTGCAGCCGGAACGAGCCGATCTCGGGGGCGAACGGCCCGGCGTCCAGCGGCTTGCGCCGCCGGGGGCGTGGTTGCGGGATGGTCATTGGTTTTCTCTCTTGCTGCGGTTCCGCGGTAGCGCACGTATCCGTGCGCGAGCGTTTCCGCAGGTCAGAGAACTTAACGATGAGAGCTGACAGCGCCACGGGAATCCCTGTCTTCCTGCTGTCTGCGCAGGTGAGAGGGCTGGCTGGCCTCCCGGGAAGTTGTGGTCAGGGACAGGATCGAACTGTCGACCTTCCGCTTTTCAGCCGGTCTGTCGTTTCCGGCCCATCGGTTCAGCAACAGCCGAGCCTCGATGCTGGCCTTGAAGGGAGCCAGGGCGCGATCAGGACCCACGTCGAGGGCTGGTGCCCGCTACCGTGCGCCAGTCTGGCTGCTCGCCGCCGGGCGGGAGGGCCGCAGCCCGATCCGGTCCCTGATGGCCTGCTGGACCTGCTGCTGGGCTGGCCGGGAGTCGACCGTGATGATGTACTCCTTGCGGCGGAAGATCTCGAGCACGGGATTGGTCTTCTCGTGGTACTCGCGGAGCCGGACGGCGAGCGCCTCCTCGGTGTCGTCCTCGCGCCTGATCAGCTCACCGCCGCAGGCGTCGCACCTCCCGTCGGTGGACGGGCTGTTGTCGATCAGGCTGTAGTCCATCCCGCAGCCCGCGCACAGCCGCCGGGCGAGCACCCGGCGCGCCACCTCGCTGTCGGGCAGGTCGAGATGGATGACCCCGTCGATGTCGTAGCTCTCCAGGAAGAACTCCGCCTGCCGCTGGTTGCGCGGGAAGCCGTCGATGATGAAGCCGTAGTTCCAGTCGTGCTCGCTGAGCCGCTGTTTCACGACACTTTCGACGAGGTCGTCGCCGACCAGCAATCCCGCGGCCATCGTGCGCCTGACCTGCGCGCCGAGCTTGGTGTGGTGCTGCACGTTCCACCGGAAGATATCCCCGACCGCGATGTGCTCCAGGTCGAAGCCCCCGGCGAGCATCTTCGCGTGCGTCCCCTTGCCGCTGCCCTGGATGCCCATGATGACGTATTTCCGCATGCAGCCACCTTCGCACGGAACCGGGACGCTGGCTCCTGGCCACCTGGCGATGCCGCTGCCCGGGGCGACGTCGCTCTCCGCCACACCGGCACGGCGCCGGCTTGCCGTCAAGGTGCAGCCGCCGCGGGCATGTCTCGGGACGGGCCAGATACCTGCCGCGGGCAGGCTCGCGACACGACTGCACGCATCTTCACTGTCCGGCACGGATTTGGCGCAGGCCGCCGATTCTAACATCCTGCCTAACATCGTGTCAGAAATCAGGAGCAGGGCTTCGTAGACTGCCTGGTCAGGCTACAGGCCGAGGCTCCGGGCGATGATTTCTTTCTGGATTTCGGTGGTGCCGCCGAAGATCGACTGTGGGCGCCCATCGCCCGGCTAGGTTCTCGGCGTGCGCACGAAACACGGTCTTCCTGGTAGCCATATACGGGCCGACAGGATCGCTCACCTGGCAGGTCGGCGAGCTGGTTCAGGCCGACCCGGTGGCAGCAGACGCCGACGCGGGTCTGGGCTGCCCCTCTTGGAAGACCCGGACGGGGCGGTCCGACATGTCGAGCCGTTTCCTCCGTGCCGGTAACGTGAAGCTGACACGCCGTTTACCCGGCTGCCACGAGTGGTAGTTACGGTGGACCCCGTTGCGGGCCGACATGAAAGAGACACGCCGAGCGGCGCTGCTTCATCGAAGGTGGGTGAAGAGCCATGAGCACATCACGGACCCCTGCCCAGCCACCCGCCGGAGAGGCCGAGCGCCAGCCGGCCTGTACGAGCACGCGCGGTCTTACAACCGTGATACCGGCCTGTTCCAGCCGTACCGCCATGCCGTCGTGGAGGCACTCGCGCTCAAGCGAGGGCAGGTCGTCCTCGACGTGGGATGCGGGACCGGATTGTGCTGCGGCCTGCTGCGGGAAAAGGTGGGTCCGGGCGGGACGGTCATCGGCATCGAGGAGTCCCCGGAGATGGCGGCGGTGGCCCGCGAGTCCATCGCACGCGAGGGCTGGCGCAATGTGACGGTCGTGCAGTCCCCGGCTGAGGATGCCCGGCTCGAGGCGACCGCGGACGCCGCGCTCTTCTGCGCCGTGCACGACATCTTGCAGTCCCCCGGCGCGTTGCGGAATGTCATGGCCAGCCTGGGCCCGGGAGCATGGGTGGCGGCCGGCGGCGGCAAGTGGGCTGCGCCGGTGATGGTGGCCGTCAACTCGATGGTCAGGATGCTGCATGCTCCGTACGTGCGGAGCTTCAGCGGATTCGACCGGCCATGGCGATACCTGGAACACCTCGTCGAGGACGTCCAGGTCCAGGAGACGGCGTTCGGCGGCGGGTACGTCATGACCGGCCGCACGCCGGCCTAGCTTGGCCTTCTGGCTGCGATCGCCGCACGACGCCCTCTTTTATCGTTCGTCACTCAAAGCGGCCACAGCACGATGATCCGGCGCGTTGACCCGACTTCGGCCACGCTAGTGCGCAAGTCGCGCGTGAAGCGGTATACCAAGCGGTGGTAGCGGTTGGAGCATGCGGAGGAGATCAAGCGTGCCGACAGGCTGCGAGATTACGCGTCCGCCGAGGCCGAGCTGGCGGCCCGGGTAGATGTCCTAGGCTGGGCCGCCGGGGACGGGCCGAAGGTCATCTTCGCCGATGCGGTGACCTGGCTGCGGGAGCCGTGGGTGCTGCTGCCCGGGGGTGACCACGCTGGCACGGCTGGCGGCCCGGGTGCGGGCGCAGGTCTTACCCGTCGCCGGCTCAGTTCCAGAATCCGTCGTGAACGCTTCTAGCCTCGTCTTCCAGGGCTGGGCCGACGACCTTGACTGAACCTTGACCGTGCGCGAATACGTCCCGGCAGGGCAGAGACATGGTCGGATTCTCCTCGTGGCTGCCGGTGAGTTTCAGCAATCCCGCCTCGGAAAGACCGTAGACGACCCGGCTGATGCCACACCAGTAGATCGCGCCGGAGCACATCGCGCACGGCTCTGTGCTGGTGTACATCGTGCACGAACGCAGATAAGCACGGCCGAACCTCCGGCTCGCGATACGCACCAGGTTCGTTTCCGCATGCCCGGTTACGTCCTGCTCGGAGACGACGGTGTTCTCCGCCTCGGCCGCGACGACGGCAGCAGCGTCGACGAGGAGCGCACCAAACGGGTGGTTTCCGCGGTGCCGGGAGCGCCGGGCCAGGTCTATGGCGGCACGCAGGTAGGTAACGTCTGCGGGGCTCAGGTCGCCGGTCACGTCTCATCTCCATGGCGGACGTGCGACACGACGGCCGCAGGTGCTGCTCGGTGACTGTCGCGGCGGACGCCAGCGGACTGCCCGGCCAGCTGCAGTGCCGCCGTGGCGCCCGGGGCGGCCTTCACCGTCCGCAGATACGGGGACACCACTCCAGCCTAGGGCCACGCCTAGTGCGCAGCTTCAGCGATCAGGAAGAGCGAACCGGCAGCTCAGCGGCCCGCGAGAATGATCGAGGCTAGATCGTGGCCGAAGTCAGGTCGGCGGCGGGTGCATCATGACCGGCCGCACGCCGGCCTAGCTTGGCCTTCGGGCCGCGATCGCCGCGCGACGCCCTCTTTTATCGTTCGTCACTCAAAGCGGCCACAGCACGATGATCCGGCGTGTTGACCTGCGTCACGCCTGCTCGGCGAGTCAAGTCCGCGCGCATATTCACCACCAGCACGGGGAAAACCGGATAGTGTCCGGGTCCTCCGGCGCGGATCGCCGGCTGGTGCTGGTGGCATCGCGGGAGAGTGAAGCAGTGCGGCAGGTGCCCCTTGAGACAGCGACTCCGGTTACCCGGCTGGTGGAGCTTCCGGGCCGGGGGATCACCCGGGTATGGGAATGCGCCGGCCCGCACGACGCGCCGACGCTCATGCTCATCCACGGGGTGACGGTCACCGCGGAGCTGAACTGGGGAAAGGTCTTCGTCCCGCTCTCGCGGCATTTCCGCGTCGTCGCGATGGACCTGCGCGGCCATGGCGACGGGATCGGTGCCGGCGTGCGGTTCCGGCTCGAGGATTGCGCGGACGACGTTGCCGCGCTGGCTGAGGTCCTGGCTATCGGCAGCTTCGTCGCCGTGGGTTACTCCATGGGCGGCATGGTCGCTCAGCTGGTCTGCCGGCGGCACGCCCCGATGGTGTCCGGCCTGGTGCTGTGCGCCACTGCGCGCAACGTCCTCGGGTCGCCGGCGGAGAAGCTGGCTGCCCTGGCGCTGCCGGCGGCGGCCGCCGCCTTCTGGTGGAATCCGCTGCTGCAGCCGGTCAGCGCCGAGATTCTCGGCATGGCGCTGCTGGGCCCGGTGGATGACCCGGCCACCGCCACGTGGGCCCGCGCTCAGCTGCGCCGGACCCCGCTTGGCACCGCCCTGGCAGCTGTCCAGGCCGTCTGCGAGTTCACCTCGCACAGCTGGATCAGCCAGGTCGATGTCCCCGCCGCGGTGGTGGTCACGACCCGGGACCATATCGTGCCGCCCGGCCGCCAGCGGAAGCTGGCCGAGGCGATACCGGGCGCCTCGATCCACGAAGTGGACGGCGATCACGCGGTATGCATCACCGCGCCGCAGGTATTCGCCCAGGTACTGCTCCAGGCATGCTGGTCCGTGACGCCTGACCTTCTTGCCCGGCCGCAGTCAGCTGGATAGCCGCACACCTCGCCCAGATAAGCCGCCAGGAAACCGGGCAGATCGCGCTCACGCTGCGTGGCAGGCAGCACCGCGGGCCGGTTTGCCGCCCGGGAGACGAAGCCGCCGCGAAGATCAGCACCGCCTGCACACCTCGTTGGCACGGACGGGGCGCGCCGCCAGCCCGACGGTTCCGGCGGCTCTGGAAGGCCGCACGCAACCGCCATGCTCGCCGAACGGCAACGGCAGGGCCCGCGGGCCAAGATCGCGGAAGTACGTGACCCACGGCCGGTGTCCGCAGACGATCCTTCCCGGCCACGGCCGGGTGTTCCGCGACGCGCTGGCGCCGTTGCCGGGATAGTCCCGGCCGGGATTACCGGCTGCGCTGGGTAAGGCCAGCTCGTGAGGCGCGCTGGCAGTCCGCGGGTCTTCCCGGGCGGCCGGGCAGGTTGTGTCCGCTGAGGTGGCGCTGAGTCAGGGGCGAGATGGGCAGGGGGCGTAGGTTGCGGGGTTCGGGGTAGCGGCGGGGGATGCAGCGCAGTGTGGTGATCGGGCAGGCTCGGCGGGGTGGCCCTGGGCCGTGGTGGTCGCGGCTGCCGGTGCCGTTGCAGCCTGCCTCGTCCGGGCCGGTCCGGTACTGGCAGGACCGTGGGCGCCTGGCGGCCAAATGCGCGCTTGCGGCGGTGGCAGCCTGGGTGCTGGCCCGGTACGCGGCGGGCCAGCACGATCCCTATTTCGCTCCGCTGGCGGCGCTGGCGGGCGTGTCCCCCACGGTGGCCCGGTCTTTGCGCGAGGGCATCCAGTACGTGGCCGGTTTCGTGCTCGGCGCCGTGCTGGCGGTTCCGGTGGCCGTGGTGCTGGGTCCGTCGATCGCGGGCATCGTGGTGATCGTGCTGGCCGGAGTGGCGATCGGCAGCTGGCCCCGGCTGGGCGGGCAGAGCACTCAGGTCACCCTCACGGCACTGTTCGTGCTGCTGATAGGCGGCTACCAGCCGCTGCATTATCTCACCCCCCGGCTGATCGATGTGGGTATCGGGGTGGTCACCGGGTTCGCGGTCAATGTCCTGGTGTTCCCGCCGCTGCAGCTGCGCCCCGCCGAGCACGCCGTCCGGCAATGGGGTGATGATGTCGCCGCCGCCCTAGACGACCTCGCCGACGCGGCGGCCAGCCGGTACTCCCCGGGGCAGTCCTGGCCGCGGCACGAGCGGAGGCTCAGCCGGGCGGCGGAGCAGGCCCGCGCCGCTGCGCGGAACGCGCGGGAGAGCCTGCGGTGGAACCCGCGGGCCAAGGTCGAGCGGGCGGTGCCGCGGCCCGACGGCGTGGTGCTCGATTCCCTGGAGGAACTGACCGCCCGGACACGGGCCGTCGCCCGGGTCCTCCTGGACGCTGCCGCCGAAGACGAGTCGCTTAGCTTCCCGGCGTCATTCAGCGAGAGCTACGCCGCGATGCTGCGGACGCTCACCGGCCCGGTCCGCCAGCTAGCCGACCTGCGATCTGGCCCGCCGGACCGCGATGAACTGGCCGGCGCCTCCGGCTGCCAGGACCACCTGCAACGCCAGGCCGGGCAGCTCGCCGGAAGCAGCGGCAACGAGAACGCCGCCCGGCACCTTGCCGAACTCAGCAGGCAGCTCGTTAATGAACTAGCCCGAAAATCAGGCGACAGCAACTGAGCTGCGATGATTGCCGCAGCAGGTACGACCGGCGGCAGGTACCCCGGCGTGGGATCCCGATCAGGACAGATCACGGCAGACCCCCGCAAGACAGTGATAACACCGCGGCTTGGGGCTGCTGCGCACGGCACCATAGAGGTTTACGCCCACGCCGGGTAGTGCGGGCAGGGCGATGTGACTGGCCGGTGACGATATTGCAGCCGCTGGCATCCGTAGCGCTTGCGTCGGGAGGACAGGGCATGAGCGCGACTGAGACGTCGGAGCGGTTGCGGCCGGGGTATCGTCTTGCCGACGGCGTCGCCGTGATAACCGTGACTGGCGAGATTGACGTGCCCACCTGCGGTCACCTGCGGGAAGCCTTGTGCGCGTGGTCACTGACGAGTACAGCCGGAACCTGCCGTTTCCAGGACGGCTGGGGCGCGAGGAACCAGTCCCGTCGCGTTCAGCAGGAGTCCCTGGTCCTCTGGTCACCCGCTGCGGACTGCAGGGCGGGCTCATTGACTGCTTCGGTTCCTCCTGCGGGCGCTGCCGGGGCCGGGGCCATTTCCCGCAACGTGGGCAACGCGGCGAGCGAGACGGGCATCGGCAGCAGCAAGGCCAGCACCCGGTAGACGAACACGCCTGCCACAGCGACCGCGAGCGGCGCGCCGCTGTCCCAGATCGTCAGGGGCAGCACCAGGGCCAGCACGCCCGCACCAGCCAGCGGCCCGGTCCGGCGCGTGAACACCATCCCGGTGGCGAAGCCGACAAACAGCGCAGCCGCGTTCATGCGGAAGCCGAACATGGCCAGCCCCGCCCAGGTAGCGAACGCGTCCGCCGCCCAGAACAGCGCCATGCCGCACAACGCGGACCCCCACCGCAGCGGGTGAGCGAACAGCACCCGGATGATGCGGATCGAGTCCAGGAAGATACCGAGCTTCCCCCGCCAGCCGGCCCGGCCCCGGAACCGGTCGCCGTACCGGCCCGCGGCCCAGAAACCGATCAAGAACCCCGGGATCGGGAGGACTGCCCAGGGAAGGGTGAAGTCCATCGGCGGCTGACCGCGCCCGGACACCAGCACGGCGATCGCCGCGGCGCAGCCGCCGATCGCCAGGACGCCGTGCTCCAGGCCGCCCAGGGCAGCCACGCGTGCCTTGGCCTCATCCTCGCCGGCCCCCGCGGCCCGGAGCGCATACTGATCAAGCGCGCCCCCGCCATGAGCGAGGAACCCGCCGAAACCCGCGGCTACCACCGCGCGCATCTGCCGGCGCGGCAGCGTGGGACCGCCCTCGACGCGGAAGATCCCCCGGTACGCGTAGTGGTAGCCGACGAACGAAACAAGCAGGGCACCGACCAGCGCGATCAGCCAGATCCCGTCGAAATCACCCAGCACCTCCCGCACCTGGGACCAGCCGGCCACGTAAGCCAACCCCACTCCGGCCGCCAGTTCCAGCACTATCGCCACGCCGGCCAGCATCGCCAGCACGCTCCGGCGACGCCGCAAGTGAACCACTGACAACCGCGGCAACGATACGCGCATGACACAGGCCTCCCACTCGCCAACGCCACCACCGCTGCCCCCTGACAGCCAGATCATGCGCCCGAAGTCCCGCCCGCCCAGACGGCGCCTGCAGAGCCGCCCGCGGCCGGAGGTGCCGCCCTTCGCCGGGGGTCCCGCCCCGCGCCCTGAAGCCGCGCACCGCCGGCAGCGACGTTCATCGCACCGCCGAAATCGGCTCCAAGTCCCCCACCGACCGAAATGAATCCGCGGCAACCCGATCCGGGACGGAACGCAGAAGATTACGTCAGAACCGGAGATTCTGCGCGGACAAATTGCGGCCAGTACACGACCTATACTGCGCGGATATTCGGCAGGGCGCGGAATTACTACAGCCGGCCAGGTCGCCCTGATGACACTGGGTTACAGGAAAGTGGTCATTAGGATCCGGAAGTCGGCGGGACTTGGGTACCTGTGCCGGGCCGGCCAGCCCAGTCAAGGGCTTCGGCGAGCCCCACAGAAACCCCGCAACTCAGCGACACGGCGGCCGATCCCCACAGGAATCCCACGAACGAAACGGCACACTCCGGTACACTTGTTATGTGTGTTAAAGATACGGAAAATAGCCGGTCAGCAGCGTCGATGCGCGTGAGCTAGGCTGTTGGCGGCTTTTCCAGGTAAGTGCTCTCGGGGTGATAGACCTCCTGAAAAGACACTCATTAGCGGAAGGTCTGCCAATTCCGGGGTCCCAAGCTTTCAGAGCACGCGGTTCTTCCGATCGCTGCGATCTTCTCGGCAGGACGGTTTGTTCATGGCCGTTTTGCCCTGAATCGTCCGTGGACGTCCGCTAGCGTCCGCTGTGTCTGTAGCGATTGTTACTCAGTTAGGTGCGAATCGGATGGTACCGGGGTTTGGCACGGATACTCGTTCAGCCACGGGGCCGGGCCAGCGTTTGACGGTGTAATCTTAATGGGTCGCTCGCGCGTCGAAGGTAGCCGGGACGTCGGTTCTGAAGGGAATTTCAGATGCTGGCAAGGCTTCGTCTTGGCGCACGAGGAGACCTTTACGAGTCGCTGATCCTGCACTTGTGGCGCCGCCTGGGACGCCTACATGAGGGAGCGTGAAACAGATGGGATCTGCTGACCTAGCTGAACAACCTATCGACCTACCCAAGCAGAAGGAAGGGGCCCGGCCGGTACGGATCCGGTTCTTCACCGATCGCTACGACTGGCTGGGACCGTTCACCGTGCTGCTGAGTTCCTGGTACTTCGCGGCTCAGGTCCTGGTCGCTTGGGTCTTCCGGCCGCAGTACAGCTTCATCTCCAACGCAATCAGCGACCTCGGCAATACGGCCTGCCATCCATCGTCTTCCGGCATCTGCTCGCCCCTATGGGTCGTGATGGATATCTCGATTGCCATCTTCGGCCTCGCCATGTTCTTTGGATCGATGCTGATCTTCACCGAGTTCAGCTTCTCGAAGGATCGACGCGAACGCGCTGCCGCGATCGCCGGATTCTGGTGCATGGCACTGGGCGGCCTCGGTGCCGTTCTCGTCGGGGTCGTTCCTGAGAACTTCAATTGGTTTCACCTGCACACGGTGGGAACTGCCGCGGTAATCACCTTTGGCCAGCTGGCTATTTTGATCCTCGGTTTGGTGCTCCGCGAGATTCCTGATTGGCTCCGCGAGTTCATGCTCGTCACGAGCCTCCTCGTTCTGCTGGCGGGCATCTCCATCGCGGGCAAGCATCAGTTCGGCGTCGGCGGCGGAGCGCTGGAACGGCTAGCCCAGTATCCAGAGAGTCTGTGGTTGATCCTCTTCGGGTTCTACATCAGCCGAAACCATTATCGGGAGAAAGTCATCGAGCCTCGCCTCTTCAAGTTCGCTGGGAAGCGTCCAGCACAAGACGCCAAGTTCAGGTGGGCCCTGAGAGAATCACGCAAGTCTGTAGGACGGACAGCGCTACCGCCGCAGCCGAAGCTTGCCGAGAACTAAATTTAATCGCGGCGGGAGCCGCCGCGGCGCAGCGCGGCCTCTATATGTCGGGAGTCCTGGGGGTGGTGTTCTTCCCCGACCCCGGCTTGGGCCTGGTCAGGCCTACAGGCCGAGGCTGCGGGCGATGATTTCTTTCTGGATCTCGGTGGTGCCGCCGAAGATCGACTGGACGCGGCTGTCGGCCCAGAAGCGGCCGACCCGGTACTCGCGCATGTAGCCGTAGCCGCCGTGCAGTTGCACGCACCGGTCGGTGACGCGGTTGCACAGCTCGGTGTTCCACCATTTGACCATCGACGCCTCTTCAGTGGTCAGCCGGTCGGCGCAGTGCTCGGTGATGGCGCGGTCGGTGAACTCGCGCGCCACCGCGATCTCGGTGGCCATCTCGGCCAGCAGGAACTTGCTGTGCTGGAACCGGCCGATCGGCTGGCCGAACGCGTTGCGTTCCTTGCAGTAGGCGATCGTGTCGGCCAGGGCCTGTTCGGCGATGGCCAGCGCGGTGACGCCGATCGTGACGCGTTCACGGGGCAGGTTCTGCATCAGCGCGACGAAGCCGCCGCCTTCCTCGCCGAGCAGGTTCGCTGCGGGCACCCGGACGTCGGTGAAGAACAGCTCGGAGGTGTCCTGGGCGTGCATGCCGAGCTTGTCCAGGTTCCGGCCGCGGCTGAATCCGGGCATGCCGCGCTCGACTACGAGCAGGCTGATGCCGCGGTGCCCGGCGGCCGGGTCGGTGCGGGCCACCACGATCACGATGTCGCCGAGCTGGCCGTTCGAGATGAACGTCTTCTGGCCGTTCAGCACGTAGTGGCCGCCGTCGCGGATCGCGGTGCTCCGGATCCCCTGCAGGTCGCTGCCCGCGCCGGGCTCGGTCATGGCGATCGCGGTGATGAGCTCCCCCGAGCAGTAACCCGGGAACCACCGCTCCCGCTGCTCCGGCGTGCACAAGCGGTCCAGGTACGGACCGATCATGTCGTTGTGCAGGACGAACATCGGCCCGCTGGCGGCGGCCCGCGCTAGTTCCTCGTTGAGGACCACGTAGTACCGGTAGTCGGGATCGCCGCCGCCGCCGTACTTCTCATCGATATGGATGCCGAGCAGGCCGGCCCGGCCGGCTGCCAGCCACACGTCGCGGGACACGACCCCGTCCCGTTCCCACTGCTCGTGATAGGGCGCGATCTCCTTCGCGATGAAGGCCCGCACCATGTCACGGAATTCGTCGTGGTCCTGGGTGAAAATCTCGCGCTGCATCGCATCGGCCTCCACAGGAATCGTACCCCGAGTATTGTGAAGCAGTTCTTTCGAAAAGTAACGCGAGGAACGGGCGGTGGGCTGAGAGTATGGCCCGTTCGGCCAAAAAGAAAAAAACCGCAACCTGGTGCGGCGGGGGCGTGCGGTACGGCGGACGGTGCGATAAGGCAGCGCCGGTTTCCCGGTTCTTAAGGCGGCACTGGGCTCACGCAAATAAGCGGCCCACTGGGGGTCGCCGTCATGCTGTGCGCCCACTAGCCTCCAGTGGGCGCCGCGTGGTACTGCGGGCGGCACCGGCAGCGTCCAGCCGAGTTCTTCGAGCAGGCGGTCGGCCTTGCGGTGGTTGCAGATGGTGCAGGAGGCGACGCAGTTCTCCCAGGCGTGCGCGCCGCCGCGGCTGCGGGGGATCACGTGGTCGATGGTCTCCGCGCGGCGGCCGCAGTAGGCGCAGCGGTAGTTGTCCCGGCGCATCAGCGCGGCCCGGGTGAGCGGCACCCGGTTGCGGTACGGCACCCGGACGTAGCGCCTCAGCCTGATCACCGAGGGTGTCGCAAGCGCCACCGACGCCGCGTGCAGCACCGCGCCCTGGACGTCGTCGTGGACAACCTCGGCCTTGCCGCCCAGCACCAGGCACACGGCGCGGCGGAGGCCGACGGTGGTCAGCGGTTCATACGTCACGTTGAGCAGCAGCACTCTTCGCACCGCACCTCCCGCTGGGCGCCGTCTAGCAGAAGCTGATGCTCCCAGTGTGTCGCCTGGTACACGCTTCTGCCACCACATAAGCGTACTAGGTCAGCGGGATCGTAAAGTGCCAACATGAGTGAGCTGGAGGGGCGCGGCGTCGCCTGGACTGAGGAGCGACGAAGGAGCGACAAGGGCCCGCCGCCGCAGGCGGCCAGGTCGGCATGGCGGCGCCTTAAGGCGCCCCGGAAGGAGCGGAAGACAGAGCATGAGCGGGACACACGAGATGAGTTATCCGGAGGCACCCAGGCTGGACCTGACCGAGGACATCTTCGGGCATCAGGTCAGCGACCCCTACCGCTGGATGGAGGACGCCGACAGCGCCGAACGGGCGGACTGGCTGCGGGCCGAGGCCGCGTTGTTCTCGGCGGAGCGCGCGTACTGGCCGGGGCGGGACATTTTGGCCGAACGGGTCCGGGAACTGCTCAACGTCGGCGTGGTGGGCACCCCGGCGTGGCGCGGGGACCGGTGCTTCTTCACCAAGCGTGAGCCCGGCCAGGAGCACGCCGTGCTGTGCACGCAGGTCGCCGACGGGCCGGTCGAGGTGCTCGTCGACCCGATGGCCATCGACCCGTCCGGGCTGACCACGCTGGACGCCTGGCAGCCGGACAAGGAGGGACGGCTGCTGGCCTACCAGCTGTCCGAGGGTGGCGACGAGGAGTCCCTGCTGCGGGTGCTGGACGTCGAGACCGGTTTGGTGGTGGACGGGCCGATCGACCGGTGCCGGTACTCCAACGTGGCCTGGCTTCCGGGCGGCAAGGCCTTCTACTACACGCGCCGGCTGCCGCCCTCAGACGTGCCGGCCGGGGAGAGCCAGTATCACCGGCGGGTCTACCTGCACCAGGTCGGTACGCTCGCGGACGAACAGGACGTGCTCATCTTCGGTACCGGCCGGGACAAGACCGACTACTACTATGCCTCGGTCAGCCGGGACGGCCGCTGGCTGTTCCTGTCCGCGTCCCGGGGCACGGCGCCGCGCAACGACCTGTTCCTGGCCGACCTGTCCGCGTCCGACCCCTCGTCACCGGACCTGCAGGTGGTCCAGGAAGGGGTGGACGCGCAGACCTCGGTGCGGGCCGGGCGGGACGGGCGTTTTTATGTGTTCACTGACCTGGACGCGCCGCGGGGACGGATCGCGGTGGCGGATCCGGCTTCGGTGACGGACCGGGCCAGCTGGCGGGACCTGCTTGCGGAGGATGCCGAGGCGGTGCTGGACGGATACGCGATCCTGGACGGGCCCGAGCTGGCGCGGCCCGTGCTGCTGGCGTCGTGGAGCCGACACGCGCTGAGCGAGATCACCGTGCACGACCTGGGTTCTGGCGTGTTGCTGGGTTCGGTCGAACTGCCGGGTTTGGGCACCGCGGGCGGGCTGAGCGAGCGGCCGGAGGGCGGGCACGAAGCGTGGTTCGGGTATACGGACTACACCACGCCGCCGCTGGTGCTGCGGTTCGACGCGCGATCCTTTTCGGTGCAGACATGGGCGGTGGCGCCGGGGTCGGTGGCGGTCCCGGCCGTGACGGCGCGGCAGGTGACGTACCAGTCGGTGGACGGGACTTCGGTGCGGATGCTGGTCATCAGCGGTGCTTCCGTACCGGCTGGCGAGCCTCGGCCGGCGCTGCTGACCGGGTACGGCGGGTTCGACATCAGCCTGACCCCGGCGTACGCGCCGTCCGCGCTGGCCTGGGTGGAGGCCGGCGGCGTGTACGCGGTGGCCAACCTGCGCGGCGGCAGCGAGGAGGGCGAGGAGTGGCACCGCGCCGGGATGCTCGAGCACAAGCAGAACGTCTTCGACGACTTCCGGTGTGCCGCCGAGGCGCTGATCCGGGACGGGTGGACGACGGCCGGGCAGCTCGCCATCTCGGGCGGATCGAACGGCGGGCTGCTGGTCGGCGCCGCGTTGGTGCAGCAGCCTTCTCTGTACGCCGCCGTGGTGTGCTCGGCGCCGTTGCTGGACATGGTGCGGTACGAGAGGTTCGGGCTGGGGCAGACGTGGAACGTCGAGTACGGGAGCGCCTCGGATCCGGTGCAGTTTTCGTGGTTGCTTTCTTATTCGCCGTATCACCACGTGGTGCCCGGGACGGCCTACCCGGCCGTGCTGTTCACCGTGTTCACCAACGACACGCGGGTCGACCCGGTGCATGCGTACAAGATGTGCGCTTCTTTGCAATACGCCTCCGTGTCGGGGCGTCCGGTGCTTTTGCGCGCGGAGGGGCAGGTGGGGCACGGGGCGCGGGCGGTGAGCCGGACGGCCGAGCTGGCCGGGGACACGCTCGCGTTCGCCGCCCGGTATACGGGGCTGGTGGTGGCGTAATCGCTCTCGTGGGTCTTCCACGCGTATTAGCCTCGCGTGGAGTGGCGCGTCTACCGAGGGAGTTCTGTGTTCTTTGCCACCGGCCTTGTTTCAGGCGG
This sequence comes from uncultured Actinomycetes bacterium, assembly GCA_963742795.1. Lineage (GTDB taxonomy): Bacteria > Actinomycetota > Actinomycetes > Streptosporangiales > Streptosporangiaceae > Palsa-504. Next base: position 299,554 of record CAVUNL010000028.1, read on the forward strand.
CCTGGTTCCAGGCACGCTGACCGGAAGCTGCGGCGATAACCCGGGCATCGCCTGCCGCCTGGCCTGGGACGTCACCCACAGCACCAGCGCGGCACAGCTGGTCCGGGTGTACCTGGCGGGCCCGGTCAGCCAGGGGCTGCGGATCCTGTTCGTGGTCGTGGTCGCGCTGGTCGTCCGGGCCGTGGCGAACCGGGTGATCAACAAGATCACCGAGCGCGCGGCGACGACCACGCTGCCGGTCGCGTCCGCCGCCATCCGTCCGGCCATCCGCAGGCGCCGGGCGCAGGTCCGGTCGGCGGCGTCGGCCGCATCGGCGGCGTCGGCCGCGTCGGCCGCGGAGGATACGGCGGCCCTGTCGGCCGCGGCGGTGGCGGCGGCCGGCACGGAGCGGCACGAGCAGCGCGCGCGGGCACTCGGCTCGATCCTGCGCAGCGGGGTGTCGATCGTGGTGTTCGGGATCGCGGCGCTGACCATCCTCGGTGACCTCGGCTTCAACCTGACGCCGCTGCTGCTCTCAACGACGGTGCTGGGCGTGGCCCTGGGGTTCGGCGCGCAGAACCTGATACGCGACTACCTGGCGGGCATCTTGATGCTGGTCGAGGACCACTACGGCGTCGGGGACACGATCAACGTCAAGGACGCGACCGGGACCGTGGAGGCGATGACGCTGCTCACCACGCGGCTGCGCGACGTCAACGGAGTGGTCTGGCACATCAGGAACGGCACCATCGAGAGCGTGGGCAACGAGTCGCAGGGCTGGTCCCGGGCCGTGATCGACTACCCGGTCCCGTACGGGGAGGACCTGGCGCGCATCCGGGCGCTGATGGAGCAGGCCGCGGGTTCGATGTTCGCCGAACGCGGCTGGCGCAAGCTGATGCTGGAAAAGCCCGAGGTGTGGGGGGCGCAGGAGCTGTCCAGCAAGGAGGTAACCATGCGCATCGTGGCCAAGACCGCGCCCATGCGCCAGTGGGAGGTGGCCCGGGAGCTGCGGGCCCGGGTCAAGGCGGCGCTGGACGCGGCCGGGGTGGCCCCGGCCGGGCCGGACACGATCGTGATCACGGCCCCGTCCCCGAACGGGGGGTCAGCTCCGTCGGCTGGTCGTGGCTCGTCGTCGGCTGCGTCGTCGGCCGCGGCGCTTCCTGTCTCGCTTCCGGCGGCGGAGCCGGCCTGGGAGGGGCCTGGCGGGGACGATCCGGGTGAGCCGGTTCCGTAAGCTGGCAGGCATGAGCCAGCCGACCAGCTTCTACGAGGCCGTGGGCGGGGAGGAGACCTTCACCCGCCTGGTCCACCGGTTCTACCAGGGCGTCGCCGAGGATCCCGTGCTGCGGCCGGTGTACCCGGCGAAGGATCTCGGCCCGGCCGAGGAGCACCTGCGGCTGTTCCTGATCCAGTACTGGGGCGGGCCGCGCACCTACGACGAGCTGCGCGGGCATCCCCGGCTGCGGATGCGGCACGCCCGGTTCGCGATCGGCGAGGCCGAGCGGGACGCGTGGCTGCGTCACATGCGGGAGGCGCTGGACGAGCTCGACCTGGACGAGGCGCTGGACGCGCAGTTCTGGGACTACCTGGTGATGGCCGCGCACAGCCTGGTCAACGTCGAGCCGGCACACGGCGGCGACCTCGGTCTCACCCCGGCCTAACCGCGCCTAGGCTCGGTCAGGGCCAGCAGCCACGCGACCTCGCGATCCCGTCCCGGGTAGCAGGCGGACGCCGGAGGCAGCTCGGCGGACGTGAACGCCGGTTCGGCCCGTGCCGCCACTGCTGCGGTGATGGCGGCAGCGGAACCCGCCTCCTGCCCGGCGTCGGCGCCTGACGGCCCAGATCTGCGGCGACGGTTTCCCAGCGCGGCTGCCATTCGCCTGGGTCACCGCCGCAGGCGCCGACATAGGCCAGGGTGACCTGCAGCGACGGGAACGAGAATCCGCTGGCCGCGGCGGACAGCACGGAGGCGGAAAACAGCGCTTTGCTGGCCAGGTCACGGTAGCTCGGATACCCCGCCGCCGCGCGTAGCTGGCGTAGCTCGTGCGCGAAGCGCGAGAGCGGGCCGTCAGCTGGATCCAGGGGACGTTCGGGCCGCCCCGCCCGCGGCTGGCGCGCAGGTCGCCCGGCCCCGGTGTCGCACATATGAATCCCCTTACGTCGGCCTCATCCGGAAGACCTACCTAGCATCGGCGCGGTGCTCTTAGAAGGGTCTTAATTTCCGCTGATCGCGGGAGGCGCAACCGGGCTAATTGATCGGTTGATTGGTCTTCGCGTCACTTGTTCCGGTTAATTGACCGGTTTGGTTAGCTGTTCTCCGAGTCCCGCACGGGGGCCATAGCGGAACCAAGGGAGAGAGAATGTTCCTACGGAAGAAATGGGCGGCAGCCGTCGCGCTGGCCGGCGCGTTCACCGTTTTCGGTGGCAGCGCCGCCTTCGCCAGCGGCGGCTGGACGACGGTGAGCGTCCCGGCGACCGGTAACAACACCGATCTGCACGGGGTGTTCGCGCGGACCAACACCGACGCGTGGGCGGTCGGCCAGCAGTTCGCCGCCGCCGGGCAGGCGCCGCCGCCTCCGGCCATCTACCACTGGAGCGGCACGGCCTGGTCGCTGGTGAGCTCGCCGGTGCTGCCCGCGGCCAGCGCCCTCATGGCCGTCAGCGCGAGCAGCGCGACCGACGCGTGGGCGGTCGGGTTCGAGGTTCTCGGGCGGCGTCAGCACAGCACGCTGCTTGAGCACTGGAACGGCATGGCTTGGACGGTGGACACCGCCGACGCCACCAGCAGCTCCACGGCGGAGCTGAACGCCGTCCTCGACCTGAGCCCGGTTAACGCGTACGCGGTCGGCCTTGGCAGCGGATCGACGCTGGAGCACTGGAACGGGACCGCGTGGAGCCCGGTGACGCTCCCCGACGCTGCCTTCGAGCCCGCAGCGGGCCAATCCATCTCTGCGACGTCGGCCAGCGACATCTGGGTGGTCGGCACCGCGTTCGACTCAGCGACCGGGAAGACCATCGCCGAGGCGCTCCACTTCGACGGCGCCGCCTGGAGGGTCGTGCCGATGGCGCAGCCTGAACAGAACACCCCGACGATCGGCGCGGTGACCGCCATCTCGACGGCCAACGCCTGGGCGGTCGGCGAGCAGATCGGCGCGACGTCGGCGATCGGCGGCAGCACGCTCATCGAGCACTGGAACGGCACCTCATGGAGCGTGGTGCCCAGTCCCACGCCCGGCGGGGATCCCTTCCTGACCGGCGTGTCGGCCCGGTCCGCCACCGACGTCTACGCCGTCGGCAACGAACTGCCCAGCAGCAACGGCGGGCCGCTCCAGGCGTTGATCCTGCGCTGGAACGGCACCACCTGGTCGGACGACACCGGCGGCACCATCGGTGGCTCGCTGGCTGCGGCGGCCACCTTCCCCGGCGCCGCCATGGAGTGGGCGGTCGGTGTCGGCAGCGGCAACCAGGGGCTGGTGCTCAGTCACAGCTGACGGTCAGGCACGCCCGGCCCCGGTCACGCCCAGTGACCGGGGCCCAGGCCGTGGTACCACGGCCCGTTGTGCATAAAGATTGCGAATGCCTGCCGTGGGGAAATGCCGTCGCATTAAGAAATAAGAGGCAGTGGGCTACGCTGGAAGATAATCGTCGTCTCCATAGGAGGGGAAATGAGCTACCCGGGCCTGGCTCCAACGTGCTGAGCTCGCTCGCCCAGATGGCCCCGTGGGACCCCGCTGCGGGCGGCCGGCCTTTCCACCGGCGGCACCCCCGCGAGCAGGGCGGCATCCAGGCCGTCGCGGGCCCGGGCCTCTTCATGCTTATCGCCGATCCGGCTGGCCAGAGCCAGCGCGGCGGTGTGTTTCGCGATCGCCTCGCCGGGCTCGGCGGTCGCGAGCAGAACCTCACCGAGGCCGTTGAGCGCCTCGGCCTCGCCGGCCCGCTCGCCGATCTCGCGGAATAGGGCCAAGGCCTGCAGCTGGTAGTCCCGGGCCGCGTGATAAATGCCCTGCTGGCAAGCCACCGAGCCAAGGTCGGTCAGGGTAGTGGCCTCGCCGGTGCGGTAGCCGATCTCGCGGAACAGGGCCAGGGCGCCCTGCAGGCAGTCATCGGCGTGCGGGTACCGGCCGAGCCGCCCGCTGATCATGCCCAGATTGCTCAGAGCGTGGGCTTCATTCGATAGGTCACCGATATCCCGGTACAAGGTCCTGGCCCGCCGGAAAAGGTCGGCGGCCCGCTCGTAGCGGCCCTGGCGCCAGTGGACCAGGCCGATGCTGTTCAGCGCGTGGGCCTCGCCGAGCCGGTCGCCGGTCTCGCGGAACAGGGCCAGGGCACGCCGCCCCCGGGCGGCCGCCTGCGGGTAGCGGCCCTGCCTGCAGTCTCCGGTGGCGAGGTTGATCAGCGCCAAGCCTTCCCCCAACCGGTCGCCGGTCTCGCGGAACAGGGCCAGGGCGCGCTTCAGGTATCCGGCGGCCCGCTGATAGCGGCCCAGCCGTACGTCGATCAGGCCGAGGTTCTTAAGCGCGTAAGCCTCGGCGGCTCGGTCGCCGGCCTGACGGGCGGCACGGCAGGCGTGGGTGTGTACCGCGACGGCTTCGGTGTAGTAGCCGGCCCCGAGGTAGCGCCAAAGAATTGCCGAAAGCCGCGTGGCATGCCCAGGCCAGCCGCGGCTCGCGGTGTACCCGGCGGCCCCGACCAGGACGGCGCGTTCGCCGTCCAGCCAGGCGCGGGCGGCGGCCTGATCGGCCATATCGGGGAGCGGCGTCGCGGGCAGCGGGATGCCGGGCCGGTGGTTCCGCTCCGCGGGGGCCACCGTGTTCATCGCCGCAGCCGCGGCGGCGAGGTAGTAGTCGAACAGGCGGGTCAGCGCGGCGTGGCCTTCGGCCTCGGACGCAAGGTATTCCGCGTAGGCGCGGAGCAGGTCATGCATCGCGTAGCGGCCGGATCCGGCAGCGTGGATCAGGTGGCCGCGGGCGAGCAGCCGGAGGAGGTCACCGGCCCGCTCGGCGGTGGCGCCGGTCAGGGCCGCCGTGGCGAGCGCATCGACGTCGGGGCCGGGATGCAGGCCAATCAGCCGGAATGCCCGCGCGGCGTCCTCGGGCAGGTGCCGGTATGACCAGGAGAACACGGCACGCACACCCGTGCGGGCGTCGCCCCCGGCATCGAGCAGGTCCAGCCGCCGCTGCTCGTCGGTCAGCTCAGCGACCAGTTGGGGCAATCCCATCGCCGGGCGGGCGGCGGCAAGTTCCGCGGCCACCCGCAGTGCGAGCGGCAGCCGCGCGCACTGCCCGGCGAGCGTCGCGGTCGCGGTGGGGTCGGTATCCACCTGCGGGCCGATCAGTTCCCGCAGCAGGGCCGTGGCGTCGGTTAGCGGAAGCAGGTCCACGTCGAGGCGCTGGGCGCCGTGCCGGGCCACCAGCCCGGCCAGGGAGTCGCGGCTGGTCACCACCACGACGCACGACCGCGTGCCGGGCAGCAGCGGGCGGATCTGCTCGACGGTGGCGGCGTTATCGAGCACCACCAGCATTCGCCGTCCGTCCAGCAAGCTGCGGTAACTGGCAGCGCGTTCGTCTGCATCAGCCGGGATATCCTGGTCGGCAACGCCGAGCGAACGCAGGAACCTGGCCAGCACGTCGACCGGGGTTACCGGCTCGCCGGGGTCATAGCCACGCAGGTTGACGTAGAGCTGCCCGCCGGGGAACGCGTCACGGACCCGGTGGCCCCAGTGCACGGCCAGCGCTGTCTTGCCGACCCCGGCGCTTCCGGCCACTACGGATATGACCACCGCCGCGCTCCCCCGGCCCCGTTCATCGCCGGCGGTAAGCAGCCCGTCGAGCTCGGCCAGCTCCGCCGTCCTGCCGATGAACGTGTTCGCGTCCCCCGGCAGTTCGCGTGGAACCGCCGCGGGCGGGCGAGAACGGACGGGCGTTCCGCGCCCGGCTACGCTGCCGCGCTCCGACGGCGGGTCGAGCGCGGCGTCGGAGGTGAGGATCTGCTGGTGCAGGCGCCGGAGCTCTGGACCGGGGTCGATGCCGAGCTGCTCGGCCAGTACCCGGCGGGCGTCCGCGAACGCGGACAGCGCGTCGGCCTGCCTACCGCACCGGCACAGCGCCAGCATCAGCTGGCCGCGGAAACGCTCTCGCAGCGGATACTCGCGGATCAGCGCGGCAAGCTCCGCCACGGCCTGGTGATGGCCGCCCAGCGCGAGCATGACATCGACGCGGTCCGCGATCGCGGTCTGCCGCAACTCGTCCAGTCGTACCCGTTCGATTTCGGCCCACGGTCCGGGAATCCCTGCCAGTGAGGCACCCTGCCATAGTCCCAGAGCCGCGTCCAGCGACCGAGCGGCGGCCTCGGTGTCCGCGTCCGCGCCCGCGTCCGCGTCCGCGTCCGCGTCCGCCGGGAGCTTGCGCGCTTGCGTCAGGTGGTGGTCCAGCAGCTCCGCGTCCAGCTGCCCGGGCTCCAGCCGCAGCCGGTACCCGGGCCCGCTAGCCGCCAGGACCTGACCGGGCGCCCGGTGCGCGCGCCGCGGTTCCAGCACATGACGCAGCCCCGCGACGTAGACGTGGACGCTGTTCACGGCACTGGCCGGGGGATCGTGGTCCCACAACCCGTCGATGAGTTCGCTGCGCGACACCACCCGTTGGGCGTTCATGGCCAGCATCGCGAGCACGGCACGCCGCCGCGGTCCGCCAAGCGCGAGTTCCTCGTCACCTCGCCAGGCCCGGACCGGGCCAAGAAGCTGAACCCGCAACGGCGCAGCGTTCCCGTCGCTCACCCCGCCCCCTCCGGCCGGAAACGGCCCTGCGATTCCTCGGGTCCGCAGCCGGTCCCCGCGACCCCTCGTCCTTAAATGGATACGTAGGTTCACCGTGCGCTGGTTCACTCCCAGGCAAGATAGGTCATAGGGTTCAGCACTCCCCGAAGGCGCCCCAGGAGCGCATCGGCGGAGACGCCGACCGGTCCACGGTCTTACCCCTGGCGTTACCGGCGGTGGTTACCGACGGTGGTTACCGGCGGCGGTTACCGGCGGTGGTTTACCGGCGGCTTTGCGGGGCGAGGAGGCCCGGTCTCGTAGGCGTAGACGACGGCCTGGATCCGGTCGCGTAGGGCAAGCTGCTTGGCCATGATGTGGCCGACGTGGGTCTTGGCCGTGGCCTCGGAGATGTGGAGGTAACCCGGAAGGCGCCGGGGCGCGCATCGGCGCGGACGGCGATCTTTAGCTGCGACCGGCGGCGGAGGGAATCATCCTCGGGGATGACGGTCTGGGATCACCCGCTCGTGATATGGGTGCGGCCCGGGATGAAGGTGCGGCCGGTCCACTTCCAGAGGGTGGCGGCGCGCCCAGAGGGGCAGCAGGTCGCGTTGGCGGGCGTGTAGAAGAACTCGGTGACCGCGACGTGACCGGTGGTTTCGATGTGATTGACGGCGATGAACGGGATGTGCAGCATCGGGTTGCCCTTGAGCTGAGGTGTGAGCGTCCCGAGCAGATGCGGATCGTCGCCAGGGCTGTCGAACACGAAGATGCCTTCGGATAGCTGCCCGTCCGCGGTGCCGCCCGTGTTGGAGCAAAAGACCTGGAGGGCGACGACCTTCAGGCCGTGACCGAGACTACCGTGCGTGACGGCGGTTGTCTGCACGTCAAGTGCCATGCCGAATCCGCTGTGGCGCACGAAGGCGCTGCCGTTGTGCAGGTGGATCTGGCCGCTGACCTTGCACAAGTGGCCGGGGATCGTGACGTTGCCCCAGTTCACGCTGTGCGTCGTCAGGGTCCGCGCGGACGCGGCTTGCGCGGCCCCGCCCGTCGCGGTAAGGGCGGTGACAGCCGCCAGCGACGACACGATGAGCCTGATGTTCTTCACGGGTCCGCTCCCATAGCCATGTACGGCTGAGCTGTGCTCGGCGATTCATTGTGACGGCAGATTGCATCCGTTGAGAAGGAGGCGCACGGCGTGAAGAAAATACGCTTCAGCGGCCGGTCTAGGGGCCGGTCAGCGTCGCCTGCCAGGCCCCGGCGTTTGTCATGATTATTTCCGGGACAGCCTGCACGGCGAAGCCCTGGGTGTCGAAGCCGCACTCGGGGCACGGGTGCCGCAGCACCCAGGTCCAGTCCTTGGTGTCCGGAACGATGGCCATGCCGCTAATCGGCGTGGCTAGCCGCGGGTGAGCTTGCGGTAGGTGACGCGGTGGGGGCGGGCGGCCTCGGCGCCGAGCCGGTCGATCTTGTTCTTCTCGTAGGCCTCGAAGTTGCCCTCGAACCAGAACCAGTTTGCGCCGCCCTCCCAGGCCAGGATGTGCGTAGCCACCCGGTCCAGGAACCAGCGGTCGTGGCTGGTGATGACCGCGCAGCCGGGGAACTCCAGCAGCGCGTTCTCCAGGCTCGCCAGGGTCTCGACGTCGAGGTCGTTGGTGGGCTCGTCGAGCAGGAGCAGGTTGCCGCCCTGCTTGAGGGTCAGGGCCAGGTTCATCCGGTTCCGCTCGCCGCCGGACATGATGCCGGCCGGCTTCTGCTGGTCCGCGCCCTTGAACCCGAACGCGGCCACGTACGCGCGGCTCGGGATCTCGATGTTGCCGACGCGGATGTGCGCCTCGCCGTCCGAGATCACCTCCCAGACGTTCTTGTTCGGGTCGATCCGGCCGCGGGCCTGGTCCACGTAGGAGATGGTCACCGTCTCGCCGACGCGGATCGTGCCCTCGTCTGGCTGCTCCTCGCCCACGATCATCTTGAACAGGGTGGTCTTGCCGACGCCGTTCGGGCCGAGGACGCCGACGATGCCGTTACGGGGCAGGCTGAAGGAGAGGTTTTCGAACAGGCACCGGTCGCCGAAGCCCTTGACCAGCTTGCTGACCTCGACCACCACGCTGCCCAGGCGCGGGCCCGGCGGGATCTGGATCTCCTCGAAGTCCAGCTTGCGGTTCTTGTCGGCCTCGGCGGCCATCTCCTCGTAGCGCTCCAGCCGGGCCTTGCTCTTGGCCTGGCGCGCCCTCGGGCTGGACCGGACCCACTCGAGCTCGTCCTCCAGGCGCTTGCGCTTCTTGGCGTCCTTGGCGCCTTCGACCTTGAGCCGTGCGGCCTTGGTCTCCAGGTAGGTGGAGTAGTTGCCCTCGTACGGGTAGGCGTGGCCGCGGTCGAGCTCGAGGATCCACTGGGCCACGTCGTCCAGGAAGTACCGGTCGTGGGTGACCGCGACGACGGTGCCGGGGTACTTCTCCAGGTGCTGTTCCAGCCACTGCACGCTCTCCGCGTCCAGGTGGTTGGTGGGCTCGTCGAGGAGCAGCAGGTCCGGCTGGGACAGCAGGAGCCGGCACAGCGCGACCCGGCGCTTCTCGCCGCCGGACAGGCTTGCTACGTCGGCGTCCGGGGGCGGGCAGCGCAGCGCGTCCATGGCCTGCTCGACCCGGCTGTCCAGGTCCCAGGCGTCCTTGTGGTCGAGCTGCTCCTGGAGCCGGCCCATCTCCTCGAGCAGCGCGTCGGAGTAGTCGGTCGCCATCTTCTCGGCGATCTCGTTGTACTGCTCGAGCAGCCGCTTGGTGTCGGCCACGCCGTCCTCGACGTTGCCGAGCACCGTCTTGGTCTCGTCCAGCTGGGGCTCCTGGGCGAGCAGGCCCACGGTGAAGCCGGGCATCAGGCGCGCCTCGCCGTTGGACGGCTGCTCCAGGCCGGCCATCATCCTGAGCAGGGTCGACTTGCCGGTGCCGTTCGGGCCTACGACGCCGATCTTCGCGCCGGGCAGGAACGCCAGCGTGACGTTGTCGAGGATGACCTTGTCACCGTGCGCCTTGCGCACGGCTCGCATCTGGTAGATGAACTCCGGCATGTATCGTATCCTAGCTTTTGTTGCAGGTCAGGGGCCCGCAACCCTCGCCCCAGTCGTAGTAAAGTCAGGGACGGCTGCGAGTCATGGCTCTAGCGGTCAACGGCAGCGGCACTATCTTCAAGAAGTGCGACAGGTCCAACCACCGTCCCGACTCGAACAAGGGCTGCGCGTCTTCCACCTGCCAGCATACGTGCGATACCCCAGAGCCTTGCCAGCACACCTGGACGCTGCGCTACCGGTCAACGGCAAGGAGGTCGAGAAGTCGTTTCAAGGACGCCACGCACCCCACCACCGGGTGGTTGGCGGCAAGACGCTGGCTCAGGTAGCTCAGGACCGTGACGGGGTGATCGAGCACCTGTTGCAACAGTATTGGTCTTCGGCGACCATGAAACTGTGCTCATCGTCTTGATCCTCGCCGCATTCGGCGTTGCCATCTGGTATCAGGTTCGGAAGGGCCGGAAGAAATCCGTCGTGAAGCTCGCCCTGTGGCTGGCCCTGGTAATCGTGCTGTGGTGGTTCGGCACCGGCCACGGCCCCACGACGCCCTAGCAATGCAATACTGACCCCAGGGTTGACACTCATCCTCCGCTTGTAAGCTACCGGCACGCTGTCGGCTACCGTCGCTCACCTGGGAATCTGGCTTCCCTTGTCACTTGCTCAATCGGCTGGAGTCGTATGCCGTCGTGGCCAACGGTGGTGGTCAGGCTTCAGGTCAGTAGCCCGCTACATATCCAGGCTCACGGCTCCGGAGGCCGCCAGGAACCCCTAGCTTATGCAGGGAAGATACCGGCTCGTGAGCAGGTTGGTCCGTGTCTGGTCCACATTGGCTGGCGCGCCCGGAGGACGGCGGATGGCCTGCGCTTCGGAACGTCAGAAACTCGAGGTAAGACACGCCCTTACCGTGGCGAACGGTACGGTTGGTGCCGCTGGAGCGGCTACGCTACGATTCCGTGCGTACCCGCTCCGTGCGGTACCCGACTTGAGGAGAGTAGATCCGGTGCGAGGCGTTATCTGGGTTTGAGCCCTCAGAAGGGCACTGGCGGTGCAGACGCGGTGGCGTCGGCCGCGTCGTCCTCCTCGAGAGCCTGCGTCGCGACCTCGGCTCCGCCGAGGCCGTCGAGCTCGCGTCCGAACTGCTCGATCGCCTCGTCATCGATCATGTCCTGGTCTTCGGACAGCTCCCGATCGTTGGCCATGTGCTGCTGCGCTTCGGCTGCCGGGTCTCCGTCGGCGGCCGTGGGCCGGGGCTGGCGCAGATAGTTGGCCACGCCGCGGTTCATGTCGTGCCCGACGGTGTCGGCCATGATGTCGATCACGTTCCGGGTCACACCGTTCTTGTCGGTGAACGTGCGGGACCGGAACTTCCCCTTGATCATCACCGGATCGCCCTTGCGCAGGCTGGCCCGGACGTTCTCACCGAGCCTGCGCCAGCAGCTGACGTTGTAGTACGACGTATCCCCGTCGCGCCACTCGTTGGTCACCCGGTCCTGCACGCGGGGCGTGGCGCCCACGCGCAAGTCGGTGACGAGAACGCCGTTCCTGGTCGGGCGCTGAATTGGGTCCTGGGCCACGAAGCCCACCAGCGTCACATATCCGCCCTGGCTCATCACGATCCTCCTTGGGATGCCTGGCAGCCCGACGCTGCCGGTCCCTCCACCGTCGCGGCTATACGCTCCCCCGCCGCGCCTCGTCGCGTGCCTGTGGATAACTCAACCGGGGCGTGCGTTCCTGTGGACAACTAGTTGCCATCCGCAACGCGTTGCGGGACAATACCGCGGCCTGTTTGCTCAGCGGCCCCATCGGCCCCATCGGCCCCGCGGCTGGTGGCGGTAGCGGCGGTCGAACGGAGTGAAACCCGGGTTTCACCACCCTCTAGCGAAGTGAAACCCGGGTTTCATCTCATTTGCGGGGGGCGGGGACGGGCGCGGTTGGGGCGGGCGCGGTTGGGGCGGGCGCGGTTGGGGCGGGCGCGGTGGGGGCGGGCGCGGTGGGGGCGGGGCGGGGGGATGGAGGGCTAGAGGGCTAGAGGGCTAGAGGGCTAGAGGCGGTCGATGCGGGTTACTTCTTCGGGGGTTAGGGAGAAGGTGAAGAGGTCGAGGTTGGACTTGATGCGGTCGGGGTGGGCGGACTTGGGGATGACGGTGATGCTGTGTTCGAGATGCCAGCGCAGGACGACCTGGGCGGGGGTGACCTGGTGGCGGGCGGCGATCTCGGTTAGGACGGGATCACGCAGGGGGGTGCCTTTGAGAGGGCTGTAGCCCTCGACCGCTATGCCGCGGTCGGCGTGGGCGGCGAGCAGGGCCGGGTCGTACCGGGAGGGGCTCCACGGGATCTGGTTGACGGCGGGATGCTGCCCGGTCGCGGCGATGAGCTCGTCGATCTGGGCGATGCCGTAGTTGCTGACCCCGACGCTGCGGCATTGGCCCTCATCGCGCACCGCGAGGAACTCCCGCCACAAGGGCACCGAGGCCTGCCGTCGGGGCGGCCAGTGGATCAGCCACAGGTCCACGTGGCTGGTACCGAGGGCGCGCAGGCTCTCGGCCAGGGTGGCCCGGGCCCGGCCGGCGTTGCCGGGCGGCAGCTTGGTGGTGACGAACACCTCGCCGCGGTCCAGGCCGCTGTCGCGGAGGGCCTGGCCGACCTCGTTCTCGTTGCGGTACATGGTGGCGGTGTCGAGGTGCCGGTAGCCGACCTCCAGGGCGTACCGGACGGCCTCGTAGGCACGCCGGCCGCCGAGCTGCCAGGTGCCGAAGCCCACCATCGGCATGGTGACGCCGCCGCCTAGGTCCACCGTGGGGATCTCTGTCATAGAGGCCATTCTCAACCCAGGACGGCGCGGATCGAGCGGGAGAGCTCGCCGGGGACGTCGGGCACGAGCAGGTGGACGCCGTCGCGGACGACGTCGCGGCCGCTGATCACGACGTCGGTGACGTCCGCGGAAGTGGCGGCGAACACGGCCGCCTCCAGGGCCGCGCCGTCGGCGGCGCCCGCGGTCCGCACGCTGTCCAGGGATACCGAGACCAGGTCGGCCCAGGCGCCGGGGGCGATCTCCCCCGCGTCGGGCCAGCCCAGGCTGGTGTGCCCGTCCGTGGTCGCGGCGTGCAGCAGGGCCTCGGCGGTGAAGTGGCCGCGGGCTTGGCGGGCCAGGCGTTCGGCGTACTCGACGCCGCGAGCTTCGGAGAGGATGTCTATCACCGCGTGGCTGTCGCTGCCCAGGGTGAGCGGGCAGCCCGCCGCGGCCAGGGCCTGGGCCGGGGCCAGGCCGTCGCCGAGGTCGCGTTCGGTGGTCGGGCACAGGCAGGCGAAGGTCTGGCACCCGCCGAGCAGTTCCAGGTCACCGTCGTCGACGTGGGTGGCGTGCACCACCGTGGCCCGCGGGCCGAGCACGTCCTGCTCGTACAGCAGCCGGGCGGGCGACATCCCGTACACCGCCTGGCATGCCTCGTTCTCGGCGCGCTGCTCGGACATGTGGACGTGCAGCGGGGCGCCGAACTGGTGGGCCCAGGCCACGACCGGGTGCATCTGCCCCCTCGGCACCGCGCGGACGGAATGGATCGCCGCACCGACCTGGGCGTGCGGCGCGAGCATGCCGTGGGCGTCGCAGCCGAGTTCGGTGACGCGCGCCGCCCAGCGCACCGCGTCGCCGTCGCCGAACCGCAGCTGAGGTCCGGCCAGCGGCAGCAGTCCCTCTTCGACCAGGCCGCCCGTCAGGTAGCAGGTGTCGAGCAGCGTGATGCGCAGGCCCGCGTCGGCCGCGGCCTGGATCAGGGCCCGGCCCATGGCGTTGGGGTCGGCGTACGGGCGCCCGCCCGGCCGGTGGTGCAGGTAGTGGAACTCCCCCACGCAGCTGATGCCGGCCAGCGCCATCTCGGCGAAGGTGGCCCGGGCCAGCCGGTGATAGCTGTCCGGGTCGAGGCGGGCCGCGACGTCGTACATGCGCTCGCGCCAGGTCCAGAACGTGCCGCGGTCGGCCTGGGTGGTGGAGCGCAGCGCGCGGTGGAAGGCGTGCGAGTGGGCGTTGGCGAAGCCGGGAAGCGTGAGGCCGTGGAGGCGCGTGGTGCTGGGAGGGGCTTCGGCGACGGGGGTGACGGAGGTGAAGCGGTCGCCGTCGGCTTCGATGAGGACGTCGCGACGGACGCCTGGCCCGGGGAGCCAGGCCAGGTCGGCGAGCCATCGGCGCCGGCCAGGGGGACGGGGGGACGGGCAGTCCCCCCGTGCTAGGAAGAGGCTGGGTCACGTCGGGCCTGCGAGGTCTTCCAGGACGGCGGCCAGGGCGCGGACCCCGGCTTCGCAGTCGGCCAGGTCGGCGTGCTCGGCGGGCGAGTGCGAGACGCCGGTCGGGTTGCGGACGAACAGCATGGCGGTGGGGACGCGGGCGGCCAGCACGCCGGCGTCGTGGCCGGCGGCGGTGGGCAGCACCGAGAGGCGAAAGCCGGCCACGGCGAGGACGGCGGCGAGCCGGCCCCGCAGCGTGTGATCAAAATAAACGGCCGGGGTGAACGACTCCTGGCGCACGTTGAGCGCGACCCCGTGCTGCTCGCAAAAACCATCGGCGGCCGAACGGATCGTGGTGACCGTGTCCTCGACCGCTACTTCGTACGCGGCGCGGGCGTCCAGCCAGGCCCGGACCGCGGAGGGCACCGCGTTGGTGCCGTTCGGTTCGACGAGGACCTTGCCGAACGTGGCTACGGCCCCGTTTTGTTCGGCGGCCTGGCGGGCGGCCAGCGCGGTGGCCGCGTAGGGCAGCATCGGGTCGTGGCGGTCGGCGAGCCGGGCCGTCCCGGCGTGATCGGCGCGGCCGGTGAATTCGAACCGCCAGCGGCCGTGCGGCCAGATGCCTTCGGCCAGGCCCAGGGCGGCGCCCTGGGGGGCGAGCGCGCGGCCCTGCTCGACGTGCAGTTCGACGAAGGCGCCGAGGCCGGCCAGCAGGTCGTCGCGGGGGCCGAGGTAGCCGGGGTCCTGGCCCGCAGCGATCATGGCGTCGGCCAGCGTGGTGCCGGCGTCGTCGGTGAGGGCTCGCGCGGCGTCCGGGTCGACGACACCAGTCAGCAGGCGGCTGCCCAGGCACGGGACGCCGAACCGCGCGCCTTCTTCCTCGGTGAAGGCGGCAAGCACCACGGACCGTTCGGGAGAAAAGCTTTTATCTTTTAGCAGGTCCACGGCGGCCAGGGCCGATACGACGCCCAGCGGGCCGTCGAAGGCGCCGCCGTCGGGGACTGAATCCAGGTGGCTGCCGGTCACGACCGCGTCAGCGGTTTTCGGACCCCACCAGGCCCACAGGTTGCCGTTGTTATCGGTCTCCACGGCTAGGCCGCGCCGCTCGGCCTGGCCGGTGAACCAGGCCCGGCAGGCGGTGTCGGCCGGGGTCCAGGAGTAGCGGCGGTAGCCGCCGGTCTGCGGGTCGCGGCCGATCGGTTCGAGCCCGGCCCAGAGTTCCGCGAACGTCATGCCTGGTCGGCCATGGGGACGCGGACGCCGCGCTGGACGGCGACCGTCGAGGCCAGTTCGTAGCCGGCGTCGGCGTGCCGGATCACGCCCATCGCGGGGTCGTTGGTCAGGACGCGCTCCAGCTTCTGCCCGGCCTGGTCGGTGCCGTCGGCCACGCAGACCTGCCCGGCGTGGATGGAACGGCCGATGCCGACCCCGCCGCCGTGGTGGATGGACACCCACGAGGCACCAGAAGCGGTGTTGACCAGGGCGTTCAGCAGGGGCCAGTCGGCGATCGCGTCGGAGCCGTCGGCCATGGCCTCGGTCTCCCGGTAGGGCGAGGCGACCGAGCCGCAGTCCAGGTGGTCGCGGCCGAGCACGATGGGGGCGCTCACAGTGCCATTTTTGACCATCTCGTTGAAGCGCAGGCCGGCCAGGTGGCGCTCGCCGTAGCCGAGCCAGCAGATCCGCGCCGGGAGGCCCTGGAAGTGCACCTTCTCCTCGGCCAGCCGGATCCACCTGGCCAGCGCCTCGTTCTGCGGGAACAGGTCGAGGATGGCCCGGTCGGTGGCGGCGATGTCGTTCGGGTCGCCGGACAGGGCGGCCCAGCGGAACGGGCCCTTGCCCTCGCAGAACAGCGGCCGGATGTAGGCGGGGACGAAGCCGGGGAACTCGAAGGCCCGGTCGTACCCGGCCAGCTGGGCTTCGCCGCGGATCGAGTTGCCGTAGTCGAACACCTCGGCCCCGGCGTCGAGGAAGCCGACCATGGCCGAGACCTGCTCGGCCATCGAGTCCCGGGCCCGTTGCGTAAAGCCTGTCGGGGTCTTCGGCGCGCAGGGCGGCCATGTCCTCGAAGGCGACGCCGCGCGGGAGGTAGCTGAGCGGGTCGTGGGCCGAGGTCTGGTCGGTGACGATGTCGATGGGCGCGTGGCGCTTGAGCAGCTGCGGGAAGATGTCGGCGGCGTTGCCGAGCAGGCCGATCGACAGCGCTCGGTTTTCGTCGCGGGCCTTGGTGGCCCTCTTGACGGCGTCGTCGATGTCTTTGGCCTGCTCGTCGAGGTAGCCGAACTCGATGCGGCGGGAGATCCGGGACTGGTCACACTCGACGCAGATGACCACACCGCCGTTCATCGTCACGGCCAGCGGCTGGGCGCCGCCCATGCCGCCCAGGCCGCCGGTCAGCGTGATCGTGCCTGTGAGCGTGCCGCCGAAGCGTTTGGCCGCGATCGCGGCGAACGTCTCGTAGGTGCCCTGCAGGATGCCCTGGGTGCCGATGTAGATCCAGGAGCCGGCCGTCATCTGGCCGTACATGGTCAGGCCGAGCTGCTCCAGGCGGCGGAACTCCTCCCAGGTGGCCCACTGCGGGACCAGGTTGGAGTTGGCGATGAGCACGCGCGGGGCCCACTCGTGGGTTCGCATGACGCCGACGGGCTTGCCGGACTGGACCAGGAGCGTCTCGTCGTTCTCGAGGTCTTGCAGGGTCTTGATGATCGCCGCGTAGGCGTCCCAGCTGCGGGCGGCGCGACCGGAGCCGCCGTAGACGATGAGCTGGTCGGGGTGTTCGGCCACCTCGGGGTCGAGGTTGTTCATGAGCATGCGCATGGCCGCTTCCTGCGCCCACCCTTTGCAGGTTCGCTGGGAGCCGCGCGGCGCGTGAATCGGTTCGTGGCTGGCGATCATGTGCCCATCATGGCAGCACGCTTACCGAGGCGACAGCCGGGCGTGCGGGGTCAGGCGGCGACTAGTTCGGTGGGCTCGGCGATGACGTCGACCAGGGCGCCGTTGCGCATCACGGTGACTGGGAGGGGGCGGCCGATCGCGTCGGAGAACATCTGCCGCTGCAGGTCCTGCGAGGCCGTCACCGGCTTGCCGGCCACGGTGAGCAGCAGGTCCCCGGCGCGCAGGCCGGCCCGGTCGGCGGGGCCGCCGGCCACCACCTGGGCCACGAGCAGGCCGGTCTTGCGGCCCAGGCGCTCGCGCCAGGCGGCGGGCACCGGACCCGGCATCATGGCCAGGCCCAGGTAGGCGCGCCGGACGCGGCCATCGGCCATCAGCGCGGAGATGATCCGCCTGGTGGTGTCGTTGACCGGGACCGCCAGGCCCAGGCCCACGCCGGCCACCGCGGTGTTGATGCCGACTACGCGTGCCTCCGCGTCGGCCAGCGCGCCGCCGGAGTTACCCGGGTTGAGCGCGGCGTCGGTCTGGATCACGTCCTCGATCACCCGGCCGCGGGCGGGCAGGGAGCGGCCGAGCGCGCTGACCACGCCGGCCGTGACCGAGCCGGCCAGGCCCAGCGGGTTACCGACCGCGACCACGAGCTGGCCGACGACGAGCCGGTCGGCCTCGCCGAGCTCGGCCGGCTCCGGGGTCTCGCCGTTGGCGCGCAGCACCGCCAGATCGGACAGCGGGTCGGCGCCCACCACCCGGAACGGCACCGACGTGCCGTCCGAGAACGCCGCGGTGCCGCTGTTCGCCTGGCCGACCACATGCGCGTTGGTGAGCAGGAACCCGTCGCCGGTGAACACGACACCCGAGCCGAGGCTCTCCCCCGTCCCGCCCCTGCCTCCCCTGGCGCGGTACCCGCAGGCTCGCGACCTTGGGCGTGAGCCGTCCGGCCACGCCGGAGACGATCTGCGAGTACGCGTCGAGTGGGTTGCTAGCCTCCATATGGAACTCCCGGAGCCATCCGTAACTTGATTACAACATTACAGTTCAACCGAGAATTGGGAAGGCTGCTTACCCGGCGGCGTTCCGCCGGGAGCTAAATCGTTCGCTAGCTGTCTGTGTGGCTGGCCAGGCCGATGAAGTTGCCTTCGGGGTCGACGATGGTGGCCAGGGCGCGGTGCGGTCCGTCGGGGGACGGGGGCTCCGTGATCCCGCCGCCGTTTTTGGTGACTGCTTCGAGCGTCTGGGCTAGGTCGGCGACGTGGATCCAGATCATCGGGCCGGCGTCGGGGCCGGCGGGCGGCCCGGAACCCACTGGCCGATCAGGCCCGGGGACTCGAAGTCCTGGTAGGGGTGTTCGGTCCGCCAGCCGAAGACGGCCTCGTAGAACGCGGCGGCCCGGGCGCTGTCGACGGCCGGCATCTGCAGGTAGCAGACCTGCCCGTGCACGAGGCGGCGGGCCCGGGCGGCTTCCTCGGTCATCGTGTTGGCCCTTCCGCTGCTTTTTCGTGCGGCCTGCATTCGACGACGTAGCGGCCCGAGGCTTGGCTGCGGGCGGCGGCGATGTCGAGGCCGGCTCGCTTGGCTAGTTCGGTGAACTGGGCGATCGTATCGGTCTTCCCGCCCGCGACCAGCATGTCGATGCCCAGGGACCGCGGTGCGTCGTCGGGCGCAACCCCGCCGAGGACGGCGATGCTTCCCGTTGCTTTCGCAGCCTGCGCGCAGTTGGTGAGGATAGCGACCGTCTCCTGGTCGGGCCAGTCGTTCAGCACGTTCTTGAGCAGGTACAGGTCGGCCCCGGCGGGCAGCGGGTCGAAGAAGCTCTGCCCCTGGAGGGTGATCCTTTCCGCGACTCCGGTGTCGGTCATGAGGTCGCCGGCCCGGGCGATGGTGCCGGGGAGGTCGACCAGGATGCCGTTTACGTGGGGATGGCGGCGCAGCAGCGAGGCGAGCATGGCGCCGGTGCCGCCCCCGACATCGACCATGGTGCGGACCGCGTCCCAGCCGCCGGCGAGCTCGATGTCGAAGTCCGGCATGCCATGCCCGGCGGGTCCCATGAGCGCGTCGAAGTCCGCCGCGATGTTCGGGTGGGCGGCGAGGTCTTCCCAGAACGGCCGGCCGAACACCTTCTGGTAGGCCGGCTGGCCGGTGCGGACGTACTCCAGCAGCGTGCCCCAGGTGTGCGCCATCCGGCCGCCGATGCCCTCGAGGTCGAGAAAGGCGCCGTCGAGCTGCTCGGCGGCGCGGTTGGATTCGAAGCGTCCCGGCGCTGGCTGCCGGAACACGCCCTGGGCGACCAGGTGGTCCAGGATGGCGTGCAGGGCATCGGGGTCGCAGCGGGCCGCCGCGGCCAGGTCGGCGATGTCCTGGTGGCCTGCGGCGATGAGGCCGGGAAGGCGCAGGGTGGCGGCGACCCTCAGGCACCAGGGCGTGGCCAGGTCGAGCAGCTGGTCGGGATCGGGTGCGTCCTCAGGCCGGTCGTCTAGCATCGTAACGGTCAGGCCGCGTGAGCGCTCTCGCGAGCGCCGTCCCCGGCGCCGTCGCGCGCGACGGCCAGCTCGGCGCGGAAGCGCTCGTAGTCGGCGAGCTCGCGGCCCGCGGGGGCCAGCACCAAGTCGCTGGTGACAGCGGCGATCCGGGCCATGATGGCCTGGTTGGCCTGTTCTCGCTCCCGGTCGGCCGCGAGCACCACCATGTTCTGGCACCACGATTCGACCAGCCAGCCCAGCAGCAGCAGCGCGACGACCATGATCGCGAGCCAGGGCACCAGCGAGGTGGTGCTGATCAGCGAGGACGACTTGTGCGAGCCGTGGAGGGACAGGATCAGCGCGATCCAGACCACCCCGGCCAGCGTCAGCAGCATCAGCAGCCACTGCACGAGGGCGATCAACCGCCACCATCCGGTGACCTTGTCCCGCGGCGGCAGCCCCCGGGCTACGGCCTCGCCCAGGGCCGCCTGGGCTTCGTTGGCACGCGAGCGGGCCGCCGCCCGCACGGTCCGCGACCAGGGCTCCGGCAGCGAGCCGCCGACCTCATCAGCGAATACCGTGATCGCGTTGTCGATGTCGGATCGCTGCGCCTGGACGACATCGGCGGATTCGCCGGCCAGCAGCTTGCGCGCCGGAGTCGGCCCGGCACCGCGCAGCCGCGCGGCCAGCCGCGCGGGCGGCCAGCCGATGTAGCTCGCGGCCAGGCGTTCACGGGCGCCGTTCAGCGTCTCCGTCGCGGCCGCCACCCCGGCGGCCTTGGCGAACGCCGTAGTCAGGGCGGCGGCCGGTGCCGACGGGATGTACATCACCGGGTCCAGGGCGGACGCTCCGCCGCCGCGGTCGTCGCGCGTGGCGTCTTCCCACGGCGGACGCGACGTGGAGGCCGGCTTGGTGGGCGCGGCGGTCGTCTGCCAGGGCTGCCAGTCGCTGGTGCTGGCCGTTCGGCCGTTCGGCGGGTCCAGGCTCGTGTCGGTCCCGGTCCCGGTACCGTCGGGCCAGGGCGGCCGGGATGCCTGCGCCATGCCGCCGGGATCTTCTATGCCATCAACCCAGCCGTCCTGCTCCCAGGGCGGCCGTTCCGGCGTGCGGGTCATGGCCGGACCGGGTGCGCTGCTGGCCGGCTCGGTGGCATCGGCGGTCGGGGCGGCGGCCAGCTGCGGGGCGGCGGGCGCCCCGTCCGCGGGCGGCTTGAACGCCCCGGACGGCGGGGACGCCCCGGACGGCGGGGACGCCCCGGACGGCGGGGACGCCCCGGGCGGCGGGGACGCCCCGGGCGGCGGGGACGCCCCGGGCGGCAGCCAGCCGGGCACTGAGTCTCCGGCGTAGACGGCGAACCGCTCCAGCAGGGCATCGATGTCGGCCGAGATCCGGTCGCTGGCCGCCTCGCGGGCCGCGACCACGGTGGCCAGCGTGCGGCGCAGCTCATCCAGGCCGGCTCCGGTGGTCGCGGAGGTCACCAGCACGGGCGTCTCTATCAGCCCTTCGGCGTCAAGCAGCCGGCGCAGGTCGGCGGCGCAGTCGGCGACCTGGTCAGAGGTCAGCGTGTCGGCCTTGTTGAGCACGACCGTGGTCACGGCCGCGTGCCCGGCCAGCGGCACCAGGTACCGCCGGTGCACCGACGCGTCCGCGTACTTCAGCGGGTCGAGCACCCAGACCAGCATGTCCGCCAGCTTGACCAGGCGATCGACCATCGCCGCCGAGCCGGTGACCACCGAGTCGTGATCGGGCAGGTCGAGCAGGAGCAGCCCGGTGAGCAACGCCTCGCCCTGGTCGAGCGCGCTGGCCCGCGCGTAACGGTGCCGCCGCTGCACGCTGAGCCAGTCCAGCAGCGGGGCGGCGCCTTCCATCCCCCACACGCACGCGTGCAGGTGCCTGGTGGTCGGCCGCATCACCCCGGCGGGCGAGAAGGACGCCCCGGCCAGGGCGTTGAACAGGGAGGACTTGCCGCTCCCGGTGCCGCCCGCGAGGGCCACCACGGTATGCGAGGCGGACATCCGCATCCGCTCATCGGATCGCCGGAGCAGCGTCTCGGAGTCGGTGAGCAGCTCCTGGCTGAACCCTCCGGATCCGGTTCGCCCGGCCGCGATCTTGGTCAGCTGGGTGAGGGAGGCCAGCCTGGCGGGCAGGCGCGAGTGGCCCAGCCCGGTCAACCCGATCGTGTTCGCTGTCACCTGACCGCCTCAAGCGAGTATTCCGCCTGGTACAGCCGGATCGCCGCGACGTCGTCGCAGGGCCCGGCCGACTCGATTACCTCGACGTACCTGACCATTTCCTCGTCCAGCAGCAGCCGGACCCGGTGGATCAGGTCCGCGCGGGCCTTGGCCAGGATCGCGGCCAGCATCCCGGTGCCGTACACCGAGGCCAGCAGCCGCCGCGGTTCGGTGTAGATGCTGGTCCCCTCGTCCTCGGTGACCGGAGTGCCGACGATCGACGCTGGGCGCGGCGCGTCCTCGCCGAGCATGGCGACCGGCACGACCAGGCTGAGCGACTCGTCGTCGAAGGAGATCCGCTTGACGCCGGGCCTTTGGTCCTCGGCTTGCACGAGCCGGGCCAGGTGGTCCTGCCAGGCCCCGACGGCGCGGGCAGCGCGCAGCGGCAGGTCCGGCGAGGACCGGCTGAACACGGTGGCCTGGCTGGCCTCGGACAGTTCGGACGCGCCCGTCCCGAAGGCGGACTCGAAGACCTGCTTGGCGTACTCGCTACGGGCCCGGTCGGCGACGGCGTCCTCCAGCAGCACGGTGCCGGCGGGGCTACCGCGCCAGCTGCCGTTCACGTGCTCGGCGGCGCGGTCCGCGATGGACACGATGAACGACTCGATCGCCGAACGGAGCGCGGTGTTGAGCGCCGCGTTGTGCGACGCGCCACGCCGGGCGCGCTTGCCCTTCTTAGCGGGCCTGGCCGGCTTCCCGCCGCGGCGCGGGCGCAGGTCGTCGCCGACCAAGCAGTCCTGCCAACGGGCCAGGACCTCGCCGGTGAGCAGGGTGCCGTTCTTCATGCCCGTATTCGCTTCGGCGAAGGCCTGCTGGTAGGAGGCCTCTGCGGTCCGGCGCAGCCCGGCGCGCAGAACGACCTGCGCCTCGACGTGGGCGGCCATGGCCGGCACCCGGGACTTGAACGTGTCGAGCACGCCCGACATGGTCTGGGAAAGCACCGCGACCCGGCGGTCGCTGCGGGTGGCGGTATCGGCGAGCCAGTCGCGGATCGGCTGGTAGGCGTCGTGCGGCAGCATGCCGTCGATGAGCGGGGTCTCCAGGATGACGAAGCGGTTCTCCGCCGCGATCCCGTTCGCGTCGAGCATGGCGTTGAAGTGATCGCTGAGCTCGGTCCGGTAGGCCTGCGGGATCCGGGACAGGACCACGCCGAGCGAGGCCTTGCGCTCCCGGGCGTGCTGGAGGATCTCCCACACCGGCCCGTCGGCGTACCGGCTGGCGCTGGTCATGAACAGCCACAGGTCCGAGGCATCGAGGAACTGGTAGGCGAACTCGTGGTGGGCCTTGACCACCGAGTCGATGTCGGGGGTGTCCAGCAGTGCGATGCCCCGCGGCATGCCCTCGCTGGCGGCCAGCACCAGCAGGCCGTCTCGGCCCGGCCGGGCCAGGCCCTCCTGGCGGACCCGGGGCAGCGTGGGCAGGAAGTTGTTCTCGGCGAACCAGTCGATGTCATCGGGGTGGCAAGCCAGGACCGGGCTGTTGGTCGTCGGCCGACGCACGCCGGTGGCACTCACGCGGGCGCCGACGATGCTGTTCACCAGGGTCGACTTCCCGGCCCCGGTGGAGCCGACCAGGGCCACCAGCACGGGGGCGGCGGACCGGCGGACCCGGGGCAGCAGGTAATCATCGATCTGGCTGAGCAGCTTGGCGCGTTCGGTCTTCACCTCGGCCGAACCCGCGATCTCGAACACCAGCGGAACGGCCGCGACCCGCTTGCGCAGGTTGAGCAGAGCCGCCTCGAGCAGGCGCGCGTCCACTCGCACGTGGGACTCGGCGGCGACCGCGCGCGCCCGGGCGGGGGGCGCCTGGGACGAGGCGGGCGCCTGGGACGAGGCGGCCACGGGCGTCGGGGACGAGGCGGCAGGCGTGGGCGTGGGCGTGGAGGACGAGGCGGCGCGCGCGGCACCGCTTGCGGGGGCCTGGGCAGCGCTGACATCCTCGGGCTGCCCAGCCGAGGCCGCTACGTCGGGCGGAGTCTGGTTGCGGATCGTGTGGTCATCCCCAGCGTCATCCGTTTGATCCGGATCACCCATGTTATCCGGTTTGTCTGCTTTAGTCGGCTGATTCGCTTGATCTGCCGGAGACGGCTGAGACGCGAGGGTTTGGGGGTTCCCGGATTGGTGTTCCTCAGGGTGAGGCTGAGGCCCTTGAGACGCGGACGACTGGGGCGGCTCAGGCAGTTCGGACGCTGGCGGCTGAGGTGCGGACGGCTGAGATGCCGACGGCGGGGGCGATCCGGGGAGTCCCGGAGACTCGGCAGACGATTTCGCGGGCCCAGGCCCGGCAGACGATCTCGTGGTGCCGACAGGCGATTCTGCGGGCCCGGGGCCGGGGCCTTGGCCGGGGCCGGGGACTTCCGGTCTACCGAGGGCTGGCATCACGAGGGTGTCATCATCCCCGTTTCGCCACTGGCCCTCACCACCGCCCGAATTATCGCTGGTCACATGGCTGACGCCAGGGTCATCAAAGTCGGCCGCCACAACAGCGCCTGCGCCGGGCTCGCCATGCCGCCCGGCTTCAGACGCGGCGGACGCCGCCACACCCTGACCTTCCATTGTTCCAACGGCCTCCTCAAACCCTTGGAACCCCCCGCGCTCCTCGGGGGGACTGGCCTCCTACCGGGGGCCCCGGTAGTCGCCTAGCACGCGGAGTTTATCCCCTTCACCAGGCGGTTACATCGCGCATGAGCTCTGTTATCTCCGCCGCGACACCTACCACGTCACCGACCACGACGATCGCGGGCGGCCGGATGCCCTCTCGTGTCACCATGCCTTCCACTTGTTCCAGTGATGAGTTAATTGTGCGCTGCGTCGGCATCGTCCCGTCTGCGATTACGGAAACGGGTGTATCCGGACTGCGTCCGTGCCGTAGCAGTTCGGCGGCTACCGCGCCGATCCGCTGTACGGACATCAGCAGGACCAGGGTCCCCGTGCTGCCGCCGAGCAGTGCCCAGTCCACCGTAGACCGAACGTCGCCCGGCGGGACGTGAACCGATACAACATGGAACTCCTGTGCCACCCCCCGGTGGGTCACCGGCAGCCAGACGCTGGTGGGGACGCCCACCGCGCTGGTCACCCCCGGCACCACGGTGACCGGGACACCGGCCCGCAGGCAGGCCAGGGCCTCCTCGGCGCCCCGGCCGAAGACGAACGGGTCACCGCCCTTGAGCCTAGCCACGAACCGGCCCGCCCGGGCCCGTTCGATCAGGGTCGCGTTGATCTGGTCCTGGGGCATGGCCCGGCCGTAGGGGATCTTGCTGACGTCGATGATCTCGACGTCCGCGGGCAGTTCGTCGAGCAGTGAGCGAGGGGCCAACCGGTCGGTGAGCACCACGTCGGCCTCGGCCAGCAGTTGCCGGCCGCGCACGGTGATCAGCCCGGGATCACCCGGGCCGCCGCCGATGATCGCCACTCCGCTCCGGTGTCCGCGCCCGTGCCGGGCGCTCAGCTGGCCGGTGCGCAGCCCGGCCAGGATCGCGTCCCTGATCGCCGCGCTGCGCCGCGGATCGCCGCTGAGCACGCCGATCTGGACGTCGTCGGCCTGGCCCGAGGCCGGCGTCCACGCGGCCGAGGCCTGCGCGTCGTCGGCCCGGACGCACCAGATGTGCTGCTGGTCGGCGGCGGCCGCGACGGCCGCGTTCGCCGCGGGGTCGTCGGTGCACGCGTTGACCAGCCAGGCGCCGGCGCAGTCGCCGTCGGCGTAGGCGCGTTCCTCCCAGCGGATCCGGCCGACCGCGGCCAGGTCCTCCAGGGACGCGGTAACCGAGGGCGAGACCAGGACAACATCGGCGCCCGCGTCGAGCAGCGCGGGGATGCGACGGGTGGCGACCGCTCCCCCGCCGACCACCACCACCCGGCGGCCGCCCAGCCGCAGCCCCAGCAAGTACGGGTCCATGGCTCCTCATCCTCCTGGGCTAACGACGTCGTTATTACCACGACGCGCCCGGCTGGAGCGGGCGAGGCCGGGGCGGCACTGGGAAGAAACAGCGTAAAGGGGCAAACGGTGAGCAACGGGACTGTAGGGGTTCGGCGGGTCGCGGATCGGGCTCGGGAGCGGGCGCGGTGTCCAGGCGGCTACCACACCGATGAAACATCGCTGTCGCTATAGCGGCACCGATGTTTCATCGGTGCCGTTCGGACTGGCGAAGACCAGCATCATCGGCACCGCTAGCCACTGTGGTGGCGGGGCTCGGCTGCGCTGGAACCGGCTCGGTTGTGGCGGCGGGGGTCGGCTACGCTGCAACCGGCTCGATGCGCCATGCTTACTGCTTTTCGGTGACGCCGGCGGAGTCGAAGGTGGCGACGTCGCGCAGGGCGCGGGCCGCGCTTTGGACCAGGGGCAGGGCGAGCAGCGCGCCGGTACCCTCGCCGAGGCGCAGGCCCAGGTTCACCAGCGGGCTCAGCCCGAGGCGCTCCAGCGCCAGGGCGTGCCCGGGCTCGACGCTGCGGTGGCCGGCGAAGCAGGCCGCGGTCACGTCGGGGGCGAGGGCCGCCGCGGCCAGCGCGGCGGCGCCCGAGATGACCCCGTCCAGGATGACCGGGACGCGCAGCGCGGCGGCGCCGAGGATGAACCCGGCCAGGGCGGCGTGCTCGAAGCCGCCGAACGCGGCCAGGACGCCCACCGGGTCGGCCGGGTCGGGCCGGTGCAGGGCCAGGCCGCGGCAGACCACGTCGACCTTGCGGGCGTAGGTGGCGGCGTCGATGCCGGTGCCGCGGCCGGTCGCCTCGGCCGGGTCGGCGCCGGTGAAGGCGCAGATCAGCGCGGCCGACGCGGTGGTGTTGGCGATCCCCATGTCGCCGGTGACCAGGCACCGGTTGCCCGCGGCGACCAGGTCGCGGGCGATCTCCAGGCCGACGGTCAGCGCGGCTGTCGCCTGCTCGCGGGTCATCGCGGGCCCTTGGGTGAAGTCCGCGGTGCGCGGCGCGATCTTGCGGGGCAGCAGCCCCGGCACCGGCTCCAGCGGCGCGGCCACCCCGACGTCCACCACCGTGACCTCGGCGCCGGCCTGGGCCGCGAACGCGTTGACCACCGCCCCGCCCGCCAGGAAGTTGGCCACCATCTGGGCCGTCACCTCCTGCGGCCAGGGGGTCACACCCTGGGCGTGCACGCCGTGGTCGGCGGCGAAGACCGCCACGCAGGCCGGCTCGGGCAGTGGGGCGGGACAGGCGCCGGCCAGGCCGGCCAGCCGCACGGACACCTCTTCGAGCACGCCGAGCGAGCCGCGCGGCTTGGTCATCCGGTCCTGCCGTTCCCGCGCGGCGGTCATCGCCGCCGCGTCGGGCGGGGCGATCGCGGCGATCACGTCGGCGAGCGGGTCCACTGGTTCCTCCCCTGGCAGTCCGCGGCGGCCGAACTCCTCGGCGTGCACCGCCCACGACACCGGCCGGCGGCGCGCCCACCCGGCCGCGGCGAGTTCCGGTTCGGGCGCGAAGCCGGTCACGTAGCCCAGGCAAAGATAGGCGATCACCTCAACATGCGCGGGCAACCCGAGCTGCGCGGCGAGTTCGCGCTCGTCGAAGAAGCTGACCCAGCCGACGCCGAGGCCTTCGGCCCGGGCGGCCAGCCACAGGTTGGCCACCGCGAGCACGCTGGAGAAATCCGCGGTCTGGGGCTGGACGTGGCGGCCGAGGGTGTGCCGGCCGCCACGGGTCCGGTCGCAGGTGACCACGATGTTGACCGGGGTGTCCAGGATCGACTCGATCTTCAGCCGGTCGAAGGCGCGGGCCCGCGCCCCGGGCAGGCCGGCGGCGAACTGGTCGCGGTGCCTGCGGGCCAGGGCGGCGATCTGCTCCCGGCGGGCCCGGTCGGTGATCACGATGAAGTCCCAGGGCTGGGAGAAGCCCACCGACGGCGCCTGATGGGCGGCCGCGAGCACCCGCCGGAGCAGGTCGGCGGGCACCGGATCGGGCCGGAAGCCCTGCCGGACGTCCCGGCGTTCGGCGATCACCCGGTACACCGCCTCGCGCTGCTCGTCCGGGTAACGGTGCTCGCCTGCATCGTGGGGGGCGTCCGAGACGTGGGGGGCGTCAGGCATGGGGTTCCTCCTCGGGGTCCTGGGCCAGCCGGAGCAGTGCCTCGAAGGCGGCGACCGCCACCGCCGGGCCGCCTTTCTCCGTGCGGTTGCTCAGCGACGGCAGGCCGCTGCGGCGCAGCGCGTCCTTCGCCTCCGCCGCGCCGACGAAGCCGACCGGCACGCCAATGACCAGGGCGGGCTCGACCTCCCGGGCCATGATCTCGAACAGCGCGGCGGGCGCGCTGCCGACCAGCCAGAGCGCACCGGGCCCGGCGGTGCTGAACGCCAGCCGGACCGCGGCCGCGCTGACCGTGATGTTCGCGGTGCGGGCCAGCCGGGCGGCCAGCGAGTCACCCGCCTTGCAGATCACCGGGTAGGTGGTGATGCCGGACGCGACCGTGGGCGTGTCCGCCACCACGGGGGCGGCGCGCCGCAGCGCGCCGATCCCGGACGCCAGCGCGAGCTCATCGCAGACCAGGTCGGTCACGTAGTCGAAGTCGGCGGTGGCGTGGATGACGTGCTCGGTTACCGCCCGGCTGAGCGTGGGCAGCCCGCTCAGGTCGAGCCGGGACCGCAGGATGCGGTACGACTCGGCCAGGGCGGGATCGGAACCGGGGTCGGCGCCGGGGCGGGCGGGGGTCACGTCACCATCTCTATCGCGTCGGCCGGGCGCGCGGGACAGGCCGGGTAAAGTAGGGCGGGTTTCGGGATCCGGGAGTCTCCTTCGGGGCCGCACGTTTGCCAGCCATTCACCAGCAAACTCTCAGCGGGTCCGGGTAGCGTGAGCGAACGGAAACCCGGTAGAACCGGATGGCGATTCACGCCGTCTGCGGCAGCCGGACATAACGCCCGGGCTGTGCGCATGTCGGCGCGCGGCTGGCGCGCCGACAACATGACATCTATTCACATGCTGAACGGAGCACGCATGGCTGATCGTTCCCGCGTTCTGGTGACCGGCGGCGCCGGCTTCATCGGCCGCAGAGTGGTCCGCGCTCTGCTGGCCGAGGGGCACGAGGTGACCGTGGCCGACCTGCGGGCGTTCCCCGATCCAGAGGTGCGCTCGGTCACCGGGGATCTGTGCGATCCCGGGGTACCGGAGCGGGCCGTCAGCCCGGGGACCGACGTGATCATCCACCTGGCCGCCCTCACCTCCGTGCTGGCCTCGGTAAACGATCCGGTCAGCACCTACCGGCTCAACGTGGACGCCACCGCCCGGCTACTGGAGCGGGCCCGGGAGAACGAGGTGGGCGCCTTCCTGCTCGCCTCGACGAACGCGGTGACCGGCAACGTGGGCAGCGCGGTGATCACCGAGCAGACCGTGCTGCGCCCGCTGATCCCGTACGGCGCGACCAAGGCGGCCGCGGAGATGCTGCTGGGCGCCTACGCCAACTGCTACGGCATCGCCGGCGCGGCGCTGCGGTTCTCCAACGTGTACGGTCCGGGGATGGGCGAGAAGGACAGCTTCATACCCCGGCTGATGCGCGCGGCGCGCGACGGGGAGGGCGTCCAGGTCCGCGGCGACGGCACGATGCTCCGCGACGTGGTGCACGTGGACGACGTGGTCCAGGGCGTGCTGGCCGCCTGGCGGGCCCGGCACACCGGCCCGCTGATCCTCGGATCCGGCACGTCGGTGTCGATAAACGACATGGTGGACACGGCCCGCCGGGTCACCGGCGCGCCCATCCCGGTGGAGTACGTGCCGGTCCCCAAGGGCGAGATGCCGGCCGTGGTGGTGGACATCTCGGCGGCCCGGGCGATCGGGTACGCGCCCTCGCACGACCTGGAATCCGGCATGGCCACGGTCTGGCCCGACTTCCGGCCAGGAAACGAGGAGAGGCGATGATCTACTCCAATCCGCGGGACCAGGCCGTCGACGACGCGGCGGTGGCCGCGTTCGCGGAGTCCTACGGCGAGCGCGCCACCACGCTGCCCCCGGTGGCGATCGTGATCGCGGCCTACAACGAGGCGGGCGCCATCGGCCCGGTCATCGAGGAACTGCCCGCGGAGGTATGCGGGCTGGCCACGACGGTCGTCGTGGTCGCCGACGGCTGCGCCGACGGCACCGCCAAGGAGGCCATGACGGCCGGGGCAATGGTCTGCGACGTGCCGGTCAACCGGGGCCAGGGGGCTGCGCTGCGGCTCGGCTACCGGCTGGCCCGGGACGGCGGCGCGGCCTACATCGTGACCACCGACGCCGATGGCCAGTACAACCCGGCCGAGATCGAGCGGGTGCTGGCCCCGGTGGTGGCCGGCGAGGCCGACTTCGTGACCGGGTCGCGCCGCCTGGGCAGCCAGGAGACCCATGACTTCATCCGCCGGGCGGGCGTCCTGTTCTTCGCCGGCTCGCTGAGCCTGCTTACCGGGCAGAAGATCAGCGACACGACGTTCGGGCTGCGGGCCATGCGATCCGAGGTGACCGGCGCCGTTCGGCTGGAGCAGCCGCAGTACCAGGCCTCGGAGCTGCTGATCGGGGTCATCACCCACGGCTTCAAGGTGGCCGAGGTGCCCGCCACTATTCACCGGCGGCGGATCGGAGAGAGCAAGAAGGGCCAGAACCCGCTCTACAGGCTGCACCTGCCGGGCGTGAACAACCTGTTCTACGGGATCCGCTTCGCCCGGGTCATCTACGGCACCTGGTGGCGCGAGCGTCAGCGCTCGCGGTCGGCGGGCCGGGCGCGGTCCTCAGAGTCTGGGTCCTCGGGCTCCGCGGTCCGGGCGAACGGCTCTGGTCCGGGGTCGGTCGACACAAGCGCCTCTTCCGCGACGGCGGGCGCGGGCCTGCCGGGCGATCCGGCGAAGAGGACGTAGTGGAAGAACAGGAACCGCAGCAGGAACGTACCGAGGTTAGCAACGCCGTAGACCAGGTCCACGAAGAGCACCCGCTCCACGCCGGACAGGTCCAGCCAGGTCGCCGCGTGGTAGGCGAACTTGGTCGCCACCCAGAGGATCGCGACGACCATCGCCGACACGATCCAGAACGGCAGGGTCTCCTTCAGCAGGTTCGGGCGGCCCTTCCGCTTCCACGCCCACCGGCTGAGCACATAGCTCACCAGGGCGCCGGAGAACCACGCGATGAGGCTGGCCCAGGTGGCGGACAGCGCCAGCGGACCAGCGCAGATGGTAAGCACAACCTCGGTGGTGGCGAACGCCGAGATGGCCGCGACCGCGAAGCGCCCGAAGCGGATGCCGAGCGTGGTGCGGACCTTGCGGGTGAGCGTCTCGCCGAGCCGATTGGATGTGATCGCCATGGATGTCCTAGGTTACTAGCCGACCAACACACGAGGAGCAGGTATACAGTACGGAAACCGCAGGCCGGAAAAGCTACCCTGGCCGGGCTACCCAAATCGGGCCGCCCGATGCGACCTCAGAGGAGCGTGTTCAGCAGCCGCACTCGTAGCACGTTACCGCCCCCGTGCGGACTCCCGCACAACGGCGCGAAAAGTCAAGCCAATCTGACCGAAGGAACTTCTAGGAGCCGGAGCATGAAAATCTTGGTGTTGGGCGGGGACGGGTATCTCGGCTGGCCCACTGCACTGCACCTGTCGGAGGCAGGTCACGAGGTGGCCGTCGCCGACAACTTCGTCCGCAGGCACTATGACAACGAGCTCGGAGTCGAGTCCCTCGTCCCGATCGAGCCGCTGCAGAACCGCATCGCGGTATGGCAGGAGCTGACCGGCAAGAAGATCGGGCTGTACGTCGGCGACCTGACCGACGCGATCTTCTCGTACCACATCATCAGCGACTTCGAGCCCGAGGCCGTGGTGCACTTCGCCGAGCAGCGGGCCGCTCCGTATTCCATGATCGACCGGGCGCACGCGGTGTACACCCAGCAGAACAACGTGGTCGGCAACCTGAACGTGCTGTACGCGATCGCCGAGACCAACCCGGACATTCACCTGGTCAAGCTCGGCACGATGGGCGAGTACGGCACGCCGAACATCGACATCGAAGAGGGCTGGCTGGACCTGGAGCACAACGGCCGGACCGACCGGGTGCTGTTCCCCAAGCGGCCGGGCTCGTTCTACCACCTGTCCAAGGTGCACGACAGCCACAACATCGAGTTCGCGTGCCGGATCTGGGACCTGCGGGCCACCGACCTGAACCAGGGCGTGGTCTACGGCCAGCAGACCACGGAAACGGCCCGGGACGAGCGGCTGGCCACGCGGTTCGACTACGACGCGGTGTTCGGCACGGTGCTGAACCGCTTCGCCATCCAGGCGGTCATCGGCCACCCGCTGACCGTCTACGGTTCCGGCGGCCAGACCCGCGGCATGATCGACATCCGCGACACGGTCCGCTGTATCCAGCTGGCCTGCGAAAACCCGGCCAACCGGGGTGAGTTCCGGGTGTTCAACCAGATCACCGAGTGGATGTCGGTCAAGGACATCGCCGAGACCGTGGCCCGGGCCTACCCGGGCGACGTCACGATCGAGAACGTGGAGAACCCGCGGGTCGAGGCGCCGGAGCACTACTACAACGTCAAGCACACCGCGCTGATCGAGCTCGGCCTGGAGCCGCATCTGCTCTCGGACACGCTGATCGAGTCGCTGTTCGACGTCACCAAGCGGTACGCGCACCGGGTCCGCCTGGAGGCGCTGCGGCCCACGGTGAAGTGGCGCTCCCCCACCGCTAGCTAGGCTCTGGTCCGGCCAGAGCAACCACGGCCCGTTCGGTAAAATGATCTTTTAACGCCGAACGGGCCGTGGTGCGTGTATGGGGACCTGTATTTGTGTGACCTGTGGTAACCATTTCCCCGACCCGTGCCCGGAGATATGCACGGTGTGCGCGGACGAGCGGCAGTGGGTGCCGCCGGGCGGGCAGCGCTGGACCACGCTGGCCGAGCTGGCCGCGGCCGGGCACCGGTCCGACATCAGGCCGGTCGAGCCGGGGCTGACCGGGATCGGCGCGGATCCGCCGGTGGCGATCGGGCAGCGGTCGCTGCTGGTGTCCACATCCGAGGGCAACCTGCTGTGGGACCCGTCCGGGTTCATCGACGACGCGGCGGTGGCCGCGGTGCGGTCGGCGGGGGGCCTGCGCTTCGTGACCGCCAGCCATCCGCACTTCTACGGTTCCATTGCGTCGTGGGCCCGGTCGTTCGGGGCCGAGATCCTGGTCCCGGCGGACGACGTGGCCTGGCTGCGGGCCGACGCGGAACTACCGGTGCGGCTGTGGTCGGGGGTTTTGGAGGTACTGCCCGGCGTGACGCTGGTGCAGTGCGGCGGGCACTTCCCCGGCAGCGCGGTGCTGCACTGGGCTCCCGGGGCCGGCGGCCGCGGGGTGCTGCTGTCCGGGGACACGATCATCGTGACGCCGGGCGAGGACCGGGCGACGTTCGTCTTCTCGGCGCCGAACCGGTTGCCGCTGTCCGAGGCGGCGGTGCTGGGCGTGGCCGAGGCGGTGCGGCCGCTGGCGTTCGACCGGATCTACAGCGGGTGGTGGACCCCGGTGCTGCGGTCCGGCGCGTGGGAGACGGTCCGGCGGTCCGCGCTGCGGTACATCGAGCACCTGAACGGGACGGCGTAACATAGGTTATTTCGCGTGGCTGGCCCCGGCAGGACCAGGCCGCGTAGTCGCGGAGCGCGATCACAAAGCACCCGAAGGTGACGAAAGATTACAAAGTACGATTTGACGCTTCGGTTCCGGAAATAAGCCGAAAGATGATACCTGAATGTGCTAGTTAACTGTGTACCGGATCTCGAGAGCTGAGATTCGGGACGGCGCTTTCTTTGACCTCGGCTCAACACGGGGCATGAAGCGTGCAGGGGGTCGCAGTGCAGGTGTGGCGATCAGCGTGCAGTGCACCCGGTGGCGTGCGCAGCTTATCCAGGGCGGCCGCCCCGGGCTAGCCTCCCGGGCGTTTGAGCGCCGGGCTGCGCTGTTCATCTGAATCGTCCACCCGAGTCCTGCGAAGAGGTGCTATGGCTACCGACCCACCACCGCCCCGCACCAGATCCGCGCGGCTGACGCTGGTCAGCCTGCTCCTGATCCCGCTGCTGTCGCTGGCAGCACTGTGGGGGTTCATCGCCAGCATCACGCTCGGCAACGTCATCCGCGACCAGCACTACAACAGGGCCGAAAACGCCATCGCGCCCAGCGTCATCGCGCTGGCGCAGACGCTGGCGGGCGAGCGCGCGCTCACCCTCATCTGGCTGGGCTCTGGCCGCCAGTCTGCGCCGATCCAGGCCCAGCTGCAGGCCGTACGGCACAGCACCAACACCTACGCCGCGGCGGTTCACAGCTCGATCACGTCGGTGGACGGGCTGGTCGGCACGACGGCCAGCACGCGGCTCGGC
Source organism: uncultured Actinomycetes bacterium (assembly GCA_963742795.1). Lineage (GTDB taxonomy): Bacteria > Actinomycetota > Actinomycetes > Streptosporangiales > Streptosporangiaceae > Palsa-504. The sequence goes on from CAVUNL010000028.1 coordinate 333,442, forward strand.
CAGTTCCTCGCCGAGCTAGCCGGCCTGGGCTCCATCCGCGCGGCGGTCGACTCGGGAGCGGACAGCCAGGCTGCGGCGTTCAACGCCTACAGCGCCATCACCGCCGCCGAATACGAGGCCTTCCAGATCTCGCTGCCGTCCGGCGACCCGGATCTCAGCCTGATGACGCAGTCGGCCATCGCCGAAGGCCGGGCGGAGGACTTCACCGGCGGCGCGGTCGCCCTGGTCGAGGGGGCGCTCGCGGCGCGCGGCCTGATGACGCAGCCGGATCGTGTGCTACTCGCAGAGACCGTGGGCCAGCAGAACCTTGAGATCAGCGACATGTACTCGCTGGCCAATCCGACCCTGACCGCGATCTTCAAGCAGATCTACGACACGCCCGCCTACCACCAGCTCCTGGCCGCGGAGAACCAGATCCAGACCGGCCCGGCCAACCGGCCGGTACTGGTGGATCCCGCGACCTTCCAGGCCGCCGCCCTGAAGTACCAGGCGTCGGTGCTGGCGAACGAACGGCATATCGGCAACATCCTGGCCACACAGTCGGCGCGGCTGAGCGACAGCTTGCTGACCCAGCTTTACCTGGCCGCCGGCCTCGGCCTGGCCGCCGTTCTGGCCTCCGTCTTCGTCATCGTGCGATTCGGCCGCAGGCTCCGGGTCGAGCTCACGAACCTGTACGACAGCGCCAGGCAGATGGCCAACGAGCGGCTGCCGCGGCTGGTCGAGAGGCTGCGCGGCGGCGAGGACATTGACGTCCAGGCGGAGTCCCCGCCGATGAAGGCGGGCCGGATCACCGAGATCGCGAACGTCGCGCAGGCCTTCGCCACCGTGCAGCGCACGGCCGTCGAGGCCGCCGTCGGCCAGGCCAACCTGCGCAAGGGCGTCAACCAGGTGTTCGTCAACCTCTCGCTGCGGAGCCAGTCGCTGCTGCACCGGCAGCTCGGCATGCTCGACACCATGGAGCGGCGCACCAGCGACCCGGCCCTCCTGGGGGACCTGTTCGGCCTGGACCACCTCACCACCCGTATGCAGCGGTACGCCGAGAGCCTGCTGATCCTGGCCGGGGCCACGCCGGGCCGCGGCTGGCGCGACCCGGTGCCGGTGGTCGACGTCCTGCAGGCGGCAGTCGCGGAGGTCGAGGACTACGTCCGGGTGGACGTGATCACCGAGTCCGCCGACGCCGTGGCCGGGATCGCGGTGAACGACGTCATCCACCTCATCGCCGAACTGGTCGAGAACGCCACCGCGTTCTCCCCGCCGAATACCCGGGTGACGATCAGCGGCAGTGTGGTCGGCCACGGCTTCGCGGTGGAGATCGAGGATCGCGGGCTCGGCGTAGCGCCGGACGCAATGGCCGCCATCAACGAGCAGCTGGCCACCCCGCCCGAGTTCGACCTGGCCAGTAGCGACCAGCTCGGCCTGTTCGTGACCAGCAAGCTTGCCGCCAGGCACGGGATCAGGGTGACGCTGCGGATGTCTCCCTACCGCGGAACCACGGCCATCGTCGTGCTCCCCTGGGAGATCATCGTGCCCGAGCATGAGGCCGACGCAAGGTTCAGCTCCGGCGGCATCGGCGAGCTGTCGGCGGCGGCCGCGAACGGCCCGGCGTACGAAGCCGGGCCGTTCGGCCCGGCCGGGAACCGACAGCGCGGTCCGGCGTTCGGAATGACCGGCCGGCACCGACTCGGGCTCCCACCCTCCTCGCCGGAAGACGGCGGGTCCGGCGGGACCGAGCTGGCCGGAGGGCCTGAGGCGCCGCTGGCGGACACCGCGTACCGGTTCGCGGAGCTGCCCGAGGCCGCAGGGGGCCAGACCGGACGGCCGGCGTCCGGCCCCGCGCAAGCGCAGCCCGGATCGCCGATGGTGGCCGCCGCGGCCTGGGCCATTGGATCCGCAGAGTCCAACGGGTCCGGCGGGTCGGCTGGCGTCACCGGGTCGGCTGGCGTTACCGGGTCGGCTGGCGTCACCGGGTCGGCTGGCGTCACCGGGTCGGCTGGCGTCACCGGGTCGGCTGGCGTCACCGGGTCGGCTCCTGGCCGGCCTACGAACGGCACGGCAGCCGGCGGGACTTACCTGGGCCTGCCCCGGCGAGTGCGCCAGGCCAGCCTCGCACCGCAGCTTCGCGGCGGGCTCGGCGCCGAGCCCGCCACCAGCCTCCTTCACCCGGGCGAGGCCGCCGAGTCATCGGCCCGTTCACCTGAGCAGACAAGCAGTCGGCTGTCCGCGCTGCAAGACGGATGGCTGCGCGGCCGCCTCGACGATCTGGACAGCCTCGTTGCCGACCCTTCGGAGCCGGACCTCGGCGGGCGGCCGGAAGGCACATCAGGCGGTTAAGTGGAAGGTTGAATCATGACGCAGACGAAGAGCAACGGGGAGCAGCTCGGCTGGCTGCTGGACAACCTGGTCACACGGGTCGCGAACGTCCGCCAGGCGCTGCTCCTGTCCAGGGATGGCCTGGTCGTGGCGGCGTCACAGAACATGAGCCGCGAGGAAGGCGACAACCTGTCGGCCCTGGCCGCGGGCGTGCATAGCCTGGCCCGCGGGGTCGGAAAGCAGGTCGGCAACCAGGAGGTGCGGCAGACCATCATCGAGATGGATTCCGCGTTCCTGTTCGTGATGGCGGCCGGGCAGGGAACCTGCCTAGCCGTGCTCGCCTCGGCTGATGCCAACCTGGGCGTGATGGCCTATGAAATGGCCATGCTGGTGCGACGGATGGGCGTGCACCTGACTGCCGGGCCGAGGCAAGCCGATCACGAACCAGTCGTGAGCTGAGCGCATGAGCGCGCCCAGGGACCGGTGGCTTGACCGGGAGGCGGGACCGATCGTGCGGCCGTATGCCGTCACGAAGGGACGCACCGCGCCCGCTCCCGGGTCGTACGTCGGGTTGATCGACGTGGTGACGGCCGTCGCCGGTCCGCAGCTCCCGGCCGATGCGCGCCTCAGCCGCGACCACCGCCGGCTCCTGAGCTACTGCCATCAGCCCGTCACGGTGGTGGATCTGGCCTCCGACATCGACCTCCCCGTGGGGGTGATCCGCGTGCTGCTCAGTGACCTGAGACAGTACGGGGCGCTCCGGGTCGTCACGACTCCCGGGGAACCGGCAACCCACGAACGTCTACTGAGGGACGTGCTGGATGGACTACAGACACTCTGACACGGTCGAGGCGGAAGTGGTGCCCGCTACGGCCAAGATCCTGATCGCGGGGGGATTCGGAGTGGGCAAAACCACCCTGGTCGGCGCGATCAGCGAGATCCGCCCGCTGTCCACCGAGGAAGTCCTCAGCGATCGCAGCATCGGCATCGACGACACGAGCGGAGCGGACCGCAAGACCACGACGACGGTGGCGATGGATTTCGGCCGGATAACCTTCCGGGCCGACCTGACCCTGTACCTTTTCGGCACGCCCGGGCAGGAACGTTTCTGGTTCATGTGGGATGAGCTGGCCTACGGGGCGGTTGGGGCGGTGGTGCTGGCCGACACGCGGCGCCTGGCTGACTGCTTCGCCGCGGTGGACTACTTCGAGGAGCGCGCCACGCCCTTCCTCGTCGCGGTCAACTGCTTCGACGGCGCCCCGAGTTACCGGCCGGAAGATGTCCAGATCGCCCTGGACCTCGATCCGGACACGCCCGTGGTCCTCTGCGACGCGCGGCAGCGCGATTCCGTCAAGAAGGTGCTCATCGCCCTGGTCAGGCACGCGATCACCACGAGCAGGGCGAACCGGGAGTACCAAGGCAAGCCGCTGCCCGCGGGCTAGAGCCATCTAGTATAAATACCCCAACCATCTGGCCAGTCCAGCGCGTCGACTCATGATCGAGGCGCTAGCGGATATCGAGGGCGCGGCCGGTCGCTGTACGCGCTCATCGTGGAGATGGTGCTGCACCGCGACCGGCATCCCCGGGCCGCCGAGGCGGTCATCGAGTCCTGCTCGAGCCGCGGCTGGACGCGATCTCGGCCGCGCTGCGCCGGGCCGCCAGGCGCGGCGAGATCCGGCCCGGCGCCGTCACCAGCCTGCTCGCCCAGACCGGACCCGCGCTGGTGATCCACCAGCAACTGCACTACGGCAGCCCGCCCAGCCACACCGAGATCACCGAAATCGTCGACCGGATCCTGCTACCCGCGCTCGGCGCAGCCGCGCCCGCGTAAGGGCACGCTGGGTTTGGCCTGACGCCTGCCAGCTCGCGGTGGATCGCATGATGAGCCTCAATAACTGAGCTGCCCCGACCGGGATCACGTATGGCATCGCTGGTGGCTCTGCGTGGTCCGTTTCAGTGACCGCGTCATCTCCGGCATGTTGGCCACCGCGCTTCTCTCGCCGCAAACGCCGACCAGAAGATCCCTGACGGCTACCACCGAACGTTCGGTCAATAAACCGGGCAGCCGGTTCAGTTGGGTACCGGGTTCGATTCAGCTGACCCGGTACCCGCTCAGATGGGGTACCGGGTCGGCTCGGTGACGTACTGGCGTCCCGACGGCGTGGTCCACCGTACGTATGCGCCCGGAAGCTGCTCGGCGTTCCAGCGGGGGTGTTGCTTGAGCCGGTGGTCGTGGCGGCATTTGGGGTTGCCGTTGCACAGACAGGTGCGGCCGCCTGCCTCGTAGGGGATGTTGTGCTCGAAGTCGGCTCGGCTCGCGGGGCGGCGGCAGCCGGGGCCGGTGCAGGTGGCGTGCCGGACTTCGGTCAGGTGCCGGAGCATGACCCCGGGATCGTGGCCCCGGCCTGCCAGCGGTGGTCGCAGTCCCCGGCGGGGATCGGGCCGATCTCGATGAGGAGGTCCTGCTGGCCGGTGGTGAACCGCCAGGTGCCGTACCCGCCGGGCGGGCCGGGCTGATCGGTGGGGGTGAAGGTGAACCGGGGGCCACCGGGCGGGTCAGGCCCGTCCGGTTTTCGCCGTTTCACCGGCCGGGCGCAGCCGTGGCCGATGGCGTGGCCCTGGCTGTCGGTTACCGTCACGCACCAGGTCGACCGGGGGTTACGGGCCGCGGCCCGGGCGAGGTCGCGGGCCAGGTCCGGGTCGACGGGCCCGATCCCGCCCAGCTCACCGGGCCGGTCCGCGCGTCCGGTGAGGGTGGCTTCGGGGATGGTCAGGGTGACATGCCCGGCGAATCCGGGCGGGATCATCCCGGCGAGCGGCCCGCCCGGCGGCGGAGGGGGCACCGGGTCCTGGGGCTGAGCCGGGTCCTGGGGCTGGGCTGGGTCCTGGGGCTGGGCTGGGGTGCGGGGTTGGCGGGTGCCGTCTGGGCGGCTGCCGAGGGGCCGGGAGTCCATGCCGAGCAAGATGTCCAGGTAAGCGCGGGCCCGCAGCGCGTCAATCCCGCCGTCCAACCCGGCCTTGCGCAGCTCCTTAGCCCACGCCGTCACCCGCTGGTCGGCGGCCAGCACCTCGGCGGGCGGCAGCTCGCGGCCGGCCAGGCCGGCGTTCCCGCTCGCTTCGGCCCACCGCTCGACCCGGGTCTTCTTGGCCTCGTGCTCGCGGCGTTTCTTGGCCTTGCCCGGGGCTATTTCCATGACGGCGCGGGTGATCGCGGCCCGCAGCTGCGGCGGGGTCAACGTCCCGGCCCGGTCCAGGACCATCGCCTCAGCGGCGCGGGCCTCCCCGGGATCCAGCACGCGGGTGGCGGAGGCGATGATCATCGCCTTGCGGTGGCTGAGGATGCCGGACCCGAACGCTGCCTTCGTCCCAGGCAGGCTGACCTCCAGCTCGTACGCGAGCGAGAGCATGTCCTCGGCTACCGCGTGGGACTCCCCCAGCGCCGATGCCAGCTCCCGCGGGGTGAATTCGTCGAAGGCCTCCGGCATCTGCGCCGGGCCCTCCGGCGCGCACCCGAGTTCGGGACGGCGCCGGATCAGCTCCGCGACCGCGGCGTGCTTGCGGCTGCTCATGTGAGCCTCGGCCCGCTCCCACGCGCAGACGACGCCGACCAGCTCATCATCGGAGGCGCCCGGGTACCGGTCATCATCGCCGGCCGCCTCCTCAGCGAATTGGGCCAGCGTGATACACCCCGGTGCGACATCCAGCGGCTTGCCGGACGCGAACCCGGACGCCCGGCTGGCGTACACCCCCGGGAAGCTCTCCGCGGACCCCGGCATCCCCGGACCGCGCCGCCCGGCCGCCGCGGCGGTGGCCGCGGCCATCGCCGCGGTCTGGCCCAGCCTGGCCATCAGCGCCGCGGCTCGTTCCTGGTCAGCGGTGATCCGCTCCGCCTCGGCGATCAGCTCGTCCTCATCCGCGTCGGGCGGCGGAGGGTTGCCGGGGTCCTCGTACAACTCGACGTCCTCGGCGCGGGCCGCCAGGTAGGCGGGGTCATCCATCCAGGCCGGCCAGGGCGGTACCGGCCCGGGGCTGTCGTTGTCCCCGGGGTCTGGAGGTACCGGTTGTTGGTGCATGAGCCAGGGTCCGTTCGGATGAATGATTTGTATCAAACACCATAACGAAAAATATGCCCGGAAGACAGGCGACACGCCGATGGTGTCAAGGTCCGGCACGGCACTATGCGCGGGCTTAGGGCTCCGGACTGGCCGGGCCCTTGCCCGGGCGCGGGGCCGGGTCGGCCGCGGTGCGGACGACGGCGATCACGCCGAGCAGTGCGGTGAGCGGGACGACCAGGGCGATGAAGTCGGCGGCGGTGAGGTTGCCCAGGGCGTCCAGGGCGGCGGCGAAGCCGATGACCAGGATGGCGACGACGACCAGGCCCCAGCCGTGCAGAAACAGGCGCAGCGGGAAGGGCGACGCGGCCGGGGTCACGTCAGGCACGGCGGTGACGGACTTCGTCTCCCGGCGCTCGGTGAGGCCTGACAAATGGATCCGTCACGGGAGACATCCACATCCGGCTGGACAACGACTGGTGGGGGCGAGCGGCCGACTTCGCCGCCATCACAGCGATGGGCCAAAAGCGCACCAGTGCCGTTAGGCTGCCGCATCCATGGGTTGGCTGCGGGGCTTCGGGGGGTCAGTTAAGCGCCGCCGCGCAGGGTCCAGGCGTCGGTGGCGGCGTCGCGGCGCAGCTCGTAGACGCTCGCGGTCATGCCCTGGCCCGCTGACGCCTCGACCCGCCAGAACTCCAGCTCGGGCTGGCCGGGCTCGGCGTCGGGGTCCTGCCACCACTCCCGGTTGATGACCCAGTGCTCGAGGATGGCGTGGACGGTGTACAGCCGGCCTCGCCACACGAACCTGGCGGGCCGGCCGTCGTCGCGGGCCTGGACGTTCACCGGCTCGCCGTACATCCTGCTCATGTAGCTACCGCCCTCCCCTGCCGCCGTGGGGCGCTCGCCGGGTCGTCGAGGCGGGCCGGTGCCGGATCCGTCTCGTCACTGCCTCGCGGGGGAAGACAGACAGGGCCAGCAGTGCTGGCCGCGGTCGTCGCCGAGTCGGTTCCGGAGCCGCTTCTCGAATATATGTTCACTCGAACTAGTATGCAAATAATCTTTGCCATCTGAGCTGCGAATACTCAGAAATGTCAGTGCTCCTTGGCATAGTGGAGGTAATCCGGCCACCCGAGGGAGGCAAACATGTGCTGGATCTGCAACCATCCGGGCGCCACCGAGCGCGATTACACCGAGCACATGCGGCGGCTGATCACCGCCTACGGCTGGGCCGTGCAGGGCGTGGAACGAGACGGCATCCACCCGCCGTGGGCCTACACCGTCGGGCTCACCTCGCACCGGCGGCCGGAGCTCGTCATCACCGGCATGGGCCTGACCCGGGCCACCACGGTGCTCAACGGCGTGGCCGCGCACCTGCTGCACGCGGACGAGCCGGAGCCGGGGACGCAGGCGGCGCTGCGCGACGGGCCGCTGGTCGAGATGGTCAGGGTCGCCGTGCCCTGGGCGCACCTGAACCTGGCGGTCGAGCTGTACGGCAACGGGATCCGCGGCCTGCAGCTAGTGCACGCCGACAAGCGCGGGAACTGGCCCTGGGACCGCCAGTACCAGGGGGTCCGCGGCGGGCAGCCGATCCTGGGGTGCCGGGAGCCGCCCGAGCGGCGCAAGCGGGTGGGGTAACGCTCAATCGCGCCTCAATCGAGGCTGAGGACCGCGCTGGCACGCTCGTGCCTGGGGGTGGGCCTCGTGCCGGTCTCGGGGAACCGGCACGAGGCATCTTTAGAGGAGGACGCGATGGATGCCAGCGTGACGTTCCTGGACTGCCCGGCGTACCTGGACCCGTACGGCACGGCCCGGTGCGGGCTGCCGGCCGTGGTGGAGTACCGGTACCCGATCAGGTCCAGCGAGGGGATGCTGGACGGCGCGAAGATCCGGTGCCCGCGCGGGCACTGGTTCCTCGGCCCGGTCGACGCGCTGACCGTGCCCGAGGGGCCGGGGTCGGCCGTCCGCGCCGTCGCGCGTGGGGGGTCTGCGCGTGGGGGGTCTGCGCGTGGGGGGTCTGCGCGTGGGGGGTCTGCGCGTGGGGGGTCTGCGCGTGGGGGGTCTGCGCGTTAGGGCTGCCAGCCGGGGGACGGGAAGGCCACCAGCAGGTCGCGGACCTGGGCGGCGATGCGGTCCAGGACCGCTTCGTCGTCCTTGGTGGCCGCGATGATGGCCTCGTCCATCCAGGCAGCGATCAAGGCCATGTGCTCCTCGCGCAGGCCGCGGGTGGTGATGGCCGGGGTGCCGATCCGCAGGCCGGACGGGTCGAACGGCTTACGCTGGTCGAACGGCACCGTGTTGTAGTTGGTCTCGATCCCGGCCCGGTCCAGGGCCCTGGCAGCCGGCTTGCCGCCGATGCCCTTGGCGGTGAGGTCCATCAGGATCAGGTGATTGTCGGTGCCGCCGGAGACCAGGTCGTAGCCGCGGGACAGCAGCGCGTCGGCCAGCGCCCGGGCGTTGGACACCACCTGGCGGGCGTAGCCGCGGAAGCTGGGCTGGGCTGCTTCGTGCAGCGCGACCGCGATCGCGGCCGTGGTCTGGTTGTGCGGGCCGCCCTGCAAGCCGGGGAACACGGCCCGGTCCACGTCCTTGGCGTGCTCGGCGTCCGACAAGATCATGGCCCCGCGCGGGCCGCGGAGCGTCTTGTGCGTGGTGGTAGTGATCACGGGGGCGTAGCCGACCGGCGACGGGTGCGCGCCGCCGGCGATCAGTCCGGCGATGTGCGCGATGTCGGCCACCAGCAGCGCGCCGGACTCGGCGGCGATGTCGGCGAAGGCCGGGAAGTCGATGGTCCGCGGGATCGCGGTGCCGCCGCAGAAGATGATCTTGGGCCGTTCCTTAAGGGCCAGGTCGCGGACCTCGTCCAGGTCGACCGTGCCGGTGTCGGGCCGCACCCCGTACTGGACGGCGCGGAACCACTTGCCGGTCGCGGAGACCGACCAGCCATGGGTCAGATGGCCGCCCATGGGCAGCGCCATGCCCATGATCGTGTCGCCCGGCTGGGCGAAGGCCAGGTAGACCGCGAGGTTGGCGGGCGAGCCCGAGTACGGCTGCACGTTGGCGTGGTCCACGCCGAACAGCGCCGTGGCCCGGTCCCGGGCGATGGTCTCGATCTGGTCGATGAACTGCTGGCCTTCGTAGTAGCGCCGGCCGGGGTAGCCCTCGGAGTACTTGTTGGTCAGCACGCTGCCCGACGCCTCGAGCACGGCCACCGAGACGTAGTTCTCCGACGGGATGAGCCGGACCTTCTCGTACTGCCGACGAGCCTCATCGCTAATGAGCTCGGCGATCTCGGGGTCGGAAATCTCGACGGCCGGGATGGGCGGGATGTGCATGACAGGACCTCCTCGCAGATGAGGCTACACACTGCGGCGCGCGCAGGTCACGAGGGCGGGCGCCAATGACGTTCGGTACGGTCATCAGGGGCACCACAAGACAATCGTCAGGGGCACCACAAGACAACGAGAAAGCAGACATGGCCACACCAATCATCCTCGACTGCGACCCCGGGATCGACGACGCGCTCGCGATCGCCTTCGCGCACGGGCACCCCGGCATCGACCTGGTCGGCATCACCACGGTGGCGGGCAACGTCAGCCTGGCCAGGACCACGGAGAACGCGCTGGCGGTGTGCGAGTACATCGGCGCGGCCGGGACCCCGGTGACGGCCGGCTGCGCCGGGCCGCTGCTGCGCCCGGCGCTGGACGCGCGGCAGGTGCACGGCGAATCGGGGCTCGGCGGGGCGGTCTTGCCGGCGCCGGCGGCGAGCCCGGCGCCGGGACACGCGATCGACTACATCATCGAGACCGTCCGGGCCGCTCCCGGTCAGATCACCCTGGTCGCGACCGGGCCGCTGACCAACATCGCGCTGGCGGTCAAGCGTGAGCCGCGGCTGGCGGACTGGGTGCGGGAGTTCGTGATCATGGGGGGTTCCGCGGGCCGGGGCAACGTCACGCCGGCCGCCGAGTACAACATCTGGGCCGACCCGGAGGCCGCGGCGGTCGTGTTCCGGGCCGGCTGGACCGTGGTCGTGCTCGGCCTGGACGTGACCCTGCGGACCGGAGCCACAGCGGCGGTGATGCAGCGGATGCGCGAGCTGGGACCGCTCGGCACCACGCTGCTGCTGCCCGCCCTGGACCAGTACAAGTCGGTCAGCGGGCCGTCGGGCCCGCCGCCGCAGGCGGCCAGGCTGGCAGGGCCGCCGCAGGCGGCCAGGCTGGCAGCGCCGCCGCAGGCGGCAAATCTGGCAGCGCCGCCGCAGGCGGCAAATCTGGCAGCGCCGGTGCACGACGTGTGCGCGGTGGCCTGGGTGGCGCAGCCCGGCCTGTTCGGGCTGGTCCCGGCGCGGGTGCAGGTGGAGACGGCCGGGCAGCTGACCTCAGGGATGACGGTGACCGACTTCGAGGCACCCGGTTTCGGGGAGCAGGTCGACGGGGGCAACGCCCAGCTGGCGATGTCCATTGACGTGGACGGTTTCTGGGAGCTGACCCTCGGCGCCTACCAGCGGGTGGCCGCCGCCATGGCCCGCTGAGGCTGCGGGTAGCGGGGGACGCGGGACGGGCGGTGACGGTGGCTCCGGTGAGCCCGAGGGGCCGGGCGGGCGATAAGCAAACTCGCGGATCACTCACAGCCTGTTTACAGCTTGAACCGGGCGATCCCCCAGCCCCGGAACCCACCCTTACTGGCATGACCAACATGTATGGCACCCCGGCCGGGCCGCGCTCATTTCCGGCGGGCGGTCCCGGCCCGGAGGGCCTGCCCGATGCTCGTCTGGCCGCCTGCGGCGGCGGGCCTTACCCGCAGTACCCTCCCGCGCCAGACCGCAAGAAGCGGATGCTCCGCTGGGGAACCGGCATCACCCTGGCCGGCTTCCTCGCGGGCGGCGGGATCGCCCTGGCCGTCACCGGCGGCCCGAACCCGGCCGTGGCCAGCCCGGCTGCTTCGGGGGTTTCGGGGTCCAGCCAGGCCGAGGGCACGACACTGAACTCCGAACTCAACACCGCGAGCAGCACCGCGGCCGCTGTGTCGCTGCCGCGTATCAGGCGGGCGCTGGCGCGGCTGCGTGCCGTGGGCGGCGTGGACGGCGAATTCACCTTCCACAACAGCACGGGCTACCACACGCTCGCCTTCGAGCGCGGCACGATCCAGTCGGTGAGCGGGAGCCAGGTGGTGGTCCGCGCGCCGGACGGCACGACCTGGACCTGGCTGATCGTGAGCGACACGGTGGTCCGGCAGAACGGCAGCAAGACCACCACCAGCGCGCTGGCCACCGGCCAGACCGTGTTCGCCGGCGGTCCGGTCGTCAGCGGGGCCAAGGATGCCCGGCTGATCGTGATCAGGCCGGGCTCAGGTTCAGGGTCTAGCTCCTCCGGTTCGGTATCTGGGCCATCAGGTACGTCGGTGAGCTAGGCGCCCGGACATGCCGCGGCGCGCCCCGGGGCGGCGGGCGCGTCGCGGCATGCTGTGCACTTCTATCCTGCTTCTATGCTGGAGGATGAAACGTGAGATGCCATGGCAGACGGTGACCGTATCCCCAAGGTGCTCGTCGTAGACGACGAGCCGAACATCCGTGAGCTCGTCGAGGTGGCGCTGAAGTTCCACGGCTGCGCCGTCGCGGTCAGCGCCAGCGGCAAGGACGCGCTGCACCAGGCCGAAGCCTACGAGCCGGACCTGATGATCCTCGATGTCATGCTGCCCGACATGGACGGCTTCGAGGTCTGCCGCACGCTGCGCGCGGACGGCAACGACGTCCCGGTCATCTTCCTGACCGCGCGGGACACCACGTCTGACACCATCCGGGGGCTTACGCTCGGCGGCGATGACTACGTCACCAAGCCGTTCTCGGTCGAGGCGCTGGTGGCCCGGGTCCGGGCGGTGCTGCGCCGGACCACGCGCGCGCCCGGCGGCGAGGCCCAGCCGGGCGGTGCCGACGCGCTGCTGCGGGTGAGTGACCTGGAGCTGGACGAGGAGCACTGGATCGTGCGCCGGGCCGGGACCCCGGTGGAGCTGTCGCCGACGGAGTTCCGGCTGCTCGCTTACCTGATGCGCAACCAGGGGCGGATGCTCACCCGGCAGCAGCTGCTGGAGAACGTGTGGGGCTGGGAGTTCGCCGGCCAGTCCCAGGTGGTGGAGACCTACGTGAGCTACCTGCGGCGTAAGCTCGATCCGCTTGGCCCGCCGCTGATCCACACCCAGCGCGGTGTCGGGTACAGCCTGCGCATGCCGCCGGAAGCGGAGCGCGTGAGCAGATGAGGTACACCCGGCGGCAGCCGACCGGGCGCGGCAGGCTCTCGCTGCGGTCGCGGCTGCTGGCCGGGCTCATCACGATCACCGCCCTGTTCCTCATCGTCATGGGCGTCGTCACCACGGTGGTCCTGGGCAATATCGAGCAGAATCAGTTCAATACCGACCTCGGGCTGACGCTCAAGGAGAGCGTGTCCGAGATCGCGAACCTGGAGAACGGGTACGCGGCGGCCTACATCAACGTGGCCTCGAGGCATGCCGCCATCTTGTCCGGGCCGGCGGACACCGCCGGCGACCTGGAGAAGCTGCTGAACAGCCTGATCGCCAACCGGCAGGCGACGGCGTACTTCGTGCAGAATCCGGCCCAGACGCTATTCACCATCTCGAATTCCGGCGAGCCGACCCTGACCGCGATCTGGCGGAGGATCTACATCGGGCCCGCCAGCAAGAACACTCTGCTGCCGGCCGGGGAGAACATCCTGCTGGTGGCCCGCCCGGACAGCGCGGTCGGCAATCAGGTCCGCCTGCTGATCCTGGCCGAGCTGATTACCGGGGCGATCCTGATCGCACTGCTCGCGCTGGGCGGCCGCTGGCTGATCAGCCGCGGCCTCGCGCCGCTGGACCGGATGGCGAGCACCGCCGACATGATCACCAGCCGGGGCGACCTGACCGCCCGGATGCCCGATCCCGGGGACCACGCGGAGGCCCGGCTGGCCGCGGCCATCAACACCATGCTGGACCGGATCCAGCATGCGTTCGGCGCCCGGTGGGCCTCTGAGCAGAAGGTCCGGCAGTTCGCCGCGGACGCCTCGCACGAGCTGCGCACGCCGCTGACCACCATCCGCGGGTACGCCGAGCTGTACCGGCAGGGTGCCCTGGGCCCGGACCGGCTGCCGAACGCGATGCGCCGCATCGAGCAGGAGGCGGACCGGATGTCGAGCCTGGTCGCCGAGCTGCTCGAGCTGGCCCGGCTGGACCGCAACTCCTCCCTTGACCTGACCGATACCGACATGGCCGAACTGGTCAGGGACGCGGTAGCCGACGCCAAGGCCGTCGAGCCGGCCCGCCCGGTCAGCGCCACCACACCGCCGCGGCTGATCGTGGTGGCGGACGAGCCGCGGATCCGGCAGGTACTCGCCAACCTGCTCGGCAACGTGCGCGAGCACACTACGCCGGAAACCCCGGTGGCCGTCCGGCTGGCCCGGGCGGGTCAGGGCGCGCTGCTCGAGGTGACCGACGCGGGTCAGGGCATGAGCGAGGAGGCGGCGGCTCGCGCGTTCGACCGCTTCTACCGCGGCGGGCACAACGGGAACGGCCACGGCAGCGGCCTGGGCCTGTCCATCGTGCAGGCGATCGCCACCGCGCACGGCGGCCACGCCATGCTCAAGTCCGCGGCCGGGGCGGGCACCAGCGTGCAGTTCTGGATCCCGTTCCATCCTCCGGGCCAGCCCGGCGCCGACGCCGAGGACTCCGAACGCCGGCCCGGCCCGGACGTCTCGTACAACTGAGCCATCCAGCCCCGTGCTCTTTATCCCGTAACTGTCCTTTGTCCTTTTTCTCTGGCATTTCGTTACATCTTTCCGACTCGCCGCCATGCGGTAGCCCACTACGGTTAGGCCCATGCAGGACCGTGAGCTGGTCGCGGCCATCGTCAACGGTGACCCGGACGGGCTCGCCGAGGCGTATGACCGTTACGCGGCGCCGCTATACGCCTACTGCCGGTCCATGCTGCCCGACCCGCATCCGGCGGGTGAGGCCGCCGACGCCGTGGCGGACACCTTTACCATCGCCACCGCCAAGCTCGAGGTGCTCCGTGCTCCGGACCAACTCGGCTCCTGGCTGCACGCGGTCGCACGGAACGAATGCCTGCGCCGGCTCGGGGCCGCGGGGCTCGCGGCCGGCGAGGTCCGGCCGGCCTGGGCCCGGCCGACCTCGGCCCGGCCTGCCTCGGAGGGCGCCGCGCTGCCGGAGGTCAGTCCGCCCGACGGCCTGCGCGAGCGGGTGCTGAACGCCGGGGCGGACGACACGCCAACCGGACGCGCCGACCGGGTGAGCGTGACGCATCGCGCGGGCGCGTTCGGCCGGACGGGATTTCCGAAGCCGATCATCCCGCCCGGGCCGCGGTGGTGGCACGAGGTCCGGCGGCGTCCGCGCGCGGCGGCCGGGGTGGCGGCGGTGGCCGTCGCGATCGTGGCGGGCGGGACCACCGTGCTGCTGATCGCGGGTGGCACGCACCGGGCCCAGGCCTCGACCGTCGCCCTGGGCGGAGGCACCTTCGGCACGTCCGCCGCGCCGATCGCGGCGTCGAGCCAGGCCGGCGGGTCATCCGCGCCGAGCCGCAGGCCCACGTCCGCATCGGCATCGCCGAGCACGGCGACGTCCCCGGCGGACGGGCCCGCGGCGGGCCAGAGCACGTCGCCAGGCGCCGCGCGGTCATCCGCGCCGACCCGGTCCTCACCGCCGCCGCCGCCGTCGCCGTCTCCGTCGCCCTCGCCATCCCCCTCGTCGTCGCCCTCGCCATCCCCCTCGTCGTCGCCTCCGCCGACCCCGGGCACCCTGCAGGTGATTCCGAACGAGCTGGTGCTGTCCGCGGTCATGGGCAAGCCGGCCAGCGGGACGTTCATCGTGAGAGCGGTGGGCGGCCCGGTCAACTTCGTCGTCACCAGCCCGAACGCCAAGGTCACCGTGTCGCCGGCGTCTGGGTCGCTGAAGGTTGCCGGCTCCTGGATCACGGTCACCGTGACGGTGCGGAGCCAGGTCGCGCTCACTGCGCGTCTCACCGTTAGGCCAGGGAACCTGGTCGTCACCGTGCGGTTCAGCATCAAGGCGTAAGCCGGGACAGGAACGCGTCGAGTTCGGCCCGGGACGGGGATTCGGCGGGCCCCGCGCGGGTGACGGCTAGCGCGGCGGCCGCGTTGGCGCGGCTCGCGGCAGCAGCCGGCCGCAGCCCGGCGGCCAGCCCGGCTAGGAACACCCCGGCGTGCGCGTCGCCCGCTCCGGTGGTGTCCACCGCGACCACGGCGGGCGCGGGGATGAGGCCGAGCGAGACCGCGCCGGGACCGGGCGCGCGCAGGGCTAGGGCACAGCCCGCCCGGCCGGCCCGGACGATCACGCCGGCCCGGCCGGTGCGCGCGATCAGCAGGCGTGCCGCTTCAGCCGGGTCGCCGGCCCCGGTGAGCAGGGCGGCCTCACGCTGGTTGGAGCTCCACCAGTCGCAGCGGCTCAGCACCGGGCCGAGCACCGGCGACGGGATGTCCGCGATCAGCGGCCCCGGGTCCACGAACAGCAGCACCTCGGCCGGGAGCGCGGCGGCCCAGGCCCCGAGGATGGCCCCGGATTCCGGCGCGACCAGCCCGTACCCGGACACGTAGACGGCGTCCCCGGCCCCGGCCGGGATCGCGTCCCACGCGCCGGGCAGGCGGAGCGTCTCGGCGCCCAGGCTGGTGACGAAGGTACGCTCGCCGCCGTCCTCCACCAGGGCCACGTCGAAGCCGGTGTCGGCGTCCGGGTCGGGCGGGCGGAGGACCGCGACGCCCTCGGCGGCCAGCGCCGCGCGGACCTTGTCGCCCCACGGCCCGGTACCGTGGCCGCCCGCGTAGACGACCGGCAGGCCCTGCCGGGCGGCGGCGGCCATGATGTTGAACCCGCCGCCCACCTGGACGGACGAGGATCCGGCGAGCATGTCGCCGCCGCGTTCGGGGAGCGCGGGGACCCACATCAGCAGGTCGACGAGCGCCTCACCGGCGAACACGAGGCGGGTCAGCGGCTGGTCCACCTGGCTGGTTTACCACCTCGGCGCGGGCGCCGCCCGCCGGTACCGCTGCGAACGCTGGTGATCCTCAGCGGCGGAGCGCAGCGCGTAAAGATCATCGGCCAGTGCGGCCAGGCCGAGACCGTGAGCGTCGACGACGGCGAGCGCCTGGGGCGGGAAGGCGGCGACGCCATGGCAGGCCCCGGCCACCGCGCCAGTGATGGCCGCGATCGTGTCGCCGTCACCGCCCAGTGAGGCGGCCAGCAGGCAGGCCTGCCACGGATCATCGGGCACCGCGGCCAGCACCGCGAACGCGGCCGGCACCGACTCCTGGGTCGCCAGGCTGGTACCGACCAGCGTGTAGATCAGTTCGGCGGCCTCCTCCTGGTCCCGCCCGGCTACCAGGCCGGTCGCCCACTTGATGCGGGCCGCGACGTCCGCGCCCGCGACCCAGTGACCGTGCTCGGCCCCGAGCCGCGCGGCAAGCACGGCGAGGGCGGTGGCCTCGATGATCCCGGCGCCGGCCAGGCCCGCGCTGACCGCGGCGGCCACGGCCGCCGCGCCGGCCAGGGCGAGGCCGGTGTTGTGCGTGACGTAGCTCGCCGCCACCACCTGGTCGACGAGGGTCGACAAGCTATGGTCAGAGCCGGGGGGTGCGGGGTCCGGGAGGGTGACCGGGACGGCTATTCCTACCGGGGCGATGCGCATGGCGGCGCCGTTGGTGTCGCCGGAGGCGCCGGCCTCCTCCGGCGGGACGCCTGCCAGGACGGCGGCGACGGCGCGCTTGGTCGAGGGGCCGAGCAGGTCGAGCGAGCCGCGCGCGGCCATGTCGCGTTCCCAGCTGACCAGCGCCTGCGCCAGCTCGCGCGGGTCAATCGTGCCGTGTCCCGCCACCAGCAGCCTGCCGAGCAGGACGGCTTGCTCAGTGTCGTCCGTGATCGCGCCGGCGGGCAGGCCCGCCGCGATCGGGTGGTCGGGCGGCGCGGGCTCGAAGCCGGTGAGGAACGAGCCCCACCGCTTGACGATCTCGCGCCGGGACCGCAGCTGCGTCGGCATGCCGAGCGCATCGCCGATGGCAAGCCCATACAACGCGCCGCGAGCACGATTTTTCATGATCGCGAAGGATTTACTACCGCGGGGAGTAGCAAACCTTTCGCGATCATGGAGTGGGTCACAAGACGTGGCTGCCGTACATCTCGCCCAGGGGGTCGGCGAGGAGTTCCAGGCGGGCGCCGTCAGGGTCGCGGAAGTACAGCGAGACGCCGCTCTCTTCCTGGTAGGGGATCTCGGCCCGGTCCAGGTTGGCGCGCAGGTGGGCCCACTTCTCGGGCGTGACGGAGATGGCCAGGTGGTGCAGGCCGCCCAGGACTTCCGCGTAGGGCCCGAGGTCGAGGCCGGGGAAGTCGAAGAAGGCGACCAGGTTGCCATTACCGACGTCGAAGAAGAAGTGGTTGGACCCCTCGTAGTCCCGGTTCTCGATGATCTCGGTCAGCGGGAACTCCAGGACCCCCTGGTAGAACCGGATGGTCCGCTCGACGTCCGAGCTGAGCAGCGCGGTGTGATGGATCCCGCGCGCGCTGCTCGGCGGCCGGTCGGCGTTGATGTAGGTGTCGTGCAACCGCGCACGTTCGGTCTCGATAGCCGCGAGGTCCATAGGCCTGACGCCCCTTAGATCCGGAAGAACGAGTTGAGGAACTGGTCGGCCACGACCCGGTCGCCCCGGATCGTGCCCGCGTTCACGCGCCCGAACGCGGTCAGGACCAGGGTCCCGGGATCGAACTCGATCACGGCGGGCAGGCCGGATACGTCTTCCTGAGCGTAACTCAGGCCGTCGACGGTGATGTTGACCAGGTAGTCCTGCGCGTTCCGCCCGGACAGCCTGATGCCGACGGCGTAGGCGTCCATATCGGGCGGAACGTCCGTGGTGGCCTGCCACAGGATGAACATGAACGGCGCGAGCAGGTCCGCGGTGTCGCCCAGCAGGCTGTGCGCCCGGCCGGTGCCCTGGCGGATGTCCCAGCCGTGCACGCCGTAGTCCATGAGCTGGAACACCGGGTAGAAGAAGGCGGGCAGCGGGCCCATGTACTTGTGCGTGACGATCAGCCCGCCCCACTCCTGCGGGCCGAGCGCCTCGCAGATCTCCATCATCTTGGCGAAGTCGGTGCGGAGCCGGTCGACCGCCTCGGCCTGGCTCAGCCCGCGGTGCTCCTTGGCGCCCTCGTCGAGGCGCTCATGCATGACCCGGACGCCGAGCGGTTCGGCGACCGGGGCGCCGGAACGCGCCGCGTCGAAGCCGGTGAAGTAGCTCTCGGTTACGTCGATCAGGTGGCCCACGATGTCCCGGGCCTGCCATTCCGTGCAGGCGGTGGCGCCGGTCCAGGGCCCGGTCTCCGCCATCTCGAACAGCGCGCCGGCTTCCCGCCGGAGCACCCGGAGCAGGTTGTCCTTAGCGGCGTAGCTGGTCGCGTCCCAGTCGTTCATGATGACCTCCTCGGCTATTGCGCCCGCAACTCGACGCTGATGTTGCCGCGGGTGGCCCGCGAGTACGGGCACCGCTGGTGCGCCGCATCGGCGAGTTCCCGCGTCGCGGCCTGGTCCAGGCTCGGGACGCTGATCACCAGCGTGACCACCAGCCCGTACATGTCGCCCTCCGGCCCGACGCCCACCTGGGCGGTCACCGTGGAATGGGCGGCGTCCACGCCCGCCTGGCGGGCCAGGCCCCGCAGCGCGCTGTGGAAGCAGGCCGCGTAAGCGGCCGCGAAGAGCTGCTCCGGGTTGGTGCCGGGACCACCGGGGCCGTCCAGCTCGGGCGGCACCGAGAGGTCGAGATCGAGGCGGTGGTCCGAGGACAGGACATGGCCGTTGCGGCCATCCCCCGTGGATATGACCTCCGCGGTGTACAGGACCTTATCGGGCATGGCCAAAACCTTATCGATCGTGGTCCAGCGACACCAGCAAAGACGGCATCCCCGGCGGCGGGCCGTCGGCGATCAGCCTGCTCAGCGCGGCGGTATCGAGGTGATCGGCGACCAGGTCGCCCAGGACGTCCAGCCGGGCCTGCCGTAGCGCGGCGAAGTCGGTACCGGGCGCCGGCGTGAAGTCCCGGCCCGCCTGCGCGGCCACTTCGGCCAGGAACGCGCGGCGGAACTCGTCGTTCTCCAGCACGCCGTGCCAGCTCGTCCCCCACACCGCACCGCGACGGCAGCCATCCAGGAACGGCTCGGTACCGTAGCCCGCCGGATCGGTGACCTCGGCGATCCCGTGGTGGATCTCGTACCCGGCTACCGGAGCGCCCAGCGCGCGGCCCGCGGGGCGGCCCAGCCGCTTGGCCGGCCCGAACACCACCCGCACCGGCAGCAGCCCGAGCCCGTCGAGGAGGCCCTGGCCCGATTCCACCGGGTCGTCGATCACCTCGGCCAGCATCTGGTATCCGCCGCAGATGCCCAGCACCGGCCGCCCGGCGCGGGCCCGGTCGGTGATCGCGCCGGCCAGGCCGCGCTCGCGCAGCCAGGCGAGGTCGGCCACTGTGGCCCGGGATCCGGGCAGCACGACCAGGTCCGCGTCGGCCAGTTCGGCCGGGTGGTCGGCGAACCGGACCAGCACCCCGGGCTCGGCGGCCAGGGCGTCGGCGTCGGTGAAGTTACTGATCCGCGGCAGCTTGACCACCGCCACGCGGAGAAGATCATTTGTACCGAACGGAGCGTGGTGCGCGCCCCGGCTCAGGGTCTGCCTGCGCTGTGTCTGCCAGTTCAGGGCCAGGGAATCCTCGGCGTCCAGTTCCAGGCCGTTCCGCCAGGGCAGCACGCCGTAGACCGGCCGGCCGGTGAGCTCGCGGAGCATCGTCAGGCCGCTGTCCAGCAGTTCGGGCGCGCCGCGGAACTTGTTGATCACGAAGCCCGCGATGAGCGCCTGGTCGTCCGGCGACAGCAGCGCCAGCGTCCCGAACATGGCCGCGAACACCCCGCCACGGTCGATGTCGCCGACCACGACGACCGGCAGGCCCGCGGCGCGGGCCAGGCTCATGTTGGCCACGTCGGTATCGCGCAGGTTGATCTCGGCCGGGCTGCCCGCGCCCTCGCAGATCACCACGTCGTAGCCGGCCCGCAGCCGGTCCAGGCTGGCCAGCGCGACCTCGCGGAGGCGGGGCGCGTGCGCGCGGTAGCCCAGCGCGTCGGCCTCGGCCTCGGGCCGGCCGAGCACGACCACCTGGCTGCGCCGGTCGCTGCCCGGCTTGAGCAGGATCGGGTTCATGTCCGCGGTCGGCTCGATCCCGGCCGCGGCCGCCTGCATGGCCTGAGCGCGCCCGATCTCCGCGCCTTCGGCGGTCACGAACGAGTTCAGCGACATGTTCTGCGCCTTGAACGGCGCCACCGAGACGCCCTGCCGGGCCAGCCACCGGCACAGCCCCGCGACCAGCGCGGTCTTGCCCGCGTCCGACCCGGTCCCGGCCACCATCAGCGCACCTCGCATTAGCGGAACGGTAGCGGTGACATGTTTGACCCCGTCCACGGGGGTAGCTGTAGGGCCTAAGGCTTACGAAGGAGGCCCGAAATGATGCTCATGCTCCTACTCCTGCTCGTCGTCCTGGTGCTGTTCGGCGCGGGGTTCGCGCTGCACGTGCTGTGGTGGGTGGCCATCGCCGCGCTGGTCCTGTGGGTGATCGGCTTCTTCATGCGTCGCGCTTAGCGGGGAAACCGAGCGCGATCAGTACGGCCAGGCCGGTCGCGGCTGCGGTGACGGCCCGGGAGAGCCGGATCGCGCGGCGGATGTCATCTGGCTCCGGGGCCCGCCCGTCCCCAAGTTCAGGGCGGACCTCGGTGACGCCGCCGTAGACGTTCGTGCCCCCCAGGCGCAGGCCGAGCGCCCCCGCGAAGGCGGCCTCGCACCGCCCGGCATTCGGGCTCGGGTGGCGAGCGCCGTCCCGTAGCACGGCCCGCATCGCGGCTGCGGCCGGCCCTGGCAGCCTATGTCCCTCTGCCGGCGGACCCTGGGCGGACGTCCCCGGCAGAGGGACCATCTGGGTCTTCGCGCCCGGCGCCGAGGCGACGGGTGCGCACGCGATGGTGAGCGCGGCCGTGACCCGCGCGGGCACCCAGTTGGCCGCGTCGTCCAGGCGGGCCGAGGCCCAGCCGAAGCGCAGGTACCGGGGCGAGCGGTAGCCCACCATCGCGTCGAGCGTGTTGACCGCGCGGTAGGCGGCCAGGCCCGGCAGCCCCGCCACCGCGCCCCACAGCAGCGGAGCCACCACCGCGTCGCAGGTGTTCTCGGCCACGGACTCGATCACGGCCCGCGCCATCTCGGTAGCGTCGAGGCCGGCCGGGTCGCGGCCGCAGAGGCTGGGCAGCACCCGCCGCGCTTCGGCAAGATCGTTGCGGGCCAGTGCAACCATGGCCCGTTCGGCCGCCAAATGTAGCGAACGGGCACCGGTGACAGCCCACACCGCGAGCGCGACCGCGATCGCCTGCGACGACGGCCGGCCTCGCGTACGGCGGTGCAGGAGCGCGGCGGGGGCGGCGACGGCCAGGACGCAGGCGGCGGCGTGCGCGGCGCCGCGCAGCCGGGAGTCGGCGTAGTCGCGGGCCTCGAGCGCCGCGGCGGCCCGGCCGAACGCGGCCACCGGGTGACCGCGGCGGGGGTCACCGAGCAGCGCGTCGAGGGCCACGCCGACGGCGAGGCCTGTGGCGAGCGGCCAGTGGCGGGACCTCGGCATCAGGCTATTGTGCCTGGGGCCTAGGACCATCGGCGGAGGAGGGCCGGGGCGGCTGGCCGATGCGCGCCGGGCGGCCGGCGGGCAGGCTAGCGTCCATGAGAACGTATGCCGAGTTGCCCGGGCTGATGACGGTGATGACCGGGGACGAGAAGCACGGGCCGAGCGCGACCTCGACGCTCGACGTGCTGTGGGTGCTGTACGACCAGGTGCTTCGGGTGTCGCCGGACCGGCTGGACGATCCGGGCCGGGACCGGTTCCTGCTGTCCAAGGGGCATGGCCCGGCCGCGTATTACGCGGTCCTGGCGGCCAAGGGGTTCATCCCGGAGTCGTGGCTGGCCGGGTTCGGCTCGGCGGGGTCTGCGCTCGGCTACCATCCGGACCGCAACCTGGTGCCGGGGGTTGAGATCGGCAGCGGGTCGCTGGGGCACGGGCTGCCGCTCGGGGTGGGACTGGCGCACGGGCTGCTCGCGCGGGGGCTTGTGACACCTCGGGTGTTCGTGCTGGTCGGCGATGCAGAACTGGACGAGGGCAGCAACAGCGAGGCGATCGTCTACGCGGGTGCCGTGGGGCTGTCGAACCTTTTCGTGGTCGCGGTCGACAACCAGTCCTCGTCGTACGGCTGGGGTGCGGGCGGGATCGAGGCGCACTTCGCGGTGAGCGGATGGTCGGTGGCACGGGTGTCCGGGCGGGATCATGCGGCGCTTTCCTCGGCGCTGGGCTCTGGTTCCGGGTCCGGCCCGCGGCTGGTGGTGGCTTCGGTGGAGGGAAGGTCATGAGCGACATGCGGACGGTTTTCGCGGCGACCGCCTCGTCCCTGCTGGATGAGGATCCGCTGGCCGCGGTGGTGCTGGCCGAGATCTCGGCCGACCTGTTCGCCAAGGCGGCGGCGCGGCATCCGGAGCGGGTGCTCAACGTGGGGATCCGGGAGCAACTGATGGTCAGCGTGGGCGGCGGGCTGGCGCTGGCCGGGCTGCGGCCGATCGTGCACACCTACGCGCCGTTCCTGGTCGAGCGGGCCTTCGAGCAGGTCAAGCTGGATCTCGCGCACCAGGGGGCGCGGGCCGTACTGGTCAGCATCGGCGCGTCCTACGACGCGGCCCGGGCGGGCCGGACCCACCAGGCGCCGGAGGACGTGGCGCTGCTGGACACCGTGCCGGGGCTCGCGGTGGTCGTGCCCGGGCACCCGGATGAGGTGCCGGACCTGCTGCGCGAGGCGGTGGGGATGCTCGACTCCCGGTCGACGTACCTGCGGCTGTCGAGCGAGGCTAACCGTTCCGCACTGCCGTTGTGGCCGGGGCTGCAGGTGGTGCGTTCGGGGCGAGAGGCGATAGTGGTGGCGGTCGGGCCGATGCTGTCGCCGGTGCTCGACGCGGTGGGCGACCTGGACGTGACCGTGGCTTATACGACGAGCGTTCGGCCGTTCGACGGGGAGGGGTTGCGGGCGCTTTTGGCTTCTGGTTCATCGGTGGTGCTGGTTGAGCCGTATCTAGCCGGGACGTCAGCGTTTGCGGTGTCTTCGGCGTTGGCGGGGCGGGCGCACCGGCTGCTCAGCCTGGGCGTGGGGCGTTCTGAGCTGCGGCGGTACGGGACGCCTTCCTACCACGCGGCGCTGCACGGGCTGGACGCGACGGGGATCCGGCGTTCGGTGACGGACTTCCTGGGCCTTCCTGTTTGACCGGCCGGTTTGACGTTCCGGTTTGACGTTCCGGTTTGACGTTCCGGTTTGACTACGACACGAGTGCGACGAAGCTGGCCTGCTACAGCGGGGCAGGCTTCGACGTCGGCCTCCGTGATGCGGCTCACGCTGGTCCGCGGATGCAGTTGTTCGGCCTCGACGTGCTGTACAGCTGCGACCGGCGAAGTGGTCACGGCCGACCTCTTATTCGTAGACTTGGGTGTCCGCAGCGGTCGGAGGAGCAACACACTGCGACCTGCATGTGGCCGAGGCGTGATATTTGCCAGGCACAATGATCTCCGAGCGCCCGTAGCTCAGCCGGACAGAGCAGCTGCCTTCTAAGCAGCGGGTCGCGGGTTCGAATCCTGCCGGGCGCGCTGGTCAGGCGCTTGTGGAGGTCTCAGCAGGTGCGGCGGGGAGCCAAAAAGGGAGCCAGTGAGCGTAAAGTGGCTCCCATGACGCAGGCTTCCTTGAGCAAGCGCCGGGGCCAGGGCGAGGACTCGATTTACTGGGACGCGTCCAAGAACCGGTTCGTCGGGGCTGTGAGCCTCGGGTTCACCCCTTCCGGGACACGCATCCGGAAGAAGGTCGTCGGCCGGACCAAGACCGAAGTACGAGACAAGCTCAAGGACCTGCACAAGCAGGTGGAGAGCGGCCTGCGGCCCAGGCGGCGCTACACCGTGGGCGATGCGCTCGACGACTGGCTCGCCGTTGGCGTGAACGGCCTCTCGGCCCGGACAGTGACTTTGTACCGGGACACGATCGCCAAGGCGCTTCGCGAGGAGCTGGGCACGGTCAAGCTGACCGAGCTGACCGCCGGGGATGTGCAAGGAGCGCTGGCGGCTCTGGCGGCGCGGTTGTCTTCTCGGACAGTGCAGATCGCGCACAACGTGCTGGTGCGGGCGATCCGGCAGGCTGAGCGCGACGACTTGGTGGGGCGGAATGTCGCGGCGCTGGTCAAGCCGCCGAAGGGACAGGGTGCCGGGCGGCCGTCGAAGTCGCTCACGCTGGAGCAGGCGGTCGCGCTGATGGCGGCGGCTCGCGGTACCCGGCTCGAGGCATACGTCACCTTGTCGCTGCTGACGGGACTGCGTACCGAGGAGGTCCGGGCGCTGCGG
This sequence comes from uncultured Actinomycetes bacterium, assembly GCA_963742795.1. GTDB lineage: Bacteria > Actinomycetota > Actinomycetes > Streptosporangiales > Streptosporangiaceae > Palsa-504. The sequence goes on from CAVUNL010000028.1 coordinate 358,298, forward strand.
TGGGATCACGTCGTGGCCTGGGTGGCGGGCCACTGGGAGCCGGTGAGCGAGGCTGGGTTCGATCATGAGCAGCTCGCGGTGTTCGTGTGGCGGGCTGACCGGGCCGGGGGCGATACGAAGACGCCGAAGTCTCGTCGGACGCTGGCGCTGCCGCAGCGGTGCGTGGAGGCGCTGCGGGAGCATCGAGTCGGGCAGGCGGAGAACCGCCTCGCGGCGGGGCCGCTTTGGCAGGACCGCGGGCTGGTGTTCGCGTCGACTGTGGGGACCCCGCTGGATGACCACAATGTGCGGCGGCAATTCCGGGTGATCACCGAGGCCGCTGGGCTGGGCATCTCGTGGGTGCCGAGGGAGCTTCGGCACACGTTCGTGTCGCTGCTGTCGGCTCGCGGTGTTCCGGTGGAGGCGATCGCGCTGCTGGCCGGGCACAACCAGACCGCGACCACCGAGCTGGTCTACCGGCATCAGATCGTGCCCGCTCTGACTCGGGGCGCCGAGGTCATGGACGAGATCTTCGGCTAACCCGCCGTCGGTCAATGGTTGGCCGTGGCCGCCTCCGATGCGCGTCAATGCCAAACTGATCGGCGTGAAGGTGTCTGAAATACTCAGGCTGATCGGCAGGGACGGATGGTATCTCGATCGGCAGAAGGGGAGCCATCGCCAGTACAAGCACCCGAGCAAGCGGGGCTTGGTGACGGTCTCGGGCAAGCCAAGTGATGATCTTCACCCCAAGACAAGAGACAGTATCCTGAGGCAAGCTGGATTGAACGAAGACGGAAGCCAGGCTGAGCAGGCAGGAAGGGGTGAGTCGTGAGCCATTATGCGATCGTGATCGAGGGCGACGGCTCGACCAACTACAGCGCCTATGCGCCGGACCTGCCTGGCGTGGTCGCGACTGGCGACACCCTGGAAGAGGTCGAAGCAGCTATGCGCGAGGCCATCGAGTTTCATATCGAGGGTCTGCGGCTATCTGGTGAACCGGTGCCACGGGCCACAAGTCACGTCGCGATCGTCACCGTCGCTGCGTAAACGCGTCGGTGAATCACCAGCGTGTCTCAAACACAGCGGCTGACCATATAGGGAAGCTTGATCGCCAGGTTGGCTGCCGCGTCACGCCGGGGTCCGAGGCGACCGGCAGCGTCGACCGGGAGGAGCACTGAGATGATCTACATTGATCTTCCGGCCGACCTGAACCTGGAAGATGACGAGGGCCGCAACATCGCCCGGCTGGCCGATGCAGTCGTCCCAGACACTGTCACTCAAGGTGCGGTGCTCGTGGCCGGCACACCGCATGCCTGGTCCTGGGCTGTCATCGAGGATGTCGAGAGCGGGTTCGTCTATTTCCGCCAGATCAGCGCCCGAGACGCCGCGCGGCGCGGATCCCTGATAAAGCCGTTGCCGCGGTCGGCCTGACAACCGGGCCAGTCAGCAAATAGGCGCCTTATCACCCCGCGCCTAGGTTGATGAGCCATGAAAGGATCAGTCGCCTGCACGGGAATGTATGTCGGTCTGCACGAAGGTCAGGGTAGGGCCGGACGGCCTGGTTCGTCGCAGGTCTCCCGGTACGCTTCGGCCAGCTCGGCGGCTTCGGGCACGCCGCGCTCGGCTACAGCGAGGACGATCTCGCGTGCTCGTCGGCCGTCCACCGGAGCCAGCCGCCCCGACCTGACCGCTTCCAGGGCCACTCCGGTGGCCTCGTCGTGCTTGCCCGCTGCGGTCAGCGCCAGGGCCAGATCGAGCCGGGCCAGGGCCGCGCGCCGGGGCCGGGGCCGGGGCTCGGGTGCTTCGATCGCGGCGAGCACCTGGCGGGCGATGCCTTCGGCGGCCGTGTCCCCCAACCAGGACAGCGTGGTGGCGACGTAGAACTGCGCCTTGGGCGGGTCATACCGGTAGTGGTGCTCGGGCCGGTCCGGCACCGGCAGCGGTGAGACCAGCGCCTCGACGCGATTAAGCGTGGCGCGGGTCTGGCGGGCGTCGCCGAGCCTGGCCCAGGCGCGGCCCTCCTGCGCGGTCGCCTGGATGAATGCGCTGCCGGATTTCGGGGCGATCCGCTGCGCGGCCTGGGAAATGTTCGCTGCCCGCTGGTAGTCCGCGGCGGTCAGTACCTGCCAGGCCTGGGTCTCCAGGCACCAGGCGGCGATCTCGGTGTATTCGGTCTCGCGGGCCAGTTGCGCGGCGGTGCGCAGGTGCGCCGCGGCAGCGTGGTCGCGGTGCAGGTCGATCAAGGTCGTGGCGGCCAGCAGGGACAGCCAGCCGCCCACGACCAGCAGGCGGCGGTGCTCGGCCAGCGTCGTTTTGGCGTCAAGCAATCGGCTGACGTAGCCGAGATAGCCGCGCACCCGGTCCAGCAGGACGGCGGCCGGGGTGCCGGGGTAGGCCGTGGCCAGGTCGTCCACGGCCAGTTCCAGCCGCTCGACCGTGCCGCTGCCGACCTGGCTGGCTTCGGCCTGCCGGACGAGGTCCAGGGCGGCGATCTCCTCGGCGAGGGCGCTGTCCTCCAGGGCAGGGGTCAGCTTGTGCTTGCTCGGCGGGCGGGCGGGAGCCAGGGCGCGTAGCATCCCGCCGGCAGCCAGCCGCTGATCTAGTGTCTCGGCCAGCTCGGGGGAAGGCCGGGCCTTGCCGGAACGCAGGTTGGAAATGTGGCCGGGATTGCACGGCACCATCCGGGCCAGCTCGCGCACGCCAACGCCGCGCGCGGTCATCAGGCGCGCCAGCTCGGTGCCGAAGTCGCTCATCTGCGTGTCCTGAGCCGCGGACAAGGCTGTTGCCCGTTTGCCGCGGCAATGCCATACGGGCAACGTCTTCAGGCTACGCCCCGGCCCGGGCTTGACTGCCGGTATCGGGGCAGGTACGGATACCGAGGAGAAGATGATCATGGGCAGGGCAGTCGCCGCCGAAGGTGGCAGCGCGTCGCCGCGCGGCCCGTTCGCGGTCGACCGGGACCGGGCGCTAGCCGAACTCGAGCTGGCGTGGTCCGAGGGCGGATACCACGGCTTCACCGCCGCAGTCGGGACCTGGTGCGCGATCACCAGCGCCGGCGAGGTGCTCGCCGGCGCCATCCCGGACGAGCTGGCCAGGGCCATCCGGGCGCATTGGCAGGCGATGCGAGGATGACCGGGACGGACCGGCCCGACCTTCGCATAGTTGACGGCGGCCGTGAGGATTCGGTGGTCCGGCGGCGGCGGTTCGAGGAGGCCCACCCCGAGGCGGTGATCCTTCGGCCGTGCGCGGGGCGTTGGCGCGCGATCGTCCCAGCGGGTCTGATCCCTGGCGACGGCACTAGGACCACGCTCGGGGCGTGGGACCTGGCGGACTTGATGGACCAGCTCGACGCGATCTACCCGGACAGCAGCCAGGAGACCTAGGTCATCTACGGCATGGCAGGAGCGCTCTGCGGTCATCTCCCCGCCACACCACATCGTGATGGCCGTCAATCTGCGGCCCCGAAGTCGGCGTCGCGGTCCGCCGCACGCTGGAGGACCTGCGGGGACGGCCGGATCTCCGGCTTCGGGGGCCGCAAGATCGCGTCGTGGCCTGGTCCCGGCCAAGGCGGGAACGCCTGGCCGAGGTCGCCGTAGTCGGGATCCTGCGACGGGATCCTCAGGCTCAGCCGGTCCGCCAGCCGGTCGGCGAAAGTGCGGTGCGCCGCGGCCAGGTCCTTGATCCACTGCCACGTTTCCCGGGTCTCCTCCCCCGCCGTCATCGTAAGCTCCTCGCGCTGATCGCTGGTGGCGGGCTCGGGTTCGGCCGATCGGACCGGCGGATAGTGCTCGTCGGGATGGCGGCGACGTAGTTCGGCGTCGGCGGCCACGGCTAGGTGGCGCTGCTGAACGGTGGCCTTGTCCCAGTCATCCCGGTCGGCCATGGTGGCCGCGAACACCGTTTCTCGCTGGCGGTAGGCGTCGTGCAGGGCCTGGTAGCTGCCGGCCAGCTCCTGCTTGCGGGCGGCTTCTTGATGGTCACCGCGCTGCTGGGCGGCGGCGGCTTCGGCGCTGACGCGGAGCCCGGCCAGCTGGGCGTCCCAGGCGGCGGTGCGGACCTGGCGGAGCTTATCGCCGACCCACTTGGGCGCCCAGGCCGTTTCGATCGGGTAGGTGTCGCGCAGGTGCAGAAGGATACCGTCGGGCATGCCCCGCATGTCGGGCCCGTCGGCGGGTCCGAGGGCGGCGAAGGCCTCGTACCAGGCGACCCGCAGATCCGGGGCGGCCGCGACGGGTTCGGGACCGATCGGGTCGGCGGGGTGGTGGTAGCCGGACAGTTCCCGCCAGGCGCCGACGGAGGCGGCGCGCCGCTGCCAGTCCAGCCGGTCCAGCGGATCCTCGGGCACCGGGCCCAAGGCGGTGACCGCCCAGGGCGGGGCGTGCTCGGCGGCGTGCTCGCCGATGCGGTCCTTGCGGGCGTCCATCAGCGCGGCGATCTGAGTGAGGTAGGCGCGGCGGGCGGGGTCGGCGATCTCGGGGATCTGCGCGGACCACGGGCCGGGCAGGCGCGGGATCAGGGCGCCGGTCCGGTACCGGAGGCGGGCGTCGATGACGGCGGCCAGGTCGCGGGCCCCGGCCAGGTCCCGTTCGCCGATCGCATCGGCCAGGACCTGCCTGGCGTCCTGGCCGGCCAGTTCGGCGGCGCGCAGCGTCCGCCACAGCCATCGGGCCTGGTGGCTGGGCTCACGGCGGTCGCCGGGCGGCAGGATGCTCATCAGCAGGTCCCGGTACCGCTGGTCGCGGGCCTGGGTGGTCTCGGCGGTCCAGATGGCGTGCAGGATGGCCAGGTGGTCGGCGTCGGCCAGGGCCTGGTTACGGGCCTGAGTGGCCGAACGCTGCTGGCCGTCGCGGTCCAGCACGCCGGCCAGCACGGCGAGCGCGGTGCCCGGCGGGGCAGGCCGGGTGTCCGGGGCACGAACGCCGGTCCGTTCGGAAGAAATCTGGTCGTAGCGGGCCAGCTCGGGAGCAGGACGCGGGCCAGGCACCGGGTCGGCCCGTTTCGGGGACGCGGTGAACACGTAGGCGAGGTTGACGTCGGTGCCGCGGGACAGCGCGACATAGGCGTGCTGGCGGTCCTCGGTCCCGGTGATCAGGGCCAGGCCGGTGTGCACGGTCCGGCCCCGGGCGGTGTGGTCGGTGACCGCGTAACCCAGCTCAGCATCCCGGTAGTTCGCGTACACGAAGGTGCGGCCGGTCCAGCGCCGCTGCCCCGTGCGCGAGTCGGCGTCCAGCGCCCGGCGCACGATCAGCCCGCTACGGGTGACGGCCTCGATGCGGAGCAGGTCACCGTTGGCCAGCGTCCGGCCGGGCTCGCCGGCCTGGACTGTGTGGTCGTTGCGGGTGCAGATGATCAGGTCGCCGGGGCTGGCCTGGGCGCCGTCGGCGATGCGGACCGCGGGCCGGGCCGCGACGATGCCCAGCTGGATGAGGTCGTCGCGGATACGGCGGGACAGTTCGCGGCGCAGTGCATGGTCGGCGGCCATCAGCAGGACGTCGGTGCCGTCGGCGGCCAGCGCGACGTAGGCGGCCGCGGCGGCGTCCATCATCTGCTCCGGCTCGCCGCCGATGACCCGGCCCTGGCGGTCATATTCGGCGAGCACGGCGGTATCCCCGTCGCGCAGCCGCAGGCTCGCTTGTTGTTCCCAGGCGGCGCGGAACCGGGCCGGTCGGGCCAGCCGTGCGTAGCCGAGCGTGCTGGCGAGCAGGGACATGCCGCCGCCGTTTTCCACGGCTTGGAGTTGGCTGGTGTCCCCGGCCAGGACGATCTTGGCGCCGCGGGCCTGCGCGTAGGCGATCAGTTCGGCCAGGTCCGGGGCGGACAGCATCGAGGCCTCGTCGATGACCAGCAGCGTGCCCGGGCCGATAGGCACCGGGCCGCGGGCGCCGCGCCGGCCGGGCAGGTGGCCCAGGAACTGGGCGCTGTTGTAACTGACCGGGACGCCGGCGGCCAGGGTGTTGCGGGCAGACTGGGAGGGGGTGATGCCGATCACCGGGCCCAGCCCGGCCGCGGTCCAGATCCGCGCGGCCTCGGTCAGCACGCGTGTCTTCCCGGACCCGGCCGGAGCGTTGATCACCGATACGAGCCGGCCGTCGGTCAGCACCGACCACGCGGCGGCGGCCTGGTCCGCGCGCAGCCCGGATTGAGTGTGCGGCGCGTCCGCGTCTTCCGCGCGGCCGGTCAGTGTCTCTTCCAGTTCGGCGGGGTCGGCGCCGAGCGCGTGCGCGGCCTGCGTGCGGTCCAAGCGCGGCGCGCCGCTGGCGCCGGCTTGCGCGACCATGCGCTCTTCCGTGGTCAGCTGCGCGCCGGTGGCGTACCGCACGCCGCCGTGCCGCTGGTAGACGCTGCGCCCGTCGGCGCGCAGCAAGCCGGCCGGAACCTGCACCGGGTCGGGTGCCTCCAGGCAGATGACGGGCTCGAACTCCGACCGCAATGCCCGGTCGGCAAGATCTTCGAGCAGGGCGGCAGCTGCGGCCGGGTCCAGGCCGGAGCGGGGCAGCACCCGGCCCAGGTACTTGATCACATCGGCGCGGGTCCAGATGCTCTTTTCCTGCTGGGCCAGCGCGACTGCCTTCTGCGCCGCGCGCGCCATCTCTGCGTGGAGCAGCGGGCCGGGCGCGTCCGGGCCTGGCATGTGCATGCCTGCGTATCCCCCGCCGTGCCATACCGATGGCGCGACCGACGCCAGGCTCACGCCGAGCGTGTGCGCGAGCTTGTCTGCCCACCCTGCGTGGGTCTGCGCGACGTCGAGTGTGCCGTGCTTGGCTTTGCGTGTCTTGAAGTTGGACGCCTGCGCGAGATGTGCCAGCTCACGCGACGGCGCGCGGCCGTACTGCGCCTCGAACCGCGCCGCGCGGGCGCGCAGGTCCGCGGTGATGGACTCGCGGCGAGTGGAGAACACGCGCATCATGTCACCGCTGATGCCCTTGATCTCGAACCCGTGGCCGTCATCGCGCGCGACCCATTCCAGGCCGAACCGGGCGGTGAGGGCTTCTTCCAGGTGCTGGGAGACGATCGCGGCGACCGCGCCGACATGCTCGTTGTAGCCCAGCGAGTCCGGCGCCCGCCATTTGCCGTCGGTGACGGTCTTCGCGGTGTGGGCGATCTGGGAGTGGACGTGCAGCTGCATGTCGCCGTCGCGGGAGGTGTGCTGCAACCATTGCGCGACGGCTAGGTCGGCTTCGCGCCACTGCCCGGTCTCCCGGCCGTGCACCCGCGTGTTGTGCGACCCGGTGCGGGTGTAGCCCGCCTCGCGCTGGAAGTAGTCAAAGCCCATTCGGACGGCCTGCCAGATTATGTCGTCGACCTCGCCGATCAGGCCGGACCAGTACCTCTCCCCCGCCAGGTCACCGGCTTCGCGGGCCAGCCGGACGTTCTCGCCGAGAGAAGCGTGGAAGATCGAGATCGACTTGGACAGCGAAATCGTTAGGTCGAAAAACAGTGGGCTTTGCCGGGCTTGCCGGGTGGCTTCGATGCGTAGTTCCTGCCGACGATCGGCGGTGGCGTGGGGTTCGGCGGCCAGCAGCCGGGTGTAGATGTCGGCAGCTTTCCGGCCGTTGCCTGGGGGCTTGCCCAGCTGAGTGCCGTCCGGGGCTTTGCGCTGGCCGAACAGCAAGTCATACGCCTCGCGCTCGATCACCTGGCCAGGCCCCAAGCCCAGCGCCTTTGTGCCCGGGCCCCACCAGCGGCCCGGCGGCTCTCCCCCGCTCTCGCTAGCCTGGATGTAGTACCCGGCCGCGTCCTTGGCCGGGCCGCAGTCCACCTGCTGCCAGATGTACTCCAGGTCATAGCCCTTGCTCAGGGTCGCCACCACCGCCACTGGCTAATCCACCGCCAGCCGTAGCTGCGGAGCTGACCACGATCGTCATGTGGTGCATGGGTGTGGAGCTCGAACTGACCATGCGGAGCTCGAACTGACCATGCGGAGCTCGAACTGACCATGCGGAGCTCGAACTGACCATGCGGAGCTCGAACTGACCATGCGGAGCTCGAACTGACCATGCGGAGCTCGATGTAGGTTCTCATCGTTGATGGCGCTTTCTCAGATAAGTTGACGCCTACTTGGCGCTTGCGCCATATCGATGAGAACGCGCGGACGTAGGTGTCCGGGGGGACGGTGAGCATCGTGACAGAGTGTCACTGCCGGCCTTGGAGCGGTGTGCGATATCCGTCTAATTGGGCGGCGACCTGATTGTCGGACTTGGCCGTCCAATCCGCACCCGAACGGATATTGGGTGTCGATGTTGGTGGGTGGCATGAGCTGCTTTCGATTCAAGGGCAGCCTAGTGCGGGCAGGTCGTGCGCGGGTTCAACACGATGAACCACGGGGGGTCCGCGGCGGGCTGAGGCGATCGCGGCGGCAGTTCGACAGGGGCGGACTGCTCCCCAGCGCCGGACTCGCAGGCAACGTGCAGCTGCGGGAGTGGACCGGCGATGACGCAGCGACGGGCTTCAGCTACTGGACTGCTTCCGGCTTCATCATGATCGCGACGTTCTGGCAGGACAGCATGCAGCAGGGCGAGCCTCGGCGGTGACATCTGCAGGCATGCGTCACGTCCTCCGCTAGCCTCGCCCGCCTGCGATGAGCCTTGCCTCGGGGGCATGCAACAGCCTCGTCATGGCCACGACGCCGAGCAGCGGCCCGGGAGCAAGGACAGCAAATGCCCAGGTCCATCCGACGACGTGCTGCACGACTGGTATCAGCCAGATGGTCACTGCGGTCAGCGTGAAGCCCATCGCCAGCTGCAAGGTGACCGCGGTGCCTGCATAGCGCTGCTCGCTCGTCTCGGTCACGATGCTGGAGAACTGAGCCGAGTCGGCAACTACCCAGAAACCCCAGAACACCGCCACGGCGATCATCGGCGCGATGCCGAGACGCGCGGCCGGGCCTATCAGCACGCAGCACGTGCCCGACAGCGCCATCGCTAGCCGGGTCAGCCGGGTGCGGCCCCACCGGTCCCCGAGGATGCCGCCGACCCAGCAGCCAGCCGCGCCACTGCTGATGATGGCGGCCGCAGCGAAAGCGGCGTCCCGTGCGGAATCCGCATCACCATTAACAGTGAAGGCCGCACGGCTGAAGGCAAAGATCCAGGCCCACATGGCGTACAGCTCCCACTGGTGCCCGAAGTAGCCGATGACCGCGAGGCGGACGGCACGGTTGCGCATCACGGCGGCTGTCTGCCGAGGATCAAAGATCGCCTTCGGGAACGGGAATGGCCCATCGGGCGCCAGGTACCGGGCTGTCAGGCCGCCCAGGACCGTCAGTACCGAAGTCGCGACGATGACGGTATGCCAGTCCGCACCTCCGATTCCGTTGAGGAACTGCGGTGCCGCCGAGCCCAGGGTCAGCGCCCCGACCATGATGCCCAGGGCGGTGCCGCGGCCGACCCGGAACCATGTCGACATCGCCTTGAGCCCCGGCGGATACACGCCAGCCAGGAACGCCCCGGTGAGAAACCGCAAGCCGATGGCCGGGCCAGCCGAGTGCGCCCCGGCCAGCAGCAAGTTGACGGCTGCGGCGCCCAGCGCGCCTAGCAGCATGAGCGTGCGGGCTGGAATGATGTCGACCAGATTGAAGAACGCGGACACCAGCGCGCCGACGACGAACCCCACCTGGACGGCAATCGTGAGGAAGCTCACCTGGACCGTCGTCAGCGTCCAGGCGGTGCGCAGCTGCGGCAGGACCGCTGTCGCGGAGAACCAGGTGGTCATCGCGAGCAGCATCGCCGAGGCGAGCAGGAGCAGCGCATGACTGCTGCCCGGCACTGGCCCCGGCGAAGCGGCCAGGGAGGCTGATCGCAGCCCGGCGCCGCCCGGCACCCTGAGGGCATGTTCTCGGCCGGCGGACGTCACAGCACCACTGAGACCCCAATCAGGTACAGCACCGGCCTTGGCGTAACGGGTGCCAGATCCAAACGCTAAGCACGCACCCCTGCGATGACCCATGCCCCCTCTTACTAAGAGAACTTTCGATGGCTGTCCATGTCAATGGCCAGGTTACGGTGGCTCTGGCTCAATTTCGTGACGGGGTCAGTCGTCGAGCAGGACCATCGATACAAACACCCGCTCCCTCTGGAACTCCTGCCCCATACGGAGGCTCTCAGCACAAATCTCTTCGATCGCGGCCGCCTGCCCGCACACCGATGCGCTCAGAACCGGATGGCCTCCGCCCGGCAGCCTGCGCAGCAACCCGTCACGGGCCGCGCGGAATCGGCAGGCTGGGGCCCCGCAGAGTGGCAGCCCGGCTACCGCTGACTCTCCGTGAGGCCCACGGCTTCAGGCAGATGGCCGCCGACGGACGGACGCTCGCCCCGGCCACCGAGGGAAATGACAAATCAGTGAGAAAAAGCCGACGACAGGCCCATGAGACGGCCTGCCGCAGACCAGGTCAGAACGGTGCCAGGCGACAAGAATGATGAGAACCTACAAAGGCATGTAGGTTCTCATCGTCGGCGTCGCTTTCTCATATCGTTTGTCGCCTAAATGTCGCTTACGACATGTTTGTGAGAATCTGGCCGCCCTGCGGGTTCCGCCCATCAGTCACTCATAGTGACGCTAAGGCGCCATGCCCGCGGCGCGGGGACGAAGCGGTGGGCGCTAGTGGATGCCGCGGGTATTCGCCTAGCGAAGCCGCTGGCCGACGTCCCTGACGCTGCTGAGCACACGCACCCGAACAGCAGATCGGCTCGCGACTCCGTGGGGTGAACAAGCCTCCGCTTGTTTCCCTACGCCGGGCCTGTGCCGCGGGCCGCCAGCGGGGAAGAATGCTGGCGTGTTTGTCGTGGATGACCTGCTGGCGTGGCTGATCGGGCTGGTCGCCGATGCTGGCCGTAAGAAGCTGGTCACGCTGGTGCTGGGCAGTGATCAGGAGCGTGCGCTCCGCCAGGCCACGGTGGCCGCTGTGGAGGCCACCGCTGGGCAGCTGGCCCCCTCGGCTGAGCAGGCGGACCAGTTGGCGATGGCGGTGGGTGAGGTGTTCCGCGGCGCGCCGAAGGTGGCACTGTCCGGGCAGGCGACGCTGCTGGAGGCGCTGCAGGTGGGGATCGCCACCCGGCTGGCGGGGGTTTATGACCCGGATGCCACAGGCACGGGCCGGTCATCGATGGCGCTGCGGGGGGTGCCGAGCGGGCCGCTGGCCGAGACGCTGGCCGGTCACCTGGTGCACGAGATCACGGCCCGCGGCGCCCAGGGCGGCCCTCTGACGCCGCTGGCGGACCAGCTGAACCATGACATGACCCACCTGCAGGGCCAGCGGCTGGAGGGGATGCTCGCCCAGGTAGTCAGGATGGTGACGGCACTGGCCGGAGCGGGCGGCGGCCCGCAGGTGCCGGGGAAGCCGGTGCGGCTGGCGCCGCGGCCGGTGGTCCTGGCCGGGCGGGAGGAGCTGCTGGCCGATCTGGACACCAAGCTGGCCGGCGGGGGCGATGCCGGGCCGCGGGTCTTGGCCCTGTGCGGGCTGGGCGGTGCGGGCAAGACCAGCGTGGCGGTGGAGTACGCGCACCGGCATCTGGGCGAGGTCGGGGTGGCCTGGCAGTTCCCGGCCGGGGATGCGACGGTGCTGGCGGCCGGGTTCGCCGAGCTGGCGGCCCAGCTCGGGGCCTGCGATAAGGGCGATGTGCGGGACCCGGTGGCGTCGGTGCACGGGACACTGGCCGCCTTCAAGCAGCCGTGGCTGCTGATCTTCGACAACGCGCTGGACCGGGCGGCGGTCGCGCCGTTCCTGCCGCCGGACGGGTCCGGGCAGGTGCTGATCACCAGCCGCAACACCAATTGGCCGCCCGGCCAGGCGCTGGAGGTGCCGGTGCTAGACACCAAGGTAGCTGCGAGTTTCCTAGTCCGGCGCAGTGGCGATCAAGACGAGCAGGCCGCCACCGGACTGGCCACCGAGCTGGGGGGCCTGCCGCTGGCGCTGGAGCAGGCCGGTGCGTACGTCCAGGCCAGCGGTGGCAGCCTGGCCGGGTACCTGGCGTTGTTCCGGGGGCGGCGGCCGGAGATGCTGGCCCGCGGCGAGACCGGGGAATACGGCAAGACGGTGGCCACCACCTGGTCGGTGGCGTTCACCGAACTGGAGCAGTCGGCGCCGCAGGCGGCCGGCCTGCTGCGGCTGCTGGCGTTCTGCGCGCCCGAAGCGATCCCGCTGGGCCTGCTGCTGCAACCGCGGCCCGGGCTCACCGGCCAGCTCGCCGCTGAGGTGGCGCCGGTGCTGACGCCACTGCTGCTCGATGAGCTGGCGGCGAAGGACGCGGTCGCGGCGTTGCGCCGGTATTCGCTGGTCCGCCCGGCCGGGGACGGGGCGGTGTCGGTGCACCGGCTGGTGCAGGCGGTCACCGCAGACCAGATGCCCGAGGACCTGGCCCGGGGGTGGCGGCAGGCGGCCGCCGCCGTGGTCGAGGCCGCCCTCCCCGGCGATCCACGGCAGCCGGGCACCTGGCCGGTGTTTGCGGCGCTGCTGCCGCACGCCCAGGCGGCCCTGCCCGCCGACAGTGGCGGCATGGTGCGCATCGCGTCTTACCTGGGGGACAGCGGCAGCTATGTGGCCGCCCGGGAGCTGTGGCGGGGAATGCGGGAGGACCGGGCCCAAAACCTGGGCCCCGACGACCCGGGCACCTTGCTCGCCCGGGCCGAGTTCGCCGGCTGGACTGGCTCGGCGGGGGATGCGGCCGGGGCCCGGGACCAGTACGCCGCGCTGCTGCCCGTCCGCGAGCGGGTGTCCGGCGCCGAGCACCCCGACACCCTGGGCGCCCGCCGCGACCTCGCCTTCTGGACCGGGGAGGCGGGGGATGCGGCCGGGGCCCGGGGCCAGTTCGCCGCGCTGCTGCCCGTCCGCGAGCGGGTGTCCGGCGCCGAGCACCCCGACACCCTGACCGACCGCTGGCACCTCGCCCTCTGGACCGGGGCGGCGGGGGATGCGGCCGGAGCCCGGGACCAGTACGCCGCGCTGCTGCCCGTCCGCGAGCGCGTGTCCGGCGCCGAGCACCCCGACACCCTGACCACCCGCGGCCAGCTCGCCCGGTGGACCGGGGATGCGGGGGATGCGGCCGGGGCCCGCGACCAGTTCGCCGCGCTGCTGCCCGTCCGCGAGCGGGTGCTGGGCGCCGAGCACCCCGACACCCTGAGGGACCGCGGCGACCTCGCCTACTACACCGGGTGGGCGGGGGATGCGGCCGGGGCCCGGGACCAGTTCGCCGCGCTGCTGTCCATCTCCGAGCGGGTGCTGGGCCGCGAGCACCCCTTCACCCTGACCGACCGTGACAATATCGCCCTCTGGACCGGGGAGGCGGGGGATCCGGCCGGGGCCCGGGACCAGTACGCCGCGCTGCTGCCCGTCCGCGAGCGGGTGCTGGGCCGCGAGCACCCCGTCACCCTGGCCACCCGCCACGAACTCGCCCGCTGGACCGGGGCGGCGGGGGACGCGGCCGGAGCCCGGGACCAGTACGCCGCGCTGCTGCCTGTCGTCGAGCGGGTGCTGGGCACCGAGCACCCGGACACCCTGAGAGACCGCGCCAACCTCGCCTACTGGACTGAGAAGACTGAAGGTGCAAAGGCGGCCGAATGAAGTAGCTACCGCTTGTTCACCTGCACCAGCGTTCTGTACGGCGTGTCACGGGGAGGGGAGACTGCTGGGGTGGTGTTTGTCGCCGATGACCTTGGGGCGTGGCTGGTCGGGCTGCTCGCCGATGCCGGCCGCAAGAAGCTGGTCACGCTGGTGCTGGGCAGTGATCAGGAGCGTGCGCTGCGCCAGGCCGCCACGGCCGCTATTGAGTCCACCGCAGCGCAGCTGGCCCCATCGGGCGGTGAGCAGGCTGAGCAGCTGGCGATGGTGGTCAGTGAGGTTTTCGGGGAGCCAACGCCGGACGCGGTGCTGGCTGCGCAGGTGACGCTGCTGCAGGCGCTGCAGGCGGGAATCACCGCACAGCTGGCTGTCTTGGATGACCGGGCTCTGACCGGCACCGGCCGGTCGTCGGCCGAGCTGCTGGGAGTTCCGGGCAGCGTGCTGGCTGAGGCGCTGGCTAATCACCTGGTGCGGGAGATCATGCGGCGCGGGTCTGGTGGCGGGCCGCTGGCGCCGCTGGCGGACCAGCTGAATCATGACGTGACTCACCTGCAGGGCCAGCGGCTGGAAGGGATGCTTGCCCAGCTGGCCGATCAGGTGACGGCGGTGGCCGGGGCGGGCAGCACGGCGGTGGTACCGGGCAAGCCGGTGCGGCTGCTGCCCCGGCCAGCGTTCCTGGCTGGCCGGGAGGAGCTGCTCGCTGACGTGGGCCTGCGGCTGGCGGGCGGTGATGGCCGCGGGCCTCGGATCGTGGTCCTGCACGGGCTGGGGGGTGCGGGCAAGACCAGCGTGGCGGTGGAGTACGTGCACCGGCACCTGGGTGAGGTGGGGGTGGCGTGGCAGGTGCCCGCCGGGGACGCGGCGGTGCTGGCGGCTGGCTTCGGTGAGCTGGCCGCCCAGCTGGGGGTGCGGGAGAAGCCTGAAGGCGGGGACTCGGTGGCGTCGGTGCACGCGGTGCTGGCCGCCTATCCGGCGGGGTGGCTGCTGGTGTTCGACGACTGTTCCGGCCCGGCTGATGTGCAGCAGTTCCTGCCCCCGGCTGGGGACGGTCGGGTCGTGATCACCAGCCGCAACGCGCTGTGGCCTCCGGGGCAGGCAGTGGAGGTGCCAGTCCTGGACCCCGGCGTGGCAGCGAGGTTCTTGGTAGAGCGCACCGGTGACTCCGACGAGGTTGCCGCCACGGAACTGGCCGAGGCGGTGGGCGGGCTGCCGCTGGCGCTGGAGCAGGCCGCTGCTTACATCCAGGCCACCGGCGGGAGCCTGGCGGGTTACCTGGCCTCGTTCCGGCAACGACGCCGCGACTTGCTGGCCCGGGGTGAGCCTGCCGGGTACAGCGGGACGGTGGCCACCACGTGGGCGCTGGCCTTCGCCCAGCTGGAGCACTCCGGCCCAGGCGCGGCCGGGCTGTTGCGGCTGCTGGCGTTCTGCGCGCCCGAGACGGTCCCGCTGGGCCTGCTGCTGCAACCCCGGCTCGGGCTCATCGGACAGCTCCCCGCCGAGGTGGTCCCAGTGCTGGGCCCGTTGCTGGACGATGAGCTGGCGGCCGGGGATGCGGTCGCGGCGCTGCGCCGGTATTCACTGGTCCGCCCGGCCACCGGCGGGGCGGTGTCGGTGCACCGGCTGGTGCAGGCGGTCACCGCCGACCAGATGCCCGATGAGCTGCGTGACGCGTGGCGGCAGGCCACTGCCGCCCTGATCGAGGCCGCGCTCCCAGACGACGAGAAGCTGCGCGTGAACTGGCCTGCCTTCGCTGCGCTGGTGCCGCATGCCCAGGCAGCCCTGCCCGCGGGCAGCAAGGGCGTAGCACACGTCGCCGGATATCTAGGGGCAATAGGCGACCGGGCTGCGGCGCTTGCATTGTCGCAGCGGGTGCTTGACGCCCGCCAGAAGGACCTTGGCCAAGAGCACCCGGAGACCCTGGATGCCCGCGCCGAGGTGGCCGGGTGGGCCGGGTCGGCAGGGGACCCCGCGGGGGGGCGGGACCAGTTCGCCGCGCTGCTGGCGGTCCGCGAACGAGTGTCCGGCGCCGAGCACCCGGCCACCCTGGGCGTCCGCTCCAGCCTGGCCTTCTTCACCGGGCTGGCGGGGGACGCCGCGGCGGCGCGGGACCAGCTCGCCGAGCTGCTGCCCGTCTATGAGCGGGTGTCCGGCGCCGAGCACCCGGACACCCTGGAAGTCCGCACCAGCCTCGCCTACTGGACCGGAGAGGCGGGGGACGCCGCGGCGGCCCGCGATCAGCTCGCGGCGCTGGTGCCCGTCTATGAACGGGTGTCCAGTCCCGAGCACCGGGGCACCCTGGGCGCCCGCGCCTTCCTCGCGCTCTTCACCGGGGACACGGGCGACGCGGCGGGGGCGCGGGACCAGCACGCGGCGCTGCTGCCGATCTCCGAGCAGGTCCGCGGCCCTGAGCACCCGGCCACCCTACTCACCCGCGCCCGCCTCGCCCATTGGACCGGGCAGGCGGGCGACGCCGCCGCGGCGCGGGACCAGTTCGCCGCGCTGCTGCCCGCCCGCGAGCGGGTCCTCGGCGCCGAGCACCCCACCACCTTGGTCACCCGCGCCCGCCTCGCTCATTGGACCGGGCAGGCGGGCGACGCCGCCGCGGCGCGGGACCAGTTCGCCGCGCTGCTGCCCGTCCTCGAGCGGGTGTGCGGCGCCGAGGCCCCCGACACCCTGACCGCCCGCGGCAGCCTCGCCACCTGGACCGGGCGGGCGGGGGATGCTGGCGGAGCGCGGGATCAGTTCGCTGCGCTGCTGCCGGTGCTCGAGCGGGTGCTAGGCCCCGAGCACCCGGACACCCTGACCGCCCGCGGCAGCCTCGCCCGCTGGACCGCGGAGGCAGAAAGTGGCAGCGGACCCGACGTGGATTAGCTAATAGCTACCGCTTGTTTCCTCGCCCGTCGTAGGCCCGTGCCGCACTGCCGACCAGGGCGGGCGAACCGGAGACCGTCCACCTCCCGCGCCTGGGGCTAATTCATCCTCGGTGCGCCATCGGACAACACCCGGGGCTTTGTCTTCTGGCCGCGAGCACCCAGCCAACTGCCGGTTAGCCGGGCTGGCCGAGGCGGGCCGCCGGCGATAACTCTGCGTCACAGTCATGTCCCGCCTAGAGAGCCGGGCGGCGGGCAGCGCACCATGCCCGCCGCACCCGGCGGCGAAGAAAAGGACAGATCGGTGAGAAAAATCAGCGGACAGATCTGTGACTGAGCGCCGAGTTTGGCATTTCGGATGGCTGCGAACTGACGGTTTCAGCGTGTCTGGGCATGAAGGTTGGCACTTGCTGGGCACGGTGGTTGGCAGCTGAGCCGGTTTGAGCGCGGGGCTGACGCGGACGCGGCTGGCGATCTGATGTCCGGGTAGCGTGCCGGTGCCGGGAGTCCGGTCAGTAGGGCCGGGCGTGCGGCACTGCGGGGAAGGCGGTGAATAGCTCGGTCATCTCGACGCCGAGGACGCTGGCGATGGCGAACGCCCGGTCGACTGAGATCGCCTGGCGGGCGTGCTCGACTTGCGTGTAGAACGACCGGCTCAGCCCTGCCTGCCTGGCCACGGCGGTCTGGGTCATGCCTCTGCTCTCCCGGATCTCGCGCAGGCGGCTGCCGAGCGCGATGCGGGCTTGCCGGATGATGGCGTCTCGGCTGTCGTCGTTCATGTCCTGCACCCTCGAAACGGTAGCGCCATACATCATTGTTCTATATCTTAAACTCTTGTGATTGATATTCTAGACGTTGCAAGCTGCACATGGCTGTGAGGCCGGCGGCGGCTGGCCTGCGGGCGGTCACTGGCGGCACGGCTGGCTCTGCGGCGGGATACAGGGCGGCTATGGCGTCGGACTGCTGCGGCCTGACGGACCTGGCCGCGATGCGCGCGGTGACCGATGACGATCGCCGTGCGCTGGACCTGACCGGCGGGTGGAGCGGCCGGTGGATGACCATATGGAAGGTCGCCGGGCTGAAGGTGACCTGCCCGGTGGCGGACATGGGTGCCTTCCCGGCGCCCGGCTGCGAGCCGGTGAGGAATTTCACCTGGTCTACTGGCCAGCGGCACCGGCCGGGCTTGCAGAGCCTGGCCGCCACCGGGCGGCTGCACGGGTTCGAGAGCCACGCTGAGCAGCAGCTGCTGCTTGCCCTGGATTTCCTGGGCGTGCGCGAGGTGGTGTCGCAGCCGCACCGGATGCGGTTTGAGTCGGTGTCGGGGCCGCGGGAGCACACGCCCGATTTCCTGGCCGTCACCAGCGAGGGCACGTGGCTGCTGGATGTCCGGCCCGCGGACCGGATCGAGGCGGCCGACCGGGTCAAGTTCGCCGCCTCGGCGGAGGCTGCACTGGCCTGCGGGTGGCGGTATGGCGTGGTGGGCGGCTGGCAGCCGCACGTGATGACCACCCTGGACACGCTGTCGGCGCAGCGGCGGCCGCTGAGCGACCCGCTTGCCCTGACCGGGGCGCTGCTCGGCGCGGTCGCCGGCGGCCCGGCACGATTTGCCGACCTGGCGGCGGCCACGTGCTACCCGGCGGTCGCCCGCGCGTTCGCGATTCACCTGATCTGGCACCGGATCCTGGCCATCGACCTGGCCCGGCCGTTCGGGGATGGCACCCTGGTCTGGCGCGGCAGGACACGGGCCGGGCGATGAGCGGCAGTCTGCGCGGGCCGGTCGAGCTGGCGGCGGGCAGCCGGCTGGTACTGGCGGGCACCCAGTGGCAGGTGCACCAGTTCGAGCCGCACACAGGCCGGGTGCTGTTGCGCCGCGACGACGGGGAGGAACTGGCCACCACCGTC
This sequence comes from uncultured Actinomycetes bacterium, assembly GCA_963742795.1. Taxonomy (GTDB): domain Bacteria; phylum Actinomycetota; class Actinomycetes; order Streptosporangiales; family Streptosporangiaceae; genus Palsa-504. Next base: position 376,598 of record CAVUNL010000028.1, read on the forward strand.
CGGGCGCTGGTCAGCCACGGCGACTGCCGGCCATCCCCGGCCGCCGCCGCGCCCCCGGCGCGCAGCCGTGGCCGTCAGCCGTCCGGGCTTGAAGACCTCACCAGCCGGCAGCGGGAGCTAGTCGCCATGCGCTACGCGCACCTGATGGAGGCAGAGACCGGCTACCGGAGCGGCAGCCCGCTGCACGCCCTGCCAGGTGAGCCGCGACCGGATTATGATCCGGCGGCCACCACGCTGCACGAGCGGCGGCTGGCCAAGGTCGCCGAGATGGCTGGCCTGGGTGCCGATTCCGCCGCGATGCTCGGTCTGGCCCGGATCAGCGAGCGCACCCTGGTCCGGTGGGCCGTGGCGTGCCGCCGGCACGGGATCGCCGGATGCATCGACGGTAACTGGCTGCGCCGTGCAGGCGAGCGGCCCGCCATCACCGAGCAGGTCCGGGAGGCCATATTCGCGGTGCGCGCGGACTGCCTGCACCGGTCACGGGTCTCGATGAGAACAAGGGAGCGGCTGATCTGCCAGTACGTCCTGGAGAAGTTCGGTCCCGGGTTCAGCGTGCCCTCCTACTGGACCTTGCGGCGGGCCTGGGCCGAATGGTTCGGTCCGGGCGGTGCCCGGCAGCGGTACGCCCGGTCGGCGGCGAAGCTGCCGGTCACCGGCGAGCACGTGGTGATCCACCGGCCCGGGCAGGTCGTCGCGCTGGACACCAGCCCGCTAGGGGTCAAGGTCCGCGAGCACGTGTTCGGCGAGCCGGTAACCGCCTCGCTCACCCTGGCCCTTGACGTCTACACCCATTCGCTGGTCGCGTTCCGGCTCACCCTGGTCTCCGACACCTCCGTCGACGTGGCGATGCTGCTGCGCGATGTGATGATGCCGCTGCCGCTGCGCGCGGACTGGGGCCAGGACATGGAATGGCCATACCCGGGCATCCCGGCATCCCTGGTCGCTTCCTTCGCCGGGCACAAGGTCGCGGGCCTGCCGTTCTTCGCCCCCGAGACCGTCACTACCGACCACGGGTCGGTCTACAAGAACCACCATCTCATCGAGGTGCAGCGCGTCATCGGCGCGAACATCCTGCCTTCCAGGGTGATGCGCCCGACCGACAAGCAGGCTGTCGAACGGGCATTTTCCGGGATCCAGTCGCTGCTGCTGGAGATGCTGCTCGGCTGGCGCGGCATCGATACCGCCGACCGGGGCGCCGATCCCGAAGCCGACGCGGTGCTCACCATGGCCCAGGCCGAGCACCTGATCGCGACCTGGATCGTGAAGATCTGGCAGAACCGCGAGCTCGGCGAGTACGCCCCGGCGTGGGACCCGGGCACCCGGCACAGCCCCAACACGCTGTTCGCCGCCGCGATGTCCCAGGGCGGGTTCGCGCTGCAGATCCCGAGCCCGGAACTGTACTACGAACTGCTCCCGGTGCACCTGGTGAAGATCCATGGCCACCGCGGGGTGAAGATCCGCGGGCTGTGGTACGACGGCCCCGCACTGGACCCCTACCGGTCCGGGTCATCGGCCCAGGGCAGCGCGGCCAAGGGCAAGTGGAAGATCCGCCGCGAGCCCCGCGACCGGCGCTGCGTCTTCTTCTGCGACCCGCTCACCCATGACTGGCACACGCTGCGGTGGACCGGGCTGCCGCCCGAGGGCGAAGTGCCCTCCTTCAGCGACATCCGCGCCGATGACCTGCTGCGCGCCGCCCGCTCGGCCGGCCTGCAGCCCAGAACCGACGCGGAGCTGCTGCCGCTGCTGCTGGAACTGGTCGGCGGCCTGATCCCCGTCGACGCGTGGCCAACCCAGATGGGCAGGCAGCAGCACACAGCACACGCCCGCGAGACCGCTCAGGCCGACCGTGCCGCCGCAGACCGTCCCGCAGCCGCCGCGGAGCAGCCGGCGAAACAGCCCGCAGACCAGGACAGGGACGACGATGCAGAAGCGACGGTGGTAGCGATGCGGCGGGGGGACCGGGCCGGCGACGCCCGTGATGCGGTGGACGCCGAGCGCCGCCGCAGGCGTGAATCGGCGGTCCCGTCCCGGCCTGAGCCGGCGCCGCTGATGCGCGAAGCCCTGCGCCGCAACAGCATGCTGCGCATCCCCGGCGAGGACCATCAGGACCAGCGCACGGCGCCCGGCGCAGCTCAGGAGCAGGCGTGATGCCCGCACCCGGCAACGGCGAGGCGGATACCGCAGGTGGCAGTCCTATCCCGTTCGTGCTGCCCGGGTCACCGCCGGCGCGCGAGACCCTGGCGGGGTGGCAACGGTGGCGGACCAGCAGAGGCTCCTTCGCGCCGGCTCCGCAGCTGGACCGGGCGGCCTGGCGGACGATGCCGCCACGCCGGCGGATGCTGCACGACCTGCACCGGGCTGCCACCCACGCCAACCTTCCCCTCCAGCAGACTCCGATGAGCGATGCGGTGGCCAGGCTCCTGCGCGGCAGGATCGAGACCAACGCGCTCAAGCACAAGCCGTCCACCCGCGCCGGGGTGATGATCACCGGCGGCGGCTACCAGGGCAAGACCGAGACAGCATGCGAGATCGCCGCGGACTTCGAGGACGACTGGCTGGACCTGCACAACCACCTCAACCCCGCCGCCCTGGCCGGGATGCGGGATCTGCACGCCCCGGTCGCCTATGTGCAGACCCCGGTTACCGCCAAGCCCAAGTCCGCCTGCAAGGCCATCTTGGGCTTCTACGGCGCCGACACCAAGAACATGGACCTGCCCGACCTGGTCCGGCAGGTCGCCGCCTCCATCCGCGACCACGGCACGAAGGCGCTGCTGCTGGACGACATCACCCGGCTGCGCATGCACCGCGCTGATGACCAGGACGTGCTGGACCTGATCCGCGCGTTCATGAGCATGCACGTCACCCTCGTGCTCATCGGGGTGGACATCCCCGGTTCCGGGCTGCTGCGCGAGGGCCGCCACGACCCGCGCACCGGGCAGTGGCTCTTCCCGCCGTCCCGGCACGCGGACGCCCGCGGGCTGGAAGCCACCCAGACCGAGCGGCGGTTCGACCTGGTTGAGCTCGGCCGGTTCCGCTACGACACCCCGCCGCAGATCACTGCGTGGACACGGCACCTGGCAGGCATCGAGCAGCAGCTACGGCTGATGGACGCCGCACCCGGCATGCTCACCGACGGCATCATGCCCGAATACCTCTACCGCCGCACCAATGGTGTCGTCGGCCTGCTGGAGCGCCTGATCGAGGACGGCTGCCGGGAAGCCATCGACACCGGGACCGAACGCCTCGACCAGGCCGTCCTGGACAACGTCGTCCTCAGTCTCCCCGACATCACCGGCCGTGACGCGCAGGCCGGCGAGATCCCTGCCATCCCGGCCGCCCCCGCCCAGCCGGGCGGCAGCGGAACCAGCAAGCACAAGCACAAGCGCGGGCGCAGCACCGTCTTCGATGACCGCGGGCTAGCCGCCGGCACCGGAGCCTGACCCTGGAGGAACAGCCCGATGGCTGACATGAGCCCGCTTCCCCGCAGCCTGGACCCGCTGCCGGAGGAGTCCCTGCCCGGCTACGTGCTCCGGCTCGCGCACCGGCTCGGGCTGTCTCCAGCCCGTATCTTGCAGCTCACCGGGCTCGCCAGGCAGCTGCAGGCCCCGCGAGGCCTGATGATGCACCTGGACGCAGCAGCCGCCGGCTCCTTCGCCCGCGTCACCAGCCTCACCGCAGCCGAAACAACGCAACTGTGCATGAGCAGCATGTCCGGCCGGTATCCGTGGGTCACCGCTGGCCGGCAGGGTCCCAGGTCGCTCGCCAGCCCCTGGGTGTTCACCTCTGCGACCCGGTACTGCCCGCAGTGCCTGTCCGGAGACGGCAGCAGCATCCAGCAGCAGCACGGCGGTGCCTGGCAGAAGCAATGGCGGCTGCCGGTCGTGTTCGCCTGCCTAGCGCACCGGCGGCTGCTTGAACACCTGTGCCCGTCCTGCCGGCAGCCACCCATGTCCGCGCCACCCGGAGCGCCCGCGTGGCTGATCCCGCGCGCTTCCGACGGCGGCCTGCACCCCGCCCGGTGCCGGTCGGCCCTGCAGCCTCAGGCCGCCGGCAGGCACGTCCGCTCCTGCGGGGCCAGGCTCGACGCACCTGCCCCGGCCGGAGAAGATTTCCCGGCTGCCGATAACCTGCTCGCCGTGCAGGACCGGCTGCTCCAGCTGCTGCGGCCCGGGGAGTCAGCCGCCGTCATCAGCGTCGGCCACCCGGCCACGCCCGCTCAGTACTTCGCTGACCTCCGGTTTGCCTGCAGCCTGATCAACGGGACCTGGCCGAACAGCCGGAACCTGATCACCAGCCCCGGCATGGCTGAATGCCTCGACCGGTGCATCACCAGCACGAGCGGCACCGCGCCCCGGCGGCACACGCTCTGCGACACCCCGCCGCTGGACGCGCGCCCGGGCGCCGCACTCATCACCGCCGCCGTCCGCATCCTCGACGGCGGTGACCTGCGTGTCCTCGGCGAGCTCCTGACGCCGGCCCGCGACGGCGCCAGCCGGAAAACCCCGCGAGGCCGGTGGATCCGCCGCTACCAGCGAACTGGCCACGACTGCTCCGGCGGATTCCGGGACGCACTCGAGCCCCTGATCAACAGCTTCCAGCGCACCGACCGGCGCTCCCGCGGACGCCGGGCACCGGCCCCACAGATCAGCTTGGCTGCCGAGCACATCCCCGGGCACCTGCAAGACGACTGGTACCACGAGCACTTCCGCCACATCGGCGGGAACACCCGGCTGCTCCGCCGCGCCGCGGCCCTCCGCCTGGTCCAGATATCCGCAGGCGGCTCGCTCGCCGACGCCGCCGCCTTCCTCGGCATCGACCACCGCTACCTCAAAGCATCCTCAGGGTCAGCAGCGTTCGCTGACGACCCGGCAGACTTCCGCCTCGCGGTGCACGCCCTCGCCCGCCAGCTCAGCGCCACCCCCGGCCTGATCAACTACAAGCACCGCAGGGACGCCCTCCGGCACTGGTGCATCGACCCCGCGGCATGGCAGGACATCATCAGCCAGCTCCCCCCGACGAAAGGGCCGTTCCAGCCCGAGCTCAGCGACTGCAAGCGCCAGTTCGCATCCGAGGTCATCTGGGCGCGCATCACCCAGGGCGAGCACCTCCTGGCACCCCGGATCATCGAGAACCGCCTGTCAGCAGAGGACCGCACCTGGCACGGGCGTCGCGACAACATGTGGCACTTCTACAATGCGCACCCGGCTAAGCCCCACTACGCCGCCCTCAAGGAGATCCTCAACGTCTTCGCCGGCAACCTCGCCAGGCAGATCGACCACAAGGCAGCGCCAGCACTGCCACACGGCCCGTCACGGGCGCCGGGCTCTCGCGGATCGGGCTTGCCGCCACCGGCGGATCTCGCTACCTGCAATCTGGGGCAACTTCTCGCGCAACCTGCTGCCGATTCCACTGCCCGCAGCGCCTGGCTATCGTGTGACTGGCGGCGGGACACGGCAGGAAGGACGGATGCGTGAGATCAGCTGGCGGTGACGAACTCGGCCCGGTCCTCGACGAGCAGGCCACCTACTACCAGGCCAGCGCCGGCGAGTATTACGACCACTACCTGGACCTCCCGGGCGGCCAGGAGCTGACCGCAGCGCTGGATGCCTTCCGCCCGGCCGGCAGCGTGCTTGAGCTCGCCTGCGGGCGCGGAGCATGGACCAGCCAGCTTCTCCGCCACGCAACAGATGTCACCGCCGTGGACGCGTCCCCGGAAATGCTGGCCATCGCTGCGACCCGGGCCGGCAGTAAGCGAGTGCGCTTCATCCACGCCGACCTCTTCGCCTGGGAGCCCGACCGCCGCTACGACGTCGTGTTCTTCGGCTTCTGGCTCTCCCACGTCCCGCCCGCACGATTCGAGTCCTTCTGGTCACTAGTGGCTGACTGCCTGAAGCCGCACGGCCGGGTGTTCTTCGCCGACGACGCCTACCGCACCCCCGACGAGCTCGTGGAAGGACCATCATCCCCGGTCATCCGCCGGCAGCTGAACGACGGCACCCCCTACCGGCTCGTGAAGGTCCCCCACCAGCCAGCCAGCCTCCAAGAGCAGCTGAAGCGAATCGGCTGGAGCATCACGGTCACCCCCACCGCCGGGCCGTTGCCGTTCTACTGGGGAGCAGGAAGCCGAACCTGACTGATTGCCCGGCACGGCGGCTGGTCGCCCCAGCAAGCACCCGGGAAGCGGCACTCACGATCTGATGCCGGCCATCGTGAGCAGGTTGCAGCTATCGTGGTCCGGCTCACGGCGGCAGAGCCGGGGAGCACGGAGAGGCCAGATATCAATCACAGGGCCATATGCCGAGCACAGTCACAGCCACGCTGACATGTCGGCAGGCGAGTGCCAAACTCGGTGCCCAAATGCCAAACTCGCTGCTCAGTCACAAGATCGGTGAGAACCCGCGCACAGGCACAGGTCAGCCACGTGCCGGGTGACAAGAAGGATGAGAACCTACAATCAAGATCAGAAACGAGAAACGGATTAAACGGACATAACAGAACGCGTTTCGGCGAGTGTGATCTGGGTGGAAGATGTGGTGGCCGTAGCCGTCAGGCCCGAAGTGCGCGGCTTGCCGGACGCGATTTGCACGTCCTAACGGCCGGGAATGGGGAGCCCGAGGAGTCGAGAGCTTCAGCACGGTCCTGGCGATTAGCGGCCTGGGACTTTCCGCTCAAGCGAAACGGTCGATCGCTACGATCAGCGCACTTGCCACGCCCAGTACCGCGATAGCGACTCCGGCGAGCGTAAGGCGGACCATCTCACCGCTGTGTTGATGTGACGGAAAAGAAATATTGAGCGTATGGGCAAACCGGCGGTACCTCAGGAATCCGTCCACGGCAAATCCGGCGCCCAAGAGTGCGAGCAGATCCCGGCTACGACGTACAAGTCCCCTAGTGCTGGGCTGATCTTCCTCAGCGAGGGGAGCACGGCACCGAAGCCAAGCGACAGCGCGTAGGCCCCAAACGCAGCCCGGTACCAGGCGAGAAGCGATCGCTCACTCGCTACGGCGTGCGATATTCGTGCCGGAACAGGCGGTGTGCGCCGGGTGCCGGTACTGTGAGGTCAGATCAGCCCGAGTTGCCTGGCCCGGCGGACGGCCTCGCCGCGGTGAGTCGCCGCCAGTTTGCGATAGATGTGTTTGAGGTGCGCCTTGACGGTGTGGAGGGAGATGTGCATTTCGCTAGCGATCTCAGGGTTTCTCAGCACGCCTGAGACGTGCCGCAGCACCTCCAGCTCACGTCCGGTGAGCGGCTCGACCACTAGGATCGTGGCCTGATCCAGGATCTCCGGCGGAGCCGGTGGATGATCGTGTCGCAGGATCGGGGCTAGCAGGTGCTGGTAGGCGTGGGCTAGCTCGGAGTCCCGCCGCAGCGCCGGCCCGATCCAGGCGCGCTCGATGACGAACGGCAGCCTGAGCTGCTCCGGTCCGGCGAGCCGCAGCGCGGACGCGAGGGACCGGTGCCCTCGTGCGGGGTCGCCGGTGCCGTAGCTGAGCCGGGCGTCAGCTAGCAGCGCTTGCAGGCGGACCCGTTCGGGCACCACACCAGGGGCCGCGAGCGCGGGTTCCAGCGCTCGCCGTGCGTTCGCGGCGTCTCCGGCAGCTACCCACGCGTGCGCGAGCGTGGCCGCCGTTTCCAGCGAGCTGTCGCTGCCAGCCCGCTTGGCTGCGGCGAGCGCTGCCTCGATGTCACCGGCCGCCAGGCATGCCCGTGACTCGTCCAAGCTCAGCTGGTGGTCAAGCCACGCCGGAACCGGCCACCCCGATCGGGCCCTGGCCACGAACTGGGCGGCCGCTTCGGGGTCTCCCTCGGCCAAGGCACTGCGCGCGGCCACCAGAAAGGCCACCGCCCTGATCAGCTTGTTTGGGCTAACGCCGAGGGCGGCGTCCACCTGCTTGAGCCGATTGCGCGCCCGGCGCAACTCGTTATGCTCCACATGCACCCAGGCGAGCGCGGCGAGTGCCGCCGGGTTCGGGCGCTGGACGCCCGGCCGCTGCTCGCCGACGGCGGCGGCCGCTGTCGCCTGGGCGGCCAGCTCCCCAGCGCGGCTCAGCCTGCCGCGCAAAGCCTCCACCAGGGCGAGATGCCCAAGGCAGCTGGCTCGTTCATCCTCCTGGCCAGAAGCGGCCGCGGCTGCCCCCGAGTCGAAGACACGGGCTGCCTCGTCGAGATGCCCCGCCCACAGCTCGACAGCCCCGCGACTCGACAGCACCCGGGCGCGGATTTGCCGGTGCCGGGCACTCCTTTCATCCGAGACCCTGTTGACCAGTACCTCTGCACGGGTAGCGGCGGCCGCGGCCGCCTCGAGGTCTCCGGTGCGAAGTGAAGCGGGGAGGCGGATCATCGCGGCGGCCAGCTGGCCCGCGGCCTGCTGACCGGCGGGCAGACGCTCGAGGATGCATTCCGCGGCATCCAGCACTGCGATGCTGGATTCCGGCCGGCCCATGGACAACGCGACCGCAGCGGAGACCAGGTACGGCTCAGGCTCGGTCCACGCCTGGCCGCGCGGCATGCTCGCGAACGCCTCAGCCAGGGACGGGCTGCCTGATGGTTCGATGATCTCGCTGATCGCCAGCCCGCCGACGACCATTCGGGCGGCAAGCGGCCAGTCGCTGGCCTGGGCGGCGTGCCGCACCGCGTCGGTGAGCTGGCCGTTCCTCTCGTACCACCGGGCAGCTCGGCGATGCAACGGGGCTATCCGGTCCGGATGCTCGCGGCTGAGCTTCAGGCGCAACATCTCCGCGAACAACGTGTGGTAGCGGTACCAGCCGCACCCTATCGGCTGGACAAACGCGTTCGCGCGCGCCAAAGCCGGCAGGATGGCACCGGCCTGCTCATCGCCGATCAGTTCGCCGGCCGATTCGGCGCTGACATGCTCCAGGATGGAGGTGCTCAGCAGAACGTCCCGGACCTGCGGCGACTGGGTGTTGAGGACCTCGTCCACCAGGTAGCCGGTCACGGCGCTGTCCTCGGTGATCAGCTCGGTGACGAAGTGGTCCGGGTCGGGATGGATGTCCATGGACATCGCCGCCAGGCGCAGGCCGGCCGCCCAGCCCTCGGTCTGCCGGGTGAGACACGCCAGCGAGTCGGCCGACAGCGTGCAGCCGTGCCGGGCCATCAGCAGGCCGGCTTCGGCAACGCTGAAAGCCAGGTCGCTGCCGTCGATCTCGGTCAGCTGGCCAGCCAGCCGGTAACGGTGCAGCCGCAGCGGCGGATCCATCCGCGAGGACACAACGAGGCGCAGCCCAGGTCCCGCGTTCCGCAGGACGAAATCAAGCTCATCCAGCACCGGGGGCCCGGTCAGCAGATGAAGATCGTCGAGGACGAGCGTCACCGGCGGGTCCTGGGCCGCCAGCGCCGACGCAAGCCGCACCAAGAACCCATGACCGGCCGCCCGTCCCCGCGCGGCGGCCCGCAACGCTTTGGGCACGGCAACGCCGGCCCGGCGCAGCGCCGCGGCCGCATAGGACCAGAAGACCCCTGGACGGTTGTCGTAACCGTCCAGGCCGACCCAGGCAACAGCCCCGGGTTCCGCCGCCGCCCACAACGCCAGGGCCATCGTTTTGCCCGCGCCAGCAGGGCCGGTCACGACAGTCAGCGGGCACGACCGGATACCCTGGCCGATCAACTCGGTGATCCGCGGGCGCGGCACGGCCCAGCCGGGCACACCGGGCGCGGTGATCTTAGCGGCCAGGACCGGATCACCGGGCGAAACCTCCGGCTGTCTGGCACGGGCACCCGCCCGCCTAGCAACAAGGACTGCCATCAGGACCTCCCCGCTCCCTCCCCGGCCAGCCACCTGATGCTCGCCCGTCATTGAGATCACGCATTGGGATGCCGCCCGGTCCCGGACCACCGGGGCCGGGCGGCAGCGTCTATGAGGCAACGGCAGCGGCCTGGGCTGTTTCGTCTGCCAGGGCTGTTTCTCCCGTTGAGGTAAGTGGCTTGGTGATGGCTTCCAGTGATTTGCCGGCGGCGTTGATGCCCAGGAAGAAGTCCCGGCTGGAATACCAGGAGCCAGACCGGCTTACCCCATGGCGCGAGGGTGCACGCCTGGGTGCCACCGCCGGCACTACAGCCGGCGATGACCGTGTCATAGAGCCTGGCCATGCGTCTATCGTCCGAGCGGGAAGCCGCCCGTCGCATCCCCCCGATCGTGGTAAGCACCGAACGGACACCGTGGCATCGCCAGGTCCGCGAACAGGCCCGCCAGGAAGACTCGTTTGGTGCCGAAACGCTGAGCTAGCCTGCCACCCAGGATGGATGGTGGTAAAGACCGGCCGTTACCCTTCCAGGAGCCCCAGCTCACGGGCCTGCGTGACCGCCTGATTCCGGGAGGAGGCGCCCAGCTTGCGGTAGATCGACCTCATCTGCGACTTGATGGTGTGCGGCGAGAGGAACAGCTCCGCAGCGATCTCCGGGAACGACAGGTGCGTGCCAAGCAGCGGCAGCAAGCGCAGCTCGGCGGCGGTCAGCGCCGACGCCCCGGGGACGGTCGGACCGTGCTCGTTTCCCAGCCGGGCCCGCAGCGTCCCGGCCTCGCCGACCAGGGTTCCCAGGCCGGGCCGCCGCTGGAGCAGCTCATCGATCTCCCCCATCAGCGTCCTGGCCCCGGCCAGGTCGGCCAGCGCGAGGTGCACGCGGGTGAGCTCGATCCGGGCCTGAACGGCCACATGGGGGATCGCGTAGGTCAGCAGATGCCGCAGCCGCTGAGCACTGACGAGCTCCCGGCGCGCCGCCGGGACGTCTCCCCGGTGCAGGGCTACCCGGGCTTGTACGGCGCAGACCAGGACTGTCACACGGCTGTCCTCGATCCCGGCCCGGCGCAGCACACTGCCTGCCTGCGCGGCCAGGGCTTCGGCCCGGCTCCATTCACCGCGCGCGATCGCCACCAGCGACCGCTCGCACAGCGCGAGCGCGAGAATCTCGTGTGCGCCGGCTTCCTCTCCGGCGCTGACCGCGTCCTCCAGAGACGCGTCGCCGCCGTCCAAGTCGCCACACAGGATGCGCGCGATCCCCTGCAGGAGCATGGCTATTGGCACCAGGATGCCCTGCTCAGCGCACCTGCGCACGGCCTCGTCGGCGTCGGCGCGCATCCGCTCGACCCCGCGGCGGCACAGCATGGCCGAGAGCACGGCGGCCCACGCCTGGGTGGCAGGGTCATCGGGCCGGGCCGGGTCCTGGTACTGCCAGCGATCGACCACATCGGCCCACCGTTCGGCCTCGGCCGGCCGCCAGTCGTCTCGAAGACGAACGCGGCCTGCACGGCGAGCATCGGGTGTCCCTTGATCCCGCCCCGGTCTTCCAGCCACCCGAACCACCGCTGAATGGTTGCGGTCCGACCTTGCCGGTCGGCCGGCAACCAGAGTTCCTCCACCAGGCGAGCAGCCCCATCGACGTCCCCGGCGGCGATGGAGTACTCCAGCGCGTCCTCGGGCAAGTCGTTCTGCAGGCACCAGCTGGCGGCGCGGCGCCGCAGCACCGGGACCAGGCCGGGACTGTGGCGTTCCAGCTGGGCCAGCAGCATGTCACGGAACAGGTGATGGTAGCGGTACCACTGGCCCCGCTGGTCCAGCGGCACCAGCAGCAGGTTGGACCGGGCCAGATCGTCCAGGGTCACAGCGGATCCGGGCCGGTCCAGCACCGCCTCGCACAACGGCCCGCACATCCGGTCCAGCACCGCGGTCCGGGTCAAGAACACCCGCTGCCGCCGGGAGATCCGCGCCAGGAACTCCGACTCCACATACTCACTCACGAACCGGTAGCCACCGTCAAATGAGATCGCCGCCCCCCCGGACGAGCCGCCCTCCCTGACGCACAACGCCGCGAGATACAGCCCGGCCGGCCACCCCTCGGTCCGCCGGTGCAGCTCCGCCACCTCATCCGCACCCAGCGCCACCTCAGCCGCGCGCAGCAGCAAAGATGCCTCCTCGCAGGTCAGCGACAGGTCACCGGGGCCGATCTCCAGGACCCGGCCCTCGGCGCGCAGCCGCGCGATCCGCACCGGCGGCTCGGCCCGCCCGGCGAACGCCAGCCGCGAGCCGGGCGGCACATGCTCGGCCAGCACCGACAGCGCGGCCCGGCATTCGGAGTCGTGCAGCGCGTGCACATCATCCAAGACCAGCACCACCGGCGTCGTCATCGCCGAGAACGCCGCCGCCAGCCGCGGCACGACCGAGCCGGGCACCGAACTGGCCGGGGACGCCAGCGCGTCGAACACCCGCCCGCCGACCGGCTGCACCGCATCGAGCGCCTCGGCTACATAGGTGAGCAAGACCTTCGGGTCGTTATCGGCCTCGTCGACCGACACCCACGCGAAAGCCTGCCCGTTACGCTCGGCCCACTGCGACAACAGCGTCGTCTTCCCGTAACCGGCCGGCGCGACCACCGACACAACCGGACCGCGATCATCACCCGCCAGCCGCTCGAGCAGCGACGACCGGCGGACCGTCCCGGACCGGACCGGGGGACGGCGCAGCTTCGACACGACAAGATCGAACGCCTGGCCCGCCCGCCCGCCGCGCCCGCCCGGCCCGCTGAAGCACCACGCTGTCATTCACGCCCGACGGCGCCCTCAGGAAAGCTTGCCACTGACCCCGGAAGGTCCGCCGATCGACAACCGTCCGCCACCCGCCGGTCTTCGCGGCTCATTCAGGCCCCAGGTCAGTAGATCTAATGACTGCCGGGGTCCAGAGCGCCACGAGAAGCTCATTCTCGCAGCCTAATACGTGGTTGAGCAAGCTCCGCTCAGGGTGAAGTGCCTTCCCTCGCGCCGCTAACCCAACTGTGGGCGCAGGGATCCCACGCCGCACGGCCACGTCTGGCTAGGCCTGAACGCCAGTGACCTTCCGCGGAGATGCGGTTGTCCAACAGCAGGCGTGCCAGCCACACCGGCTTGCGCAGAATCTGGATCAGCCAGTGCGAGTCCGCTCCCGCTCGTGGTGTCGAGCGTCCCCTTCTGCTGCAGGACCGTGGCCTGCACCGAAAGCGAGGGCGCCGAACACGCCCACGCAGCGCCCGGCAAACGGCACGAACGCCGGCTCGTCAGGTTAAACGGTCGCAGTCCGCGGCGCAGGCTCGCCGGCGTCCGGGAGGTTCGGCGGCTCCTCGGACTCCTGGTGGCCGCCATCGTCCCAGTCGATCGCGACGCTGCTGCGGCTCTCGATCAGCGAGTCGGGGCGGCTTTTGCTGACATACTCCCAGCCCCACTTCATAAAGGCGTCGGTCTTCTCGCGGACTCCGGAGAGCAGCATCGCGTGCACACCGAGCCAGGCGGCGAAGCCGAGTGGCCCGTCGACCTCGTGGCGGTGCTTGCCCATCTCAGCGACGGCGGCGTTGCGGCCGATCATCGCCATGATCCCTTTGTCGTGGTAGTGGAACGGTTTGCGCGGCTTGCCGGCGAGGTCGGCCCGGATGTTCTTGGCCGCCCAGCCGCCGGACTGCTGGGCGACCGAGCCAAGCTGCGGGAAGGGCTTGCCGTCGGGTCCGGCGATGTTGGCCGCGTCGCCGAGCACGTAGACCCCGTCGGCGCCCGGGACGGTGAGGTCGGGGCTGACGTCGATCCGGCCACCGCGGGCCTGGGCGAGTCCGGCGGCCGCGAGCAGCGGCGCCGCCATCTCGCCGCCGCCCCAGACCACGGTCCGGGTCGTGAGTTCGGTGCCGTCGGCGAGCCGGACGTGGCCGGGGCCGATCTCGGCGACCCCGACGCCCAGATGGATCTGCACCCCGTCCTTCTCGAGCCGGCCGCTGGCGTAGTTGTGCGCCCGGGGTTGGGAGAATCCGTTCAGCACGACATGGCCGAGATCGACCAGGTGCAGCTGGGCCAGCTCGCACGGGACGTCGCGGTAGAAGTGCGGGATGATATTGCGGACCAGCTCGGACAGCGCCCCGGAAGTCTCGACCCCGGTCGGGCCGGCGCCGACGACGACGAAGTTCAGCGCCCCCTTATCGAGATAGGAGCGGTCCCGGCTCACCGCGTCGAGCAGGCCGAGGGTATGCTCGCGCAGCCGCAGCGCCCCGGTCACCGAGTAGAGCGGGAAGGAGTGCTCGGCGGCACCGGGGGTGCCGAAGAAGTTCGGCTGCGCGCCCGGGGCGAGCACCAGCACCTCTCCCGAGTAGCGCGTCCCGTCGGCGGTGGTGACCGTGTGCGTCGCCGGGTCCGCCGACACTACCGCGGCGGTCTTGACGGAGACCGAGTGGTCCTTGGCGAAGATGCCGCGCAGCGACCGGGCGATGTCGCCGACGCCGAGCTGGGCGGTGGCGACCTGGTACAACAGCGGCTGGAACTGGTGATAGTTGTTCCGGTCGATCACCGCTACCCGGATGTCGTGCTTGGCCAGCTCCTTCGCGCAGGCAATCCCGGCGAAACCCGCGCCGACGATGACGACCTGGTACTGCTCGGTGTCGGTCACCTTCAGCCCCTGGGGGACGATTGCGGCGCGCCGAGTCGTTGCAGCAGGTGGTCGCCGACCCGGATGGCGTTGGCCATCGCGGTGAGGGCGGGGTTGACGGCGCTGATGCTGGGGTAAACGCTGGTGTCGACGACGTAGAGGTTGTCGAGTTCGTGGGCGCGGCAGTCGGGGTTGAGCACCGAGGTGGCCGGGTCGGAGCCGAACCGGACGGTGCCGGCCTGGTGCGCGCAGCCGGCGATCGGGATGTCGGTTTTCATGTAACAGAACCGGTGGGCCAGGTGGCCGGGCTGCATGCGGAGCGAGCCGAGCATCGAGTGGAGCTGGTGGTACAGCTGCTTGGCGGCGGTGGGGTTGCTCGGAGTGTAGGACAGGTGGACGCCTCCGTCCGGGCCGAGGGTGAGCCGGTTGTCGGGCTGCGGCAGGTCCTCGGTGGACAGCCAGAAGTCCACGGCGTGCTCCGCGACGTCGCGCAGCGCCCAGGTCGGCGCGAACTTGGTCTCCAGGGGCTTCTCGCCGCGGAACATCTCCGCCTGCGACTTGCCGATCATCTGGATGTTGCCCATCGGGTAGTCGAAGTCCGGGCCGCGGAAGTAGAAGTCGTTGACGCCGAGGGTCTTCTGGAACACGGTCGGGTTCGGGTCTTTGGATATGGCGAGCACGGCCTGGCTGTCGTGGAACATGAAGTTGCGGCCGACCTGATCCGAGCCGTTGGCCAGCCCGTTCGGGTGCTTGTCGCTGGCCGAGGCCAGCAGGAGTTTCGCGGAGTTGGCCGCGCCGCAGGCCACGACCACGATGTCGCCCGCATACCGCTCGGTCTCGCCGTCCCGCTCGACGACCACCTCGGTGACCGCGGTGCCGGCCGGGCTGGTCTCCAGCTTCACCGCCCGCGCGTTCCGCAGCAGCGTGACGTTGGCGTGCTCGAGGGCGGGGCGGACGCCGATCACCTCGGCGTCGGACTTAGCGTGCAGCGGGCACGGGAAGCCGTCGCAGTCCGCGCAGCGCACGCAGATGCTATAGGGCATGTTCGCCTCGTTGACCAAGATGCCGCACGGCGCGTGGAACGGGTGCAAGCCCGCTTTGGCCAGGTCGTCGGAGAGCTGCTGGATCCGGGGCTCATGGGAGACCGCGGGATACGGGTAGGGCGCGCTGGCCGGCGGCTCGGTCGGGTCCTCGCCCCGCGCGCCGTGTACCTGGTACATCGTCTCGGCGGCGGTGTAGTACGGCTCCATGTCCTGGTAGGAGATGGGCCAGGCCGGGGAGAGGCCGTCATGGTGGCGCAGTTCGCCGAAGTCCTCGGCGCGCATCCGGTACAGCGCGGCTCCGTACAGCTTGGTCGCGCCGCCGACGAAGTAATGCACCTGCGGCTGGTAGAACGACTTGCTCTTCGGGTCGTACCAGCTGTCCGGGGAGACGTAGCGGCCGTCGACGAACACGTCCACGGTGGACCAGTTCTCCGGCTCGCGGGGCAGCCAGTCGCCGCGCTCGAGCAGCAGGATGCGCTTGCCCGAGGGAGCCAGGTGCCGGGCCAGCGTGCCGCCGCCCGCCCCGGTCCCGATGATGATCACGTCGTACTGTCCGTCCATGCTGTGCTCCTCCAGAGGCTGGGCGGCCGGCTCGATCGCCATCCGAATCCTTCCGGTAGCTGTCGTGGGCCCGGCGCCGCTGACTGCCACTGTGCCACCGCATCAGGCGCCGGGCATCGCCCGGAAGGAGTGATAGGGCCGCCTGCCGGTTCAGAAAATGGCGATCGGGTTGACGCCGATCGCCACGTTGATGACCAGCAGCGCGCCGAAGAACCGGGTCAGCCGCAGGTAATCATCGCGCTTGCTGCGATACCGGGCCGTCTGCAGCAACGCGGTCAGGAACGCCAGCCCGATCGTGATCGGCACAAAGAAGAAATGGTTGATCGTCACGAACGCGAACTCCACCCGCGCCAAGTCGACGTTCGTCATCGGCTATCTCTGGTTCCCATGACTGCCCGTGATCACCCTGTGCCTCCCGCGCGCCCTCCCTCGGCAGTGGCTCCATCCTGGATTTCGCGGGTGTGCGGATGTTCGGCACTCTCGCCGGAACGCGGCTGCCGGGCATCCCTCCTAGAGAGTGATTTCCTTGCACGCCAGCCAATGCGATCGCGGTGGGTGCGCACCTGGCCGAGCGGCTGGGCTGACCGCCCCCGCGCCGGCCTAACAGGCGACGGTAGAGCCTGCTCGGCGTCCCAACATCTGCCGGTAGAGCGGGCATCCCGCAGCAGCGCCCGCTGGGTGCCGCGGCCAAGCTCGGGGATGCGCGATCAATCATGATCCAGGCGCAGTGCGGTTCCGCAAGCCTTCAGCCTCGTCCAGCCGCCCGGCGGCCTGGTAGACGTAGGCGAGGTTGCTGCGGGAGGTCAGGGTGTTGGGGTGGGTCTCGCCCAGAACCCGCTCGAAGTCGACGAGGGTGCGCTCCAGTAGCGGGATGGCCTCGTCCAGCCGCCCAGCGGCCTGGTAGACGGCGGCGAGGTTGTTGCGGGAGGTCAGGGTTCTGGGGTGCATCTCGCCCAGGACCTGCTCGCGGTCGGCGAGGGTGCGCTCGTGCAGCGAGATGGCTTCATACAGTCGCCCGGCGGCCTGGTAGGCGTAGGCGAGGTTGCTGCGGTAGCCCAGGGTGTCCGGGTGGGTATCGCCCAGAACCCGCTCAGAGTCGACGAGGGTGCGCTCGAACAGCGGGATGGACTCGCCCAGCCGCCCGGCGGCTCGGTAGGCGAGAGCGAGGTTGTTGCGGGAGGTCAGGGTGCCGGGGTGGGTCTCGCCCAGGACCTGCTCGCGGTCGGCGAGGGTGCGCTCATACAGCGGGATGGCCTCCTCCAGCCGCCCGGCGGCCCGGTAGGCGGCGGCGAGTTTGCGCCGGGAAGTCAGGGTGCCAGGGTGGGTCTCGCCCAGGACCCGCTCAGAGTCGGCTACCAGGCTCTGGCCGTATTCGATAGCTTGGTCGGAACTGTCGCCGAGGTCGTTCAGGCACCCGATTGCCCACCCGCGCAACCGCAGCAGGGTTTCGGCCAATGCGGCGTCTTGTTCGCCGAGGTAGGGTGTCAGGTGCTCGTACAGGACCATGATCTGCTGGATGGTATCGCGGGCGGCGGGGCGGTTCTGCCACGGCTGGTCCAGGGCCTGGGTCACCATCGACAGCAGCCCCGCTGCGCCGACGCCGAGCCCGGCCAGGCTTCCCTCTCGTGCTTGGCGCTCCACGGCGACGCGCATGGTCAGCCGGTGCGCGGCCACGGTGGCGTCATCGACGCTGAAGGTCAGCAGCGACGCGCTGGCCAGCCGCCCGAGCGCCTCGTCAATGCGCTCCGGCCCGACGGCCATGCCGGTGCCAGGGTGTGAGAGCAGGCCTAGCTGCCCGGCGGCGTACAGCAGCGGCCGGGAAACCCTGGCGGCCGGCAACAGCGCGACCACGTTGATCAGCTCTCGGCACAGGCCTGCCTGGTCACCGTCTGCCACGGCGTCCAGGGCCAGCACGATAGCCGCGGCAACACCGTACTGGTACGGCTCCCCCGTTGCGCGCTTCAGCAAGTCCTGCACCGGCACGCTGCGCAGCCGGGCCAGGTAGACCGGGTAGTCCAGGTGCTGGGCGGCGATCACCGCCGCAGCCTGCGCCAGCGGCAGCGGCAGGAACCCCAGCTCGCCCGCCAGCTCCCGCGCCGCGGCCGCGTCTGACCGGCCAGTGCGCTCGGCCAGGAACGACAGCGCTTCCTGCTCGGTGAATACACCAACAGCTACCGGTTCGCCGAGCCCGCCGCTTTCCAGCTGGTTGCTGGTGATGATCACCTGACACTGCCCGGCCGAGGGCACGAACCGGGCCAGCCCGTCCAGATCGGTGGCATTGTCGAACACCACCAGGCGCCGGTCCCCGTCGGCCTCCAGCCGCTGCCGGACGGCCTCCCCGAGGCTCTCCAGCCCCGCGCCCGGCTCGGCCAGGCCGAGGGCCGCCGCTATGTCCGCCAGCCCGTTCAGCACCGTGGCCGGATCTCCTGCGTTGACCCACGCCACCAGGCGCCAGCCCGCGTCAATGCAAGACCGGGCGTACGCCGCCGCGATCTGCGTCTTGCCCACCCCGCGCATCCCGGTCACGGCCCGCAGCACCGTGACGCCTGGCCCGCTGTCACCCAGCCGGTCAACCAGCTCCCCCCGGGGCTGAAATGCAGGTGCCCGCCGTGGCACCTGCCCGACAACCACCAAACCCTGCGCAGGTACTACTCGCAGATGCTGATGTTGGATATACGTCTGGACGTACTGGTTAACCTGCTCACTGCCCGCGCCGACCTTTACACCCTGACCACCAGATACCTCCGCCCGGGCCGTTTCAGCAGGTGCCGGGACCGGTGCCTGCGACTGGCGGCGAGCTCGCCATCTCATTACCACTACTCCGGGACGGGGATGACGGCGTAGCCGCATCTGCTCAAGATGGCGGGAATGCCTGCTACGAGGGCGCGGTATTTCTTTCTCTGGGTCTCCGGCAGCTCATCCCAGGCCAGCAGGGCCTCGTGCCGCCTGGCCTGCTCGTTGGTCGCAACGCCATGTACCCATCCGGTGGCGGCCTTAGCCGTCATCCACCTGTCGTGCTCGTCTTGGGCGAGCTGTTCGAGAAAGTCGCCGGGGAAGCTGGTATTGGCTTCCTCGCTCTTGGCCGGGGTCATCAGGTAACCAGCCTTGGCGAGCTTGCCGGGGATGTCGCGGACGGTGGCCCGGTTCTGCTCCTTGTCCTCCTCGGGCAGCTCGCTGAACGGGCATAGCAGGGGCGAGATCTTCCGGTCTTCGTCGTGCGCCGGCCCGGGCCGGTAGCCGCGCTGGAGGAGGTCCTGCCGGAAGACCTCGTGGGCCGAGGCGGCGAGCTGCTCGAGCAGCTCGCCCGACAGGTCGGGGCGCTGCACCAGGGCCAGGAACCGGCGGCCGTCGACGTGCAGGTCGAGCTGGGCTTCCGAGGGCAGGAACGACCGCTGGTACGAGCTGGACCCGGTCAGCTGGCTCATCTCGATGATCGCTTCCATCGAGCGGGCGCCGTGCCGGTAATGGGGTACTTCAAGGAACGCCTGGAGCACGCCCGGGTCCAGGCTCAGGATTTCCTCCCCGTCGCGCCGCCGGATCAGCTGAGGTGCCTTCCGGCGCAGCATGGACTGTAGGAGGATGGCGCGCCGCAGCGGGTAGAAGCGGTCGGTTCCGGGCTCGCCGGCAGCAGGGCGGGGGTTGGGGCCGAGGACGTCGAGGTAGCCGCGGAGCCGGCTGACGAAGTCTGGTTGCTTCGCGGCGCGCAGCTGCTCCTCGCTGAGGTCGTGGCCGAACTCGCTGATCGCGGCGGCGGTGCCCCCCGCGAACACGAACACGGCCCGGCCGATCGGGTGCACGATCTGTCCCTGGCGGAACGCGCCGTCCTGCATTGGGGCGAGGAAGTAGCGCAGCCATCCTAGGGCCTGGCCGTCGAGCGGGGTGTCGAACTCGTCCCAGAACACCAGGGGGATCTTGCCGGTGAGCGAGGTGTCGCGGACCTGGTGGAGCGCGTCGATCAGGTCTTCGGGTGACCCGAGTTGCGACAGGTTGAACTCGAGCTTCTTGATGCGGCCGGGGAGGAGGCTGGTGGCGACCTGGGTGACGCCGAACGACTTGCCCGATCCTGGCGGGCCGAAGACGGCGATAGACAGCGGCTGTTCTGTGCGGTCGAGGCGGCAGTACTGCTCCATCAGCTCCCGGATGGCCCGGAAGGCTTCGATCACGTGGCGGTCGACGGTCAGGAGATCCCCGAACTGGCCGCGCGGCACGCCGTGCAGCGCGGCGGGACCCTGGACCACCACCTGGCGGGCGACCTCGTCGAGCGCGTGCGGATGGGTCTCCTCCAGGATTGTCCAGAAGCCGCGGCGCGGCGGCTGCCGGGGTGCCGAGGCGGGACGGGCTAGGAGCCGTGCGGGATCGCGCACGGCGACCCGGTCGAAGGATCCGTCGGGCAGGCAGCCCGCGTCGGCGACCCGGGCGGCGGGGAACATGAGCTGGCCGCGGGTATCGGCCTCATACCCCCCGCCGTGCAGGTTACGTACGGCCGTCAGTCCCCGCGCGGCGGCGTCGGCTAGACCGCCGTGGCCGGAATCACCGATGAATCCTGTGGCGAGGAATGCCGTCAGTGTGGCGGTGCCGCCGATGATGGCACCGGGACGGTCTTGCTCCCACTCGCCTTCGATGACCGTGGGATCGAAGATCAGCGAGAAGGCCGGGTGCCCGCTGGCCGCGGCGGTCGGCGGCGGGTCCTGGCGCGATACGACAACCGCGCCGGCGGCGCCGAACAAGACGACCACGTGGGCGCACTCCGATAGCCCGCCGACATCGGGGTTGTGGGTGAGTTCCCACGCCAGGTCCTGGGTGGTGCGCTCCCAGGACAGACCCCGGCTGATCTGGACCTGGCTGCGGCGCAGGTCCTCGACCCTGACCACGACCACCAGCCGGTCTCGGTGCCAGCGGAGCAGGTGCTCCCACAGCGCGCCGGCGGCGACCGGCGCGCTCATCTTCACCAGCACCCAGGGGCCCGGGGTCTCGCCGGCGACGGCGGCAGGCCAGCGGTCCGGCCGGTCGCGGAAGCCGAGCCCGGCGTCATCGAGCACGACCAGGCGGGCGTCGTCCGTTTCCAGCCGTTGCGCGGGCGCGTCGCCGGCTGCGCGCGTCACACCGAGGATGCGTTCCACCCACCAGCCGGTACCGCCCTGGGGGCCCCGCGACCACAAGGCCCACGAGTGATGAACCCAGGGATCATCGGGGCTCGCCCCGCCGGGGTCCGGTGGCCGCACCACTTCGATCACCTGGCGGGATCGGCCGGCCACCTGGACCATCAGTTCGGCAAGCAGCGCTGCGCCCCCGGCCTGGTGGTACGCCCTGATGCCGTCGTGGCCGATCACCTCGTCTCCCCGCAATCCGTGAGCCAGGTTCCAGTCGACTGTCACGTCGCCGTCCACCACCACAGATGTCATCGCTGCCAGGTGAGCAACCGTCTGCTGCATGCCCCCATCAGATCACCCCATCGTGCTCGTCACGTCCCCCGCGGCAAGGGGCGCCGCCTGTTCACCCGTGGGCGGCCGGGTTCACCCGCGGGGAGGGATGCTGCTAGCGTTCGTTGGTCACCGGTCACCGGTCACCGGTCACCGCGGCGACCCGGATCTGACTTCCAGGCGGCGGGACCGCGGCGCGCAGGACTGCGGTGGTCATTGCTGGCCCTCCTTGCCGGGGCTTCGGAGTATGTCGCCGACGGAGCGGACCTGGCCGTGGCGGCGGCGGATCACGTCGGCGATCAGCCCGGTCCAGCCGGTCTGGTGCGCGGCGCCGATCGCGGCGCCGTTGTCCCCGTGGAAGTACTCGCTGAAGACCAGGTTGTCGTTCCAGGCGGGATTGTTCTGCAGCAGCTCGGTGCCGCCGAAGCAGGGCCGGCGGCCGTCCGGCCCGCGGGTGAAGATCGAGATGAGCCGGTCGGACAGGTCGCGGGAGACCAGGTCCAGGGTGAGCTGCCGGCCCGACCCGGTCGGGTACTCGATCCTCAGCTCCTCGCCGAAGAACCGGTAGTAGCGCTCCAGCACGCTGATCACCAGGTAGTTCAGCGGGAACCAGACCGGGCCGCGCCAGTTGGAGTTCCCGCCGAACATGGCCGTGGTCGATTCGGCCGGCTCGTAGTCGACGCTAGCCCGGATGCCTTCGACGTCGAGTTCGTAGGGATGATCGCGGTGCCAGGCCGACAGCGCGCGCAGGCCGTGCGGGGACAAGAACTCGGCCTCGTTGAACAGCCAGCCGAGCAGCCGCTCCAGCCGGGCCGGGCCGGCCAGGCTGAGCAGCAGCCGCTGCTCGCCAGGCTCGCCGCGCAGCACCCCGGTTTCGCGCAGCTTGGCGGGGTCGGTCAGGCCCTCACGGCCCAGCAGGTTCGCGAACTGCTTGCCCATCGTGAGCGCGTGTTGGAGATCGTTCTCGTCGATGACCACGGCTGTGAGGGCCGGGATGATGCCCACCATTGACCGGACCTTCACCGGCACTGCCTCCCCGGACGGCGTCACCAGCCGGTCGTAGTAGAGCCCGTCGGTTTCGTCCCACAGCCCCTGGCTGGCCAGCGCGTCGCGGATGGCGGCGAAGTGCTCGAGGAACCTCAGCACGAGATCGGAGGCGGGCCGCTGCCCGGACCGGTTCAGGACGGCGGCGATGGAGGCCATGGCGATCGAGTAGAAGCCCATCCAGCCGGTGGCGTCGGACTGCTGCAGGGTGCCGCCGACGGGCAGGTGCGATCGGTCGATCGGGCCGATGTTGTCCAGGCCCAGGAAGCCACCCTCGAACACGTTGTTGCCGTCCTTGTCCTCCAGGTTGACCCACCAGTTGAAGTTGAACAGGAGCTTGTCGAAGACGCGGCTGAGGAAGTCGAGGTCGCGGGCGCCGTCGATCGCGAACAGTTCCAGCGCGGCCCACGCCTGTACCGGCGGGTTCACGTCGCCGAAGTCCCACTCGTAGGCGGGAAGCGCGCCGTTCGGGCGCTGGAACCATTCCCGGCACAGCAAGATCAGCTGGTATTTCGCGAACGCGGGGTCGACGTGCGCGAGCGCGACGGTGTGGAAGGCCAGGTCCCAGGCGGCGAACCAGGGGTACTCCCACTTGTCGGGCATTGACATGATGTCGAAGGAATCGAAGTGGCGCCAGCGGGAGTTGCGCCCGGTCCGCCGCTGCGGCGGCGGGACCGGCTGGGTCGGGTCGCCGTCCAGCCAGCGGGCCACGTCGTAGTAGTACAGCTGTTTGCTCCACAGCATCCCGGCGAACGCCTGGCGCATCACCATCGCCTCATCAGCATTCGCCGTCGCCGGGGTCAGCTCGGCGTAGAACTCGTCGGCCTCGGCCCGCCGCTGGGCGATCACCTGGTCGAACTCGGCGCCGAGCAGGGCCTCCGCTTTCCCCGGCCCGCTTTCGCCGGCCGCGGGCGCAGCCGCAGCCGCAGCTCGGCAGTCGCGCCCGGTTGCACCCTCACCTGATACCAGAAGGCGCACTTGGTACCCGTGCGCTCGGGGTTGACGGTCGCCGCCCCACTGATCACATGGTCATTGATGCCATCCTTGGGGTACGGCGTGCCCGGCTCCGCGCCGAACAGCCGCGCCGTGTTCGTCTCGTTCTCGCAGAACAGCAGGCCGGGAGCTGCGCCGCCCGGGCCGGAAGCGCCGGTCAGCTCCAGCGCACCCAGGAACGGGTGCTCGACCGCCACTGACCTGGGGTCCGTCGCCGCCATCGACGGCCTAGGCGCGCCCGCATCCCAGGACCAGGTGTTGCGGAACCAGGCGGTCGGCAGCACGTGCAGCGTGTCGGTGTCCGGACCCGCGTTGGTCACCTGGATGCTCATCAGCAGGTCATCGGCGTCGGCCTTGGCATAGTGCACCTCGATGATCCAGTACCGGCTCTCGTCGAAGATCCCGGTGTCGAGCAGCTCGTATTCGGGCTGCAGCCGGCTGCGCGACCCGTTCTGGTCGATGAGGTCTTCATAGGGGAACGCGGCCTGCGGATAGTGATACCGCCACCGGTTCCACGCATGGCTCGGCAGCGCGTCCAGGTACCACCAGTAGTCCTTGACGTCCTCGCCGTGATTGCCCTGCGCCCCGGTCAGCCCGAACGGCCGCTCCTTCAGGATCGGATCCCGGCCGTTCCACAGCGCCAGGCCCAGGCACAGCCGCTGCTCCACATCGCAGAACCCGGCCAGGCCATCCTCGCCCCACCGGTAAGCGCGCGACCTGGCATGATCATGCGGCAGGTAATCCCACGCCTCGCCATCCGCGCTGTAGTCCTCCCGCACCGTGCCCCACTGGCGCTCGCTGACGTACGGGCCCCACCGGTACCACTCCCCGGCCTGGCGCAACCCATCCTCCATCCGCCCGAACCCAGCCACCCGATCCCGTTCAGCGCCCACCGCAGTCCCTCCGCCTCGTGCACCGTGGTTTGACGATCCAGCCGGTCATCCTCCCTGGTGGCTAGGCGTCGACCTGGGTGAGTGGCCGGGCGACGTCTTCCAGCGCCTTGCCCTCGGCGTTAACCCCGAATGCGACCTCGACGAGCCCGCCCAGGATCATGACGACGCCGCCGATGATGTATCCGATCGTCAGGCCGGTGCGGCTGCTGCCGTTGCCGATCAACGCGCCGTAGATCACCGGGCCGAGGGCACCGAAGATCGCGCCGATGGCGAAGAACACCGCGATCGACTTGGCGCGGATCTCGATCGGGAAGATCTCGCTGACCGTGAGGTAGGCCGAGCTCGCCCCGGCGGAGGCGAAGAAGAAGATGACAACCCAAACGGCGGTCTGGGTGCCGGCGTTCAGTTTATCCGCGTCGAACAGCCAGGCGCTGAACGCCAGCAGGGCGCCGGACAGCAGGTAGGTGCCGGCGATCATCTTCTTGCGGCCCAGGCTGTCGAACAGGTGGCCCAGCGTCAGCGGGCAGGCCAGGTTGCCGACCGCGAACGCCAGGCCATACAGCGGCACCGCGTCGTTGCTCACGTGATAGAACTTCGTCAGCACCAGGGCATAGGTGAAGAAGATCGCGTTGTACAGGAACGACTGGGTGATCATCAGCGACGCGCCCAGGGTCGCGCGCTTGGGGTAGGTGCGGAACAGCAGCCGCAGCAGCGTCACGTACCCGACGTCCTTCTCCGGCTTCAAGACGATGGCGTCGCTGTCCAGGACTTCCGCGAGATGCTGCCCGTCCTTGAGCGCGACGTCCTCGATTTGTTTCATCGATTCCAGCGCCTCTTGCTCGCGGCCGTGGGTGAGGAGCCAGCGCGGGCTCTCGGGCAGGTTGCGCCGCACGTAGATGATGACGATCGCGAGCAGCGGGCCGACCAGGAACGCCAGCCGCCAGCCGAGGTTCGGCGCGAACGCGTTGAGCAGGATGAAGGACGCGAACGTGCCGATGATTGACCCGGCCCAGTACGTGCCGTTGATCCAGATGTCGGTGCGGCCCCGGTACCGCGCGGGCATCATCTCATCGATCGCCGAGTTGACGGCTGAGTACTCGCCGCCGATGCCCGACCCGGCGACGAACCGGGTCAGGTAGAAGTAGATGAGCCCTCCGGTGCCCTTGAACGCAAACGCCGACAGGCCGGTGCCGATCAGGTAGATGCCCAGCGTCCAGATGAACAGCCTGCGGCGCCCCAGCTTGTCGGACAGGTTGCCGAACACCAGCGCGCCCACCACCTCCCCGAGGAGGTAAACCGAGCCGGTCCCGGCTGCCTGGGTCGTGGTCAGGCCCAGGGTGTCGGACTGGGTCAGGACGCCGGTAACCGAACTGGCGACCGTGATCGACAGGCCATCGAGGATCCAGGCCGTGCCCAGCCCCAGGACCATGCGCGTGTGAAACGGGGACCAGCGCAGCCGGTCCAGCCGCGCGGGGATGGTACTTCGGATCTGCTGCGGCGCTGCGGCGGTCGTAGTCATGTCGGTTTCCTTCCTTAGGTTTTAAGGCGCCCGGGAGACGACGTTGGTAGTGGCCCGGCCGTGGCGCAGGCGTGGCCGGACGGGGGAAACGACGAAGGAGAGCACGGCCAGCGCGGCAGCGACGATCGCGGTGCCGCCGAAGATCGCCGACAGGCTCAGCCCGGCGTGCTGCAGGGGGCCGACGCCGAACGCGGCGATACCGTACCCGAGCTGGTAAAAGGCGATCACGCCACCCGCCACCGCCGCGGAGACGGCGGTCAGCTCCTCCTCGCCGAAGCTGATCGTCAGCGGCAACAGCGCCGAGCACCCCAGCCCGGCTAGCCCGAAGACGGCGATCCCGGCCACCGCATCATGCGCCGGCAGGACGTCCACCAGCACGAAGGCGCCCACCACGACGAACGGCAAGATGTGATAGGTGACCCGCGCGGGCAGCCAGCGGTCGATCAGGCCGAACAGCACGCGCCCGACGGTGACCATCCCCCAGAACGCGGCCAGCGCCAGCGAGGCCTGCGTCGCTGAGGCGCCCAGCCGGGTGGTCATCTCCAGCTGGGACCAGTTGCCGTTCATCGTCTCGCAGATGCCGTACACCATGATGAAGGCCGCGTAAATCCAGAATCGTGCGGGCATCCGCCGCCTGCCCTGGCGGGCCCCTGCGCTCCCCCCGGCCGCAGCGTGCAGGGGCAGCCGAACGCTAACCAGCAGCAGCGCTATCAGCAGTGCCGCCGACAGGATCGGCAGGCCCCACCAGAATCCCAGGCCGACGAAAATGGCCACGAACACCGGCGCCAGCACGGTGCCCAGGCCGAGCAGCGCATTCAGCACGAGCACCGAGCGGTCAACGCTGGCCGGGTGAAAGACCGACGCGTAGGTGTTCAGGACCGGGACGGCCAGGCCGAAGCCCGCCCCCAGGAATGCCGTCGCGACCAGGAGCACGGGATAAGCAACCGACTGGTCGGTCTTGACGGTCGCACTGGCCAGCAGCAGCCCCATCGACACCAGACTGCAGGCCAAGCCCAGCAGGTAGACCCTTTTCGTGGTAATCCGGCGGGCCAGCCCAGAGCCGAGCAGTGACCCCGCGATGGCCGTCACCACCTGAGGCAGGAACATGTCACCGTACTGGATACTGGACAGCCCGTAGTCACCCTTGGCCGTGAAGATGGTGCTGGCCGCGGGAAACGTGACCAGGACGATGCCCTGCACCAGCCCGGCCGCATTAACGACGACGCCTTCGGTTCTAGATGCCATCAGCGCTCCGCCCGGTCCCGGTTCCGGAAGTAACGCCGTCGGCCAGGTGCGCACCACTGCATAGCCCGGTCAAGCCCGAGCTCGGCCTCATCCTGCACGGAGGCCTCGTCGCCCATCGCCAGCCTGTGCGGGGTCTGCTGGAATCTCGCCATTCGGCTCACACGCCTCCGATGCCGTCCGGCATCATTGCACCTCGTGCCGGGACCGCACTTCATCCCCCGGATGGTGGTAAAGCCCGGTCGTCAC
>CAVUNL010000029.1:0-170746 GCA_963742795.1 uncultured Actinomycetes bacterium
CCCAGTTGTCAGCCCTCTCACCTGCATAAACGCAGGAAGAGAGGTCCTCTTATGGCGCAGTCAGCGCCCGCGCGGACCAAGATCACACAAAAGTAACACAACCCGCCCCCGGACGGCCCTCACGGCACCCGGCCGGGCGGCCCGGGCCAGGCCGCCCGCCGCGAGGCCCCCGGGTGAGCGGGGAGGCACGCGACTCCGTCCGCCAGTCTGCCCGCCCGGTGATCGAGACGGACCTCGGGATCCTGGTGTACCCGCCGGAGACCGGCGGAGAGCCGTGGCGGGCCGTGTTCACCGAGAACGGGCAGCGGAAGTACCGGCAGGGCGCAACCGAGGCCAAGCTCGCCGCCAAGCTGGAGAAGGTCAGGGAGCGGCTTCAGGCCGACGCCGCGAACATGGAGCGGCCCGGCGCGGACCTGATCAGGCATTACCTGGACCCTGACCGGCTGCCGGCCGGGGACCGGTGGTCCCGGAAGCACGCCCACACCCAGCGGCGGCTGTGCGAGCGGTTCGCCGCCCCGGTCATCGGGACCGTGACGTGCCAGGACATCAAGACCGGCCACATGCAGCAGATCGTCAACGCCGCGCCGACCGCCGGGGAAGGCGACCGGGTGCACGGGATGCTCTCCGCGCTCGTCGCGGCGGGGATCGAGGGCGGGTACCTGACCAGCCCGCGGCTGGCCATGGTGCACTGGCAGGCCGGGGACCGCCCGCTGCCCGCCCAGCGGATAACCGTGTCGGGGGAGTCGGCGCTGTGGGTCGACCCCGCCGAGATCCCGTCCGACGGCGACATCGGCAAGCTCGGCCGGGCGCTGGCCGCAGGCCGGCACGGGGAGCGGGATGAGCTGATGGCCAGCACCGCCGCCTACAGCGGGCTGCGGTGGGGCGAGCTGACCGCCCTGACTATCGGGCAGGTCGACCTGGCCGGGCGCGTCATCACCGTGGACCGCAAGGTGATCGAGGTCGCCGGGCACCTGTACATCGAGGCACCCAAGTGCCGCAAGTACCGCAAGACGATCTACCCCCGCCGCACCCCGGACGGCTACCCGCTCGCCGGCAAGCTCGCCGCCCGCATCGAGCAGGCCACCGCCGAGTGCGAAGCCGGCACCAACCCGCTCGGGCTGATCTTCCCCTCGCCGACGGGCAAGCACTGGCGGTCCTCCAACTTCAACCGCAACGTCCTCAAGCGCGCCTACCTGGCCATCGGCTGGCGCGACGCCGACGGCAACGGCAAGTGGACCTGGCACAGCCTGCGGCACGTGTTCTGCACCACCGCCCTGTTCACCTGGAAGCTCGACCCCACCGACGTGTCCTGCATGGCCGGGCACGCCAACGTCCGCACCAACCTGCTGATGTACGTCGGCTCCACCGCCGGGGTCCTCGACCGCGCCCGCCAGGCCACCGACTAGACCAAGCCCGTCCGCGATGAGGGACCAGGCATGGCCCACGCAGGCCGTGGCCTGCCCGGTTCCTCCGCGCCGTCATGGAGGAACAGCATGACCGACACTGATCTCCACCAGCCGATCACGGCCCGCTGCGCGCAGCAGCCGAGGCCGCGGAACTCGCGCAGGCAGCATCCGGGCTGGTCCGCATCGACGGGCGCCGCCTGGCGGACAGCAACCCGCTGGCGCCGCTCGCCCGCGACATCGCCCGCTCCATGACCGAGGCGGGCCTGACCGCGCACCGCTGCGCACAGCATGACCCGCTGTACCGGCGCGGCGGAGTGTGCCTGCTCGCGGTCCCGGCGGAATCCAGGACCGACAGCAGGATCGGGGTGTCCTGGATCGCGCACAACCGGCTGGTGCTGGAATGGGCCAGGTACGGCACCTACGCCGGGCGCCCAGCAGGCCGTGAACACCGCGCTTGGCGGGGTGCTGCGCGCCTTCGGTTACCCGATCGCGCCCTTCGGGTCCGGCGGCGCCTGGCTCGTCAACGGCCGCGGGGGAACGGAGACGGGACCATGACCGCTCTCGCGCTCGCCCCGGATACGAGGATCGGCTACGAGCATGCCGCTGCCGCGGGGGTCGACCGTGCGATCCGCGTGTCCACGGCGATCGCCGTCCTTGCCGTGGCCGGGGTCGCGGCGTATGTCTCCTACTGGCATGCCTACGCCGTCGTCTGCGCCCATGGCGAGACCGGCGTCACCGCACGGCTGGAGCCAGCCACGATCGACGGGCTCGTCTACGCAAGCTCGATGGTCAACCTCTACGCCGCGCGGCACCGCCTCCCGGTACCCGCCCTGGCCCGCTGGCTGCTCGCACTCGGCATCATCGCGACACTGGCCGCCAACATGGCCCAGGGATGGTCCCACGGGCCAGTCGGCGCGGTCATCGCGGCCTGGCCGGCCGTCAGCCTGGTGGGCAGTTATGAGCTGCTGGTGTGGATCATTAGGACCGCTGCGGCGGGCGACCTGGGCCGCGGGCCAGCCGCGGACCACGGCGGGCCGCGGGCGGACCGCTACGGTACGAGCCCCCGGCTCGCTGCTGCTCAGGGACCTGACGCCGAACCGGGGAACCTGATTGGGCTGGATACTTGTCTCACGTCCGGCGGCGCGGACGGCGCGCTTCCCGTGCCCGGGATGGCAGGCGCGGACCAGGCCACCAGACCGGGCTGGAACGCGGCGGACCATGTGGCGGACCAGCGCTCCGGCGCACCAGGTCTGGTGACTGCTGGTACCCCTGACAGTGACATCAATGCCGCCGCGGTGGCCGCCTACCGCGCCAGCCTCCAGGCGGGCAGGCCGCTGTCCGAGCGCAAGCTGGCCGGGCAGTTCGGTAAGACCTCCAGGCGCTGGGCACGCAACCGGATGGCCGAAGCCCGGCAGAGCCCGGCACCGGCCTAGCGCTGACCGGGTCGGCATCGTAGGTGACCGGGGGCGCCGCCGGTCAGGAATGGGTGACCACCAGCCTGCTCAGCTCCCGGAGGTAGGAGGACGGCCGGAGGGTTCCGGGCGCGGACGCCGGGTACCCCGGTTCGGTCCGCAGCCGGGCGTTAGGGAAAGCCGGCCCTGGTGTCCCCGTCGGGACGCCCCGGATCACCTCAATGGTCTTGTGGCACTTGGTCATGGCCGACACCAGCCCTTTGTAGGTCAGTACGTTAGGGCCGATGACCATGCAGGTGTTCGCCAGCCGGAGCGAGTACGGGTCGGGCTTGCCGAACGGCGGGCTCTTGCCGAACTGCTTGCCCTGCAGCTTCTCATCGGAGTGCTCGATCGCGTTGCGCAGGTGAGCCAGGCGCTCCTCTTGCCGGGGGGTCAGGCGCGGCCCTGCCCTTCCTATCTTGCGGGCCTGGAGCGCCCGCGCGTTCAGCACCGCGCGGTGGGCGGCGCTGACGCAGTTCTCCATGTGGTCAATGGCCCGCAGGTAGGGACTGGTGCGCAGTATCTCGTCGGGCGGGGAGACATAGAGCAGCAGCTCGGCACGGGCGGCGTCGTACTCCCGGAGCGCCTTGTCCGTCAGCCTGGAGAAGTTCATGAACAGGCCGACCATAGTCCTGTCCGGTGGCAGCCCGGCGGGAAGACCGGACATGGTCCGGTCCAGCAGGACGTTCAGCGTCCCCTTGTTCGACAGATGATCAACCGGCGGCATGGCCAGGTTCCCGGCGGTCAGGCTGACGCGATCAGCGCGTGGCATACCGGAGGGATACCGGACGATGGCGCCGGCGGCAAACGCTGGTCACGGCGCTCGGCACGTTCTTGATGTGCACGACCGAGTACCTGATCGCCGGGCTGCTGCCGCAGATGGCCGCCGACTTCGGCACCAGGGCGTCAGTGCCTAGCCTAGAACCGGCTAGGGAACGTGACACCTCAGTGTCAAAAGCCACTGCGCGTCATCACACTAAGTAACGACTCCGCGCCAGCATCTGCGATGTCACGACCACCAAGCACGGGGCCTCATACCGATGCTGCGAATGACGAGACCGTTCGTCTCCATCCGCCGTAGCGTGTCGGTGAGGATCTTGTCCGAGACTCCTCGAAGCTCGTCTCGTAGTACTGCGCGGCGGAGGGCACCGCGATGAAGGGCGGCCAGGACGGGCACGACCCACCTGCCTGACAACAATGTCAAGGCGGGGCGAACCAGCTCAAGCTCCCACGGGACGTCGACACCGCCTGTCTGTGAGCGTCTCGGTATTTCGAGGTGGGAGGGGTCCTCGCCCATCACTCCTCCAACCTCAGGTTGACGGCTGTCCGCCGCAACCGGCAGATGTTGGGTGCGCGAGACACGAGTCCGGCGGCTGCGCGGCGAGCAGTATCGGTGAGCCAAACCCAGATCATCGAATCGCGCGCTCCGCACCGGAAGCGACATGAGATAGTGGCACCCGCCACATGCCCTTCGTCACAGTCAGAATCGGTTCTTCGACAGCTCTGATTCTCTTGCTGCACGAGGGCATCTCGGCTCCACGCCAAGCTCATCACCTCAAGATCGACGGTCGATCCGGGCCTAACAGGCCGGAGTGAGGGGTGGCGAGCAGGACGAGCGACGCCTTGGTGGCCCCGTAGAGCGACATACCTGGTATCCCGAATTCGGCGGCCACGGTACCGATGTTGATGATGGCGCCCTTGCCTCGAGCAGCCATGGCCGGGGCCAGCTCGGCGACGAGGACAAAGGGCACCTTGACGTTGACGGCGAAGGCGGCGTCGATGTCCTCCTTCGCCAATTTCCGGGGTCGGACCCATGGGGAAGATGGCGGCGTTGTTGACCAGGATATCCACGTGGCCGCCGCCGAGTTCGATGGCCCTGCGAGCGAACGTTCGTGCCGGGTCAGCGCTGCGGAGATCGGCAGCAACGAAGTCTGCTATGCCGCCCTTGGCCTGGATCGGGGCGACGACCGCGTCGCCACACGCGGCGTCACGGCCACCGACGAGCACATGGGCGCCCCGATCGGCCAGCGAGAGTTTGTGGGAGATCCCCAGGGCGGGCATGACGTACTTGGCCGCTACACGCAGCGGTAGCGCAAGGTCGTTGGGTGCTTGGGTGCCGGAGGTGTTGCCGGGGCTCACGGTGATGAATCGGCGGTCGGGGTGTTGGCGGGCCAGGTAGGCTATCCACAGGGCCCCGATGTACTTGACCTGCCCGAAGGCTAGGGTGCGGTCAGTTTTTCGGCCGGCGAAGTAGCTGCCGTCGATGACGGTGGCGAGTTCATCGGCGGAGGTTGAGACGAACGATGGCCGTTTCATCCGCAGCTTCGGGACTCCCCTGGCTGCTTCGCTTCCGGCGAAGACCGCCACCTCGCCAAGCCGGTCCTCGGCCAGGAGCGCCTCGAGGAGGACGACGTGGCCAAGAACGTTCGACGCGAACACAGTGGTGACCCCATCGGCGGTCACGTCCAGGGCCGTCTTGCCGCCGACTGTACCGGCGTTCATGATCCCGGGCACAGGGCCTGACCCCATGGAGGCGCACCGTTTGTGCGACAGGCTGGACTATGCATTCAAGGTGCCGATCAGGTCAATGTCGACCACCACGCGGAAGCCGTTCGACGACTGCGCATTGGCCACGGCGACGAAATTGCCGGCGCCGGAGACCAGCACGTGGTGCCAACCTGGCTGACCGCGCTGTCGAACGCACGCCCGACCGCGTCGAACGCGGCGACGCCGGGAATGTTGCCGCCAGTTGTCCCCGGCGCGGCCATGGCGGCGTCGACGTTTCCCTGCTTACGACTGGCGACGGATACGTTCGCGCCGTGCTCCGAGAAGTTCTGGGCGACCCCGAAGCCGGTACCGGTCGTGCCTCCGAAGACGAGCGTGTGCTTTCCGGTGAAGTCCAACGTCAGCGCCATGGTGACCGCTCCATTCTTCGGATCCTGGTCACGGGTTCATTAGGTAGGCGCCGGAGAGCGCCTTGACCTGCTCCCATACCCGCTCGAACCGGCCGGTGTCGATGACCGGCTTGCGCACGTTGGCCAGGGCCCACTGCTGCTGGGCCTCGGTGGAGGACGCCTTGCCATGCAGCTCGACCGCGAGTGCCGAGGAATCCCGGACAAAGACCTCGAAGATCGTGTCGAGCACGTCGGGGTCGAGCCCGGTCAGTTTGGCCTGCTCGAGGATCAGCTGAGCATAGACGATCAGCGTGAACAGCTGTCCGAGCACCAGCCGGAAGTCCAGGTCCTGCTGTTGCCCGGCGTCCGGCGCCGCGGTCTGCAGCAAGGTCGTGAAGCCCTCCGCCTGCTCCCGGAACCGTGCGACGTTGGGCAGCCCGGCAAACGGCTCGAAGGCCAGCCGCCAGTCGGCGAAAGTGACCTTGCCCAGGCCGCGCGCCGGGCCCTGCCGGAACAGGAACTCGTCGTCGGCCGGGTCCTGCCGGGTAGGTACCGGTGGTTGCCCGGCCGGCGCGAACAGGTAGTTCGGCATGAACTTCAAGATCAGCGCGAGATTGACGTGCACCGTGCCCTCGAGCTTGGCCGGCGCGCCGATGTCCTTGCCCGCGCCGCGGAAGTACGTGTCGCGCTCGAATCCCTTGGCGGCGATGACGTCCCACAGCAGCCCGATGACTTTCTCGCCCTCGGTGGTCATCTTCATCTTGGTGACGGGGTTGAACAGCAGGTACCGGCGATCGTGCGGGCTGGCCGCCCGGAAGTAGTCGATCGCGCGGTCACCGAAGGCCTTCATCGCGATCAGCCGTGCGTATGCGTCCACAAAGGACCGGCGCACGTGCGGAAAGTCGGTGACGCGCCTGCCGTAGAGGATGCGGTTATGGGCATGGGTCACCGCCTCGTACATCGCATGCTCGCTCATGCCGACGCAGGCGAACCCGATGTTGAACTTGCCGACGTTCACCGTGTTCAACGCGGCATCGAAGGCCGCTTGCCCGGTGTGCAGCACATCCTGCGCGCGCACCGGGTAGTTCTCCAGCCGGAACTCGGCCACGAACATCTGCGCCTGGACGATGTTCTTGACCAGCCGGTAGTTCTCGTGCTGGCTGTCGGCCGCGAAGAACACGTACCCGTCCGGACCATCGACGTCCGACCGCCGGCCGAACACCGAGACCATGCGGGCCACGTTGCCGTTACCGATGTAGTACTTGCCGCCCGTGGCCCGGAAACCGCCGCTTCCGTCCGGGGTTAGCACCATGTCGGTGTGGTAGATGTCGGCTCCGTGTTCGCGCTCCGACAGCCCGAACGCGAACACGGCACCGTCGTCGAGCCACTGGGCCGCGCGGCGGCGGGCCGAGGCGTTGTCGCTCTGCCAGATCGGCCCCAGGCCGAGGATGGTGACCTGCCAGGCGTACCAGTAGTCCAGGCCGTAGAAGGCCAGGATCTCACTGAACGCTGAGATCCTGCTGGTGTCCCAGCGCTTGTCGCGGTCGCCGTTCGCCTCGCGGGCCTGCGTGCCCATCGTCGCGAACAACCGCTCCCTGGCGACGAACTCCAGGAAGTCGGCGTACCAGAGGCACTCGCGGTGGTTCTCGAGCAGCTTTTCCTTGCCCCGGTCCTCGAACCAGTCGATGGTCGCCCTGAGCAGCCTTCTGGTCACGTCGTCGAAATGGGACGGGTCGTACGTGTGCGGGTTGAACAGAAGCGACTCGGCGGCGCCGTGCTGTTCTCCCGTGTTGACCTCGCCCGAAGCGCTCATCGCCGCCTCCTCGCACGGGTGACGACCCTTGACCCTGCCCGCCCACGGTCGTCGCAGCATCGGGCTCGGCAGACCATCTTCGGTCGTCCCGATCAGGCTACTGGCACACCGGGTCATCCGGGTGGCCTGTCGGTATGCCCCGGCGTCGGCGCTCTTCGCCGACGCGTCGCCGGGGCAGCCGTGGACAAGGCGACATGCCGGGAGCACACCGGGCGGCGCGGGAGATGCAGCCGGGGACGGGAGACGGACACCGAGCTCGCGTCCTGGTCAGCGAGACCGGCGCTGGAAACGGGTTCGTCATCGTCACCCCAACGGGCGTGCAGGTTGCCGAGACCTCGGGCGGCCATCGACGATGTCACCGAGGAGCGACCTTGGGGCGCCCATACCAACCACTCCATCTCAAACATGTTCCAAACGGTTGCGAACAGTGCAGGAGAGCCTGCCCAGCGCCTGGAGGAAGCTGTGGCGACGCTATGCTCGTCCGGGTAGCACTCGGCCGCCAGATCAAAGAGCGGCAGGGCCGGGTGGATCAGGCCGAACCCCGGCGCTTCCTCGTGAGTTTTCGACGTAGAGAGCGACAGCTACGCCTCCGCCGCCGCACGCGAGTGCCTTACGTCCGTCGCAGCGGTTCCCGAGATCGAGCCGCGCCTGGGCACGCTTGAGGAAGTCGGAGCGGCCGCCGAAGCGGGCTACCTCGTCGTGGGAGCTGACGACTTCGAGGAGCTGCGGCACCCGGCGGACTGAAACGCACGCTCATGGCTGATATGCAGGTGATCGTGAGGCTCCAGGATCGAGGCGCGCTGCGCCTCGATCACCTGCATGATCAGGCATTATGCCGCCGAAGGCTTGGTGATCTGATCTTTGCTCACCGGCATAATGCCGCGATGAGCGCTGTGATGGACAGGGCTTGTTCAGCGTCGTGGCGGCTGGGGCAGGCCGTGGCGGGCGAGGGTGTCAGCCCGGCGCAGGGCGTCGGGCAGCAGGTGTCGGCCGGCCATGTGCCGGACGAGGTCGGCCGCGTCGGCGCGGGGCATCCCGGCGGCGGTGACGTGCAGCGGCCGGGCTGAGGTTCCGCGCAGGACCGGGATGACATGAGCGGCGGTGCGGAAAGGTGACTTGGCCACGCCGGTCACCGGGACGCCGAACTCCTCGCGGGCCCGGGCGGCCCGGCCCGGGGCCCAGCCGGCCGTCCGGGTCTAGGTCGGCGTAGCCGTCGATCACTAGCAGGCTCGGCCCGGGCAGGCTATCCAGAGCCGCACGCTCTACCGGGCGGGACGGGCATGGATTGCGCCGATGCGCGCATGACGCAGCTATCGGCGTTGCGTGCGGGCAGTTGCCCGGCCCGCCGGCCTGGCTTTGCTTCTCACCGGGGAAACCGGCCGTTTCAGGGCTGGAGCCCGGTGCGGGCGAGGCCTGGTCACCGGGCCCGGGCTGGGCCGCAGGTCACAGCGTCATCGCGGCGTAGCCGTTCATGGCGCCGTTACCGGCGCCGATCCACAGGAACGGCTGTTTCGCTCCTCTGAGCGCCACGGCGCTTCGATGCGGCCGCATGGCTATGCCGGAACTACCTGCTCGATGCAGAACCGCAAACCCACCAGTGTCAGTGCCGGAACCCGCACTAGCGTTTCGTAACAGACGGCGACAGCGCAACGCTCGTGCGACACGCGAGATCCGCCGATATGGATGGCGGACCGGAGCGTGGCGGTGGTGCGGGTATGGCCGCAGATCCGGGTGTTCTGCGCGCCGAGCCGCGTTCCTGCCTGCCTGCCTGGCTGGCGTCTGCTCATGCGCGCCGGGGGTGGCGGGGGTGCGGCATGCCGTTCGGCTCGCAGCATGAGCAGCCTCGGCGGGAGCATGATGAGGACCTACATGGTCTCGATTCACCCGAGCAGCCATGGGGCCGAGGCAGAACGCGACCATGGCCGGGTAGCCAAGCTGGATCCTGCGCCTGCCGCTGAGATGAGCACCCGGTGGTGCCTCGAAGATCGCCGGCAGGCCTGATGAGTTCTGGCCTTAGGGCATCGGCGCGCTGGTCGTTCTCGATGGGCGCCTGAAGCGGCACCTGGACGAGGCGGAAGAGGGGATGGGCCGAGGCGCCGGAAGACAGTTTGGGTCTCGGCCGTGTCCAGGACGTTGCTGACCAGTGCGATCCGGGGCCTCAGATGCTCAGATCTGGGCGCCTGGTGCCGGACTCGGTGTGAGGCTGGCGGCTAGCTTGGCGCCCCACTGGCGTGCCCGGGTGGTCTCCTGCGGCTCCAGCCGGTCCTGCTTGGTCACCAGGAAGCTCTCCGGCTCCGCGACCACATCGAAGCCGTGCGTGCGCAGCAGACGGGCCACTCCCTTAGATGCCCGGCCGGTTAGCGCGGCGGGCCCGTGCATCCGGGTGTCGAAGGCGGCCGCCTTGACCGGGTGCTGGCCAAGCGAGCCGAACCAGTCCCGCAGCCCGGGGCCGGGCGCGTCTGGCTCGAGTTCGAGGGGGCTGACCGGCTTGTTCGCGGCCTCGACGGCTGCCTTGCGGGTGGCGGCCCGGCTCATGCCGTGCGCGTGCGTCGGCCCGCCGACCACCACCAGGTCAGCGCCGGCCAGAACCGCGGGATCAGCGTGTGACACCGGGACAACGCTGACATCGAAGGCAGTGCCGAGCCCGGCCCCGATAGCGTCAGCAACCAGGTGCGTGTTGCCGTACATGGACTCATAGACGACCACAGCTCGCATCGCTGTCACCCTTTTTGTCTTTCCGCTGTCAGGTCCATCGTGCCGCACTGGGGTGTGAGCCCAGCAGGGCCGAACGTCACCAAACAGGCCCGCCTGAAGATAATCGCGGCGGGGCCGGCGTGAAATCGCGGTGCAGGCCGTTTGGCCTGGCCCGGATGACCTTGGTCCGGTTCTTTGCGCGCCGTTTGGCGCGAGGATGAAAATCGGGAGCTGGGCAAGGGGGTTGTGGTGACTGTCATCGGTGAGCGGCAGCGGGCAGCGCGCGGTGGTCCGCGGCTTGATGCCAGGGCGCTGGTGGTGTTCGTCGCGCTGGCCTATGCGCTGAGCTGGTCGTGGCTCATCCCGCTGGCGGCGGCCCACCTGGTGGTGCGGCGCGGTGCGGGCTGGCCCACCCATCTCCCGGCGCTGCTGGCGCCGGCGGTCGCGGCGGTGGTGGTGACCGCGTGGACGATGGGGCGCCCGGGAGTGCGGGACCTGGCGGCGAGGGTGGCCCGGTGGCGGGTCCCGCTTCGCTGGTGGCTGGTGGCCGTGAGCCCGGTCGTGTTCCTCGGGCTGGCGCTGGCCGCGATGGCCGCGGCCGGGCAGGCCCTGCCGAGTGTGGGGGACTTCGGGCGGTTCAGCGGGATCCCGGCGGTCGGTCTGGCCGGTGTGCTGCTGATCATCTTCGTCGGCGCGCTGGGTGAGGAGACGGGTTGGCGCGGGTATGCGCTGCCGCAGTTGCAGCGCCGCTTCAGCCCGCTGGCCAGCTCGCTGATCCTCGCGCTGGTGTGGTTCGGCTGGCACCTGCCGCAGTTCTGGGTGATCGCCGCCTACCGGGACTTCAGCCCGGTCCAGTACGTGGGCATGTTCTGCGGGCTGGCCTGCGGCGCGGTCGTGCTGACCTGGCTGTACAACCGCTCCGGCGGCAGCATCTTGCTGGTCGCCGTCTGGCACGGCCTCTACAACGTCGTCAGCGGCACCCAGGCGGCCACCGGCATGCTCGCCGCGGTGGTCAGTACCCTGATCATAGTCCAGGCCGTAGTCCTGATCGTGCTCGAGGTGCGGGCCCGCCGCCGCGGACGGCCCTCGGTGCTGGGGCCCCCGTGAACCGCCGTCGGCCGCCCGGCATCCGGGTCACCAACCAGCTGGCCAACCCCCTGCTGCGGCCGCTGCTGCGCGGGCCGGCCGGGCACCGGCTGGGCCGGCACCTGGCGCTGATCCGCTACCGCGGCCGCCGCACCGGCCGTAGCTACGAACTGCCGGTGCAGTACGCGCGCGACGGCGGCCGTATCTGGATCCTGCCCGCCGCACCCGAGCGCAAGATCTGGTGGCGGAACCTGACCGGCGGGGCAGCGGTCGAGCTGGTCCTGGCCGGGCGCGACCGCCACGGCTATGCCATCGTGATCGGCCCCAGCCAGCAACCCGGATTCACCGAAGGCCTCACCGCCTACCTGCACGCCCACCCCCTGGCGCGCCGCGCCCTCGGGCCGCCCAGGCACGCCTCACCAAGCCCGGCCGGCCCCGGCCTGCCGCAAATCAGGGACAGCACGGTGCTGGTCTGTGTCGACCTTGACGATTAAGCCGCAGCACAGCCAACGTTCCCGGCGAGCAGACCTTGTGCCCGGATTGCCGGGCGCGACCGAGCAGACCACGTCGGCAGATGACGGTTATACGCGTCGGCTCCGCCGCCTAACTGTCGGCCAGCCGTGCTCCTGGCGGGTCCCCGGCCGCGTCGGCCTGGTCCGCCTCTGCGAGGATGGTGGCCGCCTGCGCGGCCAACCACTCCCGGTCACGGTTGGCCTGCACGGATGCGGTCGCGTCGATCTTCGTCCCGTCGATTGCCACCGTGCCGAACCGGGCCAGCCCCGCCTTGCCGACCACCGGCAGCACCTGCACGAACAGGCCGGCGAACGCCTCCTGGCAGCCGACCCCAGGCGCAAGTGCCTGCGCCGTCGGGACCAACGTATCTGGTGCCTGGCCTACCCGGGGCGTCAGCGTAGAGGTAGCCGCCCGGGTGAAGGCCGGATCGCGGGCCGGGCGGGAAGACGGAGGAGGCGGAGATGCGCCTCACAATCAGGGATGGGCTGGCGACCTTGTTCGTGGCCGCGGCGGCGGCTGTTTACGTCCCATGGCTGACCGGGACGGCGATGACCGGCTGGTCCGTCAGGGTGACCGCAGCGGTCGTGTTCGGGCTGGGCTGGGCCGCCTGCCTCACCGACCAGAAGCAGATGGCCGTGGTCTACCGGGCCAGCCGCGAGGGCCCGCGGCCGCTGGCGGCCTACGTCGTGCTCGTCTCGGCCATCGGCGCGCTGGCGCTGGTGACCGGGATCATCGCCCTGGTGACCGGCAGCGCGACCATGCTGGCGACGCTGGCGGTATCGATGGCGGGGCTGTGGGTGACCGCGACGGCCAGGCACACCCTGGCGTCCGGGAGCGGGAACCCCTCCCCGCGGCCGGCGAAGACCGCGTGAGCATGCGGCGGCTCACCCCGGCTACAGCCGCACTGGCCTGCGGCACCGCGGGCCATAGCTGGCGGCGGCATCTCCGCGCGGGCGCTGGGACTGGCCACGCGGTTCGCGGCCCAGCCCGCGGCGCAAGGCATGCGGGTCAGGCCGCCGGCGCGCTTTAGCAGATGAAGCCCCTGACGGCCGCCATGACCTCGGCGGGCTGCTCGGAGTGGCGGTTGCGGCCCGCGCGCTCGATGATCTGCAGGCGGGCACGGGGGATCGCGGCCGCCAGCTCTAGCTGATGCTCGGGCGGGGAACACGAAGTCGCCGCGTCCCGCCATCACCAGCGTCGGTACCGTGACCTCGCCGAGGCGGTCCGCAACCGCCTAGCCCGAACTGGACTATCTGTGCACCCGGCAGATCCTGTCACACGGCTGAGCCGCCAACGCATACCCGGCCGGAGCGACTGACCACCGTGCGGGCTGGCCGCCCGCCCTGCATGAGCCCGCCAGGCAGCCGGGGCCTTGGGTGCGGCGCTGCAGGTCGCCGAGCTCATCATCGGGGATGCCGGCCGCGTCTT
Organism: uncultured Actinomycetes bacterium; assembly: GCA_963742795.1. Taxonomy (GTDB): domain Bacteria; phylum Actinomycetota; class Actinomycetes; order Streptosporangiales; family Streptosporangiaceae; genus Palsa-504. The sequence continues at coordinate 13,286 of CAVUNL010000029.1, forward strand.
CCGGCCGCAGCCGGATGGTGCCCTTGCCCGTCGCCAGCGCGGGCTGGCGGACGGTGTAAACCGGCGTCGCGGCCACCATGGCAAGCGGTTCGCACTCGATCCCACCGGCTTCGCCGACGGCACCTATGCCAGCGACCCAGAAGCCCCTGGCGCCCAGCACACCTGCTGGGCGCGGCGGAATCTGCCGCACGCTCGCCTGCGGCGCACACGCAACCGGCCGGCGTCCGAAGCACTTCACGCACCGCCGGGTCATATGCCCGTGCCGCCCAAGATCACGCAGCCTGCATATGCGGGGGCGTCAGCCCCAGGGCCTGGCCTGGGGCCGAAGTGGCGCTCCAGGTTCTGCAGGCACGTCTGCGGCATGTCGCTGACCAGCACCATGCGGGCTGGCATTCCCCGTCGGGGGCGCCGCACCCGTTCGGCGGGCGCAGGGAGCCGCCGGCCACGCCGGTCAGCGGGCCGCGCTGCCCAGTTCCTGGCGCAAGGCGGCCGTCAGCACGGCCACGTCCGGCACCCGGCTGGGATCGGACAAGACGGTGATCCGCAGCGTCCCGGCGTAGGACAGCACGCCGAAGGTGATGGTGACGTTGCCGGTCGTATTCGGGATAGCGATCACCGCCCGCACCGGGGCACCAGCGAACGTGAGCGGCTCGGCCGGGCCGCGCAGGTTGGTGGCGAAGGTGTGAATCAGCCGCTGGCGATTGAAGAACCAGCGGAGCAGCCCGGTGGGGGCCAGCAGCCGGAACGGCGGTCCGAGCAGCGCCGCCGAGGTGCCGCGGGCTGCTGTCTTGCGCTCGCGGGTGATCGCGGCGATCCGGGTCACACGGGCGGCCAGGTCGCTGCCGGTGGGCAGGGCCACCGGCATCACCCCGACCTGGTTGCCGAGCTGGCCGCCGGTGTCTGCCTGGCGCGCGGAGACCGGCACCGATACGGTCACCAGGTCGAGTCGCTCGCCCTGGCTTGCCAGCAGGGCCCGCAGCGCTCCGGCGATGGCGGCGAGGATCACGTCGTTGACGGTGGCGCCGTGGGCGTGACCCAGGTCGCGGATCGCGGCGAGATCGGCGGCGACGACATCGAGCCGCCGCTGTGGCCCGGTGGGGCGGTTCAAGGATGTCGGCGGGAGCCTGCGGGGCGGGCGGGCGCCGCCCAGTTCGGCCAGGCCCTGCCGGATCGTGCGCACGCTGCGCGCCGGGCGGGTGAGGCGACGCGCCCGGCCCGCCCAGGCGTCGGCGGCGAGCGCGCGGGCGCGGGGAGCGGGGGCCGGGAACCCTTCCGCCCGTAGGTTGGGGAGCAGGCCGGGAGCCTCATCCACCAGCCTGGCCAGGACCGCGAGCCCGCCGATGCCGTCCGCCAGCACGTGGTTCATGACGATGACCAGGCCGGTGCCGCCGCTGGCGAGGCCGGTGACGAACGTGGCCGACCACAGCGGCCGGGACCGGGGCAGCGGCTCGCCGGTCACGGCCGCGGCCACCTCTAGCAGTGCCCGCTCGTCGCCGGGTGGCGGGCAGGGTAGCTGCCGGACGTGGTGCCGCAGGTCAAACGCCGGGTCGTCGGCCCAGAACGGCCGACCGCAGCCCGGCGGCGCCCGGCGCAGCCGCTGCCGGAGCCGGGGGACGGCGTGGACGCGCTCACCCAGCAGCCGCCGTGCTTCCACAACGCTGAAGCCTGGGCCGGTGCCACCGTTCGGCGCTCGAACTGGAACCGGCCCCGGCGTCCCGGTCCTTCATCGTCAGACGTCTGCGGGAACTAAGGTCGGGGGTCAACGCGGCCCGGGACCTTCGCCCCTGCGGTCCTCATGAGGGATGGTGCGCACGATCGACGTAGGGCTTGATGTGGCCTGCTGGGTCGTGGCGAAGGGGGCCCGGGACCGATGAAGATGACCATTCTCGATGAACAGGCGACGACGACGCGTGAAGCGGCACCTGCGGCGCGCATCGTTGGCGGCGTGAAGATCTACGGCACGGGCGTCACAGCGGTCCGGGCGCTCGATGCGATCTCCGCGGATTTCGCGGCCGGCGTGTTCACCGCGATCATGGGGCCGTCTGGTTCGGGGAAGTCGACCCTGCTGCACTGCCTGGCAGGCCTGGACCGCCTCACTGAGGGACAGGTGCTGATCGGGAATGTCGACCTCGGCTCGCTGGACGACAAGGCCATGACGCTGCTGCGCCGCGAGCGGATCGGGTTCGTGTTCCAGGCCTTCAACCTCGTCCCCACCTTGACCGCGCAGGAGAACGTCATCCTCCCGCTCACCTTGGGCGGTAAGAAGCCCGATCGGGCCTGGGTCGAAGGGCTGGCGCGCTCGCTGGGGATCGCCGACCGGCTGGGGCATCGCCCGGCCGAGCTTTCCGGCGGTCAGCAGCAGCGGGTGGCGACGGCCCGGGCTCTGGTCACCCGTCCCGACCTGATCTTCGCGGACGAGCCGACCGGCAACCTCGACTCCAGGTCCGCGACCGAGCTGCTCACCCAGATCCGCCGGGCCGTCGACGAGTACCACCAGACGGTGGTCATGGTCACCCACGATCCGCGCGCCGCCGCGTACGCGGACCGGGTCCTGTTCCTGGCCGACGGCCGCGTGGTCCGGGAGCTGCTCGATCCCACCGCCGACCGGGTCCTCGACGCGATACGCGAGCTGGGGGCCGAAGGGGGCTGAGCTGGTCATGTGGCGCATCACCTTGAAGGGGGCCGTGGCTCACCGGCTGCGTTACGCGCTGACCGCACTGGCGGTGCTGCTCGGCGTCGCGTTCATCGTCGGTACCTTCGTTCTCACCGACACCATCAACTCGACGTTCAACGGCCTCTACACCCAGGTCTACCAGGGAACCGCCGCCGTGGTCCGGGCCACCCAGCCCTTCAACCCCGGCGTCAACTTCACCAGCCAGCGCCAGCGGGTCGACGCCAGCCTGGCCACCACGGTGGCCAAGGTGCCCGGCGTGAAGGCAGCCGCCCTGGATATCGAGGGTTATGCCCAGCTTGTCGGGCGTGACGGCAAGCCGATCGGCAAGGCGTCCAACGGGCCGCCGACCCTCGGTGTGGCCTGGACGGACGTCGCCGCGCTCAACCCGATGCGGCTGCTGCCCGGCGGGCAGCAGCCGCGCACCAGCTCCCAGGTGGTGATCGACAAGCACTCCGCCGACGTCGGGCACTTCACGGTCGGCGACAAGATTGTCGTCCTCACCCAGCAGCACCCGGCTACCTACACCATCACCGGCATCGCCACGTGGGGCAGCGCGGACAGCCCGCTCGGCGCGACCATCACCGCGTTCGAGCCGGTCACCGCGGCCAGGGTGCTCGGCCAGCCCGGCAAGGTCAACGCGATCAACGTGGAAGCGGCCCCGGGGATCTCGCAATCGGTGCTCGTGAGTAATCTCCAGGCGGCCATCCACAGCCCCGGCATCGAGGTGGTGAGCGGCCAGGCCATCACCGCCGAGGGGCAGCAGACCATCCACCAGGCGTTGAGCATCATCACCGTGTTTCTGCTCATCTTCGCGTTCATCGCCTTGTTCGTGGGCTCGTTCGTCATCTTCAACACGTTCTCGATCACCGTCGCCCAGCGGCTCCGCGAGCTGGCCCTGCTGCGCGCCGTCGGCGCGAGCCGCCGTCAGGTGACGGCCTCGGTCCTCGGCGAGTCCCTGGTCATCGGGGTGCTCGCCTCAGCCGCAGGCGTTATCGCGGGCATCGGGCTCGCCGTGGTGCTCAAGGCGGGGCTCGCGGCGCTCGGCTTCGACCTGCCCGCCACGGGCCTGGTGGTAAGCATGCGCACGGTGATCGTCGGCTTGATCGCCGGCACGGTGATCACCGCCATATCGGCGATCTCGCCGGCCCGGCGCGCGTCCCGGATCCCGCCGGTCGCGGCCATGCAGGACGTGGCCGCCGAGCCCCGCCAGCCGTCCGTCAGGCGGACCGCACGCGGCGCGATCCTGACCGTCGGCGGCGCGGCGGTCCTGGCCGCGGGGCTGTTCGGCCACGCCGGAAACCGGGTCACGCTGGTCGCCGCGGGCGCGGGTGCGGTGTTCATCGGCATCGAGATACTCGGGCCGTTCGTCGCACGCCCGGCCAGCCGGCTGCTGGGAGCCCCGCTCGCGGCGCGCAGCACCACCGGCAAGCTCGGCCAGGAGAACGCCATGCGCAATCCCTCGCGCACCGCGGCCACGGCCGCGGCCCTGATGGTCGGCGTGACCCTGGTCTCCCTCATGACCATCGTCGCCTCGTCCATGAAGGCCTCGACCACCGCCATCATTGACTCCGCGGTGCGGGCCGACTACGTGGTCAGCAGCGGGGGCATAGCAGGCGGCTCCAGCGGCTTCAGCCCGCAGCTCGAACGCTCGCTGGGCGCGCTCCCGCAGGTGAGCGCCGTGGCAGGGATCCGCTCCGGGGTGGTGCAGATCTACGGCAAGACGACCCCGGTGGTGGCCACCGACCCGGTCAAGGCCGACCCGCTATTCAACATCGGCGTCACCCAGGGCCGGCTGACGAGCATGACGTCCACTGGGATCGCGGTGTCGACCCAGGTCGCGACCAGCCAGCACCTGAGGATCGGCAGCCCGGTCGCGGTCACGTTCCCCACCACCGGGACCAAGACCTACACCGTGCAGGTCATCTACAGCGTGCGTGAAGTGGCGGGCGACTATATCCTTCCGCTCGCCGCCGCCGAGGCGAATTTCCCGCTGGCGCTCGACATCGATGTCTTCGTCAAGCTCGCTCCCGGGGTGAGCGCCAGCGCCGGCCGCAGCGCGATCGAAAGCGTCCTCGCCTCCTACCCGAACGCCACGCTGATGGACCAGGTCCAGTACAAGGCGCAGCAGGAGAACCAGGTGAATCAGCTGCTCAACCTGGTCTACGGACTGCTCGCGCTGGCCGTGGTCATCGCGCTGATCGGCATCGCCAACACCCTGGCCCTGTCGATCCACGAACGCACCCGTGAGCTCGGATTGCTGCGGGCGGTAGGCACGACCCGGGGCCAGCTGCGCTGGACCGTGTGCCTGGAGGCGCTCATCATCTCCCTGTTCGGCGCCATCGAGGGCCTGGTGCTCGGGATGCTGTTCGGCTGGGCAATCGTTGCCGCAATGCATTCCCAGGGGGTCACCCACCTGGTGTTCCCCGTCTGGTGGGTCTGGCTCGCCTTGGCTGGGGGGGCCGGACTGGCCGGCATGGTGGCCGCGATCGCGCCGAGCAGGCGCGCCGCCCGGCTCAACGTCCTGCGGGCGGTGACGACCGAGTAGCCGGCAAGGGTACGCCGCTACCACTGGGGTGCCGGTAACAATCGAGCCGTGAGCACCGCTACGGCGTCCAGTTCGCTGAACGCGGCTGGCAGCTGGGCGGGTGACGATCAGTGACCGAATCGGGGCGGCCCGGCGGGAGCCGCGGGTGCTGGCGCGGGTCTCCCGCGCCGCGTGGCGGCTGGAGCAGGCCGAGCGGGAACGCACGTGGGCGCTGGTCTCGGCCCGCGCCGGAGGCGATCTCGATCCGCACCCTAGCCGCGGCGATCAGGCTGTCACCCTCCCCGGGTGCACCAGCTCGTGGCCGATGCCGACCCGGGCGCGTTGGGTGAACTGCGGGCAGCGGGCTGGCCGGCCCCCCGAAGACCCCGACAGCGATGAGGACACCGACCTGGCCTGTACCGATCCTCGTCACAGGCCCAGGTCTGCTCCGGTCTCCAAAGCCGCCAGCGCATCGACCTCAGCGCCAGGGCCTCACCTCTCGGCACGGACCGTGACGCTCCCTTTCTCCCGGAGGGTGCGGGACCTCACCTGCATTTACGTGTCTTGTGACGGCCTGCCGGGCCTGTAAGAAGAGCATGCAGGAGGGGCCAGCGGATTCTGACCTTCTCTTGGACCCGCCAGCTGCCGAAGCGGACGGCCAGCTAGGGACTGTGCGCCCGGGACCTGCCGCGGCAGCCTGCAGCGGTGGTTGCTGAATTGACGGCTCGCGGTCATCTGGGACGGGAAATGCCTGGCGGCAAGGGCGGGGACACGCTTGAGGCATGGGCCGGGCGCACCGGGCGCCGCCGGACAGTCGGCCATGGCCGCGGCGGCCTGCGCTTCGGGTTTTACGGGCGGGTCTCGACCGAGGACTGGCAGGACCCGGTGACGTCGCGGGCGCGGCAGCGGGACCAGGCCGCCGCGCTGGTGGCCGGGCACGGGCGGATCGTGGCCGAGTTCTTCGACACTGGCTACAGCCGGACGCTGGCCTGGGCGCGCCGCCCGCAGGCCGCGGCCTTGGTCGCCGCGCTGGCCGACCCGGACCGCGGCTGGGACGCAGTCGTGATCGGCGAGTACGAGCGCGCCTTCTACGGCGTCCAGTACGCCTCGATGGCGCCGCTGTTCGAGCACTACGGCATCCAGCTGTGGACCCCGGAAGTCGGCGGCCAAGTCGACTGGCACGCCGACGATCACGAGGAGACGATGCTGGCGCTGGGGCTGCAGTCCAGGCGGGAGATCGCGCGGACCCGGATCCGGGTCCGGACCGCGATGGCGACCCAGGCGCGCGAGCAGGGCCGCTACCTGGGCGGCCTGCCGCCGTACGGGTACCGGCTCGCCGACGCCGGGCCGCACCCGAACAAGGTCCATGCGTCCTGGCGGCGGCGGGCGCACCGGCTGGAATGCTCGCCGACATCCTGACCATGCGTGACCACGCGGCCGGGCCGCTGGATGACATACTTCCTGGGCGATGGCCGGAACAACACGGCCAGCTCGCTGCTGGTCACCGGTGCCCTGCTCGGGCTCGACGTGCGGGTCTGCGCACCCGAGGCACTCTTGCCGTCCGCCACGGTGCGAGGCATCGCCGTGGATCTCGCGGCGGCGTCCGGGGCCAGGGTGACCGTTACCAGCACGCTCCCCGAAGCGGTAGCCGGGGCCGGTTTCCTGTACACCGACGTCTGGCTCTCGATGGGGGAACCGCCGGCCGAATGGGACGAGCGGATCGACCAGCTCCTGCCTTACCAAGTCAACGCGGAGGTGATGGCCGCCACGGGCAACCCCGCGGTCAAGTTCATGCACTGCCTGCCGGCCCTGCACAACCGCGACACCCAGATCGGACAGCAGATTTACGACAAGCGCGGCCTGGACGCGCTGGAGGTCACCGAGGAGGTCTTCGAATCACCGGCCTCCATCGTCTTCGACCAGGCAGAGAACAGGCTGCACACCATCAAGGCCCTGATGGTCGCGACGATCGCGCCGCGGCCGTGAGGATCGTGGCGGCACTCGGCGGGAACGCGCTGCTGGAACGCGGCGAGAAGGCCGACTCCGACATCCAGGAATCACACGTTCAGCTAGCCGTGGCAGCGCTCGCGCCGCTGGCCCGCGCGCACGACATGGTGATCACCCACGGCAACGGCCCGCAGATTGGCATGCTGGCACTGGAAAGCGCGCGTGACCCCGCGTTGTCCCACCCCTACCCGTTCGACGCGCTCGGCGCGCAGACCCAGGGGATGATCGGCTACTGGCTGGTCCGGGCCTTGCGCGGCGCCGTGCCAGGCAGGACCGCCGGCTGCCTCATCTCCCAGACACTGGTCGATCCCGGTGACCCTGCCTTCGCCTGCCCCGCGAAGTTCGTCGGTCCGGTCTACGACGAGGGCCAAGCACGTGAACTCGCCACTGAGCGCGGCTGGGTGGTCCGCCGCGACGGGCCCGCCTGGCGCCGGGTGGTGCCCTCGCCCGAACCCGTCGGCCTCCTCGAGCTCCCCTTGATCCATGCCCTGCTCGACACCGGCACGCTCGTGGTGTGCGCGGGCGGAGGCGGCATCCCGGTGACCTGTGACGCCTCAGGCATTCTGCACGGCGCCGAGGCGGTCGTGGACAAGGACCTGACCGCGGCCCTGCTCGCGCGCGCCGTCGGCGCAGATGACCTGCTCCTGCTCACCGACGTCCGCGCCGTGATCGACGGCTTCGGCACTCCCGGCGCCCGGCCCATCCATCACGCGACACCCGCCGAGCTGCGAACCCGTTCATTCCCGGCCGGCTCGATGGGCCCGAAAGTTGACGCCGCTTGCCGGTTCGTTGAGGCTACCGGCCACATGGCAGCGATTGGCAGCCTCGACGAGGCCGGGGCGCTCATCCGCCAGGAGGCCGGCACCATCGTCTCCGCAGCCTAGCCAGCGGCAGGCACGCCTCCATCGCGGGCGGCCGCCAGCGGCAGCAGACGGGTGCCGGTGGTCCCCGGGGAAATGCGGCCCCGCGGGCTCCGGTCACACCCCGGCGTGGTCAAGGTGGTCGCGGAGGGAGAATTTCTGGGAACATTGCCGTGACCAACATCCTGTTCGGCAACATCGTCGGCGTCTGCGGCAGCCAGCCGCCTGGCCGGCCCTCTACTCCGGGACCGCCGCCAGCGACACCGTCAGACCGCCAGGTCCAGCTTGCCGCGGGGGCATGTGCGGGCTACCTACCCGGGTCGGGGACACCAGCACCGCCTCCGCGATGCCCCCGGGCGGCGGAGCCGCCGCCTCCAACCTCCGGCCAGACCGCGGGCCCGCGCGGACAAGGCCGGCCCGTGGGTCCCGTGGCTGCAGCTAAGAGTGAGAGGGGGCCAGCTTGTTCTTCGCTTCGAGCAGGGCGTTGCGCAGATCAACGCCGCAGCCCCCGCGCTGGCCGACATCCGAGCCCTTAGGCCCGGCGACTAGGGAACTCCGTCCCTTCAGGAACGGACGCCGCAGCCGGATGCTTGAACGATGAAGCCGCGATTTCCGCACATAGGCGCCGATACGGACGCGCCGGAATTCGACCGCCCGCTCGACGAGAGCCTGCCAACGTCGTCATTCCGTCCGGACCGAGCCTGCTGCTGCCCGGCGCGGCCCGTGGTACGGGTGATCATGCCGCCGACCGCTGAGCGGCGGCACTCCGTGGACCTGCTGCTGTGCGGCCATCATTACCGCGTCTCCCGCAGGGCCCTGGCCGCCGCGGGGGCCCGCGTAGAGGACCTGCCGGGCAAGGTCGGCGCCGCGGAGGCGGCGCTGCTGAAAGGCGTCCACCGGGACCACGCCGAAGTCAGCGGCTGATGACGTCTTCGCATGGGCGGCCCGCGAGCCGGGAAGCCCCCGGGGACGGAGGTTAACGATGGCAGCCGTCGTCAGGGACGTGATGTCAGCCCCTCCAGTCTGCGTGACCAGGGACTCGTCGTACAAGGAGCTGGCCGCCCGGCTGTTCGAGCTGGGAGTGAGCGGGTTTCCCGTCGTGGACGACGACGGGAAGGTCATCGGCGTGGTCTCCGAGGCCGACATGCTGGCCAAGGAGGCCATCGAAGGCGGATGGCACGGCCTGCGGGGAATGATCGCCGCCGTTGTTCACCGCGCCGAGCGCCGCAAGGCGGGCGCGGCGACCGCGGGCGAGCTGATGACGAGCCCGGCGGTGACCGTAGCGGCAGACGACACGGTCGGGCACGCCGCGGCGCGGATGTACACCCGCAGGCTCAAGCGGCTTCCCGTGGTCGACGCGGCCGGGCGGCCGGTCGGGATCATCTGCCGGTCCGACGTGCTGGCCGTCTTCGACCGCCTGGATGAGGAGATCCGCGCCGAGATCACCGGCCAGGTGATACCGCGGCTCTCAGAGCCGGGCCAGTACTCGCTGATCGTCAAGGACGGCGTCGTGACCGTGGAAGGCACGCCGGAGTCCGTCTCGATGGGCCACGAGGTTCTCGCCCGCATCAGGCACGTCCAGGGCGTGGTCGCGGTTCGCGACCGCCTCGTCTACCCGGTCCCCCCGATCGTCGCCGCCCCTGGCCCGTATTTCGCGGGACAAGGAGGTCGCCAGGACCGGGAGGACTGACGAAATCATAGCCGTATACGACAGCTCGGCCGGCAGCGACGACGCATCGTGCTGGGCGGCCAGGGAAGCCTGAGCCCGCGGGACCGTGCTGACCAATGGCCACCAGAATGCCTGCCGTGACCGACACTACCCCCGACATCGAGCGAGCCCAGATCGAAGAGACGGCTGCGGATCGCCCAGGCCCTGGCCGGACCGCCGCGGCTGCTGCTGGGCGACCCGTGGCCGGGTTCTCCGACCGCGTCCTGTACGTCGCCGCCGGCCGCTGGGTGGCCGGCACCCCGGCGACGGCGGCCTGCTGGCTAGCTTCGGAATCGTTAACATCAAGGCGAGCGTCTTCATCACCAGCATCAGCTTTGCCATCTACCTCGCTGCCCTCCTGGCCGGCCCTGCTCCGGGACCGCCGCCAGCGACACCGTCAAACCCGCCAGGTCCGGTCTGCCGAGGGGTATATGCGGGCTGCCTACCCCGGGTCGGGGACACGAGCAACCTCCGCGACGCCCCCGGGCGGCGGAGCCACCGCCTCCAACCTCCGGCCGGACCGTGGGCCGGCGCGGACAAGGCGGGCCCGTAGGTCCCGTGGCTGCAGCTAGGAGTGAGAGGAGGCCAGCTTGTTCTTCGCTTCGAGCAGGGCGTTGCGCAGATCACGATAGGCGCTCTGCAGTCCGGTGTGCACCGTGTCCCCTGCGCTGGCTGCCGTCGAGATCGCAGCTTCCCACTGCTTCTTGGTGTCAGCCCACGTGCTCCGGAGCTGGTCCAGCTTCGCGGTGAGCTTCTCGCTGGTCTCCACCGCACCGGTGTGTATCTGGACTTCCAGATCATCGATGCGGCCTTGCCAGTTCTCGATCCGGGCCTTGATCAGCTGCTTACTGAGGTCCGCCTGCTGGGCCTGGAGCTTGCCGATCTGGGTTTCGAGCTCTCGGATGCGATCATCTGCCATCGTTATCACCATTCCTGTCGTGTCAACACCACCTTTCGGTCCGATGGAGGGCACGGCAAGGGACCAAGGTCCGTTTTTTCAAGGGCCCGGCGTCCAGGCCGGCAGCGATGATGCCGCTCCACCGCGCGCCTTCCGCGCTGGGCCGCATACGACTCCGCCGCAGCCACCAGGGCTGAGGAGATACTCGCGGAACGGTTCGCGCGTGGGGAGATCGACGCTGACGAATACCGCGAGCGCCTTGACGTCTTGCGCCATGGCACCGGGCAGGGGGGAAAGCTGACCAAGGTGCCGTAGCCCTCGCCATTCCCACGCACCGAGCCGGTGCAGTTCGACGCCAGCCAATGGCGTGCCCGGTTCCGGTCTGCCACCGACGGGGTCTAGATGACGCGTATACGCGTGCAGGAGACAGTGCGCGTAGGCGCGGGCGCTCGGGCGCCGTCGGCGGGATCGTGCGCCAGGTGTCAAGCACGCCTGGCTGGGATGTTCCATGCTATCCGCGGTGAAGGCCGAGTCCTTGGTCCCTACCCAGGTGGTCGAGGCCACCGAAGGCGCAGGGCTATGCCGCAAGGTGGCCCGGCTCGTCCCGCTTGCCGTCACCAAGGGCTAACCGGCACATGGCGGCTACCAGGACCCAGGCCATCAAGGTACCCATCCAGTACGGCTCACCCGGCTAGGCATCCAGCCCGTCAGGTCTTAGGTGCAGCGCGGATGGATCGTTCATGGGGGTGGACCGCGAACTCGTGAACGCGGGCATAAACCACCGCTCGTTCGGGGAAGCTCCTTCAACAAGCCGAACGTGCGGTGGTGCTACGGTCCAGCCAACTGCAAGCCTGGCCCGGACCGCTCGTGCGAACCCCCTAAGTCAGGGGCTGCCGCCCATCCGGCTAATCGTGTCATCCATGGAAACGCCGTGCTGGATGCCGCACGCCATGAGCCGGTCGACATCAAACGGATCAGGCAGATCCCGCGACGCCTCATTAGCTAGCTGCGGGAACCCGCAGCTACGCAACACGTTGACACGTCGGCTGGGTCGACCGCGTCGCGCCTGCTGTGTTGCATGGCTATCACCAAGCCCCTACCTCCGCCGACTCCGTGGCGCGGGTATCAGGGTCCCAGCGGAGATTGTCCATGGCCCGGCCGAACTCTGCGTCGAGTGCGGTGCGCGCGATCGGCCGCAGCCGCTCGATCGCCTCGGTTAGCCACGTGACCTCATGCGGCGGCGGCGCGCCCCTGCGGCGGTCGAGAACGTTGCTGATGACAAGTTCCACGAACAACGACGCTATCTTGTCCAGATCTGCCTGCAGCTCACGGCCCGTGGACAGGATCGCGGGGCAGCGGGATGCCTTCGCGTACCAGGACAGTGGCGGTCTCGAGCAGCCGGCGACTGGCGTGGATGACACGATCTCTATCGACGTCGATGTAGCCGAGGCGGATCGCTTCTTCAAGTACCTCGCGCGTGAGTTGGCCGTTGAGTAGCGCTGATATATCGGCAGCGGTCACCGGTACCGGGACCTCATCTGACCATGGGGTGGTTATCGCGCGCTCGAAGCTGAGCAGATCGGCTAGGCCATAGCCCTGCTCCCAGGCTGAGAGCAGCTCACCGATCCCGCCGAGGGTGTGGCGACGGTCCAGCAACTGGCCTATAACCCGCAGACGGTTCAAGTCAGCTGGTACGAGGTGCGGATGATGACGGAGTCGGCGTTGGGGTTGAGAAGAGGCCGAGGCCGTTACGGACGTGTCACAGCTGGCTGTCGTTTGGTGGCCGCTCGCCGGTGGTGGCGCCTGGCGGCCACCAGGAGCTCGGATATGCCGTGCTCGATGCCGTCGGCGAGCACGTCGAGGTCGGGGTTGGCCGCGAAGTCGCCGGTGATACCGACGGTGACGTTACCGCAGTAGCTGAAGATCGAGATCCCGGTGCGGACCGTGGTGGCGATCGGCACGTAGGGGATGATTTCCAGGAGCCGACGGCCCATCCCATAGAGCGGTTGGCCGGGACCAGGCACATTCGTGGTGACGGTGACAATCTCCCGCTGCGGCAGCCCGAACGCCAGCCTGCTCCACCAGGACGCGAGCGGGTACAAGCTGTAGCGGCCCAGACTGGCCAGCGCCTCGCCGACCATCGCTTCGTTGCTTGCCTTCAGGGCCTGCAGCTCGGCCTGGACGGCCGCGAGCCGTTCCACCGGGTCGGAGACGTGGACGGGGAGATCTGCCAGTACCGCTGACACCTGGTTCCCGTAGACGTCCTCTTCGCCCGGAGCCCGGACAGAAACCGGAACAAGCGAGCGGACCATGTGCGGTTCGGGTTGCTCGCCCCGGGCGAGCAGGAGCGCCCGGAAGCCGCCGCTGATCGCGGCCAGGACGACGTCGTTCACGGTGCCGCCCAGCTCCCGCTTGATCTTCTTCACATCATCCAGCGACACCCGGGCCCAGGTGTACCGCCGTTGCTTGCCGATGGGCCCGCTCAACGACGACCCCGTGGTCGGCCGCAAAGCTGGCGCCAGCTTCGCGACGGCCCGCGCCGCGTCAGTCGCCTGACGGATGGCACCGCCCGGATTGGCCGCGGCACTGCTCAACGCGAGGGCCTGCCGGGCCGGGAGCACGGCATTGTCCAGGGCCGCCTGAGCGGCCAGCTCGAGGGGGGAAGGCTCTGCGGCTGCGATCCGCTCGTCGGCGGCGGGCGGCGAAGGTTCGAGCGAGAAGTCGAAGATCACGCCGTACAGTTCAGTACCGGAGACCCCGTCGACCATGCAATGGTGCACCTTGGAAATCAGCGCCCAGCGATCCCGGGCGAGTCCTTCCACCACCCAGTACTCCCACAATGGGTGATCGCGGTCCAGCCGCTGGGACATCACCCGCGCCATCAACTCGGCGAGCTGCTGATCTCCTCCAGGCGCCGGCAGGGCGGTCCGCCGGACGTGATACCCGAGATCGAAGTGCGGGTCGTCAACCCAGACCGGCCGCCCGAGACGGAACGGCACCGTGCGGAGCTTCTGGCGGTAGCGGGGCACCCGTGGCAAACGCCCGGTAATGAAAGCCAGAAACTCCTCATGGGAGGGAGCCGGGCCCTCGAACACCGCAATCGACGCGATCGCCATCGACGTGTGCTGGTCCTCGTCCTCCGCATCGACGAACACGGCGTCCAGCGGGTGAAGCTTCTCCATCACGCCCCCCTTTCCGAGTTGCGTCGGCCCCGCCGCCCAAACGCTGCCAGGCAAACGGTAAATACCCTTCCGATTTCGGATCGTAAGCCGCGCGGGCTCCGGCTCGCCCCGGTCAATCGTCCTGCAGGCCGGGACCTTCGGCCCCTGAGCACCCAGCTAGCGGCGCGTCACCTTACCGGTCCCGTCCGGCTCTGCTGGGCCGAGCTCTGGCCTCATGCCCGACATGCCGGTGGACCGTAACCGGCGGGAGCCGAGATCCCCAGCGGTGGCCGGCGGACTGCGATGGCTGCCGTCGCATGCTGTCTGCAACCTTTTGCCCAGCCTTGCTGGTCGCAGCTGAGTCAAACAGGTGCGGCACCTGGGGCTGAGATAACCGCGGCCAAGGATGGTAGCCGATTTGTTGCCTGGCGGGGAAAGGGATCTGACGGTCGCGGCGACCGGCCCGACCGGTACTTTCGGGTTCGGCCTGATGCCCCCTGCTTCCAAGCCGACTACCGGGTAGCGCGGGTAGTGGGCATCGCGCGGCGCCCGTTCGACCCTGCCGCATACGGCTGGGCGAAGATGGAGTACCGCCGCGGCGATGTCCGCGACCCCCAGGCCCTGCAGGACGCATTCGGCCACGCTGACGTGGTGGTGCACCTGGCATTTCTAGTTACCGGTGCCGCGTCAGGTGAGGCGATCCAGTCGATCAACATTGAAGGCACGCTGAACGCCTTCCGTACCGCTGCCGCGGCCGGTGCCCGCCGCTTTGTCTACGCCTCCTAGGTGGCGGCTTACGGCTTTTCGCGACAACCCAGTCGGGACACCCTGCGGCGGGGATCGGAGCCGGACCCCAGCTCGTGAACCGCACTGCCGCACCTGAGCGCACCGGCGCCCCTCCAGCACCCCGTCTCTCCCCCGCCGGCTCGGCGCCGAGGTCAGCCGTATCCGATCTCCCTAAGAATGTGAGCGGGATGAGATCGATGACGACGGCGTTCCCTGGACCAGCCACCAAGAGGTTGACAAGCGGAGTGATCCACCCGCACCCGGTGAAGGGCGGCCTGTGGTATCTGCCGACCAGGCGCCCGCCCCGCTCCAGGTCGAAGCCAGGCTTGGAGCGCAGCGGCACAATGGCCTGAGTGGCGGTGCGGCATGAATCACCGCTGATCACCGTCTGCCCGGCAGCGTGGACGGCAGCTATGGTCGCGTCGACCGTGACCGTGGCGAACATACGGCCTTCGTCGTCGACTCTGCCGATGACGGGGGACTCGGCCTCGATCTGGACGATAGCGCTGAAGAGGCTGGCGCCAAGGACCGTCCGGCTGACGGTGGCCTGGCGGAGTACGAGGTCCCCACTGAACAGATGTGAGTGCGGATCCGCGTGAACCGTTAGCCACCCGGTCAGGGGTACGCGCAGGGAATCCTTGCGGACTGTGAGAAATCCCCGCACCGTGTACGCGATCTCGCGCATGAACGTCCTCTCCGTTGCGGCACGCTGTGCCCTGCTGGCGCTCGGCCCTAGCCCCGAATGAAAGCAGGAAAACCGTCCACTCCGCGGAGGTCCAGCCCAGGGGGCATCTCGGGTAGAAGGTCCCGCCAGGCCGGGGCAGAACGCCCGTAGCGGCCACCGCACGTCAGCGCACATGCTAAAGGAGATCTCCGCCCAGGCACATGCTAAAGAAACCTGTCGTCAGGTCGCCGTCGCGAAGGAGCAGGGCCATGAGCTTCAATCTCGCTACCATTCTCAGCGAAACCGCGCGCTCATCACCGGACCAGCCTGTGGCGCTGTTCACCGGCGGACGGCTTACCTACCGGGAGCTGGACAAGGCGTCTGACCGGCTCGCGGCCGCCCTGACGGCGGCCGGGCTACAGCCCGGCGACCCTATCGCGCTGCAGTTGCCCAACATCCCGCAGTTCCTGATCTCCTACTTCGGGATCCTCAAGGCGGGCGGCACGGTGGTGCCGCTCAACGTCATGCTCAAGGCTCCGGAAGTGGCTTTCCATCTCGGCGACAGCGGGGCCCGTATCCTGATCACCTGGGAAGGGATCCTGACCGAGGCCGTCAAGGGGGCCGAGGCCGCCGGGCTCGATCGGGTCTATGCCGTCGGTCATGCCAGTGATTCGGGGGGTGTCGTCCCCTTCGAACGGCTGCTGGACGTCGGGGTGCCTCGCTACGAGATGGCTTCGCGGCAGCCGACGGACACCGCGGTCATCGTTTACACCTCCGGGACGACGGGGCGGCCCAAGGGCGCTGAGCTCACGCACCTCCAGCTGTATATGAACGCGGACATCCCCGGGCGCCTGTTCGAGGTGCGGCCTGACGACATCGTGATCACCGTCCTGCCGTTCTTCCACGTGTTCGGCCTGTCCAGCATCCTGGACGTCTGCGTGCGGTTCGGCTGCACGATGTCGCTGGTCCCGAGGTTCACTCCGGACGCGGTGCTGACCGCGATCCAGCGGGACCGGGCCACTATCTTCGAGGGCGTGCCCACCATGTTCGCCGACCTGCTGTCCTGCCCGGCCCTGGACAGTTACGACCTGTCCTCGCTGCGGATCGCGATCTCCGGCGGGGCGTCCATCCCCGCGCCCGTCCTTGACGCCTTCGAGGAGCGCTTCGGGCTGGTGATCCTGGAGGGCTATGGGCTGACCGAGACCGCGTCGACGACGACCTTCAACATCAGCGCGGACGAGCGCCGCGCGTACAGCGTCGGCAAGCCCATCTGGGGAACAGAGACGCAGGTGTGGGACGAGCACGGCCGACCGCTGCCCCCCGGCCCGGAACACGTGGGCGAGATCGTCACCCGCGGCCTGCACGTGATGAAGGGATACCTGCACAACCCCGAGGCGACCGCCAGCGCATTCACCGGTGACTGGCTGCAGACCGGTGACCTCGGCTACTTCGACGAGGACGGGTTCTTGTTCGTCGTCAGCCGCAAGAAGGAGCTCATTATCCGCGGCGGTTACAACGTGTACCCGAGCGAGATCGAGAACGTGCTGCACGCCCATCCGGCGGTCGCCGAGGCGGCCGTGGTCGGCATCCCCGATGAGCGGCTCGGCGAGGAAGTCATGGCGGTGGTGATCGCGCGGCCAGCGATGAACCTGCTGGAGGCTGACCTCGTCTCCTACTGCCGGCAGCGCCTGGCCGCCTACAAATGCCCCCGGGTATTCCAGTTCCGTACCGAGTTGCCGAAGAACACGCTCGGCAAGGTCCTGAAGGACGAACTGGTCCCCAGCTGAAAACAGGGGCTTCGGCTCCCGGACGCCAGGAGGAGGAACATTGACCACCACCGCACCCGACGCCGCAGCACCTGCAGCGCTCCCAGCGCCGCGCCAGCAGGTCCCGCGCCTGGCCCGCGATTACACCGACGCGGCGGCGCGGCGGCGGCTGGCGTTCCTCCGCGAGGCCACCGGGGCCAGCCCGGAGCATATCGGCCGGTACTCGTTCGATCCGGCCATGCTCGCCGGGAACATCGAGAACTTCGTCGGCGTCGCCCAGGTGCCGATCGGCATCGCAGGGCCCCTGCTGGTCGACGGCGAGCACGCCCGCGGGACGTTCTACGTGCCGCTGGCCACGACCGAGGGAACCCTGGTAGCCAGCTACAACCGCGGCATGAAGCTGCTGTACGCGGCGGGGGGAGTACGGACCACCGTGGTGGCGGACGTCATGCAGCGCGCGCCGGCCTTCGGCTTCGACAGCGCACGGGAAGCACGCGCCTTCGGGGAGTGGGTGACGGCGAACTTCGCGGCCATCAAGGGCGAGGCAGAGGCCACCACGCGAGCTGGCCGCCTACACGATATCGAGCAGTTCCCCGCGAGCAGGTTCTTGTTCCTGCGGTTCAACTTCACCACCGGTGACGCGGCGGGACAGAACCTCACGAGCAAGGCCACCGAGCGTGCGTGCGGCTGGATCCAGGCGCATTATGCCGGGATCCGGCAATTCTACCTAGAGGCCAACCTAGCTACCGACAAGAAGAGTTCGCACCTCAATATCTTGCGCACCCGCGGGAAGCGGGTCACAGCCGAGGCTACCATCCCGGCGGACCTGGCCCGCGAGGTCATGCACACCACGCCCGGCGAGATGTTCCGGGCCCGCCAGGTCAGCAACCTGGGCGGCCTGATGGCCGGCGTGAACAACAACGGGAATCACTCCGCCAACGGGATCGCGGCGCTATTCGCGGCGACCGGGCAAGACATCGCCAACGTGGCCGAGTCATCGGCGGCCCTGGTGCATACCGAGCTCTTGGCCGACGGAAGCTATTACTACTCCATCACCATCCCGGCGCTGATCGTCGCCACCTACGGCGGCGGGACCAGCCTGCCGACCCAGCGCGAATGCCTGCAGCTGCTCGGCTGTCACGGGGCCGGCAAGGTACGCAAGCTGGCCGAGATCGTCGCGGCCACCGTCCTGTGCGGCGAGGTCTCACTGGGCGCGGCCGTCATCGCCGACGAATGGGTCGAGGCACACGAGCGGCTCGGCCGCAACCGGTCGTAGCCAGCGCCGAATCCTGCGCTCAGGTCCCGACCGGAGCATTGGCGCTCATGGAGTCGTGCCCATGCTCGCGGCCTCGGCGAGCGTTCTCCCTGACTTTCCCCATCACTCGGCGTATGCCGCCGACTGACGTAGCCGAGGTCGGCCTCGGACCTGTCCAGTGTGAGCGATCAGCTGGAGCTCATAGTCAGTCGCTGGCCGAGGTGCTTGTCGATCTCGCGCCGCGCGGCCGCCTAAATCATGCCTGACGTGACGCGCCAGATACGGCAGAGGCGGTCGTCATCCTGGTTGACTATGTGCGGTTGGGTCTAGCGCCTCGAACGCCGCTGGCCTGCGGGCGTGGTGGAGGGATGGGCCGGACCGTATGGGTGGTCCGGGCCCGCAGCCGCGTGTGGCTAGCGCGTGGCGGGGCGCAGGAGGCCGTGCATGGCCTCCCAGACGTCGGGGTGGTTGAGCAGGTCGAAGTGGTGCATTCCGCCCAGCCCGCGGCCCAACTCGATGGGGAACCGGATGTGCTGGCGCGGGCCGCCCCGGC
This sequence comes from uncultured Actinomycetes bacterium, assembly GCA_963742795.1. Lineage (GTDB taxonomy): Bacteria > Actinomycetota > Actinomycetes > Streptosporangiales > Streptosporangiaceae > Palsa-504. The sequence goes on from CAVUNL010000029.1 coordinate 32,142, forward strand.
CGTGGGCGCTGGCGGGCTGGACGAGCAGATCGCCGAGGACGGCGCCGAGCGGGCTGGCTGGATCGGCGGTCACGGTGGCGCTGATGGCGTAGTGGTTTGCTCCGGCCAGCAGCGGCGCGTCGCATCGGTGATCGCGCAGGCAGCAGTCCTGGTCGCAGCCGGTCCAGTCGTCGTCCAGTACATATCCGTGGCGCAGGTCCTTGACCGAGGCTGGCCCGGCGGCCAGGGCCGCGAACGGCTTGGTTTCGGGCACCTGGGCGAGCACCCAGCCCGCGAGCCCGGCAGCGCGGGCAAGGGGAGCACCGAGGTGCGGCGATCCGAGGTAGAAGACGTGGCGGACGTGTCCTGTCCAGGCGGCGGAGGTTTCCCGGCCGTAGTGGCAGGCGCTGCGGATGACCAGGCCGCCCATGGAGTGACCTGCCAGCAGGATCTCATCCACCTGCTCGGGCCAGGCCGCAGCCAGGCCATCTAGCAGATCGGCTAGGTCGTGGCCGCTGTCGGAGATGTGCCGGCCGGTGTTGTACCGCACGTAGACGGGGGTGTAGCCGAATTCTGCCTGCAGGTGGTGGCCGTATGGTATGGACTGGCCCGCCCGCCGGTGCCAGGAGTTCTCTGTCTCGGCGAGCCCGTGGACGAAGACCGCGAGCCTGGGCGTGGCGTGCGGGAAGGCAGCCGCGATCTGCTGGGCAGTCAGGCCGATATCGCATCCATCTGCCCGCACCGCCGTGCGGATGGCGAGTGGGGCTAGGTCGGGGCCGAGCCGGTCACCGGCGACCGCGTTCAGCGCGGCGAGCGCCAGGTTGCCTGCTGGTTCACGGCCGGCAGGCTGGCCGCCAGCGCCAAGGACAAACCCGGCCTGTCCGCCGACCGCCCCTGCCGCCACGCCTGCACCCTGCACCGCGAGGTAGGCGCCCCGCGCCACCAAGTCATGGATAAGCCGGACCGGCGCGCCCGCCGGCCCGACCGGGGCAAAGGCCCGGCCGGCGATGACCTGGTGCATCTGCTCGATGCCGGACACCAGCCCGGCAAAGGCGTGGCCGCCGAGCCTGCCCACCGCACGAAGTTCCGCTGGCGTCATCATCTACCTCCCAAGCGCCGGGCGGCTGGGCCGTTCCTCCCATTGCAGCCTAGGCGGGAGCAGGTGGCAAGAGACGGTAACGCCGGGCCGGCCGGCACGGGACCGGCGATAATCACCCGCATCGTCAGGCGGCCGAGGCCGCCAGCTCCGCTCATCGGGCCGGCAAGCGGCCGGCGCTGCAGCCGATTCCATCCCTGGGCTTGACGGTGAGGAGCCTGCGCGGCTAGCTGCGCGCTGCGCGGACGCCGAATGATCTCGCCCTGCGCGCCGCAGCCGCACTGGCTCAAGCGCTGATCTCCTAGCTCGTCAGTCACGTGGCAGGGGAGCCCGACCTAGACGAGCCAGCCTAGGCCGCCAGGAAGCGTACCGGTTCACTCGTGCCGAACTGCCAGCCGATGCTCCCGGCCGACAGTAGCTTCAAGAACCGGGCACAACAGCGTTTTCCAGGTAGTCCCGGCTCATCATGTCGACGCCAAGACGCTGCCGACAGCCTCTGCGTACCATAACAGCCGGATCGGCTCGCCCTGGACAGGCTGATAGCAGATCGGGACCACCGCGCAGAAGGCGGATACGGATCGTGAGGCGGTAACAGGCCGCGACCAGGGGGTAGCCCAGCAGATGTTCCGCCCTAGCGCCGGTTGCCGATCCGGTGCATCGGAGAATCGTGCGGGACGCCGATGGTTCAAGGCGCGGTCTGGCAGTACAGGGCGAGGGCGACGGTGATGCCCGCCCCTGCCGCGAGCATCAGGGTATTCCGGGCTTCACCAAGTCGGCCAGATCTGATGGCTGCCTGCACGGCGGCGATGGGCCCGGTGGTGTAGGCACCGTCGACGTCTTCGGTCATATAGGCGACCCGGTCGCCCGGAACGCCGAGTCTCGCCCTGAAGGTGTCAAGGAATTCCGGGGAGGAGGGAGCAGGTACGAGCAGGTCGATTTCGCCCAGGCCCATCCCCAGGCGGCGCAGGAAGCGGCGGGTCGCCTCCTCGGCGCAGTCGGCCAGGCGGGCTTGGTAACCGGGCTTCTCTTTGATGATCATCTGGTGCTGGCCGGTGACCCGGTTCGGGACCCGGGGCCTGCGTCGCTCCTGCCATACCAGCCCGCTGGCGAACAGATCTTCGTACTCGGGAAACGTCTCCATGTGAAAGTCGGTGAACCCGGCGAGACTGTCATCCCAGCCGAGGAGCATCGCGCCGCCGGCCTGCCGGAGCAGATCTGGTCTGGGATCCTTGAGATTCGGGTCGACGTCGCTGGCCACGATCGCACCGAGCCTGATGACGCCGGAACGTAGCAAGCCCGACTCAATCTGGATGGCGCTGATCACGCCGCAGGTGCCGTTGAGCAGGTCGAACGAGAAGGTACCGCGCCCTCCTATTGGCGGCTGGCCCAGGCTGGCCCCGATGTCCTCTTGGATGAGGGCGGCGAGCGCGGGCTCGCCCATGTTGTCTTCCCGGTAGATCCCCGCGTTGATCAGCATGTCGACATCGCTGGGCTCCTTGCCCGAGTGCGCGAGGCACGCTCGGGCGGCGGCATCGGCGAGGCGCCGTGCGGTTGGCCTGCGCAGTCCGTGGCTGGTCAGCGCAGTAGCGGCTTCAATGCGTGCGCCCATAGTGGTCCACCTGGCTGTCGATGGTAAAGATGGCGATGCCGATCTCGATGCCGGAGGCGAGCGCCAGCAGCATCACGCGGTCTCCCTTGTGAATCCGCTGCTCCTCAAGGTACTTGTGGAGAGCCACGAACAACGTGGTCGATGACGTGTTGCCGTATTCCTCTAGGTTGACCACTACGTGCTTCGGCTTGGCGCCGAGGCGCCGGGCGAATTCTTGCGTGCCCGCGCGGATGGCCCGGGCCGAGGTCTGATGCGGGATCAGGTAGTCGATGTCGGCCAGGTTGATTCCGGCTTCGCCGATCACCTCGGCTACCAGCGGTGCCATGTCCTCGATCGCCACCTTTTGCAGCGTCCTGGATTTCGTGTACATCTGTGCGCCCGCGCCTACGGTGCTGGGAAAGGCGAGGCACAGCCGGCTGTGCTCGGCGAGGGTGGTGAAGCCAATGACGTCGATGCCGGAATCACTGGGCGCGCGTTCCACGATCACGGCAGCGCCCGCGTCACCGAGCGTAAGTGACGCCAGCTGCTTGCTGAACAGGGACCGGATCTGTCGCGCCGCATTCCGGCTCAGGTGGGAGATGTACTCGCCGGAAACCACCATGCCGCAGCTGATCTCACCTCGGGTGACGAGGTCCTGAAGGATGAACACGCCGGTCAGCATGCCGGCGCACGCGTTCGACAGATCGAAGTTCACCGCCTGAGTGGCGCCGATCGCCTGCTTGACATACAGGCTGAGCGGAGGCTCGAAGGACTGCGAGTACCGTCCCTTGGACCGGGTAATGCTGGTGCTGATCAGCATCTGTATGTCTGACGCCCGGTGCTGCGAATGACCCAGGCAGTCGCGGGCCGCCCCGGTGGCCAAGGTGAAGGAGTTCTCGCCCGGCCCGACGACATGCCGTTCGTGGATACCTGTCAGCCGCTCCAGTTGGATGCGGGTACGGTGCTTGGTCCGGTTCATCAGGTCTCTGGTCGTCAGCCGCGAGGCGGGCAGCTTCACACCCACGCTCTCGATCCGGCACCCCGAGGAACCGCCGGGACTGGGCGGCTGAAGTGCCAGCCAATGGTCTGGCTGCTCGCCAAGAATTCCGGCCACCGGACCCTCCGCGTGCTCATAACCGCTTCGCGCGTACCGCTACGCTCGTATACCCAGAATGCTGAGTCTAAAGTGGCAGGCAGCAGGGACGGACGTCACCGGCGGAGAGCCATCGGACCCGACGATTAGTGGCCTTTTGACCTACCTGCAAGACTCCCGCAGGCCGACCATGGGATCATGGAAGCGCTGACCGACCCCAGTGAGCGCGCGGCAGCCCGGCGCGATCCGCGTGTCGGGGTGACGGCGGAGGACGACTCGACGCCAAGCACCGAGGGCACGCGGCACACGCTGGCCTACGGCCGGTACCGGCTGGCCTACGAGGTCTACGGTTCTGGCGACAGGGTGCTTGTGTGGCTGCACGGTTTGCTGCTCGACGCCAACCTCAGCCGTGGCCTGGCCCGGAGACTGGCCGCCAAGGGCAACCGCGTCGTGTTGCTCGATCTGCTGGGCCATGGGCGGAGCGACAAACCCCGCTACGCTGGCGCCCATCGGATGGATCTTTACGCCGAGCAGGTGCTGTGCCTCCTGGACCAGATCGGCGTGGACCAGGTGGTGCTAGGAGGGGTCTCGCTGGGTACCAATGTGAGCCTGCTCGCCACGGTGCGGGCACCCGAGAGGGTCCGCGGCCTGATCCTGGAAATGCCGGTGCTCGAGTGGGCTGCCCCGGCGGCGGCGCTGGTGTTCGCGCCGCTCCTGCTGGAGGTGCACTACGCCCGGGCCGCGCTGCGATTGGTCTCCCGAGCCGCCTCCCGCCTCCCCCCTTCGGGCCTCGGCCCGCTCGACTCGTTCATCAGTGCCGCCGCGTCAGACCCGGACGAAATCGCCGCCGTGCTGCATGGCATCCTGCTGGGACCCATCGCTCCCACCATCGACCAGCGCCGGGCTATTACCGCGCCGGCCCTGGTCCTCGGGCATGGGATCGACCTGATCCACTCGTTCAGTGACGCGGAAAGGCTCGCGCGGCAGCTTCCCGATGCCAGGCTGATCCGGACCCGCACCTTCGCCGAGCTGTGGGTGCGGCCCGCCCGCCTGACCGCCGAGATGAGCCAGTTCCTCGACCGGATCTGGGCAGGCGGCGAACCGCAGGTCCGCGACGAAGCCCTGGCAGCTGAGTCGCGTATCTGACGGACCACGGTGACTCGCCGTACTTCACCCCGCTGATGGAGGCGATCAGCATCCGCCCGCTGCGGGAAGGGACGGCCGTGGCGGCGGCCCGCCCGGGGCAATCGGTCCTGCATGCAGGGACTTTCGGCTCTGAGCATCCAGCTGACGGCGGGTAAGGTAACGGTGCAGCGACTCGGAAAGGCAGCCGACTGATGCGCGGCCTCGAAACGGATCTGACGGTCGCGGTGACCGGCCCGACCGGTACGTTCGGGTTCGGCCTGATGCCTTTGCTCCAGGCCGACGGCCGGGTGGCGCGGGTGATGGGCGTCGCCCGGCGCCCGTTCGACCCGGCCGCATACGGCTGGACGAAGATGGAGTACCGCCGCGGCGACGTCCGCGACCCCGCCGTCCTGCGGGAGGCGTTCGGCCACGCTGACGTGGTGGTGCACCTGGCGTTCCTGATTACCGGTGCCGCCTCATCCGAGGCGATCAGGTCGACCAACGTGCAGGGCACGCTAAACGCCTTCGACGCCGCTGCCGCGGCCGGTGCCCGCCGCTTTGTCTATTCCTCCTCGGTGGCGGCTTACGGCTTTCATCGCGACAACCCGGTCGGCATGACCGAGGACTGGCCCGTGCGGCCCGCCGCCCGGCTGTTCTACGCCCAGGAGAAAGCCGAGCTCGAGCATCAGCTGCGGGCCCGGGCCGCCCGATCCGCCGGGCCCGCCCTGTACCTGCTGCGCCCGTCGATCGTGCTGGGCCCGCACGTGGTAGGTGGGAAGGACCTGCTGGCCGGCCCGCTCGCGCCGCTGGCCCGTACCCTGGCCGGGTGGGCTGGCTGGCTCTGGGTGCCAGTACCGGTGCTGGTGCCGGAGCTGCCGGTGCAGCTGGTCCACGAAGAGGACATAGGGCAGGCACTGCTGCGATGTGTCGTTGCCGCCGGCCCGCCCGGTGCCTACAACATCGCCGCTGACGGGATCGTCACTGGCGCCGACCTTGCCCGCGAGCTCGGCATGCTCCCGCTGCCCTTTCCCGCCGGTCCTGCGCAGGCTGCGGCCCGGGCCATCGCGGCCCTGCCCTTCCTGCCACCCGTGGCGCAGTGGGTGGAGGCGGCCAGTCATCCGGCGATCATGGACACGACCCGCGCGAAGCAGGAGCTGGGCTGGGTGCCCCGGTTCACCGCGCTTGAGACATTGCGGGACACCCTCCGGCGGGGACCTGACCCCGCCAGCTCATGAACCGCATGAATGAGATCGATGACGACGGCGTTACCCGGACCAGCCGCCAGCAGGTTGACGAGCGGGGTGGTCCATCCGCACCCGGTGAAGGGCGGTCGGCGGTATCTGCCGACCAGGCGGCCGCCCCGCGCGAGGTTGAAGCCGGGCTTGGAGCTCAGCGGCACGCATCCGTGCACCCAAGTCGCGCATGGACCTTCCGGCGCGAGGCCGGGCACGCCCCCGCGGGACGTCCCTGCGGTATCCGGGCCAAGATGAACCAGCTCCAGGATCCTCAGATGATCCGGGAGCTTTACCAGGCCAGCCTGGCCGACGTCCCCATTGTCCTCAACGTCCGCGGCCTGTGCTGGCTGCGGGCCGGGGTCCCGGGGCTGTCACCGACGATCCGGGTCTACAGCACCCTCGGCAGGTTCCTCGAGCGCAGCAGGATCTACCGGTTCGAGAACGGTGGCGCGCCCGAGTTCTTCATGAGCTCGGCTGACTGAATGACCCGTAACCTGTCCCGGCGGATGGAGGCGGTCGCTCCCGTCTGCGATCCGGCCATCAAGGCCGAGCTGGAGACCATCCTGCGCACGTACGAGGAGGACAACTGCTCGGCGTGGGACATGCAGCCCGACGGCGAGTACGTCCGCCAGCAGCCGGCCGCGGGCAAGGCCCCCCGGGGTGCCCAGCAGGTGTTCATCGAGCGCTCCGCGTCGTGGTGAGGCGCTTAGGTTCCCCGTCGGGCCAGGCGAGATGCGTGCCTCGGGAGGAACCCCCCAGAAGGACCGATGTCCCGCCACTTGCGGCAGTTGCTCGGCGACCACCACGACAGCGTCGTCGCCCGGACAGTACTGCTCGATCTCGCCGCAAAGGCCCGGGCGGCGGGGGAGGACACCTTCACCTACGGCCTGATGTACCAGCGCCAAGCCGGCCAGGCCGCCAGCATCGAGAAAGCCTTGCCCGCTTCGCGGGCCGCGACGTGATCGAACCCTGGGCCGCTGACAGGGACTAGGTGTACGGGATCTTCCAGGCGCGAACGCCTCAAGCTGGCGCGGCGACCGTACGCTCACGATGTGGCCGGCGGGGCGGGCTGACTGGCTGCTTCCGCCTCGGTGCCCTCGATGGCCGCCGGGGGAGCCGGGGCCGGCAGCTGCGCCTTCATCCGGGCCAGCTCGTCATCGACGTCGTGGCCCGCGGTGAGGGCGTCTAGCTGGGACTGGATCTCGTCGCGGCCGCCGGGCACGGTGGCGTCCTGCAGCGCGCCGGAGGCCAGCAGCTCATCCAGCGCGCCGGCCCGGGCCTGCATCTGCTCGGTCTTGTCCTGCGCGCGCTGGACGGCCAGGCCCACGTCGCCCATCTCCTCGGAGATCCCGGTGACGGCCTCACGGATGCTGGTCTCGGCCTCGGCGGCGGTGTAGGTCGCCTTGATGGTCTCCTTGCGGGTACGGAACGCCTCCACCTTCGCCTGCAGGCGCTGCGAGGCGGCGGTGAGCTTGTCCTCCTCCGCCTGCAGCGAAGCTTCCTGGCCCTGCAGGTCGCCGATCTGTGACGTGACGGCCGCGCGGCGGGTCAGCGCCTCGCGGGCCAGGTCCTCGCGCCCGGCGGCGAGCGCCTGCTGGGCCTGGCCCTGCAGCTTGGCGGCGGACTGCTGCAGCTGGGTGATCTGAAGCTCGACGCGTTTGCGGCTGGTCGCCACGTCCGCCACCCCGCGGCGCACCTGCTGCAGCAGCTCCAGCTGCCGCTCGTAGGAGTAGTCGAGCACCTCGCGGGGGTCCTCGGCGCGGTCCAGCGCCTTGTTCGCCTTGGCCCGGAACAGCGTCGCGAGGCGGCGCATGAGACTCATCCGATCCACCCTTCACTCGGCCGCGTTGCGGCATGTCCGTAGGCCCGGGGACGCCAGCGGGCTCCGGCGGCCAGGCAGTCCGGATCGCGAGTGCCCGCCCATCGGCCAGCCGGCAATCACTGTTTGCCGTCATGCACGCACGATACGCACGCCCGGCACGCCCGTGCAGGGACCAAAGGCCCGATCATGGTGCCACCGGGTCAGCTCGGGCCGGGTGACCTGACGGCGGAGCACCGCGACCTCGTGACGGAGTACTAGGATCTCGGCATTCTTGGATGCTTGGCTGCGGCCTGGCGGCACCAGCTAGCCGAAGACCCAGACCATGATCAGGTAGAGCAGCCGAACGCACATGAACCGCGATCTTGTCGCAACCTGCTCATCCGGCCAAACCGCAGCTCACAGCGCCTGCGGCCAGTTCTGAGGCGGTACAAGCAGGGGCGGGCGATCGCGGTCGGCGGTTACGTGACCCTGGCCGGACTGTGGCCAGCTCGGTGAGCGGCGCCTCGATGAATCCTGCCCGCAGCCTCGAACCGGCCCTGGTCAGCGGTGAGCTCGGCCAGGCCTGGATCTTCCTGGCCGGGCCGCTGGCTGGTGCCCTGCTCGCGGTCGTTCTGGCCTCGGCGCTGCGCCGCCCGCAGCTGATCTGGCCGCCCAGGGTGGTCGTCGATTCAAAGCGGCAGAAGTCGGCCTCAGCCGCACTAAGGAGACAGAACGATGAAAGCTGCGGTCAAGGACGTCATGACCACCCGCGTGATCTGGGTGACCGCTGCCCCGACGACACGGGCGAGCACGCCGCCAGGCTGATGTCCCAGCACGGGGTCGAGCGGCTTCCCGGCCCCGTTTCCCCGCAGGCTGACGCGCCAGGGGACGCCCGGTTTGGGCGGCTACCTCCTGGTCTATGGAACGAACGAGGCCGAGTGCCTGCGGCTGATATCGCCGGGCGGGTTGGCGGCATCGCCTATGTCGGCCAGTACGGCCTGCGTGCTGCCGGCTTGTCGGCCGTCTTGCGGATGAATGCGAGGCTCGTGCCGCGGGCGCGCGTCGGCCCGCCGGCCACGACCAGGTCGGCATCGGCCAGAACCGCCGGACCTGCGCGTGACACGGGGGACGATGTTGGCATCGAAACACCACGGCTCGATGGCTATCACCCTTTGCCGATGGTCCCGGTCAGCCGCTTGTACGCCGTCCCAAGTGCTTCCAGATCAATCGCCGGATAGTAGTCGTCGTCGATATACGCCCGTGCGGCGTCGGCTACCGCTTGCGCTTCGGCTTCCGTGAATTCTACCCTGATCATCGCTCTCACCTCTGGGCACTGGTAGCACGGCAGTGAGTCGAACACTGCTCACGCTCGGGGAAGTTGATCCCACGGTCCGCGCCCGTTACTGTTCCGATAACCGATCGGCTCGTGCCATGTTCCACGGTCACTAATCAGCAGACATCGGCCCTTCTGCGGCGTAGTACGGTCATATGTCCTCCGTCCACTCGGCCGCAGCTCCTGGACGAACCCGATTAGCGCGTTCAGCACCACCATCCCGAGACTCCAGAATGCCAGCACCAGGTTCGCCACATCAGGCGGCGAGGACAGGAAATAGATCAGGAATTTCGACCCGGCCGCGGCCCAAAGGTCCCCGGCAGACAGCGGTGCCGCTCACCGTCCGTCTCGCAGGACCAGAAGGGGACAGGGAGCGTGCTGCACGCAGTGCTGGCTGACCGAGCCGAGCAGCATTCCGGCGAACCCGCCGTGTCCCCGGCTGCCGACCACGAGCAGGTCGGCACCCTCGGCCGCGCGCACCAGCACGTCCGCGGCGTGCCCCTGGACCACCAAGGGCTCGACCACCACGTCGGGCGCGATGCCGCTGACCTCGGCGAGCGCCTCGAACAGGATCTTGCCCGCGTCACCTTCGAAGTCGACCGCTCCCTCGCCGGACGGCGCCCATCCGTAGCCGGAGGGGTACGACCAGGCGGTCACCGCCTCGACCTCCGCGCCGGTCAGCTTCGCCTGGCCGATGGCCCAGCGCAGGGCCTTCATCGAGGACGGTGACCCGTCCACGCCCACCACGATCCGCTTGTCGGTCATGGTCACCACCACCTCGCCTCCTAGCGTCACTTGCGGAAGGGGCCGGCGGAAGGGGCGAACGCACCGGCATGCCGGGACCATTGGCTCTCCGCGCGCCCCCGGTCGGCAGGCAGCCAGAAGGGCGCGTCTACAAGCCGGACAGTGGCTACGGGCGAGGAAGCTCGAAAAGCTACGCAACGGGGTCTAGCCAGGGGCAGGGTGTCCCCGGCAGCGGATGCACGATCAGGCGGCTGTCGGGCAGCCGAGGCGGTACCCAGAGCATCAGGCCCTGATCGCCGGGGCCGCTGAACTCACGTGGTATCCGCCGTCGCCGCTGCCGTGGTCGTCGCCGAAGACGCGGACCGCGTACGCCGCGGCCTGGGTGCGGCGTTCCATGCCCAGCTTGGCGAACAGGGCGGACACGTAGTTCTTGACCGTCTTCTCGGCCAGGAACATCCGCTCGCCGATCTGCCGGTTGGTCAGCCCCTCCCCGATCAGCTCCAGGATCTTGCGCTCCTGGGCGGACAGCCCGGCCAGCGGGTCACGCTTGGCCGACTGATCGCGCAGCCGGGCCATCAGCTGGCTGGCCGCCCGCGGGTCCAGCATCGACTGGCCGGAGGCCACCGTGCGCACCGCGCCGACCAGGTCGGTGCCGCGGATCTGCTTGAGCACGTAGCCCGCGGCCCCGGCCATGATCGCGTCGAACAGCGCCTCATCGTCACCGAACGAGGTGAGCATCAGGCAGGCGACCTCGGGCATCCGGGACCGGATCTCCCGGCACACCGATACCCCGTCCCCGTCCGGCAGCCGCACGTCCAAGACGGCCACGTCGGGGCGCAGCGCCTCGATCCGGGCCAGCGCCGAGGCCGCGGTCCCGGCCTGTACGGCACTTAGCCCGGGCTGGCGTCACTAGCCACCTGCACTGGACGAGGATCGTGACCCGGCGGTCGGGTCAGGTGCGAAAAATGGCAGCTTCCGCGCTACCGTCCGCAGTCATACGAAAGCCGATCCCAGACAGTCATCAGCGACAAATGCCAGCGGAGCCGCCTGGGGTTAGGGGTGGAGGGCCGTTAGCGCCATCACCTGCCTGAGGACCTGGCGTCCGGACATCGGCAATGCACGTGAGCGAGACACCGGGCAGCACGCCACGTCGGCCAGACCGCGGTGATCGTGGCCGGGAGCTCGTCGCACGCCACGCACCGTATCGCCAGTTCGGTCCCCGTCAGCCTGGCCCGCCATTCACCGGTCGGCCCTCGTGATCGGGCCCTAGGGCCCTGGATCCGGGGGCGGAAGCGGCACGGAGAACTCGGCGATGCCGCCCGAGGTGACCCGGTTCGCGGGCTCGTCCGCCGCGTTGATCAGGGCCGTGACCGGGCGGTTGTCGGCGAGGTACGTCCCGGTGAGCGTGTGGATGCCCCGTTCGCTGGCGGCCTGGGCGAGCAGGCGGAGGAGTTCGGTGGCCAGGCCGGCATCGCGCCAGCCCGGGGTGACCGCGACGGCGACCTCCGCGGTATCGTCCTGGTCGGCTGGCTCGTAGCGGGCGATCGCGACACCGCGCTGGCTGGCGGGTTCGACGGCGACGAGCGCGAACCGGCTCGTGTAGTCGACGGTCGTGAGGTAATCGAGGAGCTCGGGCGTGACCTGCGGGTGGCGGCCGAGGTACCGGCGGCGGATGGTGTCGGCGTCGGCGGATTCGATCGCTTCGGCCAGCGCGGGCGCGTCACTGGGCTGGATGGGGCGGATGAGGACGCTGCGCCCATCGCGCAGCGTGACCAGCCGCTGGTACTCCTGCGGGTAGCCGGGTGGCAGATCCGCGGTCTGCCGCGCCGGGCGCACGGCCCAGGGATGAGCGCCCGGGCCCCCGAGGTCCGTCATAGCGCCAGGCTGCCGGCACTGATGCCGCCTGCCCAGAGCCGAAGGTCCCTGACGCGGGGCCTTCGAGGTCCTCCCGGCCGCGAACACCCCCGCCGCGCAGCAGATGAGTGATGATCACCGCTCTGTGCCTGTGGTTCGTCTTGCTCCTGATCACGTGGGTGGCCTCATCGCTGCGGCTGTCCCGGCCTGAGGTGTGGCAGACACGCGTCGTCAGGGGCGCAAGTCCCAGTTGGCCCCGGACCGTTCGCTCTGGTCCGTAGGCATCTCGGGACTTCGGGCCCTGGCGATATCGCGGTGAGGCGAGGAGGTTGACGCTGGAGGCAATGACGATGGCTATCGCGGACGAGGCGGAACCGGCTGGTTATCCCGCTGAGTGGGAATTCGACGGGCTGCTCAGGAACGGCGAGGCGGTCGTCGTCCGCCCGATCCGGCCGGCGGACGCGCCAGCCTTGGTCGGGCTGCGCGAGGCCACCTCGCCTGGCACGCACCACCATGTGCTCCTGGCCGGCCCGGCGCTGAGCCGTCAGGCCGCTGCTCGGTTCAGCGAGGTGGACTACGACGCCCGGATGGCCTTCGTCGCGCTGGTGTCAGACGAGCTGGTCGGGCTGGCGAGCTATGACCGCCCCGGCACGCGGGTGCCAGCCGCCGAGGCCGGCTTCATCGTCGCCGGCGCCCGCCAGGGCCACGGCGTCACGACCTTGCTGTTCGAGAGCCTGGCGGAGTACGCGCGAACCAGGGGAATCCTGCGCTTCACCGCCGAGGTCAGGGCGCAGAACACGGCCTTGCTCGAGCTGCTTGCCGCGACCGGCTTGCGCTGCACCCGGCGCGACGGCCCGGCGACGGTGCGGGTCGAGATCGACCTGCGGCCGACACCGGCGTACCGTGCGGCGTGCGATCAGCGGGAGGCGACGGCGGAGGTGGCCAGCGTCGCGGCGATCCTGCGGCCGCGCTCGATCGCGGTGGTCGGAGCGGGACGGCACCCGGGCAACGTCGGGCATCAGGTGGTCTGGTCCCTGCTGGCCGGCGACTTCTCCGGAACCGTCTACCCGGTGAACCCGGCCGCCCGGGCGGTCTGCGGGGTGCCCGCGTTCCCGGCGCTGTTGTCGGTACCCGAGCCGGTTGACCTGGCTGTCGTCGCCGTTCCCGCATCAGCCGTCCCCGGCGTGATCGACGAGGCCGCCTCGGTCGGTGTGCGCGCCGTCACCGTCATTACCGCGGGCTTCGGCGAGACGAGCCGCTCGGGCGCCGCGGTGGAGACCGAGATGCTGAGCGTGGCCCGCAGGCACGGGATGCGGATCGTCGGCCCGAACTGCCTGGGTGTGGCGAACACCGACCCCGAGATCAGGATGAACGCCACCTTCACCTTCCCCGAATCGTTGCCCGGGGGGCGGCTGGCCCTGGTCTCGCAGTCCGGCGCGGTCGGGGTCGTGCTCGGCGAGCAGACCCGCGCCGCGGGCCTGGGCCTGTCGGCCTTCGTGTCGGTCGGGAACAAGCTCGACGTGAGCCCGAACGACCTGCTGTGCTTCTTCGAGCACGACGACCGGACCTCGGTGATCACGCTGTACCTGGAGTCGCTGGGCAACCCGCGCAAGTTCGCCCGCATCGCCCGGCGGGTCGGTGCGGCCAAGCCCATCGTGGCGCTGAAGGCGGGCCGGACATCGGCCGGCGCCCGGGGTGCCCGCTCGCACACCGCGGCCGCGGCGACCCCGGAGGTGACCGTCGCCGCCCTGCTGCGCAGCGCGGGGGTGATCAAGGTCGACCGGCTGGAGGAACTGCTGGACGTCTCGGCCATCTTGCTGGCCGCGCCGCTGCCCGCGGGGCGCCGGGTCGCGCTGGTGGGGAACTCCGGCGGTCCGCTCATCCTCGCCGCCGACGCGTGCGAGGGCGGCGGGCTCACCGTCCCGGAACTTCCCCAGGCGGCACAGCACGCACTCGGTGAGATTCTCGTCTCTGCGGCGGCGACCGCCAACCCGGTGGACCTCACCGCGGACGGGACCGCGGCGATGCTCGAGCAGGCGCTCGATGTCGTCTTGGCCGACGATGCGATCGACGCCGTGATCACCATCGTCGTCCAGACCATGGCGATCTCGGCCGCGGAGGTCCGGGAGACCATCACCCGCGTCGCGCAGCGGTCCGGCAAGCCGGTCGTGGCCTGCTCGGTCGAGGCGGGCGCCGCGCTGGTGCCCAGCGGTGCGGCGCAGGTCGCGGAGATTCCCTCACCGGAGCGGACGGCGGCGGCCCTGGCGCATGTCTGTACCTACGCGCAGTGGCGGCGGCGCCCGCTGCTGCCTGCCGATGAGCCCGAAGAACGGTCCGACCAGCCGGCGATCAGCCAGATCATCGCGGCCAAGCTCGCCAGCAGCCCCGGCGGGGGCTGGCTCGAACTCGATCAGGCGGCCGGCCTGCTGGCGGCCTGCGGCCTGCCCGTGCTGCCGACTCGCGGCGCGGCGACCGCGGCGCAGGCCGCCGCGGCGGCCGAGGCGGTCGGGTTCCCCGTGGTCCTCAAGGCCCGGTCCGGCGATGTGGTGCACAAGTCCGACGTCGGCGGCGTCGCGCTGGGACTGGCCGACGCCGAGGCGGTCCGCGCGGCGTACCAGACGATGCAGACCCTGCTCGGCGCCCAGATGGGCGGCGCGGTGATCCAGCCGATGGCGCCGCCGGGCGTGGAGGCGATCGCCGGGCTGGCCGCCGATCCCGAGTTCGGCCCCGTGGTGATGGTCGGCCTCGGCGGCATCTTGACCGACCTGCTGCAAGATCGCGCCTTTGCCGTCCCGCCGCTCGAGCCCGGCGCCGCCGACGCCATGGTCGCCTCGCTCCGGGCCGCGCCGCTGCTGGACGGCTACCGGGGCGCGCCGAAAGCAGATCGCCAGGCGCTCGTGGCGGTGCTCGAGCAGCTCGCCCGCATCGCCGAGGAAGTTCCCGAACTCGTCGAACTCGACCTCAACCCCATCCTGGTCAGCTCCGCCGGAGCGGTCGCCGTCGACTGCAAGGCCCGGCTGGCCCCCCGCCAGCCAGGTCCCGGCCCGCTGTTCCCCGCGCTGCGCCGCCGGCCGCAGATCCTGAGCAGCGAGACACGATCAGGGCCGCCAATCAGCTGAGGCCGTCACGCTCAGACAACCTAGCCGCCGCGGCGGCTGTTGTAGCCAAGCTCGATGTTCGGCAGGCCGGCGGGCTGTGGCTCACCGGGAATGCAAAGGCTATTGGGCCAGCGTCCGCTAAGACTCGGGGGTTCAGGTCTTCGGGCGTCACGAGGTTGAGGACCTGTTTGTTAATCAGGTTGAGGCCGGCCGCTTGGTAGGCCCTGGCCACCAGCCCCGAGCAACTGGCCAGGGGGTCAAAGACGTAGAGGCCCGATAGGTCGATGCCCCAATAGTTCCCGATGAGCACGGCAGGCCACGCGGGATAATCGTACGGCTGGCCGAGCCGGCTGATGGCATACCCGGCAACCCGGTCACGTCGGCTCTGCAGGACCTGGCCGCCATCTGGCGTGCTGCGCACGCCGAACCAGGAGAAATCTTGTGCCGGGTATTCGGCAACGGTACGCTCACGCACGCAATCGAACCACGCTTCGACAAGCTGGCCGCGGCCGACATAGACCACCGCGTGCGAGAACCGCCAGCCGAGCAACATGGCCTCGATATGCGCTGGCGCCCCCGGCATCTTCACGAGGCCGTAATCTCCCGGCAACGGCTCTACGGTCGGCTGCGCTTTATAAATTGTTAGACCGGACAACTTGGTGCCCCTTCCACTACCAATTCGGAATTTTAAGAGACCGCAGACATCCAGGGACGTCGCATCCTAACTTCGTGGGCAGCCTGAGGGACAGGCATACCCAGAGCAGTTCGCATCCTCACAGTGCCGCCGCCGGTGCTGCCGGGCACAGAGCAGAAGGTCGCATCCGCCTTGCCAAAGGCCCTTTTCCGCCGCGGCTTGAGCTCACAGCGCCCGGCATGCATGCGGCTGCATCCGAGGGCACGGAAAGTCGGGTTGAGCAGGACGTATGGGCGTAGGTTGCGGTGGTCAGGGCCGGGGATGGCGTTGCGGAGGGTGACGGGGTGCCGACGTCACGAGATCAGGTACCGTGAGCCCACGCGGGCACGGCAGATTCAGGATCGGCGCCCCGGGAGCGGGCATGACCTGCCGTTTTGCGGGCAACACAAAGCCAACACAACTCCGGGCTCCGGAATGATCAACACGGGAATAACACGGACAAAACGGCACTGCCCGGCACCCGGCGGCACGCTTGCTAAAATGACCGTGTTAGCCCACGGAAGCCCTCATGCAGGTCAAACGGGCTGGCAACGTCTCAGGCATCCGTGATCCTCGGCTATGACAGGCCTTCTGTTAAATTTAACCGGTAGGTTATAGGTTCGAGTCCTATCGCGGGAGCCATGTAACAGACCCCTGACCTGCATGAATGCGTGAGTTTCGAAGGGCAGCGAGTGTGCTGGCGGTCTGGTGGGCCGTTCTCGTTGTGGGGGATTGTGGGGATCTTGGCTCTCGGTGGCGATTTTGCCGGTCTCGTGCGGCGCGTCTATGACGTGGGTGAGGCCTGTGGTGCGGCTGGGAGGGGAGTGGAGGGCAACGGAGTCCCTGGCCGCATAGATGGCCCGCTAAGAGCTGCCGGTCCGTACCCGGTCGCTCTTGTCGTCCGGGGACCCATCGCGATGGGATATGACCTTGGGCGTGCGTCGGCCTGGACTGGCACGGCACCTGCATTCTCTGCGCCGCCGCGTTCATCGTTGGTGCCGTACTTGAAAGCTCACGATCGTTAGGCTGAGCGTCGTCTGGCAATCACGCACTGCCGCTTTACCTGGTGCCGAATGATGACGGGTGCGGAAGAGATGGTTCGGACCTCGTGGTCAGTAGCGTGCCCATTGCCTCCCGACCGGAGGAGCCACCGCGGACAGTCACGGTCTCTCACGGACCTGGATCCCGGCTTTAGCAGGTAGTGCCGGGGCGCAGGACGAGACCGTGACCCCGCTGGCCGGCCGCACCGGACCACCGCCCAGAAGAACACGTGCCGGTCGGTGTTGGCCGGGCTCGCCGTGCCGCAGGGAGTCCACCAGGACCTCGCGGACCACGGCCGACAGCGGGAACGCGGCCGAGTGCCCGGCCTTGCGGCCGGGCCGGCCGGCCGGTCACGCTTCCAGTCGATGTTGTCCAGTGTCAGGGCGGCCACCTCGCGGCCTGCAGCCCGTAGGTCACCAGTAGCAGCAAGATCCCGTAATCGCGGTTGTCGCAGGGGGCGCGGTTGACTGCGCCGAGACCTCTGCCCAGGAGGTGGACCGCGGGATGCCGGCCAGCTGGCAGCTAGGCGGCCGCTCCACCACCTTGCTCAGGTCGGCTGCCCCTTTATGCCCCTGATCTCAATCCCGTCGAGGATCTCCCCGGTGGGAATGTCCTCGCTGCCGTCGATCCTGGTTCCGGCCGCGCTCGATCCTGGCCTGGGATACTGTCGCTTATCGAAGGCATGTCCCGAGCCAGGGGAAAGATTGGGGAGGAAAGCCATGGCGCAGCTACTGCAGGGGTGGGCAAATCACATCAGCTTTTGCGCCGACCACACCTATGTGGCGTGTCCCGATGCCGAAAACGAGTTCTTCGACTGCTGGGGTGAGCCCTCTCGCACCGGCCCTGACCGGGTGCTCATCTGCTCAGGAGAGGGGAACTACCCGGTGGCGAACTGCTACCGCTGCTCCCTGGAGTACGAAGGGAAAATATATCCGGACACTGCGTGCATCGGGATATATGCGCTTAACGGTGTCTGCCATCAGTCGGCAAACTGCTTCCTGTTTTCCGCGGGAGTAACTCTTACGTTCGAGGTCCGCGGTTACTGGTTCACCCTGCTGGCGTACGGGACGTACGGGAACTTCTATACCTTCTGGGCCAAGCTCGCGCAGTGCTCGCTGGCGGCAGGGGCGGAGGTCCCGGCAACCGGGCCGACCGCCGTGGCCATCAATCCGTCCCTGCCCAATCAGATCCGCAGCCTGTACGAGGCGTCGGCGACTGAGGTCCCGGCGCCGTCCCGCAACGAGATGCTCATCCGGGAAGCGGCCCTGGTGACCAGGTTCTACGCGCCTGACATCGACCCCGCCCGGTTCAGGGACCTGCACGCGGCGCTGCTGGCGGCCAAAGACGCGGCGATCGCGAGCGGGCTGACAAGGGCGGAGCTCGCCGCGAGGTTGAATGCGGTCGCAGCCGAATATCAGGGGATTCTCGCTGAGCGTCTGGGAGCAGCCGTATACGAGAGGCTCATGGGGGTCCCGGCGGGCGAGAGGGTCGACATCATTGAACCGGGACTGGAGGCCGCCGCCGGCGTTGAGAGGCCCGGGTCAGCGCCGCAAGGCGGTGTATAGGCCCAGCGGGCAAGCTGATCCAGGCTGACAAGATGTGTCACGATCACCGGATACGTCCATGACCTGAGGGGCACGGATCACGCCGCGGTTCAGTACCCAGAGTTGTTCCAGATCGACCGGAAGCCGGTCCGGCGCAGCGGCGCGCCCTTTCGGCCCGACGAACACCACTTGCGGGTGCAGCGATCTTGGCTAGCGCACGTGCACTTCTTGAGGTTGGTCCCCTGACGCTGGCTCCTGATCGCCTCACGATCAGCGGGTCAGAGGTCAGGTCGGGTCAGGCTGGTGAGCTGGCGGCCTGGCTGGCGCGGCGGGCGAGCTCGGTTCCGTAGTCGGTCCAGGTGCCCTGGCCCCAGTAGCGGTAGCAGCTGGTTTCACAGGCCAGCAGGTGGAAGAGCGCGCGCCGGTAACGGGGGTCGCTAGCCGGCACGCCGGGGGCCAGCAGGTGCTCGCTGAACAGTGTGCTAGCGCGCTGCATCGGCGCTAGCACGTTCTGATACCCGCGCACCCACGACACGTCGTTGGTCCAGCTGCCGCCGTCCATGTTGAACCGGCCGTCTTCGGCGGTGAGCTCGCCGATGACGGCGGCAAGCCGGCCTGGACCCTCGCCGGGCTGGAATCGTTCCCAGACCCGGTGCTGGAGCGTCGGCTGCAGCACCGGCAGGTCGCCGTCCTGGATGCCGAGCCCGGCCAGCATTTCGAGGTAGGCGGTGACGTTCACGGCCGACGTGGGCGACCCGGAGCACTCCCTGGTGACCTGGAAGTACTTGGGCGGGAACTCGTTCATCATGACGCCGCCGTTCTCGCCATCAGCGATCTGCGTGACCACGGGGGCGATCGGGCAGGCCCGCCAGCTCCGCGGGGCGCAGGTTTGTGGCCTCGTAGTAGGGCTGCATCTGGCCCACCAGCTTGGTGTCACTGCCCTGGGTCTTGATCACCGCTACGATGCTGGCGGTGTTGCCGCGCGAGTCTGTGCACACCAGCCGGTGCGGCAGATGCGGGTGCTCGATGCCGCGGCCGTCGGGCTGTTCCACGGTGTGCTCCTGGACCAGCACCCACTGATAGCCGCAGTCGGCCAGGGTACGGACGAACGCGCAGGCGACATCGGGGTGGTTGGGCAGCGCCATCTCGGCGGGGGAGAATCCCCGGACGCGCCCGAGCGCCTCTAGGCCGAAGATGGCAGCGAAATGGTGCTGCCAGGCACGAACGTGCAGCCGGAAATCCTGCGGGGGCGTGGAGGGCGCCACCGCGTGGCCCCAGGTGCAGCCGAGCCACTCCACGGCTTGCCGGGCCCGGGGATCACCGGTGAGGTACCTGAGCGCATCGAATACGTCGTCCAGGCCCATCTGCCGCATCCCGTGCAGCAGCGTGCCCGAGTAGTCGAGCATCACCCGGGGCTGGCGGCCCTCGCCGAGCAACTGCCGGATGAACTCGCCCATGCGCTTGTAGCACCACACGAATACCGGGGCATTGTGGTTGTCGCCGATGTCCTGATGGTCCATCATCCACGCCAGGTTGCTGATGACCGGCGCGGAGCGCAGGTCGCCGCCGGCCGGGATAAGCGGCTGGTGCATGTGCAGCGCGACCGCGAATGTGCTGGCGGCGCGCTCTATATCTGTGGCATGCGGGAACACCGGGTATCTCCGGCCCGCGGTGATCGCCTCGCTGATCAGCGGCTCCTGCCCGCAAAGGTTCGGCAGGCCGTCGACGTACTCGGCGAGGGGCTCCATGGGCTCACTCCCGCAGGCTCACTTGTGCCGGATGTACTGGTAAATATCCAGGTAGTCCTGGCCGGGCCGGGCCCACGAGTAATCCGCACGCATGCAATTGGCCACCAGCTCGCGGAACTCGCCCGGGCGGTCCGACCACAGCCGGAGGGCGCGGCTGAGCGCGGACTCGATGGCCCGGTTGTCCGTATGGTGAAAAACGTACCCGTTGCGCTCCGCCAACGGCCGCCCGGAGTGGTCGCGGTCGAACACGGTGTCGATCATCCCGCCGGTCGCCCGGACCACGGGCACCGTCCCGTACCGCATCGCGATCAGCGGAGCCAGCCCGCACGGCTCGAACATGCTGGGCACCACCAGCAGGTCCGCGCCCGCGTAGACCAGATGAGCCAGGTCCTCGCTGTAACCCAGTTCGAGGTGACAATCGGGGTTGTCGTTGAGGTGATCCTTGAGGTGCCGGAAATGGCTGTTGATGCTGTCGTGGTGGTGGGCGTCGCCGATGAGCACGAACTGGCCGCCGCGGGCCAGGGTGTAGAAAAGGGCATGGTGGACCAGGTGCATGCCCTTCTGCTCGTCCAGCCTGCCCACGTACGCGACGACCGGCCGACGGGTCTTGCGCAGCCACAACCGGTCCCGCAGCGCCTGTGTGTTCTCGGACTTGCGCTCGATGGTGTCGACCGAATAACGGGCCGGCAGGATCGCGTCCTTCTCGGGGTTCCATGCGTCGTAATCGACGCCGTTAAGAACTCCGCGGAACTTGTCCTGGTACTCCTTAAGGGTGCGGCCGAGCCCGGAGCTGGCGTCACCGTACAGCGCCTCGTCGGCGTGGCTGGGGGATACCGTGGTCACGAAATTCGAATACATCACGCCGCCCTTCATCGGATTCAGGCCCCGGTACCAGAAGTCATCGCCCAGCCGGTCGGCGTCAAGGAAATAATCGGCAGGCCAAGCCGGGTAGCCCAGAGCACCTCCTCGCCGCCGGTGCCCTGATGGCGGAAGTTGTGGATGGTGTAGCAGACTCTCTGGTCCGGCATCACCTCGCCGTACTGCTCATACAGCAGGACCGGGACCAGCCCGGTCTGCCAGTCATGGCAGTGAATCACATCGGGGCGCTTATCCGCCCGCAGCATGAACTCGATCGCCGCCTTGGAAAAGAACGCGAACCGCTCCACGTCGTCCCAGTACCCGTACAGGCGGTCCCGGCCGAAGAAGTCAGCTGCCGAGTGCGGCTCGATGAAAAAGCATTTCCGCCCGTTCGCGTAGCCGAACCACACCGTGCAGCGGACTGCCCCTTCATACCACGGCACCCACAAGTCACGGTAGCTGGGCTGCAGGCCCCAGATATCGGAGTACCGCATGCTGGCATACTTCGGCAAGATGATCTCGACCGCGTTTCCCCGAAGCTCCAGTTCACGGCTCAGACCGGATACCACATCGCCGAGCCCGCCGGCCTTAGCCGCCGGCGCGCACTCCGGCGCCACCATCACGACATACATCACTCACCCACCGCGTTACCCGCTGAATTCCGCCGCTCCAGCGCCCGGCGCCCGCCCTAGCTGCCGGCCGGCCCGGACCGCCGCCCACGCCGCACGTTACAGTGGCGCATCCGCGCATAATAAGGGCCGTTGGTCCCGAGAGCCCCTTGCAGGCTTCCGGGGCTAGGCTCTGACCCAGCCCGTTTCCGTACCAGGCTGCCAGGCCCCGAGGCGGCACTGCTCATCGGCGCGCCGCTGACCTTGCTATCGGCACTGCGCGCGGCCCGCATGTCATCTGCCAAGGCGCTGCGGAGCGTGACCCCTCACAGCTTGCTGGCGGTGAACGGCTTGGATCCGTGGCAGGGTCAGCACCGCGACCGTGGTACAGGCTGCTAGGCCGAGGGCGACCGCGGTAGTCGCGATACGCACCGAGCGCACCTTGAAGCGCTGCGCGATCGCGACCAGGAACAGGACTGACGCGAACAGCACGATGTCCCGCAGGTGGCGCTCGGCGTTGTCGCGCGCGGCGGTGCCCTGGTTGAACGTCGCCGCGCCGGGCGCATTCAGCCGGGCTGCGGACTCGAAGCTCAGATTCCGGTACTGCGGCATATCGGCGGGCCCGGGCGGTGCGGCGGGGTTGGTGAAGGGAAGGCGACGGTGGCGGATCAGCCTACCGCGGCCCGCCGCAAACCCGTGCACCCTGATCTGGTTTCCGCAGCACATGAACCCAGGCCTAGCGCCCTAAGCTGGCGTCCCTGTTCTTCGAATACCTGTACCTGGGACTTACGAACGGCTTGGCTTTCAGCCCGACCGACGTGATGCCGCTGGTCCCCGGGGCGAAGGCCGCGATGGGAGTGCAGTCGCTCATCTCGATCGCCGTCTTCGGCCTGGTAATCGCCCAGGCCGTCAACATCTTTGCCCGAATACCGTGGCAGATTCGGGCAGTTTGACGCGGCGGCTGGTCCCTGCTGAGATATGCCGGAGCGCGTTCACCAGGCTGGCGGCCAGTGCGCTAGTTCCGGGGCTCGGTTGCGGCCTGAAGGATCGCGGCGATGTCGTCTGCGGTGTCGAGCCGCCCGGATGCGACGTTGACTACCAGGTCGTAGGCGGCATCGTTGGTCAGTGTCAGGCGGCGGCCGTTGAGACCGTAGAAGGCGATGAGCGCCGCTAGCGCAAGCCGCTTGTCGCCGTCGATGAGGGCGTGGTTGCGTGCGAGCGAGTGCACCAGCGCTGCTGCTTTGCCGTCCAGCGTGGGGTAGGCATCCTTGCCGAAGGCGGTGGCCTGGGGGCGGGCGAGGGCGGCTTCCAGCAAGCCGTAATCGCGGACGATGAAATCGGTCCCGAGGGTGCGCTCGGTGACATGGAGCAGTTCGGGCAGCGTCAGGTAGATCACTGGCCGAGCCGCTCAAGTGCCTCGGCGTACCGGGGCAGCTCTTCATCGAGCACGCGGTCCAGTAGTTCGCTGCGGCTGTGATTCTCGACGTACTCCCTGATGGCCTGCCGCGCCACGTCTTGCATCGAGCGCTGCTCCAGTTCGGCTCGCCTGCGCAGTGCCTGGGTCTCATCGTCAGCCAGCCGCAATGTCATCGCCATGCCAGCATGGTATCAGCACTGATACCAGCGGCATCCCACGGGCCTCGACAGGATCAGCATTTAGGCACAGGCACCTGCACTACGTCTGCGGGCATCGGCTGGCTTGACGCCCGCGCGGCCCCACAAAATCCCCACAAGTCAAGGTGCCCGGCGGCGTCCCCACAAGAATCCCACGGACGAAACGGCATTATCAGGCATACGGCGGCACGGCTGCTAGCATGGCCTTGTTAGCCTTGGAACGCCTTTATGCAGGCAGGACAGGGTGACGCTGTTGACAGCCCCGGGCGCTCCCGGCAGTGACAGACCTTCTGTTAACCGGCAGGTTATAGGTTCGAGTCCTATCGCGGGAGCTTTCTAATCTGGCCCCTGACCAGCGGAGATGCTTAAGGGTCGACGTTACGGGTGTGACTGATGGGGCCCGTTAGTTGTGGGGATTTTGTGGGGGATCTCGGCCTACTGCCAGGTTTCGCGTCGCGCAAGGATCCGTGTGCCGTGGGGGGCTGGTGCCTTGCGGACGGGTGCGGACAGCGTGAAGTGCCTGGTCAGTGCCGTTAACCTCGTCCGGTCTGCGGGATCGGGGTGCTGGCCCGGGCATTGGCGTGCGGGTGGGCGAGCCGGGTCCGGCGTGAATGACCTGCCGGGCTGGAACCGGCCTGTCATCCGGGTCGCGTGCGGCCGGGGCGGTGGCCGTGAATTCGCGGGAGCACGCTGACGGCGGATCCTCGTACGCGTGTTGCCGGCCTGGGCGTGGACGTCACAGCGGGCCGAGATGGGGACATGCCGGCATCGGGATGTACGGCCTGGTCGCGTTCGGGGGACTCAGCGGATCTGCAGGCGGAGACTGCGCCGCCGGATGACCCTTTACCGGAGGTGTCCGGGTAGCGGGGAACCTCGCTGGCGGCTGACGCTTGACTGGTGAATACTTCCAATCAAGATAGTATCTCGTAAAGAAGTATCCATGATACTAGTCTTAGGGGGCAGCCCAGCTCTCGCTCGCGGCGGAGTTCCCGGACCAGGCACAGGCACGGATGGTCCTGGCCGCGATCGGCAGCGGAGAACGGACCTTCACCAACATCGCCCGTGCCGCCGGAGGCATCGCCCATTCCACCCTGACCCGCGCTGCTGACCTTCTGATCAGCAAAGGCGTCGTGGCAGGGGAACTGCCGGTCAGCCTTTCCCCGTCGAAGGAACGCCGGTACCGGATCACCGACTCCTACCTGCGGTTCTGGCTCGCCTTCCTCGGCCCGCACCTAGCCGAGGTGGACCGGATGCGCTCGGACCTGACACTGGCCCGGATCGAGCGGAGCTGGACTGACTGGCGTGGCCGTGCCGTCGAGCCACTGGTCCGCGAAGCGCTCGCGTGCCTGCCGCCCGCCCAGGGCATCGCCGCCGCGCCGGTGATCGGCGGTTACTGGACGCGCAGCAACGACGTCGAGATCGACATCGTCGGCGCTGACCGGGAACCTGTCGCCCAGCAGTTGCTGTTCCTCGGCTCAGTCAAGTGGCTGGAGACGGGACAGTTCGACGCCCACGATCTCGTAGCGCTCCAGCGCCACCGGGACCGGGTCACCGCCGACCCGGTCCCGCTCATCGCTGTCTCCCGCTCCGGAACATCCACCACGCACCTAGACGCCGCCTTCACCCCAGCCGACCTGGTAGCGGCCTGGTAAACCGCCCGCCGTGCCGTGCGCGACCGCTAGGGCGGCTTCCGGTCGCTGGCCTTGAGCGGCGCCGATTCGCTCCGGGCGACGCAAGCAAGATATCAGTCACGTTGTGTAATCAGAGCTGGTCGGGCTAGCGTCCGAGATCCGCCGTTCTGATCGGCTGTCCTGGCCCGGCGGCTGACCGTCCCTGCCGAACCCGAACGGGCGTTCTGGGTGCTCTAGCGGTATCGCCCGGGCCATCTTATTCGCACAGGGCTGCGATCTCGGTTGGGTGACCAGCGTTGCCTGCGGTCTCTGGCTGCTGGCCTTTGCCGCGTCCGGCCCCAGGTCCGGAGCCTTTGCTGCGCTGGCCCGGCGCCGGAGATGCGAGAAGAACTGACGGCGTGATAGCTGGAAGGTTTGAACTTCATCCGGCGTGGAACCTGAAGCCGTCGGACCGCTACGTCTCCGGCAACTCAGCTGGGAACGCGGTCCGAATGTGGCAGCGCTGGTGCCACAGGACACAAAAGGAGTCGGTCATGGGTCTGGGCAAGAAGGCTAAGCACGAGGCTAAGGCAGTTAAGGGCAAGACCAAGAAAGCTGGCGGCAAGGTCAAGCACAAGGGGAAGAAAGCCAAGAATGCCGCGAAGCATTGACCAAGCCCCCTCAGATATATCAGCGGTCCTGAGGTCGGGTGGCCCAGGGGTGCAATTCCCCGGCCACCCGACCTGAGCTGAAGTACGAGAAAGGCCAGCCCGGCGCCGCGCCGATGTGGCAGTGGACGCGCCAGCGTCCGCAGGCAACCAATCCGACGTCCCTATCCCGGGCAAGCTGCCCTCGGGTGTCGCAACAGAACCGGATGATATGCGTGCCGCCGCCCGCGCTGCCGACACGACTGCCAGCCGCCCCGAGTCGGCGTTATGCGCGATTTTGAAAAGCTGAGCAGGCGTTTCTCGTTGCTGTGCGTAGTCCTATCGGCGCTGGGTCGCCGGGCCGGGGCCGCTGTGGTGATGGAGGGCCGCGCCGGGTGCGTTGGCGAGGCTCAGACGAGGGCGACGATGTGAGCGGTCGTGGCTGGGCCGCGCTCAACCCCGATGGCACGCTCGAGGGTCACATCTACTTCCACCTTGGTGATGATTCCGCGTTCCGCGCCGAGCGGACCTGAGTCGCGCGAGCTACCGCACCGCTGAGGCGGCGGAAGCCCTCGATGAGTCGTACCCGGAATAAGCCGCTCGGTTGTGGCGCGCGCTCGGCCTGGACATCGTGAACGCGGGCAAGAGCAAGCAGTACGCCGCTGCGGTGGAATGCTTCGGCCGAGCGAAGAGGTGCTTCGCCGTGCCCGGGCTCCCAGACTGCTGGGACCAGCTCGTAGACCAGGTGCGCGCGAACCACTACCGCAGGGCCAGCTTCATCCGCGAGTTCGGGAAGGTCGTCACGGGAGTGACTCCCGAGCCGGAGCCAAGCTTCCTGGAGAAGGCCCACGCACGCTGGGCTCCGCCGGAATGATTTCCCGGTCGCGCCGAACGCGGCGTGCCAGGGGCCGGCATCCGGGATCATGGTGGAATGCCCGATGATGAACTGCTGGAACGTGTCCGCGAGCTCCGCGCTCGCGGACGGTCCCCGAAGGAGATCGCCCGCGCCCTCAAGGTGCGCCCCGCGACTGTGACACCACTGATCCAGCGGCTCGCTGCTGCCGAGCCCCGGGAGAAAGAGGTGCCGCTTATCGGCTGCTGGGTCAACCAGGGCTGGTCGTCGAGCGTGCGGTTCACGGGCCACCCGGAGTGGCCGGACACCGGGCCAGCCGAGACAGGGGCTTCTGGGCTGGTCATCGTCGTCGTTGCCCGTGAGCGGGGCAGTTCGGTGCGGGTGTGCGAGTTCCTAGTCGACACCTGGTGCCTGGGTGTGAAGAACGCCCTGGGGCCGAAGCCGGTCGAGAGGAGGAAGCTCCCGTCGTTTTGTGCTGATGCCTTCCGCAGTTATCCCGGGGCACCCGTAGAGGTGCCGCTGGTTCTCGCCCAGCGGATCGTGTTCGGCGCGATCGGGTACGCTCACGGGCTCGGGTTTGAGCCGCACGCGGACTTCGCGAAAGCCGCGGGGCATCTTGGTGAGTGGGACGGCGTGTGCGACCTGGAGTTTGGCAGGGACGGGATGCCCATGTACATCGAAGGCCCCCATGACGACACGTGGCGCATTATGCACACGCTCCGCCAGAACGTCGGCGACGGCAACTTCCATTACCTGGCGGGACTGCGGTCCTGACGACCGCCCGGACCGCGGCTGTGGATCAATAAGTACGGTTTCATCTCTCCTCGTACCACTCCCACTCGGGGCACTCGTCCGCCAGCGAGGGCAACAAGAGGTGCAGGGACTTTACCTTCGCGTACACGATGCGTGCGAGGTCGTCTGCCGCGCCGGGCAGGCCCATCTGGACAAGCAGCATGTCCTCGTCGGTGGGGCTCCGCAGTGATGGTGACGGAGGGCTTGAAGGGAGGTGGCGGTAAGCAGGCTCGATTGACCCGCCGTGATGATGTCCTCTCCATCACGTTACTTGATATACAATTAGATCGGGTAACAGGCATCACTATCTGGGAGGATCTGATGTCGAGGACAGTGGTGGACCTTGATGATGAAGCCTTGTCGCTGGCGAGCGAGGAACTGGGCACCAAGAGCAAGGTGGCGACCGTGAACGCCGCCCTGCGCCGCGTGGCGAACCAGCGGGCGGCGGCCCACATGCTCGAGCTCCTCGACGAGACCGGCGCCGACCTTTCCGATGAGGCGCTGCGCGGCGCGTGGCGGGACGGCGGACGCGGTTGAGCGTGCTGCTCGCGGACAAGTCCGCGCTGGAGTGGGCCAGGCGAGACAAACGCGCGCGGGCCGCGTTCCTGAGCCTGCGCACGGCACACGTCATCGCCGCGTGTCACATGACAGCCCTGGAGATCTGCTACTCCGCGCGGAACCAGGCAGATCTGGAAGCGCTGCTCGCCGGCCAGCGGGCACTGGAATGGCTGCCGGTCAACGAGGCGGTGATGGACCGGGCACTGGAGGTCCAGCGGCTGCTCGCCGCGCACAGCGGCAACGGCCACCGGCGCCCGATCCCGGACCTGATCATCGCCGCGACCGCCGAACTGCACGGAGCCGAGGTGCTGCACGTCGACAGCGACTATGACATGATTGCCCGGGTCACCGACCAGCCGATGCGGCGCCTGTTCGATCCCGGCCTCACATGACCACGCGCCGCGAGGGCGAAGCAGTGCTACACCAAGGACAAACCAGACGGTGCCTTATCCTCGCTGTGCGATCGGCGCCCGGTTATCAAGAGCTCTCAGCAGCGTTGGCAATTCCGGCTACAGCCGGTCAGGCCGTATATTGATGCATCCTTCGCACTTGGCGTAACCGCTCGCTCATGCCGCTGTCAGGTGTTGCCCGCATGGGCGAGCGGTCCTGCCTGCTGTCGCTGCGGCACGACTGCCTCCGTGGCCAGGGGCAGGTCCAAGATGAAGCAGCCGTTGTGCTGGTGAAGCCGTATGTGCCCTTCCGTGTCCGTGTGGCGGGTGAATTGGCGCGGCTCGAAGTTCCAGAAGTGCCCGGCGCCGTACCTGATCCGGATCTCCCGGATGCCGGGCCGCTGCTCGGCCAGGCGGGCACCCATCGGGAATCCAGCGACCGCTGGGCCGCCGCCAGCGCCGCGGGTTCAATCACCAGGCCCGGGTCGGTGACGCTGAATTCGGCCACCGCCCGGCGGAGCGCGACCAGCGACGCAACGCTCGGCACGTTCCTAGCATGACAGAGCGGTTTCCGCACCTCCGACAGGTAACCCGGTGCCGCGGGCGAACTGTCGCGGCGTGTGCTTGCGGCAGGCCTGAGGGGCGGCGGGCTTCTTCGTCTCCGCCCGTTTGTCACTGTCACGACAGCGGAGACGATGGGTCATGTGTCAATAAAGGGCAGGAAGCCATTAAACGGCGGAAGGATCGCGGTCATCGGGGTGCGCCGTCCATTACGGCAAGGTGGCGGGCCTGGAGAGGAAACAAGTCTGATGGTTATGTACGACCCTGGGCCTGTTGGTAGGGCAGGAGGTGTTAGAGGGGCGGCTGATCTCCTGGCAGGGTGCCGAGGATGGTGCTGGAGATCTCGGCGAGCTGGTCGAGCTGCTCGGGGGTGAGGCGGTCGATGAACAGGCGCCGTACCTCCTGGGCGTGGCCGGGCGCGGCCTCCTTGAGCACGGCGAGGCCCTTCGCCGTGATCACCGCGTACATGCCGCGGGAACCGCACCGTTCCCGGGTGATGAGGCCTCGGGTGCTCATCCGGGTGAGCTGGTGGTGCAGGCGGCTCTTTTCCCAGCCGGCCATCCGGCTGAGCTCGTAAGGGCGCAGCCGCCCGCCGTGCGCCTCGGACAGCACCGCGAGCACGCTGTAGTCGGCGCTCGACAGGCCGCTGCTCTGGAGCTGCTGCTCGATGCGGGCCCGCAGCAGCGCCTGCATCTCGAAGAACGCCCGCCATGCGCGGAGCTCACGTTCATTCAATCCCTGCCGCTCCATGGAATCATCCTACGCGAGGGTTGATACATCAACTCAAGGCGCACGCTTAAGGTGATGCGCCAACTCGGTGGTGAAGCCAGGAGGGCACACCTGTGAGGTTCCGGTTACGGCCGACAGTCGCTAGCTGGCCACGGTAGCGCTGCCGGAAATGGTTCCGCGGGCCAGGCGCCCCATGTAGCGCAGGCCCGTGAGGTGATGCTCCATCTCCCGTGCGGCGCCGTCGGCGTCCCTGAGTTTCAGATGGCGCAGCAGCCTGCGGCGCGAGCTCAGGATGATTCCGTCGGCCCTCGGGCCGACCGCCATGAGGAGGTCGTGCAGCCACCCAGTCGCCGAACCCACCAGCAGCCCCAGCGCGGGATCACCGGTCGAGTCGCAGAGCAGGTTGAACAGCTCCGCGTGCGCCGTGGCCTTGCGCCCCCAGTCAGGCCTGGCCGACAGGCAGGATGCCTGCTCCACGCTGGCATGCAGGGCGCTCAGCTGCTGCGCGGTCATCCGCTGGCAAGCAATACGCGTGGCGGCCGACTGCAACGAGATCAGCGTGTCTTCCGTCGTACCGTCGGGGCGCGCAAGGTGCCCCGACGGACCGGTCAGATCTTTTTTTGTCCGAACGGACCGTGGTGACAGCCCTGGGTACGCTACGGCCTGCTGCGATGGTGACGCGTAGCTCACGGCAGCCTCACTAGAGGAATGGCTCACGCCGATGTCCCTGCACCGGGTCCAGCGTGGAGAACATCTCGGCTCCGCCGGGGATCACTCGGCCGCGGCAGTTGCTTGGCGCGAACGATGTCGGGGTCTCGGAGGTCCAGCGGCAGCTCCGGCTCTACCTGCCTGCGCCTGGCTCCGCTGGCCGTTCGGCGCTGTTTGGTGATCCGTATCCGTGACATCCTTCATCCTCCGTGTCCGGGTCGTATCGATCCTTACCGTCAAGGGTGGCGAGGCAATGACCCGGTGTCGTCATGGCCAGCACCCGAATAGCCGTCTGGCTGGCTGCTACCCCGGGATGCCAGCTAGCCGGAACAGTACGCCTCTCGAGCAGCTCGACCGCAGTGACCGAGGGCCCGGCGCTTGCTGGCGCCGGGCCCCCGTCCTGTTACGGTGCGATCTGGCGATCAGGGCTGTCCGGCGCGGACGCCCTTCTCGACACGCTCGCCCAGTTCCTTGTCCACGTTCCCGAGGTACCAGAAGGCGCGCTGGAGGACGGGCTCGGTCACGCCGTTGAGCAGAATCCCGACGATGTTGCTGACCAGCCGGTCCCTTGCGGCGTCGTCCATTACCTCGCGGACCAGCGTGCCGGGCTGGCTCCAGTCGTCGTCCTCGGCGTGCCGCTCGTAGGCGGTGCGCACGAGCTCGCCGTCGGCGTACCAGCTCGCCGGCTGGTTGTGCTCGCTGTCGGCCTGCGGGCCGCCCTTGGAGTTCGGGAAGTACACCGGGTCGGTGACGTTGTGGATCCGCCCCACCCCGTCCTTGCTGTAGGCGTGCACCGGCGCGACCGGGGCGTTGACCGGGATCTGCGTGTAGTTCACGCCGAGGCGGGCCCGGTGCGCGTCGGGGTAGGAGAACAGCCGGCCCAGCAGCATCCGGTCCGGGCTCGGCCCGATACCCGACACCAGGTTGCTTGGCGCGAAGGTGGCCTGC
Organism: uncultured Actinomycetes bacterium; assembly: GCA_963742795.1. GTDB lineage: Bacteria > Actinomycetota > Actinomycetes > Streptosporangiales > Streptosporangiaceae > Palsa-504. Next base: position 62,969 of record CAVUNL010000029.1, read on the forward strand.
TCGATCTCGGTGTGGTAGTCGACCGGGTTGCGGTCGAGGGTCATCGTGCCGACCTCGATCAGCGGGTAGTCGCCGTGCGGCCAGACCTTGGTCAGGTCGAACGGGTTGAACCGGTAGGTCTTGGCGTCCTCGTACGGCATGATCTGCATCTTCAGCGTCCAGGCGGGGTGGTCGCCGCGCTCGATCGCCTCGTACAGGTCCTTGGTGTGCAGGTCGGGGTCGGTGCCGGCCAGCCGGTCGCCCTCGGCCTGGGTCCAGAACTCGATGCCCTGGTGGCTGATGAAGTGGTACTTCACCCAGAACCGCTCGCCCTCCGCGTTGATCCACATGTAGGTGTGGCTGGAGTAGCCGTTCATGTGCCGCCAGGTCTTCGGGAAGCCGCGGTCGCCCATCAGCCAGACCACCTGGTGCGCCGTCTCCGGTAGCAGCGTCCAGAAGTCCCACTGCATGTCGTTGCTGCGCAGGTTGTTCTTGGCCAGCCGCTTCTGCGACCGGATGAAGTTCTGGAAGTGGATCGGGTCCTTGACGAAGAAGACCGGCGTGTCGTTGCCGACCATGTCGTAGTTACCCTCGGTGGTGTAGAACTTCAGCGCGAAGCCGCGCAGGTCCCGCCACATGTCGGGGCTGCCGCGCTCCCCGGCCACGGTGGAGAACCTGGCTACCATCCGGGTCGTGGTGCCCGGCTGGAACACCGCGGCCTTGGTGTAGGCGCTGACGTCGCCGGTGACCTCGAACCGGCCGAACGCGCCGCTGCCCTTGGCGTGCGGCTGCCGCTCCTTGATCCGCTCCCGGTTGAAGTTGGCCATCTGCTCGATCAGGTAGCTATCCTGCAGCAGGATCGGCCCGCCCGCGCCGACGGTCAGCGAATAGGTGTCGCTCTCGACCGGGATGCCGGCGTCCGTCGTCTGGACCGGATTGGGTTGCGTGCTGGTCATACTTGTATCTCCCTTAAGAAAAACGGCTCGAATTCTCCGCGCTGCCGGACTCGCCTGATGCGCGCGATTGCCGCTGGCTGCGCCGCTCTTCGTCAGTGGTACCGCCCCACACCCCGGCGTCGCCGTGGTCAAGCGCCCACCGCAGACACGACCGGCGTACCGGGCACGTTCGGCATATCTGCTTGGCTTGTTCGATCTGAGGCAAGGAGGCACCCACGGTGCCGAGAGGAAAGAACAAGTCGGGATCCACGTCGCGGCAGGCGGCCTGATGACGCCAGTCCGTATCCGCGGCGTCCCGTCGCTGGAGAAGGTCCTGGCTCGTGATACTCATGGGACCCGCCACCTTTCCTCCTGGGAAGCCTGCGGCTCTGGCGTGACCACGCTGGCTACCCAAGGATTTCGCGCGGCTAGGCACCTGCCATCACGGCGAACGCCCATAGTCATCTTCCGGCTAGCCATACCGGCTGAACCCCTGCTAGCTGCAATGCGCGGGGGCGCGTGGAGGTGGAAGGAGAGCCAGGTGCTACGTGCACGGCTTCACGACGCGTGGCCGAGGATCTGGCTGATGCCGTGCCGTGAGAGGTCGGATTTGGCGAGGAATCCGGCGGCGGGGCTGTCGTCGATCATCTCGGCGTAGTCTTCTTCGGCTCCGGTGGAGATCAGGATCACTTCGGCGTTCAGGTCGTCTTGGGCCAGGAGCTGGGCCAGGTCAAAGCCGCTTTCGTCGCCGAGCCCGATGTCGACCAGGATGAGGTCGGGCCGCAGCGCGCGGGCCTGCCGCAGCGCCTGGGCGATGCTCGAGGCCACGCCCACTACCGTGAGGCCCTCGCGCTGGAGCAGCAGGCTCGCCGTCTCCAGGAAGGCATCGTTATCATCTACTAGTAGGCACCGTGGCGGCATGCGATCAGATTGCCGGGTATACACCGCCGCCGCATTGCGGCTAGCAGGAATTCCGCCTCCGCCGGGGCTAGCGGGCATCCAGGAACCGCAGGACGGCCAGCACGCGCCGGTGCTCGGTGTCGCTCTCGGGCAGGTCGAGCTTGGTCAAGATGCTGCGGACGTGCTTTTCGACCGTGCCCTCGGTGACGTAGATCCGGCGGGCGATGCCCGCGTTGGAGGCGCCCTCGGCCATCAGGGCCAGCACCTCGCGTTCCCGCGGCGACAGCACGTCGAGCGGGTCCCGGCGCCGCCGGGCCCGGACCAGTTCCTGGACCAGGGACGGGTCCACCACCGAGGCGCCCGCGGTGATCCGCTCGACCGTCTCGATGAACTCCGCCACATCGGTCACCCGGCTCTTGAGCAGGTAGCCCAGGCCCTGCCCGCCGGTCAGCAATTCCATCGCCTCATCGACCTCCACGTGCGCGGACAGCACGATGATCGCCGTGCCCGGCAGTTCCTCGCGGATCACCCGGGCCGCCTGCAAGCCCTCGGTGGCGTGCGCCGGCGGCATCCGGATGTCGATAATCGCCAGCTCCGGACGGGCCGAACGGACCAGCGCCAGCAGCTCGGTCCCGTTCCCGGCCTGGCCCAGCACGTCGAACCCGGACCGGTCCAGCAAACTGGCCAGGCCCTCCCGCAACAGCACATCATCATCGGCCAGCACAACCCCGGTCCCGCGCCGCCCCTGCGGCGCCGTCCCCGCTACCCCCGACCATGCCAGCACCCCACGATTATGGACCACGCGAGCCCCCCGGCCTACAGCAGACGTCAACCGGCACCCTGAGCCAGCTCGTACTCCAGTGGAAGGTCCACTGTGATATGCGTCCCGGTCCCGGCAGCGCTGCGGACGTGGATCGAGCCGCCCAGAGCCTCGACGCGGTCGGCCAGGCCGGCCAAGCCGGAACCGCGCGCGGGATCGGCCCCGCCGACTCCGTCGTCGCGGACCGACAGCAGCAGGCTGCCGTCGCGCGTGGTGAGCGAAATCTCGATGCGCGAGGCCTGCGCATGCTTCATCGCGTTGGCCAGCGCCTCGGACGCGACGTAGTACGCCGCGATCTCGATCGGCCCGGGGTACCGCGCATTCGTCGTGACATCCAGGTCGATCGGTACCGCGGACCGGCGGGCGAGCGCACGCAGCGCCGGGCCCAGACCACCCGTGGAAAGGATCACCGGGTGGATCCCGCGTGAGAAGTCCTGCAGTTCGGCCACCGCCTCGGCCAGTCCCGCCGCGACGCGGGACAACTCAGCTCGCAGGTCGCCCCGGTCGGCAGCGACATCGGCCAGCGCGGCGCGCGCCGCCAGTCCGAGCGAGACCAGTCGCTGCTGGGTACCGTCGTGCAGATCGCGCTCGATCCGGCGGCGAGCCTCGTCTGATGCGGCGACGATCCGCCTGCGCGAGGCGGCCAGCTCCGATCTGCTCTCCGCATTCGCGATCGCGGTGGCGAGCAGCTCGGTGAACTTCTCCAGGCGTCCCTCCGTACCGACCGGCAGAAGCTCGTCGGTGGACGACACGGTCATCGCGCCCCACAGACGGCCCTCGACAAAGACCGGACTCCCGACGGTCGAGACAGTACCCAGGCGACGTGCGGCTACCGCGACGGCCCCGCTGGTCGACGACCAGTCCATCGCGTCGACCCGGGCGGGGCATCCGGTGCGATAGACCTCCGCCGAAGCCATTCCGGCCTGGAGCTCCCATCGCGTCCCGACCGGGAGTTCGAGGGTCTTCGCGACGCCGGCGAAGACGGCTGCCGGGCCGTCGTCCTCGAACCTGAGCACCGCCGCCTGCGCCCTGAACAGGTGAGCGACCTCGTCGCTGACGGCCGAGAAGGTCTCCGCCGGCGGCACGCCTCGCGCCACCAGCGTGGCCACCCGCCGCAGCGCTGCCTGCTCCTCGACGAGCCGCGTGAGCGCCGCACGTGACTCGGCATTCGCGATCGCCGTCGCCACCAGCTCCGCGAACGAGACCAGCCGCGCCTCGGCGTCCGGCGGCAACTCCTCCAAGGTCGAACCGGCGCCGATCGTGCCCCACAGGCGCCCCTCGACGATGATCGGCGTCCCAACTGCCGAACGCATGCCCATCTCACGGGAAGAGACAACACCGAGCGGCCCCGAGGCGCTATCGGCATAGCTGTCGACCCGGACCGGACGGCCGGTCTCGAACACCATCGTGCCCACGCTCCTTCCCACCAGGGGCCACCGGCTGCCGGCTGGAAAGTAGTCGACCGCCCTGCCCCAGCTGGCAACGTAGGTGAGCGTGGCGTCGGGGTCGTAGCGGCCCATGCCTACCAGATCGACCGAAAGCAGCCGCCCGACCTCCTCAGCGACCGCCGCGAAGACCTCCTCCGGCGGCACCCCCTGCGCCACCAGTGTCGCCACCCGGCGCAACGCCGCCTGCTCCTCGGCCAGCCGGGCGAGAGAGGCCTGGCTCTCGGTGTTCGCGATCGCGGTCGCGACCAGCTCGGTGAAGGAGGCCAGGCGCTGCTCGGTGTCGGCCGGCAGCGGCCGCGGCTCCTGGCCGCTGAAGGCTACGACGATGCAGCCCCACAGCCGGCTCTCGGCGCTGACCGGCACGCCGACCGAGGAACGCAGCCCCCAGTCGCGGGAGGCGACCTGGCCGATCACGCCGGAGACGTCGCCGTACTCGATCCGGGCCGGCCTGCCGGTCTGGTGCACCAGCGTGGTCACGTTCCGGCCCCCGAGCGGCAGCTGGCCGCCGACCGGGGTCGGCGGCGGGGCGCCCGTCCTGGTCCAGGTGCCGACGACCTCGAGTGTGTCCTGCGGGTCGTAGCGGACCAGGATCGCGAAGTCGACCGCCAGGAGCCGGCCGACCTCCTCGGCGACCGCGGCGAACACCGCTTCCGGCGGAGTCGCCCGGGCCACCAGCGTGGCCACCCGCCGCAGCGCGGCCTGCTCCTCGGCCAGCTGACCCAGCCGCGCCTGACCGGGTGGGTCACGGCCCACCCCACCGTCGGGTGCACCGGCGCTGGTACCTGGCACGTTCACAAGGTGACAGTAACCCGGTGCCGGTCACCGTCGACAGCGGGGGAGCGAGAACGTATCCTGCGTTTGTTCGTCAAAGCTGAGCCCGGTCGCGCCTGAGCTACGCACGACATTGAACCGGGCGGCGGGAGACCGGTTCGCCCGAGCCGGAACGCGGCTCTGCCCTGGGCTCTCTGCGTGGAAGTGGGAATTATGGAGAGCGCCGGGCACTCCCCGCAGTTTACCGGGACCACTTCAGGCCAGCATCGTCACATTTGCGCGTTCTTCAACAGCCTCGACGAGCAGCACCGCGTGCTTCGACCGTTCATCAAGGACGGTTTCGACCGCGGGGAAAAGGTCTACCATTACGTGGACCCCGAGCTACGAGACGAACATCTCAGGTGGCTCGTCGACACAGGCGTCAATGTGCAGGAAGCCATGGGCACCGGCCAGTTGGAGGTGCAGCCGTGGCAAGACAGCACGCTCCGCGGAGGACGCTTCGACCTGGACGCCTGGCTGGCGTCATTTGAGCAATCGCTCCAGTCAGGGCCGGCCGAAGGATACGCGCAGACGAGATTCATGGGTCACATGGAATGGGCGCTCGTCGACTTGCCCGGTGTCAGCGACCTCATCGAGTACGAGACACGGGTCAACTATGTGATTCCCAGGTACGAGGGTCCGGTGATCTGCACGTACGACCTGACGAAATTTGGCGCGAGCGTGGTGATGGACGCCTTGCGGACGCACCCAGCCGTGATCATCGGCGGGCTGCTCCAGGAGAACCCGTACTTTGTTCCCCCTGACCAGTTGCTGCTTGAGATCCGGGAGCGGCGGTCGGTCCGCGAGAGCGCGGACACGACGCACTGAATGCCCGGGTCCACGCGCGGCGTCACGGTTCGTGGCCGAGGATCTGGCTGATGCCGTGCCGTGAGAGGTCGGATTTGGCGAGGAATCCGGCGGCGGGGCTGTCGTCGATCATCTCGGCGTAGTCTTCTTCGGCTCCGGTGGAGATCAGGATCACTTCGGCGTTCAGGTCGTCTTGGGCCAGGAGCTGGGCCAGGTCAAAGCCGCTTTCGTCGCCGAGCCCGATGTCGACCAGGATGAGGTCGGGCCGCAGCGCGCGGGCCTGCCGCAGCGCCTGGGCGATGCTCGAGGCCACGCCCACTACCGTGAGGCCCTCGCGCTGGAGCAGCAGGCTCGCCGTCTCCAGGAAGGCATCGTTATCATCTACTAGTAGGCACCGTGGCGGCATGCGATCAGATTGCCGGGTATACACCGCCGCCGCATTGCGGCTAGCAGGAATTCCGCCTCCGCCGGGGCTAGCGGGCATCCAGGAACCGCAGGACGGCCAGCACGCGCCGGTGCTCGGTGTCGCTCTCGGGCAGGTCGAGCTTGGTCAAGATGCTGCGGACGTGCTTTTCGACCGTGCCCTCGGTGACGTAGATCCGGCGGGCGATGCCCGCGTTGGAGGCGCCCTCGGCCATCAGGGCCAGCACCTCGCGTTCCCGCGGCGACAGCACGTCGAGCGGGTCCCGGCGCCGCCGGGCCCGGACCAGTTCCTGGACCAGGGACGGGTCCACCACCGAGGCGCCCGCGGTGATCCGCTCGACCGTCTCGATGAACTCCGCCAAGCCAGCACCCCACGATTATCGATCACGTGAATCGAAGCCGCCCTCCAGCCAGTCCGCCCATTCCATGCCCACCTCCTGCCTGCCGTCCGGCTTTCGGCCAGCATTGCCCGTCATCGGCCATCCGGCATCATAGCCAGCGCCCGTCCGCCATAGACGCTGGCGGTAATCCCGCGGTACCGCTAGCAGGTATGCGCTACGGCCGGAGTCGGTGCTGCCGCGCCCGGTAACCCGGGCCCGGGGCTGCCGCCTGGCTCCCCGGACTGGCGGCTTCTGGAAGCTGCTCTTGCTCGGACTGGGCCAAGCTGCCGAACAGTTGTCTCGTCTCGGCTTCGAGCTGACGGATAAGCGCGAGGTTACGCTCGGCGTGCCCGTATGACATGAGCCTCTCCTAGCTCGTTGCTGCGTCGGCGTGGGGGACAACAGGGGCTCAAGGGCGGCTGACCGCCAGTGCGGATGTGATCGCGGCTCGGTGACCCCGTGCGACGTGCGGCCGAGCAGCGCAGCGCCGCCGTACTTAAGCAGCCGGTGAGCCAGCCGGCGGCCGAGCGCGTCGCCGTCGGCGACCGCGCCGGTCGCCTGCGCCCGGATCACCGAGGAGCCGTCCGGGGCGGCGATGAGGCCGGACAGGCGCACCTCCGGTTCGGCTCCGGCCTCTGCGGCCAGCTCGGCCAGGGCGCCGACCGGTGCGCCGCAACCGACGTCGAGCGTGGCCAGGAAGCTGCGTTCGGTGATCGCCGCGGCCCGGGTCGGAGCGTGGTCGAGGGTCCTGAGCTGGGCCGCCGTAACCGGGTCGTCGGCGCGGCACTCGACGGCCAGCACGCCCTGCGCTGGAGCGAACCGGTGGGACAGGCCGACGTTCACAATCGTCATCGCGGTGACCGTTCAGTCTCGGGAACTTCGCGTTCGAGTCGGGGTCCGAGCTCGACCGATCAGCTCGCGAAGGCAAGCGATCGCGGTCCGGGAGCCGGGGTCGTCGACGGCGCCGGGTAGACCGTATTGATCGTCGCCAGTGCCCAGCCCATCCTGGCCACCGCGGTGTCCGGGTGGTCACCGAACTCGCCGGCCACCCTGGCCGCACAGCCGCGGACTCCCAGCCGTTGCAGCGTCGCCGTGACGACGCGACGGACCTGGTCGGGGGAGGGCGACCCGGAGGGCTGCAGGGCCGACACGAACAGCGCCTCGGCCCGGACCGCCTCGAACGTGCCCGGCACCTCGTATCCGGTAAGCGATGTCTTCGCAGTCACAATCATCGCCGTCCTTTCACCTGTGCGGCTTACTGACGCATGCTGTCCAGCTTCCCGCCCCGGGTCCGCTTATGTCTTCAAGGCCAGCGCCCAAACCGACTACCGGCTAGCAGGAACGACCACCCGTCGACAGCGGGAGAGGCCGGGCGTAGGCTGGGGCGCGTTCGTCGAAGCCCGTTGCGCCTCAACGGCCTGCGGGATCGGCTCCGGCGCGCCGAGCCGGTCCGCCGGGCCAGAACGCGGCTATCTGCGTGAAGGTGAGAATTTGGATACCGCCGGACACACCGGGAATACCTTCGGCCAGTACGGCCATATTTGCGCGTTCTTCAACAGCATCGACGAGCAGCACCGCGTGCTTCGCCCGTTCATCAAGGATGGTTTCGATCGGGGCAACAAGGCTTACCACTACGTTGATCCCGAGCTACGGGACGGACATCTCAGGTGGCTCGCCGAAGCGGGCATCAACGTCCCGGAGGTGATGGCCTCCGGCCAGTTGGAGGTCCGGCCGTGGCAAGACAGCACGCTCCGCGGAGGACGCTTCGCGCTGGACACCTGGCTGGCAACATTCGAACAAGTGCTCCAATCCGGGCCTGCGGCGGGGTACGCGCAGACAAGTTTCCTGGGTCACATGGAATGGGCGTTGGCCGACTTGCCAGGCGTCGGCGACCTGGTTGAGTACGAGACGCGGGTCAATTATGTGATTCCCAGGTACGAGGGCCCGGTGATCTGCACGTACGATCTGACGAAATTTGGCGCGAGCGTGGTGATGGACGCCTTGCGGACGCACCCAGCCGTGATCATCGGCGGGCTGCTCCAGGAGAACCCGTTCTTCGTTCCTCCTGACCAGTTGCTGCCCGAGATCAGGGAGCGGCGGTCAGCCCGCGAGAGCGCGAGCACGGCGTAGTGAATGTCTGTCGATACCAATGCCGAGATCCGCGTCCTGCGAACCGCACTCAGGGATCTGGTGGCGCTTTCCGCTATCCCGGCGGCGTTGGCCGGCCGGGAGCCGGCCGCCGTGGCGGCGGGGCTCGCCGACGTACTGATCGAATTGCTGCAGCTTGACTTTGTGTTCGTTCGCTTGTGCGTTCCCAGTGCCGCTGACGCAGTCGACGTCATGCGGGGCACGGCATGGAAGACGTTTCCGGCATGGCTGGACAGTCATCTTGCTGAGAGCGGTCGGTTCTCGGGAATTGAGATCATTCCGGACGTCGACGGCGGTCCCGGGCCCGGCCGCGGTGTCGCCATTCCCATCGGTGTCAATGCTGAGGGCGGTGTCGTTATCGCGGCCTGTGGTCGCATCGGCTTTCCCACGGAGGTCGACCAGCTCCTGCTCGGCTTGGCTGCGAATAGCGCTGCGACGGCCTTTCAGGACGCCATCCTGATCCGCGAGCGCACGAAGGCTGAAGAGGAGCTTCGCAGGGCCAGGGACGTGCTGGAGACCACGGTGGCTGAGCGGACCGCCGAGTTGGGGCGAAGCGAGGCCTACCTTTCCGAGGCGCAGCGGCTGACGCATACAGGTAGTGCTGCTCTGGACGGCGTGACCGGCGAGATAATCCACTCCTCCGATGAACACTCTCGCTTGTACGGCTTCGATCCTGAACAAGGGGTCCCCTCTTTCGAAGAGTTCCGGCAGCGCGTTCATCCGGAAGATCGGGCGGCGTGGACCGATGCGCTCAAGGGGGGAATCAGCCGAGCGGCAAGCGTCGAAGGGGAGTTCCGGGTCGCTCCTCCCGGAGGGCCGCTGACATACCTCCACGCCATCGCGCATCCCGTCTTCACCGCGTCCGGCGAGCTCGAGGAATTGATGGCAACCGTCGTGGACGTGACCGAGCGCAGGCGTGCTGCGCGAGAACATCGGGCACAGCTGTGGTTCTTTGAAAGCATGGACGCGATCGACCGCGCCATCCAGGGCACCAGCGACCTCGAGCAGATGATGGGCGATGTTCTCGACGCCGTGCTGGAGATCTTCGGCTGCGATCGAGCGTGGCTGCTCTATCCCTGTGATCCGGAGGCCGGCGCCCTGCGGCTGCCGGCCGAGCGTACCCGGCCGGAATACATCGGCGCCTTGGGCGCCAGCGCGAACATCCCGAACGGACCGGAGGTCGCCGACATCGCCCGGAGCCTGCTGGCCTCGGACGGTCCGGTGCGCTTCGATCCCGAGTCAGACGCTGCGCTTCCGCCAGAACTCGCGGAGCGTTTCGACATCAAGTCGATCATCGCCATGGCTGTCTACCCGAAGGTAGACCAGCCCTACGCGTTCGGGCTGCACCAGTGCTCTCGCCCGCGAGTCTGGACCCCGCATGAGGAGCGGCTGTTCCATGAGATCGGACGGCGGCTGGCCGACGGGCTGGACACGCTGCTGATGTTCCGTAACCTGCGCGAAAGCCAGCGCAAGCTCGAGGGGAGCAGGGTCGAGCTGGCCGCGTCGCGGGCGCGGATCGTCGCCGCCGCCGACGAGACGCGGCGCCGGATCGAGCGGGACCTGCACGATGGCGTGCAACAGCGGCTCGTCTCACTCGCGCTGGCCCAGCAGCAGGCCGCGGCGATCGTCCCGCCTGAGCTGGGCGAGTTGCAGGCGCAGTTGTCCGGGGTGGTGGACGGACTGGCGGGTGTGCTAGACGAGTTGCAGGAGATCTCGCGCGGCATACACCCCGCCGTCCTCGCCCAGGGCGGCCTGGTGCCCGCCCTCAAGACCCTGGCCCGGCGATCAGCCGTACCCGTCGAGCTCGAGGTGCGAGTCCAGACGCGGCTACCAGAGCCGGTCGAGCGGGCCACCTATTACATTGTCTCAGAAGCGCTCACTAATACCGCGAAGCACGCGCACGCTTCCGCGGTGTATGTCACCGTCGAAGCGCGCGAAGGAGTCCTCGGGCTCTCGATCCGCGACGACGGTTGCGGAGGGGCCGATCCGGCCCGCGGTTCCGGACTCATCGGCCTCACCGACCGCGTTGACGCGCTCGCGGGGACGATCCAGGTGACAAGCCCCATCGGGGTGGGCACGACGCTGCTGATCACGCTTCCCCTCGACGAGGGTTAATGACCGGCTAGCACCGTCTGGCGGCTCGCTGCAGTCCCGGATTGCTTGCTAGCCACTAGTCGATTTGGTGGCCTGCCGTGAAGACCGCCGCACGGCCGATGCGTGATCGTGGATGGTACGCGGCACAAGCGTCGGCCCTCCGGGGCCTGGCCGCGGCCGACCCTAGCCCGATCGAACGAAAGACATAAGCCATGCATGGACACTGCCAAGGGCCGCTCGGCTCGGAGCCACCAGCCCTGAGATGCACCGCGGTGCCCTCGGCGCCTGGCCGCGGCCGGGCCTGGGTGCTCGCATGCGCGCGTCCGTTGCCCTCGCGACCATGACGGTCTTCGCCGCCGTGTCGGTGCTGGCCTCCGGGTGCGCGTCGAGCAGCGCGGCGCCGCTGCCCATATCCGTTCCGGCGGCCAAGACCGGTGAGGTCACCTTCTACCTGTCGTTGCCCGCCTCGACGGCCGGGCTCGACCAGGCCGCGGCCAAGGTGGCCGTGCCGGGATCGTCTCGGATATACCGCGCCGCAAGTGGACCAGATGCAGGGCGACGGCGTCCCCACCGCGATCAAGAACGCGGACCCTGAGACATCTCTGGATCTGCAGACCTCGGCCGCGGTGGCCCCCAAGGCACAGTTCCGGCTCGTGCAGAGCACCGCCGAAGGGGGCGGCATCCTGGACGGATTCAGCCGGGCGCTGGACGACCCGGCAGGCGTCCCTGACGTCATCTCGCTGTCCTACGGCGGGTGCGCGATCGCAGAGAACACCGCCATTCCCGCGTTCACGTCCACCATCGATGCCGTCCTGGCCATGGCGGCGCTCACCGGCGTGTCCTCGTTCGTGGCGGCCGGCGACTCCGGCTCGACCACCTGCGGGTCCAGCGTGGACGGTACCTCGCTGTCCTACCCGGCGGTGTCGCCCTTCGTCACCGCGGTGGGCGGGACCCGCCTCACCCTCGGCAAGGGAAACGTCCGCGTCGCTGAGACGGTATGGAACGACTCGGTATACGGCGACAATGGCGCAGGCGGCGGAGCCCTGAGCCGCCGGGAACCCCGGCCCGCGTACCAGGATGGCTTCGTCCCGCAGAATCACCGCGCGCTGCCCGACGTCAGCGCGCTGGCCGACATCGTGTCCGGCTGGCCGGATATCCTCGACGGCGAGATGGTCCCGGTCGGCGGAACCAGCGGCTCGACGCCCTTTACCGCCGCCGCCACTTCCCTGGTCGACGGTTCGCAGCGCGCGGCAGGCCGTCCCTCGATCGGGCTGGCGAACGGATGGTTCTACCAGGCCGTATCGCATCCCGGGGCGTTCTACGACATCACCATCGGCAACAACGACCTCGCCAACGTCGGATGCTGCCAGGCCACGGTCGGCTACGACCTCGCCAGCGGCCTGGGCGTGCCGAACTGGGCCGTCCTGCCCGCCACCCTCCCCTCGCCCGCCTGACCGAGAAAGACAGACCGGGAAAGGCAGACCGCGATGACGCAGGCTCAGACCGGTACCCGGGGCGAACTGATCACGCATGCGGCCCGGCCGCTGCTGATCCTGGCCGCTGACGACCGCAACAGCCTCGAGCGCGACCTGTACGGCCTGACGGCAGCGCCAACGCCGGAACAGGCCGCCCGGATCAGCGCCGACAAGATGCTGATCTACCAGGCGCTGCTGGACGCCGCGTCACAGCTTCCCGCCTCGGTCCAGCCCGGCATCCTGATCGACGAGCAGTACGGCGCCGCCATCGCCGAGCTGGCCGCCCGCACCCGCGGCGCGATCAGCCTGGCGATGCCGGTCGAGGCGAGCGGCGGGCCATGGTTCCGTTACGCCTACGACGACTGGCAGGCCCATGCCGGCTTCTTCGCCACCGACTACGCCAAGATCTTGATCCGCGATAACCCCGGCCTGGAGCCGGGCCAGCGCGCCGCGCAGGCCGAGCGGCTGGCCAAGGTGTCGGACTGGGCGGCGGCCAACGACCGCGCGCTGATCGTGGAACTGCTGGTGCCAGCCAGCTCCGACGCCACGCTGCGGCCCGAGCACACCGTGCAGGTCATCGAGTATTTGCAAGACCACGGGGTCACGCCCGCGTTGTGGGAGGTGGAGGGCCTCGACCGTCCCGACGACGCGGTCGCGATCGCCGCGGCCGCCAAGCGCGGCGGCCGAACCGCCGACTGCATCGTCCTCGGCCGGCACGACAATCACGACCACCACCTTGACCACTGGCTGCAGGTCGCGGCGCCCGTTCCGGGCTTCACCGGCTTCGCCATCGGCCGCAGCATCTGGTGGGACCCGTTGCACGCCCATCTGCATCACCGCAGCACCGCAGGCGGGACTCGGCGCAGGATCGCCAGCATCTATGCCGACTTCGTTCGTTACTTCCTCGACGCCCGCGACGGCACGCTCACGGTGCAGAACGAGCCCGAAGTCTTGTAACCACGGTCCGTTCGGAAGATCAAAAGATTTTTCAGCCGAACGGCCCGTGGTGCGAGCCCGGGGACCTGCACTGACCGGAGGTCCCATCGTGAGCTTCCTACGCTCGCAGGCAGGCTCAGGCGGTTAAGCGGATGTTCGCCCGCCGCCACTGCGGACCGCTCCCGGCGTGGTCAACGACCGCTTGGGCCGCCAGCCGGTCAAGCTCGGCGAGTTCGGCATGGAGCTTGCGGACCTCGTGCTCACCCCAGCTCGGCGAACTGAACTGGTGATGGGTGATCGCCGTCATCATGAGGAAGCGGGCGGCGGCCGAGTCCAGGCCCCCATCCAGCCAATCGGTACGTTCCATGCCCGATCCCTTCCTCATGCGCCGGGGACGATGTGGATCGCTCCGGCCGACACTGCCCGGTCGGCCAGAGCGCTAATTACAGGGTCGCCGGAGCCGTGGCGTCGCGCATCGCCGCTAGCATCCGTCCTCCCATGGTGCTCTCTCTACTGCCGCGTTACTGGTCAGCAGGAATCCGGAGGCCCCAGCCAGCACCACCGGGCGACGGCCGCTAGGAGTTCCGCCACAGCGGCCGGCGGTTCGAGGTGGACAGCGCCGATGAGGCCCGCCGCTTCCTGCACGGCCACGCCGTGCCCGAGGACAGCATCCGCCGGGTCTGGACCGCGATCGCGCTGCACACCACGCCCGGCATCCCGCAGTTCATGGAACCCGAGGTCGCCCTGGTCACCGCCGGAGTCGAATACGACGTGCTCGGCATCGGCTACCACGACATCACCGACACCGACCGCGCCGCCATCACCGCGCTGCACCCGCGGCCGGACTTCAAGCGCAACATCCTGCAGGCGTTCACCGACGGCATGGCACCCAAGCCGGACACCACGTTCGGCACCGTCAACGCCGACGTCCTGGAGCGGTATGTCCCCGGCTTCCAGCGCGCTAACTTCGTCGACATCATCCTGGACTCCGACTGGCGCGAGTAGGCGCCGGCCGCGGTTGCCCCTACTGCGACCAGCTGGGCGACCGACTGCCCTGGTAACTCTCGCCTGGTTGGATCTTCGGGTTCGGGCGTGTCTGTATTCAGGAGACGCGTGAGGAGCCCGGTGAGCTGCCCGAGGTCGTCGGCTGGAAGGTTTCTGATCGCCTCGGGCGGGCGCAGCAGGATGGCGTCGGCGCTGGCGATGGCGTCGTGCCCGGCGGCCGTGAGCGTGACCAGCTTGCGGCGCCTGTCATCGGGGTGTGGGCGGCGTTCGACAAGGCCGTGAGCTTCCAGCTTGTCGACGATCAGGGTTGCGTAGGGGGCGTCGACGCCGTTGGCCTCCGCCGGCCACGGACCCCGCCAGCAACCCCGACCCGGCCAGCAGTCCCGCCCCCGCCGGCAACCCCGGCCTGGCCGGGCAGCCCCGCCCGGGCCGGCGAGTCCGCCCCGGCCGGTTCCGGTGAGCCGCCGTCCGGCCTGGCCCTGCTGTCGGGCATGTCCGGGGAGGCGATCCGGCAGGCGATCATCGGCAAGGCCGCGGACCTGCTGTCCGGCCCGGGCGGCCTGGCCTCGTTCTTGCGGACCCGGCAGCTGGGCGCGCGGCTGGCCGGGCCGAGCCTGCCGCTGGACATCGGGTACGCCAGCACCATCCCGGCCGGGATCCGCAACGCGGTGATCCTGCGGGATAAGCGGTGCCGGTGGGCCGGCGGCTGCCATCAGCCCGCGGCGGCGTGCGAGGTCCACCACGTCAAGCACAAGGCCGACGGCGGCCATACCAGCACTCGAGATTGTGTTCTACTGTGCTGGTTCCACCATCAGGTCGTGATCCACCGGTGGGGCTGGACCCTGGTCCTGAACCCCGACGGCACCACCACCGCCTGGAACCCCGACCGCACCAAAGTCCTCCACAGCCACAGCCCCCCGGCCCGCACCGGGTAAACCACCCGGCGTCAACGTATCCGCTCTGACCTCTTGGAGCCGGAAACTGCCGCGTAGGTAACCCTCGCCCTGTAGCTCCCGACCCGCCGGTCGATGTCCGTTGTCAGCTGGTGTGGTCGCGGGACGCAGGCTTGATGACCGGCGCGTCCCGCATGAACTCTGCGATCCTCGCCTATTCGGCATATCAGTGGTTCCCGTTACGGGACTGCCGCTCCTGGCCGGGCCGGCTGCGGACCCGACCCGAGCACGGACAGCACGGGCCGCACGGCGTCGGTGACCGGCTTAAGTGCCTCGTCGTCGGGCAACCCGCCAACTCGGGGCGGGACGCCGGCGTCGATCGCGTCGGCGACGGTGTAGAGCGCCGCGGTCAGCTGATGTACCGCGTCGGGTGACGGGGCGGGCGCGCCGCGGCGGATCGCTGCCCCGGTGGCGGTCGCCGCGTCGGTCGTCTCGTCGAGCGCGACGATCGCGGGCCACCAGGCCGACGCGCGGCGGCTCACCCCCGGTCGTGGATCAACATCCCGATCACCAGGCCGGCGGCGCCGCCAAACACGCCGGCGATGACCGCCCGCTTGACCCGCACCAGGTACGGGCCGCCGCTGTCGATGACCGTGCCGGTCAGCCCGCCTATCGCCAGCAGCAGCCAGATGTCACGACGGCCGGCCACGATACCGACCGACAGCGGCACGCAGACGGCAAGCGCAGCGCGGACCATCGCTCCCCATGGGACCGGCGCGGGCTTGGGCCGCACGGCCGCGGTCAGCCAGTCCGGCATCGCCTCGGCCAGCCGGCCCGGGACGACCGCCTCGCGCAGCCGCGCGGTACGGTCCTGCAGGTTCGTCATGAGGTCCTCACTATCCCCGTTCCGACTCTCGTTGTTCGTTGAGGACATCGTCGGCTTCTTCAGCCGTGCTCGGTTCAGCTCAACCGGCTCGCGCCAAGTCTTCCGGCGGGCCTGGTCGAGCCGGCATCACAAGAACTGGTGATGCCGGCGAGGAAGATCTCGGCGAGATCGTTGATGCGGTACTCGCCGGTGCCGTGCCTCCAGCGCGGTTCGGTCTGCCTGCTGGCTGCCGCTTAGCTGCGCAGCTGCGCGTTGAGCCGTGCGGCCTGTCGCGTGAGGTGGTCTCGTTCGGTGAGGTTGGGCGCTGATCGGGCTGCTTCGGCGTAGAGCCGCGCTGCGTTGACTGGGTCACCGTCACGCTCGTGTAGGTACGCCGCGACGGCGGCGTGGCGGGGCAGGGCGGGGTTGAGCCCCGCCAGGGCGGCCAGGCCGGCCCGCGGGCCGTCGGCCTCGCCGACCGCGACGGCCCGGTTAAGGCGGGCCACCGGGCTGTCGGTGAGGCGCACCAGTTCGTCGTACCACTCGACGATCTGCACCCAGTCGGTCTCCTTGGCCGTCCGGGCGTCGGCGTGGAGCGCGGCGATAGCGGCTTGGGCCTGGAACTCGCCCAGGCGGTCGCGGGTGAGGGCTGCCTGGATCACGTCGACGCCCTCGGCGATCAGGCGGGTGTTCCACAGGCTGCGGTCCTGCTCGGCAAGAGGCACGAGCCTGCCGTCGGGGCCGGTCCGTGCCGGGCGCCGTGCGTGGTGGAGCAGCATGAGCGCGAGCAGGCCCGCGACCTCCTCATGGCTGGTCTTGGCCGCCAGCTGGCGAGTGAGCCGGATCGCCTCGCCGGCGAGGTCGACGTCGCCGGAATAGCCTTCGTTGAAGACCAGGTAGAGCACGCGCAGCACCGTCGCGACGTCACCGGGCTGGTTGAACCGGACGCCCGAGACGGTCCGCTTGGCTCTGCTGATCCGCTGGGCCATGGTCGCCTCCGGCACGAGGTAGGCCTGCGCGATCTGACGCGTGGTCAGGCCGCCGACCGCGCGCAGCGTGAGCGCGACGGCCGAAGCCGGTGTCAGGGACGGGTGCGCGCACAGGAAGTACAGCTGGAGCGTGTCGTCAACCACCTCGCCCGGGCCGGGCATGGGCTCGCCCTCGATGTGGACCTCGCGGTGCCGTCGGGAGGTATCGGCGCGGGCCGCGTCGAGGAACTTACGCCAGGCCGCGGTGACCAGCCAGCCCTTGGGGTCCCGCGGCGGGTCGTCCGGCCACACGCGCACGGCCTCGACCAGGGCGTCCTGCACGGCATCCTCGGCCGCCGCGAAGTCGGCTCCGCGACGGACGAGGATGCCAATCACGGTGGGGGTGAGGGTCCGCAGCAGGGCCTCGTCCACCGTGCGTCACTCGGTAATGGTCGGGTGCGCGGCCAGGAACGGGCGCACCTCGAGCCACTCGTGGATCGGCTTCCCGCCCGCACCCGGAGCCGCGGACAATTCGCCGGCCAGCTCGAGCGCCCGCTCGTAGGTCTCGACGTCGATCACCATCCAGCCGGCGATCAGGTCCTTGGTCTCCGCGAACGGGCCGTCGGTGACCGGCGGCCGCCCCTCGCCGTCGTAGCGGACGAACGTGCCCTCCGGGGAGAGCGCCTGACCGTCGACGAACTCGCCGGTGCCCTCGAGCCGAGCGGCGAAGTCCTGCATGTACTGCACGTGGGCCGAAAGCTCCTCCGGCGTCCACTGGTCCATCGGCACGTCGTTGACCGGTGCCGGCGCGCCCCGGTAGTGCTTGAGCAGCAGGTATTTGGCCATCATGTTCTCCTTAGTGCGGTACGGCCCATTGTGGCCGTGTTCACTCCGGGGACGAAGCCGCGCGCAGATTCTCGACATCCCACCGCGACATTCCTGGCGGATTTCACTCGACACGAGCTGGGTTGTCGGCCACAGGAGCCCGCGGTCTCGGCCGGATCGCCGGATTCGTCGGGTTCATGCTGGCCGGTAGTGACAATGGCCGTCTGCCGGAAGACAGAGTTACCAAGATGCGCGATTGTAAACGGTAGACAGCGCGGCGTGTCGTTCGCCGGACCGGGACGGATCCGGGCTTCGGCCCTGGACTGCTGTCCATCGGGGCCGATCGTCCGCGACAGAGTTCTGCGGCCGCATGACGAGGCATAAAGCTGCGCCGGTCGTTAGTTGTCAGATAGCAAGTAATGATCTGCCGTGACGTTGTTATCGGAGGTGATCGTCGTGCCCGGGCTGAGCCGGCGGCGCCGGTACCTGGTGCTGGCCATCTGCTGCCTGAGCCTGTTCATCGTCGGCCTGGACGCGACGATCGTGAACGTGGCGCTGCCGAACATCGGGCGGGAGCTGCACTCATCGGTCTCGGGCCTGCAGTGGACGATCGACGCCTACTCGCTGGTGCTCGCGAGCCTGCTGATGCTGTCCGGGTCGACCGCGGACCGGGTGGGGCGGCGGCGCACCTTCCAGGCCGGGCTGGCGGTGTTCACGCTCGGCTCGCTGCTGTGCAGCGTCGCTCCCGGACTGGGCTGGCTGGTGGCGTTCCGGATGCTGCAGGCGGTCGGCGGGTCGATGCTCAACCCGGTGGCGATGTCGATCATCACCAACACCTTCACCGAGCCTGCCGAGCGGGCCCGGGCGATCGGCGTGTGGGGTGGCGTGTTCGGGCTCAGCATGGCGATGGGGCCCGTACTCGGCGGCGCGCTCGTGGACGCGGTGGACTGGCGGGGGGTGTTCTGGGTGAACATCCCGGTGGGGATCGCGGCGCTCGTGCTCACCGCGTTGTTCGTGCCGGAGTCGAAGGCGCCGCGGCCAAGGCGCCTGGATCCGTTCGGGCAGCTGCTTGTGATCGTCCTGCTGGGGTCGCTGACCTACGCGGTCATCGAGGGCCCGGCCGACGGCTGGGGATCGGCGACGATCTTGTCCTTCTTCGCGGTCGCGCTGATCGCGCTGGTCGTTTTCCTGGTTTACGAGCCTCGCCACCCAGAGCCGCTGGTCGACCTCAGGTTCTTCCGCAGCCTGCCGTTTTCCGGCGCGACCGTGACCGCGGTGAGTGCGATGGCCGCACTCGGCGGGTTCCTGTTCCTCAACACCTTGTACCTGCAGGAGGTCCGCGGTTACCGGCCGCTTGTCGCCGGGTTGTTCCTGCTCCCGATGGCCGCGGCGATGGCTGTGTGCGCCCCGCTGGCCGGCCGGATGGTCGCCCGGCACGGGACCCGGGTGCCGCTGCTGATCGCCGGTGCCGGGCTGATGGCCGCCGGCGTCCTGCTGACCGCCCTGACCGCGTCGACATCGGCGAGCTACCTCGTCCTGAGCTATCTGGTGTTCGGCATCGGCATGGGCATGGTGAACGCGCCGATCACGAACTCCGCGGTGTCCGGGATGCCCCGGGAGCAGGCCGGGGTCGCGGCCGGGATCGCGTCGGCCAGCCGCCAGGTCGGCCAGGTGCTCGGCGTGGCGGTCATGGGGTCGGTGCTGACCGCGAACCTGCACGGCCCGCTGGAATCAGGGTTCGTCGCCGCGACCCGTCCGGGCTGGTGGATCATCGCCGCCTGCGGGTTCGCCGTGATCGTTCTCGCCCTCATAACGACAGGCCAACGGGGAAGGGCCAGTGCCGCGAAAACCGCGACGCTGGTCGCTACCGCTGAGGCAGCGGAGGAAGCGGCGCAGAAGGTTTCCGGTGCGTTGGCCAACGCCTCGGACACCGCGTAGTCCGCCGCGACCTCTGACTGAATCAGCGGACGATTGCCTGAATCAGCGGACGATGCGGAGGGCAAGGCGCGGCGCGCAGCCACGCTGCACGAGCGCGGCGATCTCGTGCCAGTCGACATGGTCGGCGACGACGTCGGCCAGCGGCCTCGGGATGCCCAGACGCGCTAGCTGGGCCAGGCGCCATTGGTGCACCGGCCGCTCGTCGTTCTCAATGGTCTCAGGGTGGGCGGACGCCCGGGTCGGCTGCATCGTTTCGTCTCCCGTACCGGCTGGACTGCCTACTACGCTTCTACGATCGCGCGTGCCAAGGCCGCCGTCATCGCAGCCAGCCGTCACATCCGCCTGCAGCTACCAGGACTACCGAGATTGCCGCTAGCCGCCATACGCCGGCCCTGCCGCCCGAATCGGTCCGGCCAGAGGTCCGTTCAGGTCTTACCGTCCGTGGCCCTGGGCGGCGGCGGCGACGGGCTGCCATGAAATACCCTCCCTCGTTATTGAGCGCCTGAACGCGGAATAGCCCCGTGGCTTATTCCGCGCATACCCGCTTCTTTAGCCCTCGGCTCAAGTTCCTGTGACACCAACGATCCCGCGCCACTCGTGAAGCCGTCATTGTTGCCAGCGGGGTCCCGAAACCCATGCAGGCTTCAGTCCCCGAATTCCGGCTAGCAGGTAGTGGAATTGCCCGTCTGCGGTGAAGACGTAGCCACGGTGATCGGCGATCGTGGGTGATAACGCCCACCGTGACTGAGGGACGAGCCCGGGTCACGGTGGGATTCCACTGCCACGCGCCAGGAGAAGGCGATGCAACTTCGCGGGCCAGCATATCGGCGAACACCAGACCAGCCGTGTGCCGATTGCCTGGATCATTCGCTGGCTGCGGGGCGCAGAAGACCGGCCGTTCCCCGCCGGGTCGCGTTCTGGCTCGTGGCATTGATACTGACCGTCACCATGCTGGGCACTACGCTGCCGACCCCGCTCTATGTCATCTACCAGGCTCAGTGGCATTTCTCCGCGGCCATCGTGACGGTGACTTTCGCTGTCTATGCCGCCGGGGTCCTGACCGCCCTGCTGCTGGCGGGACGGTCCTCGGACCACGCCGGGCGCAAACCGGTGCTGGCCGTGGCCCTCGGCGCCAGCGCGCTGAGCACGATCGTGTTCATCCTCGCGCCCGACCTGGGGGCACTGATCGCCGCCCGGATTGTGTCCGGGCTGTCGGCGGGCCTGATGACCGGAACGGCAACGGCGACGCTCACCGAGCTGGTCCCGCCCTCGGCCAGCCGCCGGGCATCGCTGGTGGCTACGGCCGCCAACATGGGCGGCCTCGGCCTCGGCCCGCTCATCTCCGGGCTGTTCGCCCAGTACGCGCCCGACCCCACGGTCTTGGTGTTCGAGGTTTACCTGGTGGTACTGGCGGTCGCGGGCCTGTTCCTGTTCTTCGTCCCGGAAACGGTGAGTCCACGGCACCGGCCCGCCCTGCGCTTGGCCCGTCTGGGCATCCCCGAGCTGGGCCGGGCTGAGTTCGTCGCCGCCGGCGTGGCCGCGTTCTCGGCCTTCTCGGTGCTCGGGCTGTTTACCGCGCTGGCACCCACCTTCCTCGGGGACGTGCTGCACGAAGGCAGCCACGCCGTCCAGGGTGCCGTCGTATTCCTTCTGCTGGCGGTCGGGACCGTTACCCAGCTCCTGCTGTCCCGGTTCAGCAGCCGCCGGGTCATGCTGGCCGGCCTGGGCCTGTTCCTGGCCGGGCTGGCCCTGATTGTCGCCGCCCTCTCTCAGGCCGCGCTGGCCTTGTTCCTGGCCGGGACGGTCGTGGGGGGAGTTGCTGTGGGCGCCGTCTTCCTGGGCAGCCTGGCCACGGCCAACCGGCTGGCTCCGCCCGGGCGGCGCGGCGAGGTCATCTCCGCCTATTTCGTGCTGTGCTACTGCGGCCTGATCATCCCCGTGGTCGGCGTCGGTGTGGCCTCCATGTTCATCGGAGACTTCCGGGCCGTGCTGGCGTTCTCCATCCTGCTCGCTGCCCTGTGCCTGTTCTCCCTAGCCGGCATCTGGCGCGCCCTACAGCCCCCTGGAGGGCCGCAGGCGCCCGGCGCTAACGACGCATCTCGACACCCAACCCAGGACAGCTCACATTCTGAAGGAGGTGAAGCGGCGGGTTCTCCTGGCCTGAAGGCCAGGGTCTCCACGCCGCGATCGTAATGAAACATCCATGGCGGGCCCTTGCAGCTCTCGGGGGCGGTATGGCGCTGCTCCTGACTTCCGGGCTGCTGACCCCGACCTCGGCGACCGCGGCCACGACAGCCCGGTCAGTCACTACGGCACCGGCCGGTGACGGTCCGCCGGGGTTCTGGTGGGGCACGGATAGCTTCCCGGTGACGGTGCCGGGCAGCGCGCCGTACCAGATGCCGTACCTGGGCGGTGCCTACGGCGGGTACATCGCCATGACCGGGAACTGGGCCTACTGGCAGGGCTGCAAGGGCGGCTTCATCGCCCTGTCGACGACCAACGACGCGCAGGCGCACACCGACTACGTGACCTACCACGCCGGCGTCGGGGCCGGAGCGTACTGGTTCATGGGCGGGCCCGGCGTGGACCCGCACTACAACGGGACCGCCACCGAGGCCGCCGCGTGGGGCGCGGCGCAGGCGGCGCGGGCGCTGGCCGACATCGCCGACGGGGCCTTCGACTACAAGGTCGTCTGGATGGACATCGAACTGCCCGGCATCGCGCCCGCGCCGGACAACGGCTGGAACAGCGTCTACACCTCGGCGTGCAGCGGCGTGGTCAAGCAGTCCTACGTCGCGACCTCCCTGGACCGGGCCGACTTCAACGGGTTCTGGGACTACGTCACGGCGCACTCGGCGTACAAGGTCGGCGTGTACTCCTCGGCCGGGGTCTGGGCGTCGATCTTCGGCACCGGCACCGACTCGCTGATCCCGCACACCTACGAGTGGACCTACGAGCCGGAGACCACCAACTACTCCGGCGCCTATCCGTACGGCTGGTGCCTGGCTCACGGCGCCGGGCCCTGCGCCCAGTTCTTCGGCGGCCAGACCAGCGCCAGCCCGTACGCGCTGATGTGGCAGTGGTCCGGCGGCGGCGGCGCCACCAACGGCATCGGCGGCTTCAACGGCGACCTCGACACGATCGACTCGAGCAGGCAGGGCTGAACCGCGCGCTCAGGCCGCCCGGTGGCCTCACCGGTAGCGTTCCCGGCTACCGGTACCTGCCGGATCCCGGCTAGCGCCAATGCGCTGCGCGGTCCGGGCCACCATGCTGGAGCCGATGGCCTGGTCCCGGCTTGCGGCGGGCGGGGCGACACAAG
Organism: uncultured Actinomycetes bacterium; assembly: GCA_963742795.1. GTDB lineage: Bacteria > Actinomycetota > Actinomycetes > Streptosporangiales > Streptosporangiaceae > Palsa-504. Next base: position 85,937 of record CAVUNL010000029.1, read on the forward strand.
GAAGGCCGCAGAAGAGATGGAGCCGTTATGGCGAAGGCAGATGACGGGAACGGCCGCGTGACGGTTGCGGTAATCGGCGCCGGGATCATGGGATCGGCGATGGCCCGCAACCTGGCTGCCGCGGGCCTGACCACGCGGGTCTGGGACCGGGCGGCGTCGGCGACGGGCCCGCTGGCGGACGCGGGTGTGGTGGTCGCGGCGTCAGCGCGGGATGCGGTGCGGGACGCAGGGGTGGTGATCACGATGCTGCCCACCGCCGATGCCGTGGAGTCGGTCATCTTCGACGGCCAGGTGGCCGAGGCGTTCGCCGACGGATGCGTGTGGGCGCAGATGGGCACGATCGGCGTCGAGGCGACCCTGCGCATCAAGGACCGGCTGGCCGCGCAGCGGCCCGGTGTCATGTTCGTGGATGCCCCGGTGTCAGGCAGCAAGGGACCGGCCGAACAGGGTCAGCTGCTGATCCTGGCGTCAGGGCCCGCGGCCGCGGCTGACGCGGTTGGCCCGGTGTTCGACGTCATCGGCCGCAAGACCGTGTGGCTGGGTGAGGCCGGCCGGGGCAGCCAGATGAAGCTGGTCGTCAACGCCTACCTGTCCATCCTCATCGAGGGCGTGGCCGAGACCATGGAGCTGGCTGATCGTCTCGGTATCGGTCACCAGCAGCTCGCCGACGCTATCGAGGGCGGTCCGCTGGACGCGCCGCTCGCCGACGCCAAGTTCCACAAGATAGACCGGTGGGACTTCACCGCGGAGTTCCCGCTGGAATGGGCGCTGAAGGACGTCGACCTGGTGATCGACGCCGCCGGCGGTCAGGCGCCGCCGCTGCTGGCCGCGCTGTCTGGCCAATGGCATGCCGCCGTGGCCGCCGGGTACGGGCGCGCGGACATCAGTGCCGCCCGCCTGGCCCTGGCCACTCCGAACCCCACCACCTAGTACACCCGCGCGCGGCCGCAGAGATTGAGTGTTTTGGCGGCGGCGGCGGCAGGGTAGGGCTGCCCGTACACCAGGATCCGTCGCAGGGATGCCGTGATGAGTGCACGTAGCTGGATTGGGTCGTGGCCGGTCTACCGTCAGGTGGCCGAGCGGGACTGGCTCGGCTTGGGCGCGGCGGTCAAGAGCGAGCGTAGTGAGCAGCTGGCCCCTCGGGTGCGCAATGCCGACCAGGTAGTCAAGTCGGTCTGCCCGTACTGCGCGGTTGGCTGCGCCCAGGATGTCTATGTCAAGGACCAGCAGGTCATCCAGATCGAGGGTGATCCTGATTCGCCGGTAAGCCGCGGACGGTTGTGCCCCAAGGGGTCGGCCAGCCTGCAGCTCACCACCGGAGACGCCCGGCAGTACCGGGTGCGGTACCGGCGGCCGTTCGGCGCGGACTGGGAAGATCTGGACCTGGACACCGCGATGGACATGATCGCGGACCGGGTGATCGCGGCACGGCGCGCTGGCTGGCAGTGGGAGGTGGACGGGGCCCGGACCCGGCGGACGCTGGGGTTTGCGAGCCTGGGCGGCGCGACGCTGGACAACGAGGAAAACTATCTGATCAAGAAGCTGTTCACGGCACTGGGCGCGATCCAGATCGAGAACCAGGCCCGGATATGACACTCCTCAACCGTTCCCGGTCTGGGGACCAGCTTCGGCCGCGGCGGAGCCACCAACTTCCCCCGTGACCTGGTCAATTCTGACTGCATCCTCATTGAGGGCTCGAACATGGCCGAATGCCATCCGGTCGCCTTCCAGTGGGTGATGGAGGCTAAGGCACGCGGCGCGAAGGTGATCCATGTCGACCCGCGGTTCACCCGCACCAGCGCGGTGGCGGACCTGTACCTGCCGATCCGGGCCGGAGCGGACATCGCGTTCGTCGGCGGCCTGATCAACTATGTGCTCAACAGCGGCAGGTACTTCAAGGATTATGTCCTGGCCTACACGAACGCGGCCACGATCTTGACCGAGGACTACGCGGACACCGAGGACCTGGACGGGGTCTTCTCGGGCCTGAACCGTGAGCACCGGTACTACGACTTCGACACCTGGCGCTACCAGGGGGAGGACGTCGTGGAGCCCGCCGGCGGCGAGCATCTGGATCCTGATGAGCAGCGGCGCATCCGGGGGCAGTTTCGGCGGGCAGGACGTGGCGAAGCGCACGGCTCCGGTGGCGCCGCCGCGTACCCCAACCCGGATACCGACGATACTCTGCAGCATCCGCGGTGCGTGTTCCAGGTTCTGAAGCGGCACTTCGCCCGCTACACCCCGGAAATGGTCGAACAGGTCTGCGGCGTCCCCCGCGACCTATTCGACCAGGTGTGCGAGCTGATAACGAGCAACTCGGGCCGCGACCGAACGACCGCGTTCGTCTACAGCCTGGGCTGGACTCAGCACACCGTCGGGGTGCAGTACATCCGCACCGCGGCGATCTTGCAGGCCCTGCTCGGCAACATGGGGCGGCCCGGCGGCGGGATCCTCGCCCTGCGCGGCCACGCCTCCATCCAGGGGTCCACCGACATCCCCACCCTGTTCGACCTGCTGCCCGGCTACCTGCCCATGCCGTTCGTGCACGGCAATGAGGACCTTGATACCTATGTGCGGGCCGAGTCCGTGCCGCGAGGATTCTGGGCGAACACCCGCGAGTACCTGGTCAGCCTGCTGAAGGCGTGGTGGGGCGAGGCCGCGACCGCGGAGAATGACTTCTGCTACGACTACCTGCCGCGGCTGACCGGCAGCCACAGCACCTACGAGACGGTCCTGGCGCAGCTGGACGGCACCTGCACGGGCTACTTCCTGTTCGGCCAGAACCCGGCCGTCGGCTCCGCCAACGCCAGGATGCAGCGGCTCGGCATGGCCAAGCTGGACTGGCTGGTGGTCCGGGACATGGTGATGATCGAGAGCGCCACCTGGTGGAAGGACGGCCCGGAGGTCGAGTCCGGCGAACTGCGCCCCGAGGCCATCGGCACCGAGGTCTTCTTCCTGCCCGCCGCCGCGCACACCGAGAAGTCCGGCAGCTTCACCAACACCCAGCGGTTGCTGCAGTGGCACCACCAGGCCGTCGAGCCGGCCGGCGATGCCCGCAGCGACCTGTGGTTCACCTACCACCTCGGCCGCCGGATCCGCGCCAAGCTGGCCGGCTCGGCAGACGAGACGGACCGGCCGGTCCTGGACCTGACCTGGGACTACCCGACGACGGGCAGCCAGGCCGACCCGGACGCGGACGCGGTGCTGGCCGAGATCAACGGCCGGGGACCGGACGGGCCACTCTCGTCGTACACCCAGCTCACCGACGACGGGTCCACGACGTGCGGCTGCTGGATCTACTGCGGCGTCCGGGCTGGCGGCGTCAACCAGGCTGCCCGCCGCACGCCGTGGCCGCAGCAGAACCTGGTGGCCCCGGACTGGGGCTGGGCCTGGCCGGCGAACCGGCGCGTGCTCTACAACCGGGCCTCCGCCGACCCTGAAGGTCGGCCGTGGAGCGAGCGCAAGGCGCTGATCTGGTGGGACGAGGAACGCCAGCGGTGGACCGGGGACGACGTGCCGGACTTCATCGCCGACCGTCCTCCCTCCTACCGTCCGCCCGCCGGGGCGACCGGCGTGGACGCGATCTCCGGGGCCGATTCGTTCATTATGCAGGCCGACGGCAAGGCGTGGCTGTTCGCTCCGGCGGGGCTGACCGACGGCCCGCTGCCCGCGCATTACGAGCCGCAGGAATCCCCGTTCCGCAACCTGCTGTACGGCCAGCAGCACAACCCGGTCCGGCAGATCATCCGGCACCGGGAGAACCGGTATCAGCCGAGCGGGGACCAGCCCGGATCCGAGGTCTTCCCGTACGTGACCACCACCTACCGGCTGACCGAGCATCACACCGCCGGCGGCATGTCCCGGTTCCTGCCCTACTTGTCCGAGCTGCAGCCGGCGTTCTTCTGCGAGGTCTCACCGCAACTTGCCGCCGAGCGCGCCCTGGAACACCTCGGCTGGGCGACGATCATCACGGCGCGTAACGCCATCGAGGCCCGGGTGCTGGTCACCGAACGGATCCGGCCCCTTTCGGTACAGGGCCGGACGCTGCACCAGGTGGGCTTGCCCTGGCACTGGGGACCGAACGGCCTCACGACCGGCGACGCCGCCAACGAACTAGCCCACCTCGCGCTGGATCCGAACGTGCATATCCAGGAGGTCAAGGCCATGGCGTGCGACATCCGCCCCGGGCGGCGGCCCAGGGGAGCCGCCTTGCGCGACCTCGTGCGGACCTACCAGCAGCGGGCTGGCATCACCGACCAGACCGGAACGGAGATGTGAGATGGACATCCAGCCGGACGGCCTGAGCACTGGCCAAGCGGCGCCCGGCCTCGACCCGGCCGCGCGGGCCGGCTATTCCGACCACCCGGCGCGGATGGGATTCTTCACCGACACCTCGGTGTGCATCGGCTGCAAGGCCTGCGAGGTCGCCTGCAAGGAATGGAACGCCGTGCCCGAGGACGGGCTCCTGCTGACCGGCATGTCATACGACAACACCGAGGGCCTGTCCGCCTCGACGTGGCGGCACGTGGCGTTCATCGAGAAGCCTCCCGCCGAGGCAGGTCATGACGTTCGGTGGCTGATGTCCAGCGACGTTTGCAAGCACTGCACCGAGGCGGCCTGCCTGGACGTCTGCCCGACCGGCGCGCTGATGCGCACCGAGTTCGGCACGGTGGTGGTCCAGGACGACGTCTGCAACGGGTGCGGCTACTGCGTGTCGGCGTGCCCGTTCGGCGTGATCGCGCGGCGCGAGTCCGACGGGGGCGCGCACAAGTGCACGCTGTGCTACGACCGGATCGGTGACGGGCTGACGCCGGCCTGCGCGAAGGCCTGCCCGACCGAATCCATCCAGTTCGGGCCGCTGGACGAACTGCGTGAGCGGGCGCAGCTGCGGGTGACCGAACTGCACGATGGCGGTCGGCCGGAAGCGCAACTCTACTTGGCGGATCCGGACGACGGCATCGGCGGCGCGGGAGCCTTCTTCCTGCTTCTTGACCCGCCCGAGGTATATGGCCTGCCGCCGGACCCGGTGGTGACGACGCGTGATCTGCCCCGCATGTGGCGCCAGGCTGCTCTCGCCGCGGCGGGCATCGCTGTCGCCGCGGTCGCCGTGGGCCTGGCGGGACGGGCGTGAAGGCCGGCGCCCGCCGCCTCGGCGGCCAGGGGCGGAGCCGCCTCGGCGGCCAGGAGCAGAGCCGTCGTGGCGGCGGCGAGAAGCGGATGGTACCGGAGGCTGAGTTCAGCTCCTACTACGGCCGGCCGGTGCTGAAGGAGACGGTGTGGGGACCTGACATCCCGGCGTACCTGTTCCTCGGCGGGCTGGCCGGGTGCTCGTCCGCGCTGGCCGCGGCCGCGCAGCTGTCCGGTCATCCGGAACTGGCCCGCGCGTCGAAGGCTGGCGCGGCGGGGGCGATCAGCCTGTCGATGGCGGCACTGGTACACGACCTCGGCCGGCCCGCTCGGTTCATCAACATGCTGCGGGTGCTCAAGGTGACCTCGCCGATGAGCGTCGGCACCTGGATCCTGTCCGGCTACACCCCGCTCGCGCTGGGCGCCGCCGCCTCCGCCGTCACGGGCAAGCTGCCGCGGGCGGGCCTGGCCGCCACACTGCCAGCCGCCGTGCTCGGTGCCGGCGTCGCGACGTACACATCGGTGCTGCTGTGTGACACCGCGGTGCCGGCCTGGCATGAGGGTTACCGCGAGATGCCGTTCCTGTTCGCCGGGTCCGCGGCAGGCGCCGCCGGAGGCCTCGGCATGCTCGCTGTCAACCCCGACCGGGCCGCGCAGGCCGCCGGATTCGGCGCCCTGGGGGCCGCGGTCGAGCTCACCGCCAAGAGGCTGTTGCTGCGCCGCCTGGGCCCGGCCGCCGAACCGTACCAGAAGGGGCGGGCAGGCGCGATGATGAAGGCCAGTGAGGTGCTGACCACCGCCGGCCTGTCGGGCGCGGTGCTGGCAGGCACGGTTCTGGCCGGGCGGAACCGGGCCGCCGCGGCGCTGTCCGGGACCGCGCTGATGGCCGCCTCGGCGCTGACCCGGTTCGGCGTCTTCGAGGCCGGGCGGGCCTCTGCCCGAGACCCGAAGTACACCGTCGGGCCGCAACGCCAGCGCCTCCGCGAACCGGGCGAGCCGGCCACCTGACCGCTTCAGGCCGAGGACTCAGCGGCCTCGCCGGCGGCCCAGGGCGCGGACGAGGGCATCGACGACGACCAGGGCGAAGACAGCGGCCCGGACGGCGGGAGAGGCAGCCGGCGGCTGCGATCCGGCAGGCGGCTGCGTCTGGTGGGCCGGGGCGGTGGCCAGTACCGCGTCGGCGTCGTCTGCGTACAGCAGGCGGCGCCCCTGCAGCGAGAACAGCAGCGCGAACGATGGCCCCAAGATCACCACGGCAACGGCGAATAGGACGACGATCGCGGCCTGGGTGCTATCCGGCGCGCCCGCGTTGCTGAGGGTCACGTTGGTGCCCGGCAGCAGTACCGGATACTGCGCCACGCCCCAGCCCCAGATCACGGCGGCCACGCCGAGCGCGGCGATGACCCGGACGCCGCTGCGCAGGCCGGCGGTGAGCCCAGTGGTGAGCAGGCCCACGACGGCTATGCCGCACACCCCGGCGATGATCACCAGCGGCAGCGCCCGCCCCGTGAGGCGGTCGAACAGTACCGCATTCGAGCTGTGCAGCTCGGCCAGGGTGGCTAGCGACAGCGCACCGGTCACGATCCCGGCGGCCTGGGCGCGGCGGGTGAAGTAGGCCTGCATTCGGCCGTCGCCTCGGCGGGCGGCCTCGCCGACCAGGTAGACGGCTGCGAGGTAGCCGCAGGCGCCGGTGAACACGCATCCGATCAGCAGCGACGTCGCGCTGGTCCAAGCGGCCAGGCTGGCGTGGCTGGCGTCGGCGGGTACCTGTCCGGTGGCGATGGCGCCGATCACCGTGCCCATGAAGAACGGGGTCAGCACCGAGGAGAAGGCGAAGATCGCGCCGAACGCGCGCTGCGCGCCGAGCCCGGAGACTTCCTTGCGGAAGGCGAAGCCCGCGCCGCGCAGCACGATCCCGGCCAGCGCCAGCCACAGCGGCAGCGCGGCCACCGTCATCACCGAGGCGAACGCGTGCGGGAACGCGGTCCAGAAGATGACCAGGTCGAAGACGAGCCAGACGTGGTTGGCCTCCCACACCGGGGTGATCGACTCATCGATCAGCGCCCGCGGCGCGCGCCCGCGCCGGTCGCCGCCGGCCAGCAGATCCCACAGGCCGCCGCCGAAGTCGGCCCCGCCCAGGACCGCGTACAAGGTGATCGAGGCCAGCAAGATGCCCCCGACCGCGGCCGCGATCACGATCCGGTCCCGCCGAGTGACTGGTCCTGCAGCGCAGGCGGCGGCCCGTAAGGAACCTCGGGCTCACCGGCGCCGCGCCGCCAGCGCCAGGACAGGATCCGCAGGATGGCGATCGTCGCGACGCCGAGCACCGCGTACAAGACGATGACGAAGGTCAAGCTGGCGATGACGCCGCCGTTTGTGGTGGCAGCGTCTGCGGTGGTCAGCAACTGGTAGACCACCCACGGCTGGCGGCCCACCTCGGTGACCACCCAGCCGCACTCCATGGCTACGATCGCGGCCAGGCCGCTGACGGCGCCGAGCAGCCAGAACAGTCGCTGCGACGGCAGCCGGCGGTGCCGCCACCACGCGTACAGCGCCCACAGCCCGGCCAGCAGCAGCAGGAACCCCAGACCGACCATGGCGTCGAAGCACAGGTGGATCAGCCACACCACCGGTGGCCGGTCGGCGGGCGGCACGCTGTCCCAGCCGGTAACCTGCGTGCCGGGGCCGAACCCGACCAGCAGCGAATCCATGTCCGGGATCTTCAGTCCCGCATAAATGTGGCCGTTGACATACACCCCGGCCAGCCACTCCGGGACGTGCCGGGAAGTCTGCGCGACGTACTCCATGGCCGCGAACTTAACCGGCTGGTCGTGCGCGATGGCCCGGGCCGCGGTGTCGCCGACGAAGATCTGGAACGGGGTCAGCACCGCGGCCGGGACGAATCCCAGGGCGAACCCGGTGTAGTGGTAGCGGTCCCGCCGCCCGCGCAAGATGCCCGCCGCGTACACCCCGGCGACGGTGAACCCGCTGACCATGTAGGCGGCCAGGATCATGTGCGGCATTTCATAGATCGCCGCGTGGTTAAAGTACACCTGCCACACGTTGACCGAGGTGATCCGGCCGCCACTCTGGGTGAACCCGCCGGGCTGGTTCATCCACGAGTTGACCGCGATCACCGACATCGCCCCGAAGATGCCGCTCAGCGCGATCGGCACGCCCGTCCACCAGTGAGCCCAGCCCGGCAGCCGCCGCCAGCCGTACAGGTAGATCGCGGTGAAGATGGCCTCCAGGAAGAAGAAGATGCCCTCCACCCCGAACGGGAACCCCAGCACCGCCCCGTACTGGCGCATCAGCCCCGGCCACAGCAGGCCCATCTCGAACGACAACACCGTGCCGGTCACCGCCCCGACGGCGACCAGCACCCCCATCGCCTGCGACCAGCGCCGCGCCAGCGTCATGGCCACGTCGTCACGCCCGCGCAGGCCGATGAACTCGGCCAGCAGCACGATCGTCGGCAGGGCGATCCCCAGGCTGGCCAAGATGATGTGGAACCCCAGAGTCGTCGCCATCTGGCCCCTGGCGGGGACCACCTCGGCGCCGGCCTGGGCGCCAGCGGCCGCTACCACGTCGGCGAAGCGCATCGCTACCCTCCGGCCTCGCGCAGGCCTGCCCGCACCAGAGCGGTCAGAGCAGTCATCCCGTCCCGAGGCCGAAGAAGCCGACGGCCAAGGGCGGGAAGGGGGATTGGGGCAGGCTTACCACTGACTGGATCAGGGATACCGACATGTGACTACATCCCTATCAACGTGTTCTGCCACGGAGTGGCCGGATCGGGCTGCTACCGCCCACGATGACGCACTGGCGCGGCTTCGTCGTCCCGGCAGGCGGCCAATCCCTGTACCTGCTAGCGGTAAGCCGGGGGCCCGGTGAGGTTCACGAGGCTGCCAGCGCCGGACCACGCGGAACATGCTGCCGGCAGTATCGTTAACAGGACATCGTGACGGGCTGCTTTCCAACTCCGGGCCGGCGAGGACCGAAACATGAGCGAAATCGCGCCTGAGCCGCAGGTCGCGGTCGTGGCGGCGCTGCGCGCCGCCATCATCCGGGGCGATTATGCGCCGCGGCAGCGACTCGTGGAGAGCGAGCTCTGTGAGGACTTCAACACGTCCCGATTTATCGTGCGGAATGCGCTCCAGGAACTGTCCGCCGACGGATTGGTCGAGTTCCAGCGCAATCGGGGAGCGCGTGTCCGAGAGATCTCCCTCGCCGAGGCGATCGAGATCACTCAGGTGCGCCGGCTGCTGGAGGGCTACGAAGCCGCCCAGGCGGCCCGGCGGGTGACACACGAGCAGAAGCGCACCCTGCGCAAGATCGTCAAGGACATGCGAGCGGCGGTGAAGGTCGCGGACCCGCTGCGGTATAGCGATCTGAACGCACAGCTACACGCGATGATCCAGGAGATCGCGGACAACAAGACGTGCGCCCGGGTCCTTCGTCAACTGCGGGACCAGACGATACGCCACTCGTTCTCGCTGTCGCTCGTCCCGGGCCGGGCGAGCGTCTCGCTCCCGCAGCACGAAGCGATCGTGGCGGCACTGATCGCGCAGGATCCGCAAGCCGCGGAGCAGGCCATGCTCCGTCATTTGGATAGTGTGCTCGAGGCATTCCAGGCCCTGTCCGCGGCCTCGGCCAGGTAAATGGAGGGCGAGGTCAGGTTCCGGCGGCGGGCCGCAGGTAATCCAGGGGCCAGCGGCAGTCGCGGAACGCCGTGAGGGCGTCGGCCAGGCGCTGTTCCCAGTCCTGGTCGGCGGCGCGGGCGCCGACGGCCTGCTCGATGGCGCTGGCTCGGCGGGTGCCGTAGCCGACCGCGCGGACCTGCTGGTGGTCGCGCTGGCCGGCGTCATACCAGCGCTGGACCGTCTCGACCTGGCTGGCGCAGGTCAGGCCGGGGAAGGCGCGGGAGTATGCCGCCTCCCATTCGGCGGTGCGAGGATGCGGCCCGGCGCCGGGGTCGCGGCGATGGTGGGCCTGAAGGCTGTCCAGGACCAGCGCCCACCGGTAGGGCGGGGCCAGCCACTGGGGTTCCTGCTGGTCGCACAGCCAGCGGCCGTCATCCAGGGCGGCGCGCATGGCGCCGGTGACGTGGACGGCCAGCGCGGCGCCGCTGATCCCGGCGGAGATGACCGGGATGCGGGAGGCGACGGCGGCGTCGACCGCGTGGGACAGGGCGCAGTCCCGGAGCCGGGACGTCATCGCGGCCAGCGCCGCGGCCAGGGCCGGGCCCGGGCATGGGCATGAGCCAGCCGGTCAGGTGGGCCAGCACGGACAGTTCGGCCCACACGGTGATCCGCGGGTCGCCGATCGCGGCGCGCTGGGCGGCCCGGACCTGCCGCAGCGTGCACGGCGATTGTCGGCAGTCGGGTCCGCACGTGGGGCTGCGGGAGGTGATCAGCGGCGCGGGAGATGTCGGCCGGGGCGGGGCCCGGCGAGTCTCGCGGCTGGTGCCGTCGGGCATCCGGGTCAGCAGCGGGTAGTCCATCCCGTCGGTGAACACCGCGGCCTCGCCGGGGACCAGCGTGACCAGGTAGGCGGACTGCTCCTCGGTCAGGTTCATCGTCGCGCCGACCGACTCGCGGTCATCGGCGGCCGGGAGCCGGTGCACGATCTTGACCGCGGTGTTCTTGATCACGTCGGGGACGAGCTTGGAGGGGATCTGCTCGGCGATGATCAGGCCCTCGCCGTAGGCGCGGATCTCGGCGAGCAGCCCGGCGAACATCTCCACCGCGTGCGACGGCCGCGCCCGCGGCCGGGCCGCGGGGCTGGCGGAGCAGGCGGTGGGCTTCTTCGAACACCGACAGGTGCCGCAGCCGCGGCGCGCCCGGGCCCTCGGCGCGCGGCCCGCAGCCGCAGGTGCTCGGCCAGGCGGATCAGCACGGTGCCCATCAAGAACGCCTTGTCCCGGTCATCGCCGGTGTCCTCGATCTCGAACACCACGTTGGCCGCCAGCAGCGCGCCGAAGTCCAGCGGGTGGCCGCCCTGCAGGAACCGGCCGGTGGTGCCCTGGCGCAGGCTGGAGATCCGCACCGTGACGAACCCGCGGACGTTATCGGTGATCTCCCGGCCGTACCCGATCTCGTTGACCACGTCCAGCGCGGTCGCCTGCAGATCCTCCAGTGCCGGGTAGCCCGGCGTCAGGCCGGGGGTGGCGGGCTCGCCGGTGACCAGGTCCCAGCCGGCGTGCTCGTAGCACCGGGTCAGGGCCGCGGCCAGGACCTGGGGGAACGGCTCGTCGGCTTCGAATGCGGCCAGGAACAGCGCCCGGACCAGGTCGGCGTGGGTCTGCAGCGGGAACCGGGCCCCGTCCGGGCCGGGCGCCGGCTCGAGCGGGTTGATCCCGGCCGGCGGGTCGCCGAGCTCGCCGGGCCGGATCCGGATCACCGGCGTGCCGGTCAGCCGCGCGGCCATCAGCCGGTACTCCGCCTTGGCCGGCTCGACCACCAGCCACGGGATCCCCGCCCCGGTGGCCGCCTCCAGCAGGCCCCGGACCGTCTGGGACTTCCCCGCCCCGGTCGAGCCGCAGACGAAGACATGCCGGTTCAGCGACGCCTGCGGAATAGCCAGCTCCCCGGCAGGTACCCGGTTCCAGTCCAGCACCGTCCCCACCGGTACCGGCGGCCCGCTGCCGTCACCCGCGATGACCGTCGTCTCCGGGGTGACGTCGAAGTCGGGCCGCAGCACCAACCGGATCCCGGGCAGCTCCCGGGCCGGAGGCCGAGCCAGCGCGGCCACCAGCCTGGAAGAGGCGTAGAACGGCACGGCCGGGGCCGGGATATCCGGTTCGTCGCGGGCCCGGGGGAGCAGCGCGCTCTGAGTCAGCTCTGCATGAACGCGCAGGCTCTCCGCGAGCCCGGCGCACCCGGGTACCGGGGCCAGGGCATAAGGCAGGCCCTCCAGGTCGGTTGAGGCGCACAGCAAGCCAGCGATCTGAGCCGAGGCCGAAGGTGACGGGCCGCCAGCCGCGACACTGACCTTCCACAGACCGGTCGCCGTGGCCTGGCGTAGCTCGGCGTGCCGGGCCGACAGCCGTTGCGCGGCCAGTTGCGCCGGCGGAGCATCAGAACGCTGCGTACTGAACTGCGCCAGGGACACCTCGGCGGCCAGATCGTGAAGCTCGCCCGCCGAGACCGGTTCCGCGAGCACCAGCCAGGCAAACGGCCCGGACCAGGCGGACAGCAGCCCCTCTTCGAGCGAGGGCCGGGCGTCCCGGCTAACCGGTCCCGGGTCGCCCCGCCCGGCGAGCAGCGCGTCGGTGATGCCGGCCAGCCGCATCCAGCAGGGCATCCGGGCCAGCAGGTCCGGAATCTGCCCGGCCGGGAGCGGCTGCGCCCGGGCCCCGGCCGGGAAGGTCAGCACATCGGCCCCACCCGCGCAGGAAGGCGCGGCAGCCCCCATAAGAGCAGGCCCGGCAGCGAGGACTCGCACCGGACCGCCCGCGTGCTCCCGCATCCAGCCGAACGCCACTGGTTCCCCGTAGTGGAACGCCGACACCAGCGCCTGCAGCCGCTGCGTCGTGCCCAGGTCGGCGCGGTCCTGACCGGGAGCTGAGTTCTGCCGGGCGTGCGGACGGCGCGGGAACTCGGTGATCTGCCAGGCCTCCAGGCCGCGCAGCACCTGCCATGCCCTGTCGTCCATCACATACACATGCTAATCGCTCTTCGGAGTCACTCCGTTGCTTTTCGTGACGTAGATGCCCGGCCTCCTTACCCAGTCGCGGGCCCGCCAGTCCCGGCCAGGTGGCGCATGTTACGCAGGGCCACGGCCATCAGGGTGTTCGTCGGGTTGTGCGCGCCGGAGGTGACGAACACCGAGCCGTCGGCCACGTACACGTTGTCCAGGCCATGGACGCGGCCAAAAGCGTCAGTGACGCTCGAGGCAGGGTCGGACCCCATCATCATGCCGCCCATGATGTGGTTGCCGGTCGGCAGGCCGCCGCTGTTGAACGTGGCGGGCACGGCCAGGGCCACGCCGGCGCCGGCCATGAGCATCACCTGCTTCAGCCGCGGGATCCAGAACTGCTGGGCCACCTGCTCGTGCGGGCCGGCGCTCCACGTGATCCGGGCCACCGGAACGCCGAAGACGTCGTGCACGAAAGGATCGAGGGTCACCGTGTGGTCCAGGTAGGGCAGGTCGTGGCCGATGAACGAGCAGCCCGCCAGCCGGTCGCGCAGCAGCGAGGCCCGCATGAGCTGCTTGAACTCCGTCCCGAACGGCCTGGCCGAGCCAAGCAGACTGAGCAGGGTCTGGTAGGACTGCGCCTCGCTGATCGGGTCCTGGCTGCCGCCCAGTTCCATCAGGCCGCCGCGCAGATAGGGCAGCCCGTGCGCCTTGGCGAAGGCCCGGGCGCCGGGGAAATCCGGATCGACGGCGTCCTCCACGCACTGCGTCACCGAACGCCCGCGATAGGCGTGCATCCGCTCGTCGAGGAAGATCGCGGTGCCGTCGATGAACGCGTGCAGCATCAGCCGCCGGCCCAGCTTCCCGCTCGCGTCGGGGAACGAGGACAGCAGCGCGAGCCGCACCGTCTCGATGGCCGACGCCGCCATCACGACGACATCCGCGTCCTCGAAGCCCCGCACTGGCCCGCTCGCGGTCATCCGTACCCACCGCACTCCCGTCGCCCGTGACGCAGCGCCGGAGCCGGACAAGACCACGGACGTGACCATGGTCGATGGCACCAGCGTCACCCGGCCGGTGCGCAGCGCCTGCCGCAGCGGGATCAGCGCCGACGGCCGGGCCACCACCGGGCAGCCGAAGTTGCTGCAGAACCCGCAGTTGTTGCACACGTGCTGGTCGTTATAGGGAACCGAGTTGGCTGCCATCGGGAACGGGAACGGCTGCATCCCGACCGCGGCCGCGCCGGCGGCCACCGCGAGCGACGCGCGCATCTGGGGGCCTGGCGGCATCGGGTACTGCGCGGCGCGGGGGGCGTGCTTGCGCACGATGTCGGGGAACGCCGTGACGTCGCCCTGCACGCCGATGAGCTGCTCTACCTCGTCGTAGTAGGGCGCGATGTCGGAATAGGTGAACGGCCAGTCGGCCACGTCGGCGCCCGGCACCGGACCCAGCGCGGACCGCTGCTGGAAGTCCAGGTCCCAGAACCTGGGCACCTTGGCGTCCCAGTGAATGGTCCCGCCGCCGACCACCTGGGGCAGCTCGTCGACGTTGCCGGTGTACTGCGTCGCCGACACGCCCACCGGCCGCCAGGTGCGCGGGAAAACCTCCGGGTCCGGGCCGGGGAGGTTACGCGCGATCATAGCCAGGCTGTCGTTGGCGAAGACCGTGCCGATCGGCCCCTCGCCGCCGAGGTTGGAAAAGTGGTCGGGACCCTTCTCGAACACCACCACCTGCCATCCGGCCTGCGCGAGCACCATCGCGGCCAGCGAGCCGCCCGCCCCGCTCCCGATGACCACGGCCTTGCGCATTACAGCGAGCCGAGGAGCTTGAGCACGTCGGCCACGATGCCGGTGTTATCGACCGGATCGTGCCCGTCCGACCGGGAGACCTCGTCAGCGGTGTAGCCGCGCGGCTGGATGTCGCCGGGGAAGCCGATCTCCTTCCAGCCGGCCAGGTCCCGGTTGCCGCCGTATTCGGGCGCCGCGTACAGGCCCTCGATCGTGTGCTCGAACAGCAGCGACATAAACGTCGCTCAACGCCGACATGACCAGGATCTTGTCCTGTTTCGTGCGGCTGGCCTTGGTGAAGTCGCCCCCGGCCAGCTTGTCCAGGGTCGCGATGCCCTGCCGGTACTCCTGCTGCCAGCCCGTCAGCCGGCGGCGCCAGGCGATGCGGCCCACCGGGTCGAGCGGGAGGTAGCGCGCCATGAGGTCGGGACCGGACGTGTGCCGGTTACTCCACGGACCGCCCGCGAAAACCAACGGCGCAGCGTCGTCGAGCGAACCGAGCGCGCCCAGCATCGAGTCGATGTAGCCGGTCACGTCGGCCTCGCGCGCTCCCGGGTGGCCGGCTTCGGCCGGGTCATCAGCAGGCCCGGGCGCAATCCGCGCCGTCGCCGCCTCGACCACCGCCGCCTGATCGGCGGTGAAGAAACGCAGGGTCCTGCCCGAGGAAGCAGAAGAGGTACAGCCCTCGGCACCCAGCACCGCCGCCGAGGCCACGGCGACGGGCAGCGCGCCGATCACCACGCGCCGTCGCGGGCCGCGGCCCGGGGAGGTTGACACGCGGCAAGTCTGGCACGCCAGAGATTCAGCAGGGAGACGATCTAGATACGCCAGAGGTTCAGAGAGAGTTGCGGAAACTGAGGACGCGGCGTTCCCGGCTCAGCGCGCCGGCCACGACCCGGTCCCGCCACGGCGTGCTGACTGCGGCCCGGTAGCCGGGTTCGGAGAGCACCGCGGGGCCGGCCAGCTCGTGCAGCGAGAGGAAGCCGAGTCCGTCGCCCAGGGGTGGCGGACCGGTCAGCCGGAACCTGCGGATCCGCTGCCAGCCGGGCACGTCCAGCAGCATCGGGATGTGCTCCTGCTCGTACCACGCGGCCATGTCGGCTTCCATCCGCGGCGGCACCGAGTTGGCCACCGCCAGGATCACCGGCGCCGGGCCCCCGGCGCCCAGGCCATCGTCGCTGAGCTGGGTGTATATCCGCCGGTCCAGGGTGCCCAGGTGCGACATGATGAACTTGTCCCGGTCGCTGCCGCCCTCGACTACCGCCTTGTACTCCGCGCTGTCCAGCACCGCGGGGCTGTCCAGCTCGTACAGCGCCAGCCACCTCGGCACGGCCTCGTCCAGCGCCTGGTACCGGTACGCGGCGACCAGTCCCGGCACCCGGAGCCGGGCCGGCCCGTGCTCGTGGTCGTACCAGTCGTGGTACTCGGCCTCGGCCACCGGGCCGTCCCCGACATCGGTGTACACGAACAGCAGTCCTGGCGCCATGACACACGATGCTAAAGGGCCAGGCCCCGCGGCACGATACCGCGGGGCCTGGTCCCGTAAAACCGCCGGAAAATCCAAGCGATCAGTCGGTGGGCGCCGCCATCGGGTTCACGCCGGCCAGATCCTCTCGCTTGAGCCTGATCGTGATCACCGTGATGATCAGCGCGAGCAGCGCGATCCCGGCCGAGACCAGGTACCCCTTGGCGAAGCCGACCGAGTACGCGTGGTCGGTGATCGCCTTCGCCGCCGCGGCCTGCTGGGCCGGCGACAGGTGCACCGCGTGCTTGGCCGCCGCGGCCGCCGCGGCTGGCCTGCGCGTGGATGCTGTTCGCCACCGCGCTCCACGCCACCGTGCCGAGAATCGCGAGCCCGATCGACCCGCCGACCTGCTGGCCCGTATTCAGCAGCGAAGACGCCACGCCCGTGTCGTTGTTGGCCACCTTGGCCAGTGCGACCAGCGACATCGGCACGAAGACCAGCCCCAAGCCGAACGCCGTCACCAGCATGGGCCCGAGCAGCCCGGAGGCGTAGTGGCTGTGCTCGGTGATCCGGGACAGCCAGAACATCCCGCCGGTGACGATCGCGCTGCCCGCCAGCATCAGCGGCCGGGCGCCGATCCGGGCCACCAGCTGCGACGCCACGCCGGACGCCACCATGATCATCGTGACCATCGGCAGGTAGGCGATGCCGGTCTTCAGCGCGCTGTACCCCCACACCTCCTGCACGAAGATGGTGAGGAAGAAGAACATGCCGAACAGCGCGGTGCCCACGCACAAGCTGATCAGGTAGGCGCCGGTCCGGTCGCGGCTGCGCAGCACCCGCATCGGCACCAGCGCGTGCTTGCTCCGGACCTCGATGAATCCGAACGCGATGAGCAGTACCACGGAGGCCACCAGCGACACGATCACCTTGGTGTCGCCCCAGTGCGAGATGCCGTTGGGCGTGGTCCCGGCGCTGGACAGCCCGTAGACGAGCAGGACCAGGCCGAGGCTGCCGGTGATCGCGCCAGGCAGGTCAAAGCGACCCCGGCGCCGCTCGGACTCGGGCAGCACTCGCGTCGCGAGGAACGCGACCAGCAGGCCGATCGGCACGTTGACCCAAAACACCCAGCGCCAGCTGAGGTACTGCACCAGCAGCCCGCCGGCGATCAGGCCGACCGCGCCCCCGGCCACGCTCATGGCCGCGTATACGCCCATGGCCCGGTTGCGCGGCGGCCCCGCGGGGAAGGTGACCGCGATCAGCGACAGCGCGGTGGGCGCCGCGAACGCGCCGCCGATGCCCTGCACCACGCGCGCGCCGAGCAGCCAGGCCTGGCTGGTGGCGAACCCGCCGAGCAGCGAGGCCAGCGTGAACAGCAGGATGCCGAAGATGAAGATCCGGCGGCGCCCCAGTAGGTCGCCGGATCTTCCGCCGAGCAGCAGCAGCCCGCCGAACGCCAGCGCGTACGCGTTGACGACCCATTCCAGGTTGGTGCCAGAGAAGTGGAGCGCGGTCTGGATGTGCGGCAGGGCGACGTTCACGATGGTCGCGTCGAGCACGACCATGAGCTGGGCCGTCGCGATGACCGCGAGGGCTAGGCCCAGCCGCCGCGTCGGGGCGCCTTGGCTTGGCGTCGCGGTGGCGTTTGACGCCGCCGCGATACTGACCTCCCGGGCTGCGGCGCCGTTGAGGGCGGCCTGCTGCCCGATGTCTGGTGGTGTGGCGGACAAGGTTGATCTCCCTAAGCTTGGGCGCACTGAACTAACGCCGTGACCGGTCAGGTGTCATGGTCACGCGCAGTGCTTGTTTTGTTAAGACCCCTTTTTGGCCGAACGGACCGCGCTGTCAGCCCCCGTAACGTGTCTTCCTTCCCGTGTGGTCGTCACCCGTTCGACGACCGTGCGGCTGAGTTGTCATCGGTCATGACGAGGCAGCCGCCGCGGTTGTGATACCATCACCTCCCGCCCCGCGATCTGAGCATCTTCCGCATTAGCCAGAGCAGGCACCGCCGTTCGCTGACGTCCAGCGTGGTGCACCACGGCGCCCGGGCCGAGAGTTCGGTATAGAGCCGCTCCCTGAGCGTCACGCCTTCCGGGGTGAGCACGATGTTCTTGCTCCGCCGGTCCCGGAGGGAGGGTTCCCGGCGGGCCAGGCCGTGCTTCTCCAGCGCGTCCGCGACCGAGGTGACAAAGGAGGGGTCACAGCCCATCCGCAGCCCGAGATCCTTCATCGTCATGGGCGTTTCGAGCATGATCAGGGCCTTGGTGTCGCTCACCGTCAGCCCGAATTCGGCCGCGATGACCTGACCCATGTCGTGAGCATGCCTGAAGAGCTCACCCATGGTGTCCGTGATCTGCTGGTTCAGATCGTCGTCGTCGACGTCGGGGGCCATCCCTGTGACCAGCGGCGTCGCGTGCGGGACCGGTTCGGCGTCCAGGGTCGTGGCGATGCCGAGCGGCTCATCCATCCATGCTCACCTCCATCCATTGCCTGAGTTCCTCAATAGTTGAGTAGCTCAACAATATTGCCGCGTACCGGATCAGGCAAGTCAATATCGGCAGGGAAAGATTCGCCCACGGCGTAGCGGCGCTGGCCGACGCGCCGGCGGCCCAACTGCCGGCCGCCCTGCGGCGTCTTTACCGGCGAACGCTCACACTGGGAGTGTCACGATTCAGGATGGCGAACGGAAGGCGGGCCGCGATGGCCGAGGCCGGGCACGAAGGCCAAGACCCGGGTAGCCACCCGGATACCGGCTCTCCGGGACGGCGCACGTTCCTCCGGTTCGCCGCCGCGGCCGGCGGCGCCTCGTTGCTCTCGGCGTGCAGCGGGAACGGCAGCGCGCCCGCGGCGGGCGGCAGCACGGCGGGCGCCAGCACGGCCCCGGCCAGCCTGCCCTCGACCGGCGGCGCGCCCATGTCCGCGCGGGCCGGCGCGGCCTCCGGCCCCCCGACCTCGGCCGACTGGACCGCGCTGGCCCGAGACCTGTCCGGCCCGCTGGTCCGGCCGGGGGAGGCCGCCTACACCACGGCGAAGGAACTGTTCGACCCGCGCTTCGACTCGCTGCGCCCGGCCGGGATCGCGTACTGCCGCAACTCGCACGACGTGGCGACCAGCCTGGCCTTCGTCCGCAAGTACGGGATCCCGGTGGCCGCCCGGTGCGGCGGGCACAGCTACGCCGGCTGGTCGTCAACCAGCGGCCTGATCGTCGACGTGACCCGGATGGCCGGGGTGAACGTCAGCGGCAGCACCGCCACCGTGGGCGCGGGTACCCGGCTGATCGACTTCTACAACGGGCTCGCGGCGCACGGCCGCGCGGTGCCCGGCGGCTCCTGCCCGACGGTCGGCATCTCCGGCCTGACCCTGGGCGGCGGTATCGGCGTGGTGGGCCGGGCCTACGGACTGACCTGCGACAACGTGACGTCCATGCAGATCGTCACGGCCGACGGCCAGATCCGCACCGCGAACGCGAAAACCAACTCCGACCTGTTCTGGGCCTGCCGGGGTGGCGGCGGCGGCAACTTCGGCGTGGTGACCTCGTTCACCTTCACCACCCACCCGGCCGGGGCCATCTGCCTGTTCTTCCTGCCCTGGCCGTGGTCGCAGGCCGCGCGGGTCATCGCGGGCTGGCAGTCCTGGGCGCCGCACGCCCCGGATCAGCTCTGGTCGAACCTGCACCTGGCCGCGGCGCCCGGCGGCTCGGTGCCGTCCATCCAGGTCGGCGGGACCTACCTGGGCTCGGTGAGCGGGGCCGCGGCCCAGCTGGAGAAGCTGTACGCCGCGGTCGGCTCCCATCCGTCCTCGCCGTTCCTGGAGAGCACCACCTGGCTGCACGCGATGCTGGTCGAGGCGGGCTGCGCGAGCCTGACCGTGAACGAATGCCACCTGCCGACTCAGACCTCCGGGGGCCAGCTCTCCCGGGCCTCGGAGTACGCCAAGTCCGACTTCTTCACCAAGCCGCTGAGCAGCCACGGGATCGGCACCCTGCTGGCCGGGGTGGAGAACTTCCAGAAGGTGGCCGGCGCGCCCGGCGCGTCGGGCGGGATCGCGCTCGACGCGCTCGGCGGCGCGATCAACCGGGTCGCGCCCGGCGCGACCGCGTTCGTCCACCGCAACGGACTCTTCGACGCCCAGTACACCACCACGTGGCCGGTCGGCTCGGCATCCGCCGCGGTGGCGCGCCAGCACGCGTGGCAGCAGTCCTTCTGGCAGTCGATGCGCCCCTACGCCAGCGGCCAGGCCTACCAGAACTACATCGACCCCAACCTGGCCACCTGGCGGCAGGCCTACTACGGCGCCAACTACACCCGGCTCACGCAGGTCAAGGCGGCTTACGACCCGCACCGCGTGTTCAGCTTCCCGCAGGCCGTCTGAGGACGCACAAGCGAACGGGTGCCCGGCCGCCGAAGCCGGCGGCCGGGCACCCGTCAGATGCTGGCGGCTCAGAAGCTACTAAGAGCGCCGCGCACAGGTGTTGTTGTGTACCGGGCCTATGAACTCGGGGTACCCGAGCGTCGGGAACTGGTTGGTCCCGTACTGCGCGTCCTTGCCGTAGGTGTTCAGGAGGCCGAATCCGGACACGTTGCCGAACTCGAACGCGCAGAAGGCGGGGCCGACCTGGAACTTGGTCCAGTAGGGGTAGAACCCGCCCGGTCCCTGCGGCGGCACCGTGCAGCCGGACAGGGTGGTGGGTGTACAGGTCGACTCGCTCAGCGCCACGTCGGTCTGGAAGAAGAACTGCTTGTACTGCCGACCGTTCGAGGTGGGGAACCGTTCCAGGAAACTGGACGGATAGAGGTTCGTCAGCAGGCCGGTGGGCCATTCCTTCCAGTACGGGGTGCCGTCGAAGTCCAGGTCGCCGTTCTGGAAGACGTTGTCCTGGCAGTGGGAAACCTGGACCGGTGCGGTAGAGCTGCCCTCACCGTCATAGTTCGGATGGGTATCGCCTTGGGCGTAGCACACCGCATCGCCGGTCTCGGCGGTGGTGCTGTCCGCGGGGGCGGCATTCTCGTACGGGCCGTTGCACTGGTTGAATGTCCCGCCCGTGTCGTTCCCGTCGAAGGGGTTGTTGATCGGCTCGGAGAGCGAGGTGCACGCCTCGAAGTGACCGGTCTCGAACTCGGTGCTGATGTTGGTCGCGAGCGCCGCCCAGGGGATGATGTTGCCCTTGGCGGCGGTGTTGTACTCGGGCTCGAAGTTGAACGGGTTGCCCGCGCAGTTGCTGGCCGAGGTGGTCATGAAGCCGTTGGTCGCCGACGCCTGCATGTACCCGGTCTGATGCGTCGTGAGGTCGTTGATGACCACCTCGAATGCGTGGCCACCTCCCGGTGCGGGCGCGTCGAACATGTGAGTGCTGATCGTGTCGCCGGGGTTCATGAGCAGCGTGTTGCCGTTGGGCACGAAGGTGTTGAGGTTGGCGAACTGCGGCGACGGGGGTCCGGTCGGTGTGCCGTTCTTCTGGATGAAGGCGAAGTTGACCGGCTCCGTGCAGGCCGGGTTGGCGTTTGCGGTGGGGGTGCCCGAGTAGCTGTCGATGTTCAGCGCGGCGCACCAGTGCGTGGCGTCACAGCTCTCGCTGTCCGCGAAGGGCGCGTTGCCCGGCGGGTACAGCTGCATCTCCATGAACGCCGAGCCGCCGCCCTGGGTCGTGGGCCCGCAGTTGACGCCCGCGCAGGTCGGCGCGTTGGAGTCCGAATTCGGCGTGCAGGCCGTCCCGGGGTAGGAGTTAGGGTCGCACAGCGCCATGGAGAACCACGGCGCGGGGCTGAGCTCGAACCACTTCGAGAGGTCCCTTCCCGGGTGCGAATTGCCGGGCGTTCCCCTCGGGTCGCGGCCCAGGGTCTCCGTCCAGGTCACGTTGCCGCCGGACCCGGGGGCGTTGGACAGGAAGGTGGTGTCGGGCTCGTCGTGGCCGATGTACTTGCCGTTGTCGTAGTACTTGCCGCCCCAGGCGCCCTTGATGGCACCGCTGATGTCGGTGCACAGATTCGCCCGCACTTCCTTCTGCACGGTGCTGTCGCCGTTGCAGTCCAATTCACCCTTGGCCGGGGCGGAGCTGGAGGTGGAACTGGCCGACACGTTCGCCGACTGGGCGGCGTGGGCTGGCACTCCGGTCATGGCGCCGACGCCGAGCAGGAGCGCGGCACCGCTGAAGATGCGCAGAAGGACCCTCGATCTTGGACTATGCACCGTGTGATCGTCCCCTCAACTTGTGGTCATGTCGGATTACGGTCGGTACTGGACAAAACGTTCATAGCTCTGCGCGACGACCTTTGGCCAGTGGCTTGACCAAGTTGTGCTGTTGAAAGGCGAAATATGTTGACTCGGCCGACGATTTGTACGTTTAAGGGGGGATATGTGCACCGGGCTGACAGGATGCGCGGATCGTGTGCCGTCACCGCCAGGTTGCGCCGGACCCGGCAGAGCCGGGGCGTCTCACGGGCAGACGGCAGGCGGCATGATGGTATGTCCGCGAATATTGGGTATCCGACGTGCGTGACGGCAGCTACCCCCGACGTAGGGTTCCGATGACAAGTAACGCTGAGCTCGACACCGCGGCCGCGGCAACCGGCCGCGACCAGGCGCCCGTCCTGCTCGTCGAGGACGACGACGGCGACGCCCTGCTCGTGCAGGAACTGCTGAGAGAAGTGGGCGCTCCGGTCGTCCTGCTGCGCGCGCGATCCCTGGGCCAGGCCACGACCCTGGTCTCCCAGGCCGCGTGCGTGCTGCTCGACCTCGGCCTGCCGGACTCTCGCGGCCTGCAGGGACTGCGGCAGCTGCTACGGGTCGAGCCGGAGGCGGCCATCGTCGTGCTGACCGGCGAGGCGAACGAGCACCTGGGCGAGCAGGCGGTCCGGGCGGGAGCCCAGGATTACCTGGTCAAGGGCGAGGTCGCCGGGCACATGCTGCACCGCGTGATCCGCTACGCGGTCGAGCGGCGCCGGGCCGAGGAAGCCCAGCGGGAACTGCGCGTGGCCCAGGTTCAGGCTCAGGAGAACGCGCGCCTGGAGCGCGGCCTGCTGCCCTCGCCGCTGCTGGCCGACCCGCGGCTGACCGTGTCGGCGCGCTGCCTGGCCGGCGGGCAGCAGCACCTGCTCGGCGGGGACTTCTACGACGTGGTCGAGGCGGCCGACGGCTGGGTTCACGCCCTGATCGGCGACGTCTGCGGGCGCGGCCCGGCCGAGGCCGCCCTCGGCGTCTGCCTGCGGGTGGCCTGGCGCACGCTGGTGCTGGCCGGCCGGCCCGCCGACGAGATCCTGGCCACCCTCAACCAGCTGCTCGAGCACGAGCGGCAGGACGACACGATGTTCGCCACTATGTGCATGATGTCGGTGGCCCCCGACCGGAGCGCCGGCTGGGTGCGGATGGCGGGGCACCTGCCGCCGCTGCTGGTCACCCGCGGCAGCGTGCTGGAGCTGCAGACCCCGACGTCGCCGCCGCTGGGCCTGGGCCGGGTCGAGCACTGGCCGGGTACCCAGGTCGGGCTCGACGGCAGCTGGTCGGTGCTGCTGTACACCGACGGGCTGATCGAAGGCCGGATCGGGAAGGGCTCCGAGCGGCTCGGCAGCGAAGGCCTGATGGACCTGATCCGGGCGGCGCTACGGGCCGAAGGCAACGGCGAGGCGGGCACCGCCGGCACGCGCGCCGACGGCGTGCTGCTGGACCGGGTGATCGAGCACGTCCGCGCGCTGAACGGCAAAGACCTCGACGATGACCTGGCCATCCTCGCGCTCGGCTACTCCCCTGACCGATGAGCGGGCCGGACCGGTGAGCGGGGCGACCCAAGACGATGCGGGGCGGCGCTGGCCGCTCAGCCGCATCGTGGGCGTCGCCGTGCTGGTCCTGCTGCTCTTCTCGGTGGGGGCCGTGGTCGCGGGCGGGATCGCCCTGGTCAGCCTCCACGACGCCCGCAACCGGGTGATCAACGTCATCGACCCCGCCACGCTGGCGACTCAGCAGCTGGACAACGCGCTGGTCAACCAGGAGACCGGCGTCCGCGGTTACGCGCTCAGCGCCCAGCAGAGCTTCCTGACCCCCTACACCGACGGGGTGGCCGCGGAGCAGACCGCGATCAACAGCCTGCGCAAGTTCGCCAGCCAGCTGCCGGCCAAGACGACCAGCGACCTCAACAGCGTGACCGGCCAGGCGGACGCCTGGCGCACCCGCTACGCGCAACCCACCATCGCCCAGGTCGGCCGCACCGGGAAACCCGTAGTCAGCCCGGACATCACCACCGGCAAGACGGACTTCGACGCGCTGCGGGCCAAAGTGGCCGTCCTCCAGGCCGACGTGACCAGCGCCCGGAGCGGCGCGCTGGCCATCTTGAACGACGCCGGCACCAGCCTGGACGCGGTGTTCATCGCGGTCGCGATCGGCCTGGCGCTCATCGTCGCGCTGCTCGCGCTGGGCCTGCGGGCCACCGCGATCAGGCCGCTGCACCGGCTGGCGGGCCAGGTCCGCCAGGTGGCAGGCGGTGACTTCGACCACGAGGTCACCGTGCGCGGCCCGCGGGAGGTGACCCATCTGGCCGCCGACGTGAACACCATGCGCGAGCGCATCTTGCTGGAACTGGCCGCCACTCAGGAGAACAACACGGTCCTGCAGGCCCACGCGACCGAACTCCAGCGCTCCAACTCCGAGCTCGAGCAGTTCGCCTACGTCGCGTCGCACGACCTGCAGGAGCCGCTGCGCAAGGTAGCGAGCTTCACCCAGCTGCTGCAACGGCGGTATGCCGGGAAGCTGGACGCCCGGGCCGACCAGTACATCGAGTTCGCGGTGGACGGGGCCAAGCGCATGCAGGCGCTGATCAACGACCTGCTCGCCTACAGCCGGGTCGGCCGGTCCGACCGCGAGCCGGCCCTGATCTCCAGCGACGCGGCGCTCACCCAGGCCCGGGCCAACCTGGCCGAGCAGATCGAGGAGACCGGCGCTACCATCGAGACCGGCCACCTGCCGCTGGTGCTGGCCGAGTTGCCGCTGCTCATCGCGGTGTTCCAGAACCTGCTCAGCAATGCGCTGAAGTTCAGCGGCGGAAAGGCGCCGCGGGTCGTGGTCACGGTCAGCCGTGATGAGCCGTTCTGGCTGTTCTCCTTCAGCGACAACGGGATCGGGATCGAGCCGGAATACTCCGAGCGCATCTTCGTGATCTTCCAGCGGCTGCACGAGCGGACCGCCTACGCGGGTACCGGCATCGGCCTGTCCATGACCCGCAAGATCATCGAGTACTTTGGCGGCCGGATCTGGCTCGACACCACGTTCACCGGCGGCACGCGGTTCTGCTTCACCCTGCCGATGCCGCAGGAAACGATGACCCCCGAGCTTGAGGATCCGATCGAGGACGCGGACAATCGGAGCGCCGCTGCGCTTGTCCTGGTCGCCGACCCGGCCGCGGAGCCCGAAGACCGACAGGACGAGGAAACCGATGACGGATTGCGGTGATTCCAGGGTGATTGATGTGCTCCTGGTGGAGGACGACGAGGGTGACGTCCTCATGACCAGGGAAGCCTTCGAGTATTACAAGATCCGTAATCGCCTCCACGTCGTTTCCGACGGCGAGCAGGCCCTGCAGTTCCTGCGTCGGGAGGGCCCGTACGCCGACGCCCCGCGTCC
Organism: uncultured Actinomycetes bacterium; assembly: GCA_963742795.1. GTDB lineage: Bacteria > Actinomycetota > Actinomycetes > Streptosporangiales > Streptosporangiaceae > Palsa-504. Next base: position 111,557 of record CAVUNL010000029.1, read on the forward strand.
CGGGCTGATCCTGCTCGACGTCAACCTGCCCCGCCGCAGCGGCCTGGAGGTGCTCGCCGAGCTGAAGCAAGATCCCGACCTGCTCGTCATCCCGGTGATCATGCTGACCACGTCGAGCGCCGAGGAGGACATCGTCCGCAGCTACTCGCTGCACGCCAACGCGTTCGTCAGCAAGCCGGTCGACTTCGAGCACTTCATCGACGCGATCCGGCAGATCGACAACTTCTTCCTGACCCTGGTCTGCCTGCCCGGCTGACCGGGACGCCATCTTAGCGCCGCTAACGATCTGAAGGGGAGCGCGATGTACGACGCCATGCTGGCCGAGACCATTACCATCCGCGGCGACGGCGGAGACGAGGTCGAGGCCTACCTGGCCCGGCCGATGAGCCAGGGACCGTACGGCGGCGTGGTGGTGATCCATCACATGCCCGGCTACGACGCGCCCACCAAGGAGATCGCGCGGACGTTCGCCGTGCACGGCTACAACGCGATCATGCCGAACCTCTACCACCGCGACGCCCCCGGAGCGAGCCCGGACGACGCCGCGGCGGCGGCCCGCGCCCAGGGCGGCGTGCCGGACCCCCGGCTGATCGGCGACGTAGCCGCCGCGGCCGCCTACCTGCGCGGCATGACCTCCGCCAACGGCAAGGTCGGCGTGATCGGCTATTGCTCCGGCGGCCGCCAGTCGGTCCTGGCCGCGGTCAGCCTGCCGCTCGACGCGGCCGTGGACTGCTACGGCGCATTCGTCGTCGGAAGCCCGCCGGAGGGCATGCCCCTGAAGGTCGGCCCGATCAAGCACCTGATCAAGGACCTGTCCTGCCCGCTGCTCGGCCTGTTCGGCGCGGACGACCAGTACCCGTCGCCGGAGCAGGTGGACGAGCTCGAGCAGGAACTCAAGGCCCAGGGCAAGACGTACGAGTTCCACTCCTACGAGGGCGCCGGGCACGCGTTCTTCTCGGTGAACCGTCCCGCCTACCGCCCCGAAGCCGCGATGGACGGCTGGCAGCGCATCTTCACCTGGTTCAACCGCTACCTCTCCTAGCCCCCGCCTCTCCCAGCCCCCGCCTCTCCCAGCCCCCGTCCCTCCTAGCCCCCTCCTTGCCCCGCCTCCCCGCCTCGCCTCTCCGCCCCGCCCCCGCGCCCAAAAGTGCCCGAATGTGAATGAAACCCGGGTTTCACTGCGCTAGAACGCGGTGAAACCCGGGTTTCACTTCGTTGCGGCGACGGCCGCGGACGCTCAAGTGGCGCTGGAGGCGGCCCAGATGTTGATGCCGGCCTCCACCGCATCGCGGTCGATGGCGGCTAGCTCGTCGGCGGTGAAGTCGGTGTGGGCGGCGGCGGCCAGGTTTTCCTCAAGCTGGGCCACGCTGCTCGCGCCGATCAGGGCCGAGGTCACCCGCTGGTCGCGCAGCACCCAGGCTAGCGCCATCTGGGCCAGCGTCTGGCCCCGTGACCTGGCGATCTCGTTCAGCGCGCGGACGTGCGTGAGCGTGGCCGACGAGATCTGGCCGGACGACAGCGAGCCGTTCATGCTGGCCCGCGAGCCGGCCGGCACGCCGTTGAGGTACTTGCCGGTCAGCACGCCCTGGGCCAGCGGCGAGAACGCGATGCAGCCCACGCCCTCGCGGCCGAGCACCTCCAGCAGCCCGCCCTCGATCCAGCGGTTCAGCATCGAGTACGACGGCTGATGGATCAGCAACCGGATGCCCATCTGACGGAGCAGGGTCAGTGCCTCCATGGTCCGTTCGGCCGAATACGAAGAAATGCCCGCGTACAGCGCCTTGCCCGACCGGACGGCGGTGTCCAGCGCGCCCATCGTCTCCTCGAGCGGCGTGTCCGGGTCGAAGCGGTGCGAGTAGAAGATGTCGACGTACTCCAGGCCCAGCCGGCGCAGCGACTGATCCAGGCTGGCCAGCAGGTACTTGCGGGAGCCCCATTCGCCGTACGGGCCCGGCCACATGTCGTAGCCGGCCTTGGTCGAGATGATCAGTTCGTCGCGGTAGGGCCGCAGGTCCTCCCGCATGATCCTGCCGAAGTTGATTTCGGCCGAACCGTATGGAGGTCCGTAGTTATTGGCCAGATCGAAGTGCGTGACGCCCAGGTCGAACGCCCGGCGGACGATCGCGCGCTGGTTCTCGATCGGCTTGCCGTCCCCGAAGTTCTGCCACAGCCCGAGTGAAATCTCGGGCAGCAGCACACCGCTGCGCCCGCAGCGACGGTAGGGGGTCTTGCTGTAACGGTCATCAGCGGCTACGTAAGTCATGCCAGAAGTCTTTCATTCCGCCCTGTCTCCGGCCCGCCGAGGCGTACCTGTTATGGTCGGAAACCGAGAGGAGCCACGATGTGCACGTACCTGACGGAGAAGGTCTCGATCACCGGCAGCGGGAAGGGCCCGGCCGGCTGGTTCAGCGTGACCGACGCGAGCGTGTACTTCGACCACCCGGTGCACGCCCCGGCCGAGCACACCCTCAACATCGACTTCCTCGACCCGGGCGCCGGGCCTTCGGCGCGGGTCGCGGTGGAGCTCACCGCGGACTCGGCGCGCGCCCTGGTCAAGGCGATCCAGGCCACGCTGGACGCCGCGCCCCCCGGCCTGGCCACCTAGCCCGCCGCGCCGGTCCCAGATCGCCTGACTTCGCCGAACGCCAGGGAATGTCAGTGCCTCATGCGAATATGCGTATGAAGGCTCACGGCTTACCCGGGATGGAGGCGGCAGGGATGCGGTTCGTGGTGGAGCGCGATGCGCTCGCTGAGGCGGTCGCCTGGATAGCCCGCTCGCTGCCGTCCCGGCCCGTGATCCCGGTGCTGTCCGGGCTGCTGCTCCAGGCGGCGGCCGACGGGCTCACCTTGTCCTGCTTCGACTACGAGGTCTCGGCCCGGATCAGCATCGGCGCGGACGTGACCGAGCCAGGAACGGTGCTGGTACCCGGGCGGCTGCTGGCCGAGATCACCCGTAGCCTGCCGGGGCACCCGATCGAGGTCGACGACAAGGACGACGTGACCCTGACCTGCGGGCCCGCGTCGTTCAATCTGGTCACGCTGCCCATCGGCGAGTACCCTCGGCTGCCCGAGCTGCCGAGGCTGGCCGGCACCGTCGACGGCGGCGTATTCGCCACCGCGATCGGCCAGGTCACCCCGGCGGCCAGCCGCGACGACACGCTGCCCGTCATCACGGGGGTGAACGTCGAGATCGAGGGCGACATGATCACGCTGGTGGCCACCGACCGGTACCGGCTGGCCATCCGGGAGCTGGGCTGGCATCCCGCCCGCCCCGGGACCAGCACCACGCTCCTGGTCCCGGCCAAGACGCTGTCCGACGCGGCTCGGATGATGGTGCCGGGCACCCCGGTCCGGATCATGACGCGCGGCACCGAGGGGACGGGGAACAGCCGGAACGGCAGGGACCGATCCGGCGGGCTCGCTGCGCGCGGCCGAGGCGATGATCGGGTTCGAGTCGGGCGGGCGCCGGCTGACCACGCGGCTGATCGCGGGGGAGTACATCAAGTACAGCTCGAAGTTCCCCGCGGACTTCGGCAGCTACGGCGACATGCCGGCCGTCCCGCTGGCCGAGGCGGTCAAGCGGGTCGCGCTGGTCGCTGAGCGGGGCAGCTCCGTCCGGCTGTCGTTCGAGCCGGGGAGGGTCACCATCGAGGCCGGGACCAAGGGCCAGGCGCGGGCCAGGGAAACCGTGGCCGCCGACTTCTCCGGCGAGGAGTCCGCGATCGCGTTCAGCCCCCAGTACCTGCTCGACGGCCTCGCCGCCGCCCTCACCGCGGCGGCCGGGACTCCTCCCTCCGCCCCGGCGAGCACCCGGGATCCGGCCCGGAGGCGCACGGCTCGGGCAAGCCCGAGAAGGACGCGACCGCGCCCGAGGGACGCATCCGCCTGCAGTTCACCAGCCCGACGAAGCCGGCCCTGATCACCGGCAGCCCGGGCATGAGGGGGCAGGGGAGGTGGGTGGGGACTCCGCCCCGGACTACCGCTACCTGGTCGTCCCGCTCCGCGCGCTGACCAGCGCCTGACCGCGCCGGGACCGGCAGCGGGACCAGCCGGGCGCGTCGGCACGGGGTCACCGGCCTGCTACGCGTGCAGTGAACCTGCTAGGGCCGCCCGGGACCACCGGGGAACGGATACTGCCCCACGTAGGCGTGCCGGGACATCCAGGCCATGATCAGGATCCAGGTGGCCATCGCGAACAGCAGCAGCGCGAACACCAGGAAGCGGCCTGCGTCCGGGTCGGAGACCGTCTGGGGCGGTTCGCCGCGCGCGGCCCGGGCCGGGCGCGGCAGGTCGGTCATCAGACCGTCGATCTGGCCCTGGGTCTTCGCGGCCAGCGCAAGGTCGATGCGCTCGGTCAGCTCGTCGAACGTCAGCCGGCCCGCCACGAAGTGCTCGCGCAGCTGGGCCATGGTGGCGTCGCGCTCGGCGTCGCCGATCCGCAGATCGTAGTCATAACGGGTGGACCCGGGCACGCGCCAGCCCGGTACTAGCTGCTCACGCGGCTGCCCCGCGTCGGGATCGTGTTCTAGCATTCCGGTTCGGACGTCGTATCGCCTCGTCATCTGGTTTCCGGGTTCGCCAAGCCGACTACCTGTACTCCACGATAAGTCGGCGCGGCCCGCCGCGGAACCCGGCAGAGCAGAGAATCGGCCGCCGGCGGCCGTTCCGGAGTCAGCGCGGACCCTTCGATCGCCGCGGGCCCCGCGGACCCCGCGGGCCGCCGGGCCCCCGGCGCCGCCCGCCGAACCCGAACAGCCGCTTGAGAAACGCGAACGCCGCGATGAGCAAGACGATGGCCAGCGGCCGGTCACCGCCGCCGATGCCGAACAGCGTGACCGCGCCGTACACCAGCGCCACCCACATCAGCACCAGCAGAGGCGCGAAGGCGGCACTGCCCGTGCCGGCGCCCGTTCCCGCTGCCGTAGTCCCAGCCGGACCGCCCCGTCGGTCCCGGCCAGGCCTGACCCTGCCACGCCGTATTGCCGAAGCCCGCAGGCCGGCGCGTCGGTGAGCGGCCGCGCGACGTGCGGCAGGTCGCGCATCACGACGTCGAGGTCGGCCTTGACCTTGGCCGCGAACGTCTGGTCCAGACGCTCGTTGAGTTCATCGAGCGTCAGTCGGCCGTCCGCGTAGTGCTCACGCAGCTGGGCTGCGATCGCCTCGCGGTCGGCGTCCCCGATGCGCACGTTGTATCCCGTTGCCATCGTGCCCTCCGTAAGCATGAACCGGGGAATCCCAGGTGCCTCCACGATATATCGCGAGGCATCGGACGGCAAGCTGAACGCCCCGACGCGGGCAAGCCTGAAGGCCAGCCCGCGGATGCCTGAACGCGAGCCCGCCCGAACCTGAAAGCCCGCCGAAACCTGTGCGTGAGCCCCGGAGCCGACTGCGCCGAAACCGCATTGACAGGACCAACCTTCACCTGTAAGTTCTGTCTTACAGGTGAAATACCGACCCAAGGAGTCCGACCTGACCACCGAGGAGCTGCTGGCGATGCTCACCGCCGTGGCCCATCCCCTGCGACTGCGGATCGTCGCTGAGCTCGCGGGCGGACGGGTTCATGTCAGTGAGCTGGCCCGCCGGCTCGACATGTCCAGGCCGCTGCTCTACATGCACCTGGACCGGCTGGAAAAGGCCGGGATGGTCACCGGCCAGCTGGAACTGTCGGAGGACGGCAAGGCCATGAAGTACTTCCAGCTCGTCCCGTTCGAGTTGTGCGTGACCGCCGAGACGATCGTGGCCGCGCTCGAAGCCGACGGGGCCGACGGGAGCACCCAGAAAGGCGAAACCGACATGAGAGAGATTGAGCGATGATCGCGACGCACGTCCTGGCCTCGGGCGCCGGGACCAACTACACCGTGGTCGGCGTCATGCTGGCCATCTTCGTGCCGATCTTCGGGGCCCTGGCCGTTATCCTCGTGGGGTACTTCCGGCTGCAGCGGCACCGCGCCGACGCGGTGGCGATGGCCGCCTACCGCAAGCTCGCCGAGGAGGCGGTGGCCAACCAGGCCGAGCTGCGCGACCAGATGGCCAAGCTCACCGAGCACGTCAGCGCGGTGGAACAGCTGATGCGGGACGTCGGATGAACGGGCGGCGGCTGAACCGGCTGCAACTGGCCGGCCACCCGTTGCGGCGGGCCTGGTGGGCCACCACCGGGCGTGCTCTGTGGTACCTGCTCGTCTATCAGGTCATGGGCTGGCTGCTGTTCGGCGCGGCGCTGACCGCGGTGACCGCGGCGGCCGCCCTCTCGATCACGCTGGCCGGTATCCCGCTGCTGGTCGCGGCGGCCGGGGTCATCCACACGTGCGCCGGGGCCGAGCGCTCCCGCCTAGCCGCCGTGACCGGCGTGCCCGTCGAGCACCGCTACCGCGAGCCCGACCAGGTACCGCCGGGCCTGATCGCCCGGGTCCGCGCCTACTGGACGGACCCCGCCACGTGGCGCGAGTTCGCGTACCTGGTGGGCATGTTCGTCCCGCTGGTGGTGCTTGGGTGCGTGGTGCTCGCGGTCTGGCTCACCCTGGCCGCCGGGGTCACCCTGCCGCTGTGGTACTGGGCGCCGTTCGAGCACTTCTCGCACGGCGTGACCGTGCACGGCGTGCAGCTCGGCTACTTTCCCAACGGCCCCTCCAGCTCGGGCGCGGTCGGCGTTTACGTCGACACGCTGCCGAAGGCGCTGCTCACCGCCCTGGTCTGCCTGCTCCTGCTGGTGCCGTTCAGCTACCTCCTGGTGCTGACCGCGCGCACCCACGCCACCGTCGCCCGGATCTTGCTCCGCCCGCCGGAAGACCCCCTGGCGCAGGCTAAGGACCTGCTCCTACGTCCCGGCCCGCTTCCTTCTTTTATCGGCCGAACGGACCGTCCTAGCAGCCCCACCCATGAGGGTCCAGCTCACGGGTGGGGCCAGGAACCGACCGCTCGCACGAGGTAACTGCTCAGTCCGCTTGCCACAGAAAGAGAGGCCATCATGCGCCAGTCGTTGAGTCAAGTATCGCCTGAATCAGGCGAGCGGGGTCCGAGCCCCGCCGAAACCAGGCCGGCCACCCCTCCGCACCGTGGGCCGGTCGTCGAGCGGATCGCCGGGTGGAGCGCCCGGCACCGGAAAACGGCGGTGTTCGGCTGGCTCGCGCTGGTCGCCGTGCTGTTCGTGGCCAGCCCAGGCGCTGGGCAGCAGGAACCTGCCCAGCTACGATCCCGGCCAGGCCGGCCAGGCCGAACGCGCCCTGCACCAGGCCGCGCCGGACTACTACGGCTCGGCCCCCGAGGAGGTGCTGGTCCAGGCGCGGGCGCCCGGCCAGACGTTTGCTCGATGACGCGAGCCTGCGCCAGGCCGTCCGCCAGGTGGCCGCCGCCCTGGCCGCCTTGCCCACCTCCGCCGCGCACATCCAGTCGCCGCTGACCGGGGCTCCCCGCGTTCCGGAGGCCGGTCCCTGGTGTCGGCGGACGGGCGCAGCGCCCTGGTCACGTTCGACGTCCCCGGCAGCGACCAAGGACCAGGATCAGGCCGTGGCGGCCGACCAGCGCGCGGTCGCCGCCGTGCAGGCCCGCCATCCGGACCTGCTCGTCGCCGAGACCGGTGACGCGAGCATCGCCCGGGCGATCGACAACTCCCTGAACTTCCGCCAGGCCGAGGCGACCTCCGTTCCGATCACGCTGATTCTGCTGCTGGTGGTGTTCGGCGCCCTGGTCGCGGCGGGCATCCCGATCCTGCTCGCCGTCTCCGCCGTCATGGCGGCGCTGGCGGTGGTGACGATCTCCAGCCACTGGCTGCCGGTCGGGAATTCCACCGCCGAGGTGGTACTGATCGTCGGGATGGCCGTCGGCGTCGACTACTCGCTGTTCTACCTGCGCCGCGAACGGGAGGAACGGGCCCGGGGCCGGTCCTTCCCCGAGGCGATCCGCATCGCCGCGGGCACGTCCGGGCGCTCGATCCTGGTGTCCGGCCTCACCGTCATGATCGCGATGGCCGGGCTGTTCCTGACCGGCATCGACCAGTTCACCGGGATCGCGATCGGCACCATCGCGGTGGTCGGCATGGCGGTGGCCGGCTCGCTCACCGTGATCCCGGCGCTGCTGTCCTGGCTGGGGCCGCGTGCCGACCGGGGCCGGATCCCGTTCCTGGGCCGCGGCCGGGCCGCCGCCCGCCCGTCCCGGCTGTGGGCCGCGCTGGTGCGCCGGGTGGTCGCCCACCCGGCGATCTGGGGCGTCACCGCCACGGTGGCCCTGCTCGCGCTGGCCGCGCCGGCGCTGAGCATGCGGCTGGGCGAGCCGGCCGTCGACGTGCCGCCGGGCCAGGCCGTGATCGCGACCACCGCCGCGATCCAGCGGGCCTTCCCGCAGACGCCGTCACCGGCCGAGGTCGTGGTGACGGGCCCGGGCGCCACCGGCCCCCGGGTGCTGGCCGCGGTCGCCGCGCTACAGGGGCGCGCGGCGGTCAGCCGGCCAGATCCGCGAGCCCGTCACGGCTACCTCGGTCGGCGGCCCGGGAGATGGCAGCGCGCTGGTCATCGACGTCCCGCTGGCCGGCGACGGGTCGGACTCGGTGTCGGACCAGGCCTTGCGACCCTGCGGGACCAGATCCTGCCCGCCACGCTCGGCCGGGTGCCGGGGATCAGCTACGCCGTGACCGGGGACACGGCCAGCGAGTACGACTTCACCCACCAGCTGCATGACCGGACCCCGGTCGTGCTGGCCCTGGTCGCCGGGCTGGCCTTCGTGCTGCTGCTGATCGCGTTCCGGTCGGTCGGGATCTCGCTGGTCTCGATCCTGCTCAACCTGCTGTCGGTGGGCGCCGCCTACGGGCTGATCACGCTGATCTTCCAGGACGGGCGGCTGCAGCATCTGCTGGGCTACACCTCGTTCGGCGGGATCATCGCCTGGGTGCCGCTGTTCATGTTCGTGTTCCTGTTCGGGATCAGCATGGACTACCACGTGTTCATCCTGAGCCGTATCCGCGAGCTGTGGTCCCGCGGCTCCTCGGCCCATGACGCCGTGGTGGGCGGCATCGCCTCCAGCGCCGGCGTGGTGACCAGCGCCGCGCTGATCATGGTGGCCGTGTTCTCGATCTTCGCCACCCTGCCGCTCGTCGACCTGAAGATCCTGGGCATCGGCACGGCGGCGGCGGTGCTCATCGACGCCACCGTGGTCCGCGGCATCCTGGTTCCCGCCGCCCTGGCCCTGCTCGGCGATCGCGCCTGGCGCGGCCGCCGTGCCCTCTCCGCCGAGCGCAGCCCCGGCGCCGAGCGCAGCCCCCGCGCCTAGCGCCTAACCCCGTCGGCGGCGACCAGGGCGTCGCCGACGGGGGTCCGGCGGTACAGCACGGAGCGGCCGGACCGGGCCCTGCTGATCAGGCCGGCCTCGCGCAGCACGGCCAGGTGATCGCCGATGCCGCCGAGCGACTGGCCCAGCGCGGCGACCAGCTGGGTGGTGCTGCCCGGCTCCTCCAGCGCGATCAAGATGGCGGCGCGTGACGGGCCAAGCAGCCGGTCGAGCGCGGTACCGGGCCCAGCCGCGGTCCCCGGTGCGGACGCGGCACCGCGAGCGCCGCGGGCGGGCCGCTCCCACAGCGCGGCGACCCCGCGCGCCGGGTAGATCAGGCTGGGCGGCCAGGGCGGATCCAGGCCCAGCGCGAGCTTCGGCCAGACGAACACCGACGGCACGAACAGCAGCCCCCGCCCGCCCAGCGCGGCGTCCTGATCGCCGCGCGTCCGGGTGAGCACGATGCGGCCCTGGTCCCAGGCTAGCCCGGGATGCAGGTCGCCGAGCGCGGCGGCCCAGCCCCGGGAGGTCAGCTGCCCGGCCCGGTACACCACGTCCCGCTCCAGGATGGCCCGCAGGGTTTGCCATTCCGGCTCGAGCAGCGCCTGCCAGGCGGTCGCCAGCACGTCGGCGACGTACCCGGCCGCCCGGTCGCTGGTCAGGATCTGCTCGATCCGGGGGTCGACCGGCGGCTGCCGGGCCAGCGCCAAGGCAACCTCGTGCTGGACCTGCCCGGCCGGAGTCGACCGGACCTGGTCGAGCAGGTCGCCGATGGTGGTGGACACGCCGGCCGGGACCGGGGCCAGGAAATCCACACCCCAGCCCGGCGGGTTCAGCGCGAGGATCACGCCCACGTCGGCCTCGCGGGTCAGCGCCAGGTACCGGTCGCGCGCGCGGACCAGCCAGGGGCGGAGCACAGACGTATCGGACGGGCCCGCGAGCAGGAGCAGCGCATGGGTCAGCTCCCATAGCGGCGACAGCGCGAACCGGCTCACGGTCAGGTCCTCGTTGCCCACCTCGACCCGCAACACCACCACAAAGACCTTTCGTCCTACGACGAAAGAGTACTCCGCGGATCGCCCGCCGCGCACGCTGGCCCCGTGACCACTACGACCCCCAAATCCCGCCGGATCCCGCCTCCGCCCGCGGCGCGCTCCACCTACCGGTCGGTGTTCGCCGTCGGGGAGTTCCGCGTGCTGTTCGCCACCCTGCTGATGTTCGTTCTCGGCTTCGAGTTCGAGATCCTCGGCCTGTCGGTGCTGGTCTACGCGCAGACCCGGTCCGCGTTCTGGACCGCGCTCGCGTTCAGCATGGGCTTCGCGCCGCAAGTCCTGGGCGGCACCCTGTTCACCTCGCTGGCCGACCGGCTGCCGCCCCGCCTGCTGATCTCGGCCGGCCTGCTCACCCGCGCCGCGCCCGGGCTGATCATCGGGCTGTGGCCCGCCCTGCCCGTCCCGGCCATGCTGGCCCTGGTCGCGGCGGCGGCCACCGCCACCCCGGTGTTCACCGCCGCGGCCTCCGCCGTGCTGCCCGACGTGCTGGACGGGGACCGCTACGTCCTCGGGCGCTCGGTGTTCAGCCTGACCGGCTCGGCCATCCAGATCATCGGGCTGGGGATCGGCGGCGCGATCCTGGCCGCGCTGCCCGCGCGCCGTCTGCTGCTGGCCGCGGGCCTGGCCCTGCTGGCCGCCGCCGTCGTCGCCCGCCTGGGCCTGCGGCCCCGGCCCGCCCGCACAGCCGGCCGAACTACCCGCGGGATCGTGCGCGCCACCATGGCCGGCAACCTTGAACTCCTCGGCGACCGGACCGTGCGCGGCCTGCTGCTCGCGCAGTGGCTGCCCGCCTGGTTCGTCACCGGCGCCGAGTCCCTGATCGTGCCCTACGCCGGGTCGCTGGGCCTGCCGCCCAGCGCGGCCAGCCCGCTGCTGGCCGCCACCCCGGCCGGGATGCTGCTCGGTGACCTGGTCGTCGGCCGCTTCTGCCGCCCGGCCGCGCGCCAGCGGCTGGCCTTCCCGCTCGCGGCGCTCATGGGCGCGCCGCTGCTCGTCCTCGCGTTCCGCCCGCCGCTGCCGGTCACCGGAACGGTCCTGTTCGCGTGCGGCTTCGGTTTCGCCTACATGCTCGGCGTGCAGCAGCCCTTCCTCGACAGCCTTCCGGACCGGCTGCGCGGTCAGGCGTTCGGCCTCAACTCGACCGGGATGATGACCGGGCAAGGCCTGATTCCTCCGGTCGCCGGCGGCCTGGCCGCCGCGTCCGGCGCCGGACCTGCGATGGCCGTCGCGGGTGCGGTCACGATTCTCGCCGCCCTGCTGCTGCGCGGCCCGCTCACCGGCCGGGCCAGCTCACCGACCGAGCAGGAAAAGCCACCCCGGTGATGCGGCTGTAAGCCCGCGCGATGATGATATTGAGCGTGACCCGGTCTCTGGATCCGAACCATCCCTAAACAAGCAGTAGGGAGCGACATGCGCCACGAACTCCGAACTCTGGCCGATCCCGACGCCGTAGCTCGGGCCGGCGCGGAATTCGTGGCCGACCGCGCCCGCGCCGCGGTTGCGGCCAGGGGCAGCTTCCACTTCGCGGTCAGCGGCGGGCACACTCCCTGGGCGATGTTTGCCGAGCTGGCCTCGGAGACGGTCCCGTGGGCCGCGACCGTCATCTACCAGGTGGACGAGCGCCTCGCTCCGCCCGATGACCCCGACCGGAACCTGACCCACCTCACCAAGGCGCTGGGCTCGGCCCCGGCGCAGGTGCGGCCCATGCCGGTCAACGAGGGCGATCTGGTGGCCGCGGCCGCCAGCTACGCGGCCTTGCTGCCCGAGCACTTCGATCTTGTCCACCTGGGTCTTGGCCCCGACGGGCACACCGCCTCGCTGGTACCGGGCGATCCGGTCCTGGCGGTCACCGATCGCCTGGTCGCCCTCACCCGGCCGTACCAGGGGCGGGTGCGGATGACGCTGACCTACCCGGCGCTGGCGCGGGCCCGGCAGATCCTCTGGCTGGTCACCGGCGAGGACAAGAAGGAGCCGCTGGCCAAGCTCCTGGCCGGCGATACGACGATCCCGGCGGGCCGCGTCGAGGCCGCCGCCTCCTTGGTGATGGCCGACCGCGCGGCGACCTAGCCCCTGACCTCACCGGACCAAACTGCCGGACCCAAACTGGAGGCAACATGGCCCCGCCCATTCGGCTGTTCCTCGCCGACGTCGACGGCACGCTGGTAACCCAGGACAAAGTCCTCACCGATCGGGCCATCGCCGCGGTCGCGAAGCTGAGGCAGGCCGGGATACTTTTCGCCATCACCAGCGGCCGCCCGCCGCGCGGCATGGCGATGCTCATCGAGCCACTCCAGCTCACCACGCCGATCGCGGCCTTCAACGGCGGCGTGTTTGTCCGTCCCGACATGTCGGTGATCGAGCAACAGGTCATCCCCGACGACGTGACGCCGACAGTGATCGAGCTGCTCGGTTCCCACGATCTGGACGTGTGGGTCTACCGGGGGGCGGACTGGTTCATCCGGGACCCTAAAGCACCTCATGTGGCCCGCGATACCTGGACGGTCAAGTTCGACCCGACGGTGACCGACAGTTTCGCCTCGGTGTCGAGCGGAGTGGCCAAGGTCACCGGGGTGAGCGATGACTACGACGCGGTCCAGAAGGGTGTGGACGCGGTACGCGAGCGCTTGGGCGACCACGTCTCGGCGGCCAGGTCTCAGCCGTACTACGGCGATGTCACCAATCCCAACGCCAACAAGGGCGCCGTGGCCCAGTATCTTTCCCGGACCTATCAGATCCCCCCCGAGCAGATCGCCACGATCGGCGACCAGCCCAACGACGTGCTCATGTTTGCCCACTCCGGGCTCAGTATCGCCATGGGTAACGCGAGCCATGAGGTCCAGAAAGCCGCCCGCCGCGTCACCACGTCCAACGAGGACGAGGGCTTCGCCAACGCGGTAGAGCGGTTCGTCCTGTCCTGAGTCTCACCAGTGGCGCCGAGCGCTGACCCTGGCCATGCCGAGCTAAGCGGAACCGTTCCGTGCCGCGCGGTAACCCATCAGCGCCGCCAGCGTGAGCGCGCTGCGCGGCGCGTAGGCGATGCGCCACAGCCCGCCGTGCGCCGCCGCGTGCGCCTCGTCCTGCCAGGGGTGTGCCTGCGCCGGGCCGCCGGCACACAGGTCGTGCACGAGCAGGGCGGCCATGAGCGTCTTGGTCGTGGCGGGCTCGAACACCTCGACCCCGAACCGGGGAGCGCCGACGTACGCCGCCGCCAGCGCCCGGTTCTTCAGCACCGACCGGGTCCGGGTCGGCGGGGCCACGTTCATCGACACCGTCATGCCCGATTCCCGGGCGAGGGTCGCGCGCCACCGGTGCACCCGCTTGGCCAGCGCGTAGTTGGGTCCCTGCTGCGGGATCAGGCTGTCGCAGATGCCGGGGTCGGCGCCGGGCGGGTAGGCACGGCACAGCAGACGGCCGCCGGACAGGGTCCGCAGCGGCCAGCCGCCGGCCTTGGCCATCGGGGACCGGGCTGCGTAGGCGCGGGCCGACTGGGCCACCGCCTCGGCCGGCACCGCGAATACGTCGGTCGGCGTGGCCAGGAATGCGAGCGCGACGTCGCCCCGCGCGCCGGCCAGGCGCACGGTCAGAGCGTCGACCGCGCTGGCCAGCAGGACGTTGGCCCCGCCGTCGGCGTAGACGTAGTTGCCCAGCACCAGCGGGCCCTCGACGGCGGCGAGCCAGTCGGCCACGCTCGGGACATCTCCGGTCAGGTCCACCCCGGCCCGCTGGGCGAGGTCCGCGTCGCCCGCGGCGGCCGGGACGGTCAGCGTCCCCGCGCTGCGCCTCGCCTCTGTCAGCACCCGCTCCCAGATCGCCGGCCGGGGCAGGTCCAGCCCGATCACCCGGACACCCCAGCTCAGCAGCACCGGCAGCGGGCCTACTTCGGCGCCCGCGCCGAGCACCACGACCGTCCGGCCGGGCAGGGATAGCCAGTCGGGCCGTGCCGCGACCGCCCGCACGGCGTCCGCGCACGACGGTTCGATGACGCCGGCGCTCACCCACGCCTCGAGCCGGCGCGTCAGCGCATCACCGCTCAGCCGCTCACCGCGGTACGGTACCGACAGCTCGCGCTCGGCCTCCCCGGTGCCGGTCACCGTGGCCGCGGCCAGCTCGCCGCGCGCGGGCGCGGTCACCAGCGCGTCGAGCCCGGCTTCCTCGTCGTCGGGGCCGATGACCCGCATCCGCCGGTGCAGCGACGCCAGGCCGTCCTGGGCCACCGAGATCGCGGCCTGCCGGGATCCCAGTCCCGCCTCGATGAGCCCGCGGAAGTGCGCCAGGTACCCGGTGCGCCAGCCGGTCTCCCGCTCCGCGGCGCCGGCCCTGGCGGCGTCGACCCGGCGGAGCGCGTCGGCGACCACGTCCCGACCCAGCGCCGAGGTGCTCCGCCGCCCGTCGGCCGAGAGGGGGAAGGCCACCGCCCCGGCCTGCTCGCCGTCGCTCATCATCAGACCATCATGGCGAACCTGGGCTGCCTCGACCACCGCCCGCGCCGGACAGATCCTGCCGGACGCGCCACGTTCCGTTCGGGATAAGGATTTTTTAGCCGAACGGGCCGTGGTGCACCCGTCCGGTCCGGGAGGCAGACGCCCATGGGATCGTCATCGTCGCTACGCACATCCGGGTCCTCGTGGCCTGAGCCGGCCCCCGTACTACCCGGCTCAATCCAGATGACCCGCGCCCGCCTAGTCGATCCCGACCGCGCGGCGCAGCTGGTCCGCGGTCCGGCCGGTGAATCCGCTGCGCACGTCCATGTACTCGGCCATGGCCATGCTCCCTCCCCTGCGGAAATCCCAGCTGTGACCGCGGACCGCCGCTGGCCACGCAGCCCACCTCAGTCGGCCGCGATGGCGACAGCGTGCGGGCCGTGTGTAATTCCTGTGAAGAGCGCGATCTCTGGCGCTGGTCACCGCCGCCGCCGGTCCCGGCGGAGGATCAGCAGCCGCAACCCGATGGCCACCAGGCCCACGGCGAAAACCAGCCACGGAACCAGGATCAGCAGGCTGGCGGCCGTCACGGTTGCCTCCCTGACCCGTCGTATCCTCGGTTCTCTCGCGTCCCTCCCAGGACATCGCGTTATGGCGTACGGCGGGTGAAGCCGCTGTGTTGATCGCGTGGAGGCGGACAGGAAGGGCAGGAGGGCTCGCCTGGCGGGGCCCCGGGCGGGAATCATGGAGTCGACGAGCGAAGCGGCAGACAGGCGGGTAAGCGGCGATGACGGCGACGGTGCTGCTAGTAGAGGACGAACGCAAGCTGCGCGAGCTGGTCCGGTCCTACCTGGAGCGGGCGGGCCTGGCGGTGCTGTCCACCAGTTCCGGCGCAGAGGCCATCACCCTGGCGGCGTCGGCCGCGCCGGATCTGGTGGTGCTCGATCTCGGCCTGCCCGACGTGCCCGGCGAGACCGTCGCCCGCGAGCTGCGCGCCGCCGGATCCGTGCCCATCTTGATGCTGACCGCCAAGGCGGGCGAGGAGGACCGGATCGCCGGCCTGGAGCTCGGCGCCGATGACTACGTCACCAAGCCGTTCAGCCCGCGCGAGCTGGTCCTGCGCGTCCAGGCCATCCTGCGCCGCGGCACCCCGGTCACCGCCCCCGGCCCGGTCAGCTACGGCGGCGGGACCCTGCTCATCGACACGTCGCGGCGCCAGGTCGTGGTGCGCGGCACCGCGGCCGATCTGACCCCGACCGAGTGGGGCATCCTGGGTGCCCTGGCCACCGTCCCGGGCCGGGTGTACTCCCGGTTCGAGCTGATCAACCGGGTCCGCGGGTATGAATTCGAGGGCTACGAGCGCACCATCGACTCGCACGTGAAGAACCTGCGCCGCAAGATCGAGCAGGACCCGGCCCGGCCGCAGATCGTGCAGACGGTCCTGGGCGGCGGGTACCGGCTGGGCCTGACCCGCGATGACTGAGGCCGGCCCGGCGCCGGCGTCCGCGTCCCCGGCGCAGGCGTCCACGTCCCCGGCTGGCCCGGCGCCGGCGTCCGCGTCCCCGGCTGGCCCGGCGCCGGCCTTTGCCTTCCGCCGCAGCACCCTGGGCCTGCGGCTAGCGCTGGCCTTCCTCTCGGTCGCGCTAGCCGCGGTGGCCCTGCTCGCCGGGCTCACCGCGGCCCTGGCCGCAGCGGACGTCTCGGCCCTGACCAGCCAGCAGCGGGCCGACCTGACCAGCGCGATCGCGGCGGCCGCGGCCGCCGCCTGGGACCGCGGCGACAGCTGGAGCTCGGCCGACCTGTCCCCGGTGCTGGACCTGGCCACCCGGACCGGGGAGGAGGTCCAGATCCGCGATCAGGCCGGCCGGGTCGTGGTCGCCTCCCCGGGCTTCGCCGCGCAGGCTACGGCGCCCGAGCAGAGCGCGGCGGTCCTGCTCAGCGCCAACCGGGTCGGCCAGGCCGTGGTCAGGTTCACCAACACCGGGCTGGCCAGCGCCGACCACGCGCTGCAGACCGACCTGCTACAGGCCATCTTCGGCGCCGCCGGGCTGGCCGCGGTGCTGGCCATGCTCACCGGGCTGGCCATGGCCCGCCGGATCACCCGGCCGGTGGAGCGGATCATCGCGGTGACCCGGGCCATGGGGCGCGGCGAACGCACCGCCCGGGTCGGCGAGGTGTCCGCGCCGGGCGAGCTGCGCGAGCTGGCCACCGCGTTCGACCAGATGGCCGACACGCGCGACCGGCAGGACCGGCTGCGCCGCGACCTGGTTGCCGACGTCGCGCACGAGCTGCGCACCCCGGTCGCGGTCCTGCAGGCCGGGCACGAGGCGCTGCTCGACGGGATCACCGAGCCGACCCCGGACCAGCTGGCGTCGCTGCGTGACGAGGTGCTGCGACTGGCCCGCATGGTCGGAGACCTGCAGACCCTGGCCGCCGCCGACGCCGCCGTCCTGCACCTGACCCGGCACCCGTGCGACCTGGCCAGCCTGGCCGCCGACGCGGCCGACAGCCTGGCCGGCCAGTTCGAGGCGGCCGGGATCACCCTGGATCGGCGGCTCACCCCGGCCGGCATCGACGCCGACCCGCGCTGGCTGCACCAGGTCATCACCAACCTGCTCACCAACGCGCTGAAGTTCACCGCGGCGGGCGGCCACGTCACCATCGAGGCCTGCCCGTCGGGGACCGACGCCGTGCTGACCGTCACCGACACCGGCACCGGCATTCCCGCCGACGAACTGCCCCGCATCTTCGACCGGTTCTGGCGCGGCCGTCAGGCCGCGCAGATCTCCGGCAGCGGCATCGGCCTGGCCGTGGCCGCCGAACTCGTCCAGGCCCACGACGGGCAGCTCACCGCGCACAGCGAGCCGGGCCAGGGCACCGAGATGACGCTCACCCTCCCGCGCGCCCAATCGCCGGCCAGGGGAAAGGGCTAACCGGCCCGCGGTCGCGGAGCGACTCGCCGCCGCCACGGTCCGGGCCAGCGGGATCCCGGCCGCGACGGCCAGCAGCATGGCCGCGGCCAGCCAGCTCATCGTGATGGCCAGGCCGTGTAGGCGCTCAGCGCCCGGGCCCGGGCCGCTCCCTCGAACCGCACCTGAATGACGCTGATGATCTGCGGCATCATCGCCGCCGCACCTGCCCCCTGGACGAACCTGGCCCCGATCAGCACCCCGGTGCCCGGCGCGATCCCGCAGGCCAGCGACGCCAGGGTGAAGATGGCAACCCCGGCCAGGAACACCCGCCGGCGCCCGTACAGGTCACCCAGCCGCGCGCCGGTGATCAGCATCATCGCGTAGCTCACGGTGTAACCGGCGACGACCAGCTGAAGCTCGGCCCCCGACGTGTGCAGCGTCCGCCCGATCGTGGGCATCGCGACGTTGACGATCGTGACGTCAAGCAGCGCCATGAACTGCCCGGCCAGCAGCACGATCAGCATGAGCCAGCGCCCCCGCGCGGCCGTGGCCGGATCCCGTACCAGTGGATCAGTGATGACGGTCATGACAGCAGCCTGCGCCCGGACCGGCGATCATGGTGAGAGCCTGCTGATCCTGGTGTCACCACTACCCGGCTAGCCCAGAAATTCCTCTAGAGTCGGCAGCACGAAAGCAATGGCGCTCACCGGGAGGCAGCGTGGCGAGTTCGTATGTGACCGTCGGATCCGGGGACCACCACGTCCTGGCTATCCATAGCTGGTTCGGCTCGGCCCGCGGCTGGGGCTCGTTTCCCGAATTCATCGACGGGTCGGCCTACACCTACGTCTTCATGGACCTGCGCGGCTACGGCGACCGCATGCAGACTGCCGGTAAGTTCACCGTCGACGAGGTGGCCGCCGACGCGCTCGCCGTGGCTGACGACCTGGGCTGGGACCGGTTCTCGATGGTCGGGCACTCGATGGGCGCGAAGTTCGCCCACAAGGTGCTGCTGCAGGCGCCGGACCGGGTGCGCGCGCTGGCCGGCCTCAACCCGGTGCCGGCCGGGGCGACGCCCTTCGACGAACAGGGCTGGGCGTTGTTCTCCGGCGCGCCGGACCATCCCGGCAACCGGGCCGCGATCATCGACTTCACCACCGGGAACAAGCTGACCAAGACGTTCATCAACCGCGTGGTGCAGCACTCGCTGGACAACTCCGCGGTCGAGGCGTTCGCCGCCTACCTGCAGGCCTGGGCGAAGTCGGACTTCACCGCCGAGGCCAAGGTGGACACCGTCACGCCGGTCAAGCTGATCGTCGGCGTGAATGACCCGGCGCTGTCCGCTGACGTCATGGAGCAGACCTGGCGGGTCTTCTTCCCCGATGCCGAGCTGACCATCATGCCCGACGCCGGGCACTACCCGATGTTCGAATCCCCGGTGTCGCTCGCGACCTCCATCGAGGAGTTCCTGGGGCGGCAATGAGCGGGAGTCCGGCCCGGCCGGACACCGAGCTCGTCTTCGACCCGGCCACCTACACCGAGGGCGTGCCGTTCGACGCCCTAGCCCGGCTGCGCCACGCCGCCCCGGTCGCGTGGGTGGCCGAGATCCCGGTGCTGGGCTGGCCGGAAGGCCCGGGATTCTGGCTCGTGCTCCGGCACGCCGACGTCGAATCGGTGCTCACCAGGCCGAAGCTCTTCTCGTCCTCGCTGGGCGCGACGCAGATCCGCGACCCGGCCACGCCGCGGGCGCTCGGGTACGTGCGGCGGATGATGCTCAACATGGACCCTCCGGAGCACGCCCGGCTGCGCCGGCTGCTGAGCCGCTCGTTCACCCCGCGGGCCGTGGCTAAGCTGGAGGACCGCATCCGCGGGCACGCGCGGGCCATCTGCGACCGGGTCTTCGCCGGCCCGCGGGGCGAGGTCGACTTCGCCAAGGACGTGGCCGCGGACCTGCCCCTGCTCACCCTGGCCGACGTGCTCGGCGTCCCCGGGCAGGACCGATGGCTGCTGTTCGACTGGTCCAACCGGGTCATCGGCTACCAGGACCCCGACTACGCCTCCTCGGCCGAGTTCGACCCGGCGGCAGGTACGCCGATGGCCGCCGAAGCGCTCGCGGTGCGGCCGGCCCCGGACCGGGACGGCCGGATGCCCGACCCCCGCACCCGCGAGGGCATGCCCGACCTGTACGCCTACGCCGACCTGCTGGCGCGGGAGAAACGGCGCCGCCCCGGAGACGACGTGATGTCGATCCTGCTGGCCCAGTCCGACGAGGACGGCGGCCAGGTGTCGGAGGCCGAGTTCGAGAACATGTTCTGGCTGTTCGCGGTGGCCGGGAACGAGACGCTGCGCAACGGGCTGCCCGGTGCGTGCATCGCGCTGATCGAGCACCCGGATGCGCAGCGGGAACTGCGCGCCGACCCGGCCCTGCTGCCGTCCGCGGTCGAGGAGATGCTGCGCTGGTGGACGCCGGTCATGACCTTCCGCCGCACCGCGGCCGCCGGTGGCCAGATCGGCGCGCAGCCCATCCGGGCCGGCGACAAGGTGGTGGTCTCCTTCACCGCGGCCAACCGCGATCCCGAGGTCTTCGCCGACCCCGGCCGGTTCGACATCCGCCGCCGGCCGAACCCGCATCTGGTGTTCGGCCACGGCCCGCACTTCTGCCTGGGCGCGCACCTGGCCCGGACCCAGATGAGCGCGCTGTTCGCGGAGGTCCTGGCCCGCACGTCCTCGCTGGCCTACGCGGGCCAGCCGTCCTACCTGCGCTCCAACTTCCAGCGCGGCGTCAAACGCCTCCCGGTCGCCTGGACCGCGTGAGAGCGGCCGCCGGGCCGGGCTCACCCGCACCGGCCGTTTGGCAGAGATATGGGCCCTTACCCTCCCCGTGTGGAGGGTAAGGGCCCACGGTCATGGGTGCGGGGCGATTACGGGAAGGTGGTGATGTTGACCGGAGTCGTGTTGGACGGTGTTGCACCTCCCGTCTCGTTGATGACGTGCTCGATCACGCCGACGCCGCCCAGCGACACCGTGAGGATGTCATGGAAGTGGATACCGGAGCCGGTCGGTGTCTCGAACGCGTGGTCCGCGACCACCGCCGGGTTGACGTTGAAGTAGCAGTAGCTGCCCAGCCCGTAGGCCGTATGGGACGTGACGTTCGGACCCACCTCGTAGGAGGCGTACCCGTCGGATGACCCGTTCATCCAGGCGGCCTGGTTCGGCGGGTCGTAGGGCATCTCGTCCTGGAAGAAGATGGTCTCGCCGCCGTTACCGAACCACTGCACCTGGTAGTTCTGGTAGTGCTCGACGAACAGGCCGGTCGCCAGGACGTTGTTGCCGTTGACGATCAGGCCGTGCTGGGCGGTGTTGATCGTCCAGCCGACCGTGCCGCTGTTACCGTGGTCGGCCCGCCACGCCCAGATGTCGTCGATCAGGGTGTTGTTGGCGTTCACGACCAGGCTGTTGGTTGCCGTGCCCGCGATGTCGCCGCCGATCCGGAAGAACGTGTCCTGGACCGAGATCGGGTTGGCCGCGTGGTTCGCCGACGAGCCCGCGGGACCGATCTGCAGCAGCGTGTTGGAGTTGGTCGTGCCGGCGTCGAAGATCATGCCGTCGATCCGGACCCCGTCGACGTCAGCGACGTGCATGGTGTCCACGCCGCCGATCGGGATCAGGGTCGGCATGCCGATGCCGAGCACGATGGTGTTCGGGTTGTTGACGTTGATCGTCTGGTTGATGTTGTAGACGCCCGGGGTGAAGAACAGGTTGCAGCCCTCCGCCAGCGCCGCGTTGATCTGCGCCGCGGTGTCGGACGGGGTGGCCACGAAGAAGTCGCTCATCGGGATCGACGTGCCGGGAGTCGAGCCGCTGGCCCAGCTCCGGCCGGATGCGTTGGTCCGCAGCGACGGCGCGAACACGTGGTAGTTGCCGGACGAGTCGACGTACAGGTACGGCACGTCCCGCGACACCGGCGTGGTCGCCAGCGTTGTCTCCGGCGGGCTCGGGAAGGTATTCGCCGGCGCGCCGTTCACGCCGGAGAAGACCATGTTCCACACCCCGCCGCTCCAGCTTCCGAAGTTGCTGTCACGCGAGTACCACTGCTGCTGGGACACGCTGGAGACCTGGCCGGTGACCTCGCTGTCCGCGATGTAGCCGCCGCTGGCGTAGCCATTGCTGGCCGGGGCCAGGTTCAGCCCGCCGTGAATGTCCATCCGGCGGAACGGCCCGGCCTGGGCGACTGCCCAGCGGTCGCTCCCGGCCGACGGGGTGATCTCCATGTTCTCCACGGACCGCCAGAAGTTGTCCGTGGCGTTGCCGGTGCCGTCGAACGAGTCCACCGTCATGTCGCCGTTGATCGCGACTTGATCCGGGTTCTGGCCGAGGCCCTGGGCGGACACGTAGTAGCCGATGTTGTCCTCGACGCCGGTGTAGGTGCCCGGGTCGAAGAGCTCGGCGTAGCGCGCGGTGCCGAACTGGTTGACCTTCTGCGCGTTGAAGATGGTGTTCAGCGTGTTATTGATGGTCGTGGCGGACTCGCTCGGGTTGAAGATGTACACGTTCGGCCCGAAGTTGGGCTGGTTGGACTGTCCGGTACAGCCGGTGCCCGCGGTGCTCACGGTCCAGCTGAACGTGGCCGACCCGGAGGCCCCGGTGGTGTCCTTGGCCGTCACCGTGACCGTCGAGGTCCCCGTCGCGGTCGGGGTCCCGGAGATCAGCCCGGACGAGGAGTTGATCGACAGCCCGGCGGGCAGCCCGGTCGCGCTGTAGGTCAGCGTCTGCCCCGACGCGGAATCACTCGCCGAGATCTGCAGGCTCGCCGCGGTGTTCACGGTAGAGGTCTGACTGGCCGGAGTGGTGACCGTGACGATGTTCCCCGTGCTGCCGTTGGGGGAGACCTCGATTCCGTTGACCTGGGCGTTGTCCTTGACGGTAACGAACTGGATGGTGACCGTCCCGGTGCTGCTCGCCGTGGCGGTGAACGGCTCGATCACTCCGATGTACTCCCCGCCGGCGGTGGCGAAGATATCGAAGTTGGTCAGTACCTGAGTCCCGTTGATCAGGACGTTGAAGGTGCGCGACCCTGCTGTCGTCCAGTATTCCTCGGCGAAGTGCAGCCGTACCGTGTAGCTCGCGCCGGCGGTCAGGCCGGGGATGGTGTAGGTGAAGTTGCCGTAGCGGTTGTGCTGGTAGACGGACTGGGGCGCGGGATTGGTCAGGCCGGTGGTGGTGATCGCGTGCGTGGTGGCTGAGGTCGCGCCGCCGGTGAAGTCCTCATCGGCTACGAACGGCGCGGCCGCCGGACCGCCAGCGGAGATATCCACGCCGCCAGAACCGGCACTGGAACTCACGGTCCAGGTGAAGGTGGCGGATCCGGATGCGCCAGTGGTGTCGGTGGCGGTCACGGTGACCGTCGATGTGCCCGCCGTGGTCGGGGTCCCGGTGATCAGCCCGGTGCCGGAGTTGATCGACAGCCCGGCGGGCAGCCCGGTGGCGGTGTAGGTCAGGGTCTGGCCGGACGCGGAGTCGCTCGCGCTGATCTGCAGGCTGGCGGCGGTCCCGACGGTCGAGCTGTGGGTACCGGGGTTGGTGACCGTGACGGTGTTGGCGGTGCTGGGGGAGACCTCGATTCCGTTGACCTGGGCGTTGTCCTTGACGGTAACGAACTGGATGGTGACCGTCCCGGTGCTGCTCGCCGTGGCGGTGAACGGCTCGATCACTCCGATGTACTCCCCGCCGGCGGTGGCGAAGATATCGAAGTTGGTCAGTACCTGAGTCCCGTTGATCAGGACGTTGAAGGTGCGCGACCCTGCTGTCGTCCAGTATTCCTCGGCGAAGTGCAGCCGTACCGTGTAGCTCGCGCCGGCGGTCAGGCCGGGGATGGTGTAGGTGAAGTTGCCGTAGCGGTTGTGCTGGTAGACGGACTGGGGCGCGGGATTGGTCAGGCCGGTGGTGGTGATCGCGTGCGTGGTGGCTGAGGTCGCGCCGCCGGTGAAGTCCTCATCGGCTACGAACGGCGCGGCCGCCGGACCGCCAGCGGAGATATCCACGCCAGCCGCCGCGGCCGATGCCTTGGGCGCGGCGAGGCCCGCCACTAGCGCGGTGAGCACTAGGGCGATGGCGGCGAGGACGGCCGTGGCCCCCCGCCGGGACGGCCCGGCCCATCCGCCGGACTCAGGGGGGCGTCGTGGCGGAATCCGCATGTTCATGAGTCCTCCGATGTGCCAGCTCTGTACAGGGAGACGCGAGAAGGGAACCCTTGTAGGGCTTAGCGCAAGGCTTATTTCATGACGAAACGTAACGCTGCGAAAACTACTGGTCAAGCGCGATGACGGGACTTCTTGTGCCTTCCTGTGGTAAGCGACCGCCACGGGTGTGGTGTGCCGTGCCAGAATTGTCCGGTCTCGGTGAATGTGTCAGATATGTGCGTGCCGAGTCTTTCTACGACGTCATATCCGGTCAAGGGAGCTGATCGCCCAGCCGTGCCTGGTCCGCGTCATCCGCAGATGCGTGCGGCGGACTATTCCGCCAAATCTTCATTTAAGCCTTGACGAAAGTGTAATGCCGTTGTTACGTTCGTCTCGCTCGCCTCTTCTTACTGGATGTAGCCGTGCAAACACTCAGCTGCGCTGCCTCATCCGGCCGTCGCTCTAGCCTGGCGTCCGTCCAGCTTCCCGGTCGGCGTATCGCTCCCGGAGAGCACCTAGACAGGAGGGCACACAGATGAAACTCCATGCCGCGTCGCGCGGCCGCACCATGGTGAACGCGCTGGTGCTGCTCGCTTCGTGCCTGACCGGCATCGTGATGACCTCGGTGGTCGGCACGCAGCAGGCCCACGCCGACTCGGTGCCGCCGCCTCCGCCAGGTTGGACGACGGTGTTCGGGGACGATTTCGCCGGTCCGGCTGGATCGCCGCCGTCGTCCGCGAACTGGTTCTACGACATCGGCACCGGGTTCGGCACCGGGGAAATCGAGCACATGACCAGCTCGACCGCCAACTCCTACCTGGACGGCAACGGCCACCTAGTGCTGAAAGCGATCAACAGCGGCGGCACCTGGACCTCTGGGCGGCTCGAGAGCACCCGGGACGACTTCGCCGCTCCGCCCGGCGGGAAGCTGGAGATGACCGCCTCGATCGAGCAGCCGGACCCGGCCAGCGGGCTGGGATACTGGCCGGCGTTCTGGTCCCTGGGATCGCCGATGCGGATGGGTGGCGGCTGGCCCCAGTCGGGCGAGATCGACGTGATGGAGGACGTCAACGCCCTCAACGAGGCCTCCCAGACGCTGCACGACGGGGCGGGCAGCAGCGGCCACCCGCTGATCGCCTGCCCTGCCGGAGGCTCGACCTGCCAGACTGGTTACCACACCTACGCGGTGATCATCGACCGGACCAACACCAGCGCGGAAACACTGCAGTTCCTGATGGACGGCACGGTGGAGAGTACGATCACCGAGGCCTCGGTCGGCACCGCGGCCTGGCAGGCGGCCATCGACCACGGTTTCTTCATCATGTGGGACCTGGCCATGGGCGGCAACTACCCGAACGGCATCTGCGGCTGCACCACCCCGACTTCGGCCACCACGTCCGGGGCATCGATGAGCGTGGCGTATGTCGCCGTGTACGAGGAGGGCGGAAACACCACGCCCACCGCGACGCCCACCGGCACCGGCCAGGTAACCGGCATCAACGGGCTGTGCCTGACCAATCAGAACTCGCTGAACACCGAGGGCAACCCGATGTTCGTGAGCACCTGCAACGGCAGCGCCGGCCAGCAGTGGTCCGCCTACAGCGACAGCACGCTTCGCGTGCAAGGCGGCTGCCTGGACGTGAACGCGGCCGGCACGAGCCCCGGTACGGCCGTCAAGTGGTACCCCTGCAACGGCACGGCCGCCCAGAACTGGACCCATCAGGCCAACGGTGAGCTGGTCAATCCGAACTCCGGGCTGTGCCTCACCGATCCCGGCAACAACCCCGCCACGGCGCTCGACATCGACACCTGCACGGCCGCCGCCGGGCAGATATGGACGCTGCCGTCCGGCAGTGGCGGCGGCAACACCGTCACCGTCACCAACCCCGGCAACCAGACGTCCACTGTGGGCAGCGCGGCCAGCCTGCAGGTTCAGGCCAGCGACTCGGCGTCCGGGCAGACGCTGAGCTACAGCGCCACCGGCCTGCCCGCCGGCCTGTCCATCAACTCCTCGACCGGGCTGATCTCCGGCACCCCGACCACCGCGGGCACCTCTAGCGTCACGGTCACCGCAAAGGACGGCACCGGGGCCTCCGGGTCTGTCTCGTTCAGCTGGACCGTCAACTCCAGCGGCAGTTGCGGGACGACGAATATCGCGTTGCATCAGCCGACGACGGCGTCGTCGACACAGGGCGCTAGCTGGCCGGCATCCAACGCGACCGACGGGAACCTGTCGACACGGTGGTCCAGCGCGTTCTCCGACCCGCAGTGGCTGGAAGTCGACCTGGGCTCGACTCAGTCCATCTGCCAGGTGGTGATCCACTGGGAAACCGCCTACGCCAAGGCGTTCCAGATCCAGACCTCCACCGACAACTCCACCTGGACCACGATCTACTCCACCACCACCGGAACCGGCGGCACCCAGACCCTGAACGTGGCCGGCAGCGGCCGCTACATCCGGATGTACGGCACCGCCCGCGCCACCCAGTACGGCTACTCCATCTACGAATTCCAGGTCTACCCGAGCTAGCCACCACCCAGGAAACGCGCGGACCCGCCGGCTACCGGAGCGGCGGGCGCCACGCTCCGTTGAGGAAGTCCTCCATAGGTAGCGTCGCCGCGCCGAACGTCACCGCTTCCGGTCCGAGCTGGCCGAGCTCGATCGACGCGGCGGCGAACGGGTGTCGCAGCGAGTGACGCCGCGCAGACTCGCGGATCGCAGGCAGCAGCCTGCCGCCGAGCAGCAGGCCGGCCCAGCCGCCCAGAATGACCCGTTCCGGATTGAACAAGTTGATCAGGTTGCCGATACCGACACCCAGGTATTCCGCGGTCTCCGCCAGGACGGCGTCCGTCGTGGGTGAGGAATCGGCGACGGCGAGGAGCGCGGCCAGCATTGACTCCTCGTCGCCTGCGGACAGCGCCGCCGGGCTGCCGCACCGGTCCAGTATCGCCTCCGCGCCCACGTATGCCTCAAGGCAGCCGGCCGATCCGCACCGGCAGCGCCTGCCGCCCACCACGATCGTGGTGTGCCCCCACTCCGCCGCGCTCGAGGTGGGCCCCCGGTAGCTACTGCGGCCGGAAATCAGCGACGCGCCGACTCCGGATCCGATCAGGACCACAGCGGCGTTCCGGACGCAGCGCCCCGCGCCGAACCAAAACTCGGCCTGCCCCATCGTCTTGGCACAGTTCTCGAACCGCAGCGGCAGATCGGTGTGCACTCGCAGCAGCCGCTCCAGCGGCACCGCGTCCCACCCGTAGGTCTGGCCATAAACGAGGGCCTCGGGACCCTGCTCGACGATCCCCGGCACCCCGATCCCGACCCCGAGGACCGCCGCGGGGTCGACTCCCCCGTCGGTGAGCACCGCGCTCAGCCCGGCCGCGATGTCCCGGACGACCACGTCCACCTCGTGCTCGGCGGGGTCGAGCGGGTACTCCGCCTTCGCGCGCTCCGCCATGGCCAAGTTGAACAGCTCCACCCGGATCCGGGTCTCGCCGATATCGACGCCGATCACGTAGCCGTAATCCGGGTTGATATCAAGCAGCACCCGCGGCCGCCCGCCATCGGAGTCCTCCGAGCCGACCTCGGTGACGATGCCGTCGCCGAGCAGCTCGCGGGCGACATTGGTGACCGACGCGGGGCTCAGCCCAGTCGCGGCACTGAGATCCTGGCGGCTACCGGGGCGGCTGAAATACAGCGACCAGAGAACGGCTGCCCTGTTCTCACGCCGGAGGTCCCGCACTGTACCACGCCGTCGATACAGCATCCCCACCCCCCTAAATTCAAAGCTTGTAACAAATTACCTTATAAACGAAGCATAAACGTGGTGCTCGTTGCCTGGCAGGCCTCCCGGCGGTCGGGTCTTTACGCGGCCAGCTGGGCGGTCAGCTCGGCCAGGAACCGCTCCGGCTGGTCCAGGTGCGGGCCGTGGCCGGCGTCCTCGATCACGACCTCGCGGTAGCGGCCGCCGACCGCGGCGTAGCCGTCCAGTACGGCGCGGGTCTGCGCCACCATGGGCTGCGGCGGCCAGGCCTGCGCCCCCGGCCAGCCCGGCACGACGCCGAGCGAGCCCAGGTAGGCCAGGTCGTACAGCGAGGTATCCGACACGATGACGTCGTCCGCCCCGCGCAGCCATAGCACCGGCGGCCGGGGCTGCACGCCGGACAGGTCGGCGATCCGGAAGTGAGTGGGTGCCATCGTGTTGAGCACGCCGTGATCGCCCGGCGCGAAGCCCGGCCAGGCCTGCGCCGGACGTGAGTCGCCCGGGTAGTAATCGCTGCCGACCCGGGTGGACAGCATGGACTCCACCAAGATGTCCAGGTGGTCCGGCACGTGCGGCGGCTTGACGTAGTGCGCCAGCAGCACCTGCCGCGGGGACAGCACGCTGCTGTCGCCGCGGTCCTGCCCGGCCAGTCGCTCCACGAACTCCGGGTTGGCACCGCCGCCGCCTGAGCCCGCGCCGTCCGGGTCGCACAGGACGCCGTCTACGCCCTTGGTCCCGCCGAACCCGAACGGGGACACCGGGTCGACCAGCGTCAGCGATGCGACTCGGTGCGTGCCGGGCCGGTCGACCAGGTACTGCAGGACCACGCCGCCGCCCATGCTCCAGCCGACCAGGTGCACCGAGTCCAGGCCGAGCGCCTCGATCGCGGCCGCCAGGTCGTCCGCGTAGTCGCGCAGCCCGCGGGTCGCGTCCACCGGCTCCGGGTCGGTGTCGCCGAACCCGCGCAGGTCGATCGCCAGCGGCCGGTACGCCTCGGGCAGCGCCAGCATGGTCGGCTGCCAGAACAGCGAGGACGACACGTTGCCGTGCACGAACAGCACCGCCGGCCCGGTCCGGCCCGTGACCGACAGCACCGCCACCGTCAGCCGGCTGGTCGGCACCCGCTCGAGCGTGATGCCGGGCAGCAGCGTCTCCATCGCTCCTCCTGGGTTGGCGTCCGCGAGCACGGCGACGCCAGGCTACTCCTGTGACGATGCGGTCCACGTAGCACGGCCCACGTAGCACGGCCTACCGAGCACCGGTCCATGACGACGCCGCCGGGGCCGGGCCGCGGTCGACAGCGCTCACGAGCCGGACGTAGCAGACTTGCGTGAGGTGCGGGCAATGCGGTGCGTCAGTGGGCGAGGGCGATCGGTTCTGCGGCAGGCGCGGCACAATTAGCCGAGCGGTGTGGGGAGGGGTCAGATGAGGTGCGAGCAGTGCGGCGCGTCTCCGGAACAGGGCAGGCTGCGGGCTGTGGCCAGCAACGCGGTGCGCCCGGGAGCCGGCCATGGCCGCTGACCTGACCGGCATCCTGCGCCAGACCAGCCTGCTCCGGTCGGTGCCGGAGCAAGACCTGAACGCTGCCGCGGCCGCTTCCCGGCTGCGCAGCTTTCGCCGCGGCCAGGTCGTGTTCACCAGAACCGATCCGGGTGACACGGTGATTGTGGTCGTCTCCGGTCGGGTCAAGGTCACCGTCCGCTCGGCGGACGGCGGGGAGCTGACGCTGGCCGTCATTCACCCCGGCGGCCTGCTGGGTGAGCTCGGGGTCGTCGACGGCGGCCCCCGCTCCGCCGACGCCGAGACCCTGGAGGAATGCCAGCTGCTGTTGATCCCACGCGACACGATCAGGGACATCTGCGCGCGGGTGCCGTCCGCGGCCCAGGCCTTGACCAGCTCGATCGCGGCCACCCTGCGCCGCCTGACCGAGGACACCGCCGACCTGGTCTTCCTGGATCTTCCGCGCCGGGTCGCGAAGATCCTGCTCAGCCAGCCCCGGGGAGACGACGGCGTCATCCGGCCCCGGATGAGCCAGGAGGAACTGGCGCACCAGGCCGGGAGCACCCGCCAGAGCGTCAACGCGGCGCTACGCGGTTTCGAGCGGCGCGGCTGGATCGAGATGCACGACCGGACCGTGGTGCTGAGGCAACCGGACGCGCTGCGCCGCTTCGCCGGCACGGATGTGTCGGCAAGCTGACAGTTCCCGTAGTCAAATGGAGGCCGAACGCCGAGGAAAGATCCTGGTTAGCGCCGAGACGTGCGCGTAGCATCGTGCCATGACGACGCCTCAAGAGGTCCTTGCTAAGGTCCCGCTATTCTCGATGCTTTCGAAGAAGGAATTGAACCGGCTCGCGAACAATGCGCACGACCGGACATTTCCCGCCGGAGCGGTGCTGACCGAGCAGGACGAGACCGGCGTCACCTTCGGGGTCATCGTCGAGGGGCAGGCGGCCGTCAGCGTGCACGGGCAGGCCGCCCGCAAGCTAGGTCCCGGCGACTTCTTCGGCGAGATGGCCCTGATCGACCATTCTTTCCGGTCGGCCACGATCACCGCCGAAACAGACTTGCGGTGCCTGCTGTTCACCGCATGGGTCTTCCGGCCCTTCGCAATGGAACACCCGGAGACAGCGTGGGCGCTGCTCGAGGTGATGGTGCAACGCGTCCGTGACGCCGAGGCCCGCTAACTTCGTTTAGACGTCGAGGATCTGCTCCTCCGCGGCCACGACCACGGGCACCGGGGCCGCGGCGAACCGACGGGCCAACTCGTCCAGCGCGTCGTCCGTCCGGTCCGGCCGATGATGGAACAACGCCACCCGCCGGGCCCCGGCGCGCCCGGCCAGGGCGACCGCGTAGTCGGCCGCAGCATGGCCGAATGCCGCCTCGGCCGCCACCTCCTCGGCCAGCAGTTGGGCGTCGTGCACCACCACGTCGGCCCCGGCGGCCAGCTCGACGGCGGCCGGGTGATACTCGCCCCAGCCGTCCGGGCCCGGGCCCAGCGCGGTCGGGCAATGATCGGTGACGTACGCCGCCACCGAACGCCCGTCACTGACCCGGTACCCGAGCGTCCGGCCGCCCTTGTGCGGGATCTCCCGCGCCTGCACGGTGAACCCGCAGGTCTCGAGCTGGCCGGGCGATATGGTGCCGAAGCTCCAGCGTCCCCGCAGCTGGCTCGGGCGGATCGGGAAATGCGGCGGTGACATGCCCCGGGCCAGCACCTCCTCGGCGTCGGCGCCGTCCTGCTGGTCGGGAAGCAGCAGCGTCACCCGGGCGTCGTCCCGGTCCCCGCCGCGGAAAAACGGCAGACCCTGGACGTGGTCCCAGTGCAGATGCGTGAGCAGGATCGTCCCGGTGAACGGCTGGCCGGCCAGCAGCGTGGTGACCCGGCGTACGCCGGTGCCTGCGTCCAGGATGAGGGTCGGCGCTGCCGCCCCGTCGTGGGCCACGGCCACGCAGGAGGTGTGGCCGCCGTACCGGACGAACTCCGTGCCCGGTGCCGGTGTCGACCCGCGGACACCGCAGAATGTCAGCCGCACCGCCCAAGCCTAGCGAGCACGTCCGCGCCGGTGCCGGGCCTACGCCGTTCCGCTCCGCGCGGCGACCCGGGCTTGATTCCCATCAGCCCGGTCCCGCGCCCGCGGAATGTCAGTGGTCCCCGCTAGGTTGGTTCGGGGGCAGATCGCTGATTGGAAAACTCGTGGTCGCCTACGAAGCAAGAGATCAGGTCTCGCAACGGGCGGGCGAGCGACGACGGGCCGAGCTCGGCAAGTTCCTGAAGGCCCGGCGGGCCCGGCTGAGTCCCGGGGACTTCGGCATGCCGCCGGGCTCGCGGCGGCGCACGCCGGGGCTGCGCCGGGAAGAGGTCGCACTGCTGGCCGGCGTCGGCGTCACCTGGTACACCTGGCTGGAGCAGGGCCGCGAGATCAACGCCAGCTCGCAGGTCCTGGACGCGGTGGCGCGTACGCTCCGCCTCGACCGCGCCGAGCGCGAGCACCTGTACCGGCTGGCCGAGGCGACGCCGCTGCGCGGCGAGTGCGCGCGGCTGGTGGTCCCCGACGCCATCCGGGAGATCGTGCACTCGCTCGAACCGTTGCCGGCCAGCCTGATCAACAGCCGGTTCGATTTCCTGATGTCCAACAGCGCATCGGAGGAACTGTTCTGGGAGTGGCACACGATGCCTTGCATCCACAAGAACAGCCTGTGGTGCTGCGTCACCGAGCCGAGCGCGCGCGGCAAGCTCGCCGAGTACGACCCGCACATCCGCTACATGGTGGCCCGGTTGCGCGCCGCGTACGGCCGGCACGTCGGCGACCCGGACTGGGAAGAGGACATCCGCCGCCTGGCCAGCATGAGCCGCGAGTTCGCCGAGATCTGGGCCCGGCACGAGGTCGCCGAGGCCGAGCCGCGAACCCTCACCTACCTGCACCCGCGGGCCGGCCCGCTCAGCCTGGCCATCAGCGAGCTCAACCTGCCCGACATGCCGGACGCGCGCATCGTGGTGTACACCCCGCGCGACGACGACACCCGGGCCAAGATGCCGCTGACCCGCCGTGACCCAGCCACGGCCCAGATCCCCGGCTGACTCCTGGCCGCCAGTCCAGCGGCGCCGCGGGTACCGATGTTGTACGCTTGGCTGCAATCGGTTGCGGCGAAGGGCGAAGGGCGGAGCCTCATGTCAGCGGCGGGCACGGCCAGCAAGTACGAGCCGCGCGTGCCCGACGGGGTCGACGTCACCCGGCCGAGCATCGCCCGGATCTACGACTACGTGCTGTACGGCAAGGACAACTTCGCCGTCGACCGGGCCGCGGCCGAGAAGCTGATGGAATCCCGGCTCGACCCCCGCCGGCTCGCGCTGGCCAACCGCGCGTTCCTGTTCCGCGCGGTCCGCTTCCTCGCGCAGCAAGGCATCGCGCAGTACCTCGACCTGGGCAGTGGCCTGCCCACCGCGCCTAGCGTGCACGAGGTAGCCCGGGATACCATCCCCGCCGCGCGGGTCGTCTACGTCGACCATGACCCGATCGTGGTGGCACACAACGACGCGCTGCTCGCCACCGGGGACGGCGTGATCACCATCCGGGGGGATATCCGCGACCCGGATGCGGTCCTCGCACACGAGGCGCTCGCCGCCTGCCTCGATTTCAGTCAGCCGGTCGCCGTGCTGGTGTTCAGCGTGCTGCACTTCATCAGCCACGAGGAAAACGCGTCGGGGATCATCGCCAAGTTCCGCGAGCGCCTGGCGCCCGGCAGCTACCTGGCCGTCTCGGTCGGCACCTCGGACGGCGCCGATCCCGAGATGCTCGCCGAGGCGACCCAGACCTACGCCGGGGCGCGGATGCCGTTCACGCTCCGGTCGCGAGCCCAGATCCTGGACCTGTTCGACGGCTTCGACCTGGTTGAGCCGGGCCTGGTCAGCCTGCCGGAGTGGCGGTCCGCGTTCAACACCGACCGGACGCCGCTCAAGGGACCCACCGTCGGTGGGGTCGCTCTGCTGAGGAAGTAACCGCGGCCTCAGCCCGCTCAGCAGCGCAGGAGGCCCGCGCCGGTCACCGCGCGGCGGCTCAGTTGAGGAAGTAGCTGCTGCCGCCCGACTGGGGGTTGGTCACCAGGGCGAGGACGGTGATCGTCCCCGCGTCGGCGAACGTGAGCCGCAACGTGATGTCCTTGCCGTCGTGCATCGGGCCCGCGCCCGTGATCAGCAGGTGGTAGCTGTCCGGGTTCAGCTGCACCAGCGAGTCCGCCGGGACCGGGATGTCCGTCACGGTGTGCATGATCAACGTGCCCGCGTGCCGTCCGCCCGCGGCGCGGAGCTGCACCGTACCGCCGACGCTGGTGTGCACCGCGATCAGGCGGTCGGCGTGCCCGTTGTTGCGGATGTCCAGGTACGCGACCGTGGTGCCGGGCGTGGTCGGCTGTGGCACGTACGCGCTGGTGATGTAGATCGACCCCGCGGCGCTGGCCGTCCCGCACCCGGTCACCCCGAGCGCCGCCAGCAGCACCGCGCCCGCGATGCCCAGAACCGCCGTCAGTCTGCGCATGCCCCCACGCTACTACCGCTATCCGCGCTCCACTGCCGTGCCGAGGAGGCCGAGCGGGGGAGAGCCGAGATCCAGTAGCGCCTTGTGGAAACGCTGCAGGGTGAAGCCGGCGCCCCATTCCTTCCTGGCCCGCTCGCGCAGCTTGAGGATCTCCAGCTTGCCCCAGGTATACCGGCCGTAGGTCGGGTCGAACGTGGCCCGCCGGGCCTCGGACAGCGCGGCCGGACCGGACAGGTGGGTATCCGTCTCGAACCGGCGCGCGGCCTGCTCGACCGTCATGCCCGCGGTATGCACGCCGATGGCGCAGGCCAGCCTGGTCACGCGGACCAGCGCCTCCAGCCAGACGCCGATCACGATCCGGGGATCGGAGGCGCCGAAGCCCTCCTCCACGCACAGCTCCTCGGCGTAGTGCGCCCACCCCTCGACGAACGCGCTGGAGTGCACGGTCCGGCGGACCTCAGAGGTCAGCCGGCGCAGCGCCCGGCCGTGGGAGAAGTGCCCGGGCGCCACCTCGTGCACGGCAATGCCGGGCAGCGTCGTGTCGCTGAACACCTCCAGCCACGCCTCTTGCTGGTCTTCCGGCCAGGATTCCTCCGGCGGCGTGATGTGAAACCAGGACGGGCCGTCCGGTTCGCCGGGGGCGGCCGGGGTCATCATGGCCATCGCCCAGCGGCGCGACTCGGGCGCCAGGCCCACCCGGCACTCCCCGTCGTGGTACGGGACCAGATCCTTATCGCGGGTGAAGTCGATGGCCCGCTGCGCCCACAGCCGACCCGCGTCGATCACGCCCCGCGCGTCCGGATGGACCCGGACCAGTTCCCGGGCCACCTCCAGGGCCGGACGGCCCGGCGCCACCTGCGCACATCCCTCGGCCAGCAGAGCCAGCATCCGGTCCCGCTCCGAGTCGGCCTGCGCGGCCAGCTGGGCGAGGTCGACCGGCAGCGCCTCCGCGCTGCTCATCAGCGCGCTGAGCGCCGGCCCGCCGAGCGCCGGATCCGGGTCGCCGTCGGCCGCGATCCGCTCCAGGTGAGCGACCAGGCGCGCGTGCGCGGCCAGGGCGGCCAGGCGCACCGCCTGGTCCGCCTGGCCAGCCAGGTTCTCCGTGTCCCATACACCCGCATCGTCAGCGGCTGCGTCCGGCCCGGCACTGATCCCGGCCGCCAGCCCGCTGGCCGCGGCGAGCAGGGCCTCCGCGACCGGCGCGCTGACCAGGTCCAGGGACTCGATGGCCGCGTCGACCATCCCGGGCCAGGCTGCCAGGTGCTCGGCCCAGGCCGCCGCCCGTTCCGCCGCGGGCGCGTAGTCCCGGTCATAGGTGGCCAGCTCGAGCTCGGCCAGGTGCAGGATCGGGTTGCGGCGGTGCATCTCGAGCTCGGCGAAGGTGACCCGCCGCAGGTCCTCGACCGCGGTCAGGTGTGCCTCGTCGTGCGGGTCGGCGAGCCGCTCGCCGCCGTCCCGGGCCGCCGCCAGCCGGGCCAGCCCAGCCCGGACGCCGCCCGGGGACAGGTCCTGCGGCTTGCCGTCGTATTCGTGCCGTCCGCTGTACTCGCGCACCTCGGCGACGTCGAGGTCGCAGACCGCGCGCAATCGCGGGGAAAGGTCCATGGGCCGACGTTACCGGACCTACGGCGTGACTCCCACGCGTTCGGCCAGGCGGCACACAGGTGGGCCGTCAGGGGGTGATGAGAGGATCGATGCCATGGGCGACATTCCCGAATTCACCACCCGGCCGGAACTGGCGGGCACGTTCGGCATGGTGGCCTCCACGCACTGGCTCGCCTCCGCGGCGGGCATGGCCGTGCTGGAGCGAGGCGGTAACGCGTTCGACGCGGCGGTGGCCGCCGGGCTCGTCCTCCAGGTCACCGAACCGCACCTGAACGGCCTCGGCGGTGAGGTGCCGGTCATCGCCCACCACGCCGGCCGTGCGGAGACCTTCGTGTTGTGCGGGCAGGGCAGCGCGCCCGCCGGCGCCACTCTTGGGGCGTTCGGCGACCTGGGGCTCGACCTGGTGCCCGGCAGCGGGCTGCTCGCGGCCTGCGTGCCGGGAGCGTTCGGGGCGTGGATGGTCCTGCTTCGGGAGCACGGCACGCTCCGGTTGCGGGACGTGATGGACTACGCGATCGGCTACGCGGCCCGCGGCTACCCGGTGCTGCCCGCGATCAGCTGGGGCATCGCCAGCGTGGCCGAACTGTTCCGGGACCACTGGCCGAGCTCGGCCGAGGTCTACCTGCCGGGCGGGACCGTGCCCGCACCGGGTTCGCGGTTCGCCAACCCCGCGCTGGCCGGCACGTACCAGCGCATCCTCGACCAGGCCGAGGCGGCCAGCGGCGACCGTGACGAGCAGATCGAGGCGGCCCGGCGGGTCTACTACGAGGGCTTCGTGGCCGAGGCGATCGCCGCCTACGTCGCCTCCGCCGAGGTCATGGACGTGACCGGCAGGCCGCACCGGGGCCTGCTGTCCTACGCCGACATGTCGGCCTGGCGACCGCGGCTTGAGGAGCCGCTGACCTACGACTACCACGGCCTGACCGTCTGCAAGACCAGGCCGTGGGGCCAGGGCCCGGTGTTCGCCCAGCAACTTGCGCTGCTGGAGGGCTTCGACCTGCCGGCCATGGGCCCGGCCAGCGCGGACTACATCCACACCGTGACCGAATGCGCCAAGCTGGCCTTCGCCGACCGGGAGGCCTGGTACGGCGATCCCGACAACACCGACGTGCCGGTCAAGGCGCTGCTGTCCGCCGAATACGCCGACGCCCGGCGCGGCCTGGTCGGGCCGCAGGCCTCGGCCGAACTGCGTCCCGGCGCCCCCGACGGCCGGGCGCCCCGGCTGCCGGACTTCATCACCCGCTCTTTCCAGGCGGGCGGTGGCGGCGACGCGAGCGTGGCCCCGAGCCTGGACGTCGAGCCACCGGCCCCGCGGCTCGACCCGGGCACCGGCGAGCCGACCCTGCGGACCAGCGGCCCCGGCGGCGCGGCCGCGTCGAGCTACCGGGCCGGGGACACCTGTCACCTGGACGTGGCCGACCGGTTCGGTAACCTGGTGTCCGCCACGCCCAGCGGCGGCTGGCTGCAGTCCTCGCCGGTCATCCCCGGCCTCGGCTTCTGCCTCGGCACCCGGGCGCAGATGTTCACCCTCACCCCGGGCCTGCCCGCCACCCTCGCGCCGGGCAAGCGGCCCCGGACCACCCTCACCCCGAGCCTGGCGCTGCGCGACCGCGAGCCGTACCTGGCGTTCGGCACGCCCGGCGGCGACCAGCAGGACCAGTGGTCGCTGCTGTTCTTCCTCAACCACGTGCTGGCCGGGATGAACCTGCAGCAGGCGATCGACTTCCCGTCGTTCCATTCCGCGCACATGCCGTCGTCGTTCTACCCGCGCCAGGCCCAGCCCCGCGTGCTCGACGTGGAGTCCCGGGTGGGGACCGACGTGGTCGAGGACCTGCGGCGCCGCGGTCACCTGGTCAACGTCCGCCCAGCCTGGTCCCTCGGCCGGGTCAGCGCGGTCGCCCGCCGCGACGGCATGCTCTACGCCGCCGCCAACCCGCGCGGGATGCAGGGCTACGCGGTGGGCCGCTTATCGCGCCGCCGGCGCATTCCCGGCGCCACTTCAAAAAGTGCGCCCCACCCCTTGACCGGGCGTGTCGGCGGAGGTCGACTAGGGGGAGGAGAGGGATTTAAGCAATATTCCCTGACTCATTCTTCGACTTGCACCCAAGGGGGGGTGGGCGAGTTGGATGAGCTTCAATCTGGGGATCCTCGTCGGATCGGGCCTTACTGGCTCGAGGGGCGCCTCGGCTCCGGCGGCATGGGCCGCGTCTACCTGGGCCGTTCCCCCGGTGGCCGGAACGTCGCGATCAAGGTAATCCGCGCGGAACTGGCCGAAAACGCCGATTTCCGAGCCCGGTTCGCCCGGGAAGCGTCCGCGGCTCGGAAGGTCAGCGGCATATTCACCGCGCCCGTCGTGGATGCTGATCTTGATGGACCCATCCCGTGGCTGGCGACGTCCTATATTGCCGGGCCATCGCTCAGTGATGCCATAGCCGAGCGCGGGCCCATGCCCGCCGCGCTGGTGCTGAGGCTGGCCGCCGGACTCGCCGAGGGCCTGGCCGCGATCCACACCGCCGGGGTGGTGCACCGTGACCTGAAGCCGGCCAACGTGCTCCTGGCCGAGGACGGGCCCCGGCTGATCGACTTCGGGATCTCCCGGTCCATGGATACGGTCTCGCTGACCCGGACCGGGATGGTGGTCGGCTCGCCCGGGTTCATGTCACCCGAACAGGCTGAGGGCCGACCCGTCGGGCCGGCCAGCGACGTCTTCAGCCTGGGCGCCGTACTGACCTTTGCCGCCACCGGAGAGGGACCGTTCGGAGAAGGGTCCACCGTGGCGCTGCTGTACCGGGTGGTCACCAGCGAGCCGCACACCCAGGCGGTACCCGCCGAAATCCGGCCCGTGATCGAGCACTGCCTGGCCAAGGATCCTCGCCAGCGACCCACCGCGGCCCAGCTCCTGGCCCAGCTGAGCACGGCCGAGGTCGTCGCTGACCCCGCGCGAGAGGGCACCACCCGGAAATCCGCCGTGCCCGACGCCGCGCGCCGGGCACCGAACGGAGCTCCCGGGCCGGTGCCCGGGCCCGCGTACCCGGCCACGGAGCGAGCCGTGACGCCGCCCCCGACCGGGGGCGGCGCACGGAGCGAGGGACCGACCATGTCTCCCTCGGAATTCGAGGGCGCCTACGAGGGACACGCGACCAAAGGGAAGCGGCAGTGGGCCGGGCCCGCGGCGGAGCCGGGGCCCCGGCGGGGCGGGCTGGTAGCCGCTCCGGAGCCACGCCGGGCGGCAGGACCTCAGCGTCGCGGTACGGGTCGGCGGGGCGTGCTGATCGCCGTCGTCGCGGTGGTGGTGCTGGCCGCCGTCGGGGCGGTGGCCTTCCTGGCCGGGAAGGGGAAGCCGACCACCGCGGCCAACGCCGGTAACGTGACCGGGACGTCCTCGCCGGTGACGTCGTCCGGTCCGCGTTCTTCCCCGCCGTCCCAGCCGCCGGGTACCGCCGCCATGGCCACCCTCGCTTCTTACCTGAGACAGAGCGCGGCCGTGCGGCCCACCGTCCAGGCCGCGATCAACAACGTACAGAACGTACAGAACTGCTCGGAAAACCCGTCTACCGCGGCGGCCACCATTCAGCAGGCCATCACCACCCGGCAGGGCATCCTGCAGGGTCTGCAGACGCTCTCGGTATCCGGGCTGCCGAACGGCACCCAGCTCGTCAGCGCGCTCACCACCGCGATGCAGAACTCGCTCAACGCCGACACCGACTACCATGCCTGGATGGAGGATCTAGTCAGCTCGGGAAACACCTGCGTATCGAACCCGAACCAGGACTCCCACTACGTGAACGGCGTGGCTGCCTCCAGCGACGCCACCACCTCCAAGAATGCCTTCCTGCGCCTGTGGAACCCGATGGCGCCGACTTACGGGCAGCAGACGTATACGGCCACAGACTTTTGATGCACCGGCTCGCCTGGACCCTGCCGGCCCTGGCGGCGATCCTGTCCGGCTGCAGTCTGGTGCCGAACGCCAGCCAGCCAACTGCCTCCACCCCGGCGCCCCAGGCCAGTGCCAGCGCCAGCGCGACGCATTCCGCAGCCGCGACCGCCAAGGATCCCGCCCGGTCGCCGGCCCCGGCGTCGAGCCGTAACCCGACGGCCCCGCCGGCGCTCCCGGACGCCAAGGGCGGCGGGCCGGGCCGGTTCCCGCCTACCGGCCATGGACGCCTGGACGGCAAGGTCATCCTGGTCGACCCGGGTCACAACGGCGGGAACGTCGCCGCCGCGTCGGTCATCAACCGGCTGATCTGGAACGGCCGGGAGTACGAGACCTGCGACACGACCGGTGCCGAAACCGACGCCGGCTACACCGAGGCCCTGTTCAACTGGCGCGTCGCCCTGTACCTCACCGCTGACCTGCGCGCCGCGGGAGCGACGGTGGTGCTGACCCGCACCTCGGACACCGGAGTGGGTCCGTGCGTCACCGAGCGCGCCGCCCTCGGCAACGAAGTCCACGCCAACGCGGCCGTGTCCATCCACGCTGACGGAGGGCCACCCGGCGGGCGAGGGTTCGCCATCCTGGAACCGGTCGCCGACGGGATCAACAACGCCATCGTCCGACCGTCGGCCGTTCTCGGCGCCGACCTCCGCGCGGCGTTCGCCGCCGGGACCGGCGAGCCCGTCAGCTCCTACGACGGCGTCGACGGCATCCAGCCCCGCGACGACCTGGCCGGGGTCAACCTGTCCACCGTCCCCAAGGTGTTCATCGAGTGCGCCAACATGCGCAATGCCGCCGACGCCGCCCTGGTGACGTCCGCGCGCTGGCAGGTCCGGGCCGCCCGCGCGATCGCCGCCGGCCTAACCACGTTCGTCCTATCCCGCCACTAGCCGGAGCCGCCGCAACCATCATCGCGGACCGTTACTGGTGCCATGGCACCAGTAACGGTCCACGGTCATGTGGCCGCCCTGCCGCGCGCCGCGAGCCGTTCGGCGCGCCGCACCGGCCCACCGCAAACCCGCAGCTCACGCGGCATGTCACCGGACGGGGGATGACGCATGTCATGGCCGGCCGTTGAGGGTCGGCACTACCCCCGGCCGGAGCCAGATGGTGATATGAGTGCACCGGCGAGAAAGTTCGGCACCAGGGACGCCACACCGGGAACGACAGGGGACACGATGAGCCATTACGGGACGGGATCAAGCACGGCGAGAAGGGACGCCGGTACCAACGGCACTGCCACTGGTTACGGTACTGACCGCGATTACCAGAGCACCGCCGGCTACGCCAGCACGGCCAGCACGGGCGTCGGCAGCACGCCGGTGGTGTCGTTCGTGAACGTCTCCAAGACGTACGGCAACCTGAAGGCAGTCGACGGGCTGAGCCTGGACCTGCGGCCCGGTGAGACCACGGCCCTGCTCGGGCCGAACGGCGCGGGCAAGTCCACCTCGCTAGACATGCTGCTCGCGCTGCGCAAGCCCACCAGCGGGAAGATCGAGATGTTCGGCTCTGACCCGTACCACGCGGTGAAGTCCGGCCGGGTGGGGGCCATGCTGCAGTCCGGCGGGCTGATGCCCGAGGTGACAGTGCGCGAACTAGTCACGCTGGTGACCACTTTGCATCCCAAGCCCGAGCCGATCGACCTCACGCTCAAGCGGGCTGGCATCGACAAGTTCGCCGACCAGCGGGTAGACCGGCTGTCCGGCGGCCAGACCCAGCGGGTCCGGTTCGCCCTGGCCATCTGCGGCAAGTCCGAGCTGATCGTGCTGGACGAGCCGACCACAGCCATGGACGTGGAAACCCGCCGGCTGTTCTGGGACAGCATGAAGGCAGAGGTGGCCGAGGGCCGCACGCTGCTGTTCGCCACCCATTACCTGGAAGAAGCCGACCAGGCCGCGGACCGGATCCTGGTCATCAACCGGGGGCGGCTGCTGGCTGACGGGACCCCGGCCGAGATCAAGGCCAAGGCCGGGGCCAGGCGGATCACGTTCCACCTGGACCAGGTGGACGAGCAGTTCCTGCTCGGCCTGCCCGGTCTGGCGAACCTGGAGGTCAGGCGCGACTTCGTGCAGATCCAGACCAGCGACTCCGACGCCACGCTGTACGCGGTCCTGGACGCGGGCCTGCGGCCACGTGACATCGAGGTCACCGGCCTCGGCCTCGAGCAGGCCTTCCTGGCCATCACCGCGGAAGACGACGCCGCCGCCAACGGCAGCACGCAAGCAGGGGAGACGATCTGAGATGAGCGGCACACTGGCGCTGGCGAAGGCCGAAATATCAAGGCTACGGCGGAACAAGCGGTACCTCATCTTCACGGTCGCCCTGCCCGTGATGTTCTACCTGATCTTCGGGAAGCAGAAAGCGACCGGATACGACGTCTCGTTCGCGGCCTTCTACATGGTCGGCATGGCCGCCTTCGGCGCCTTCAGCGGCGCGTTCAACAACAACACGATCCGGATCTCGCAGGAGCGCAAAGACGGCTGGATCAGGCAGCTCCGGCTCACGCCCCTGCCGGCGAACTCCTACGTGGTCGCCAAGATCCTGGCCTCGATGGTGACCACGGTGCCGTCCATCGTGATCGTGTTCCTGCTCGGCCGCTTCTACGGCGACGTCCAGATGCCGATCTGGAAGTGGATCGTGTGCGCGCTCGCTATCTGGATCGGCACGCTGATCTTTGCGGCGCTGGCGGTCGCGCTCGGCTACAAGCTCGACCCGGATTCGGTCCAGCCGGTCACGATCGTTGTGTTCTTCGCCTTCTCGATCTTCGGCGGTCTATGGTTCCCGCTGAGCAGTGCGCTGCAGAAGTTCGGCGAGTTCACGCCCACGTACCAGGTCGTCAAGATCACCACGGACGTGATCGGCACGGGAACCGTGGCCCTGGTCAACGTGATCGGCATCGTGGTCTGGTTTGCGATCTTCGTCACGCTGGCCACCTTCGCGGTCCGCTCGACGGCCGAGACAGTCTGAGCCAGCCGGTGATGAGACAGACCCGGCCAGCGCCACGGGGGCCTGGCCGGGACCGGGGGAACCACGGGGCGTGCCAGCACTGGCACGCCCCAGTGGCGTACCGGGGGAAACGTGGCAGCATGGATATGAGGTGACGTTGCGATGGCGATGAGAGGGCTGAACGAAGCGGGCTCCGGCCGGACCGGGCAGGACGAGGCCGCCCGGCCCGCGAACGCCGGCTCCGACCCGCCCGGCTCCGACGCGCCCGGGACTGACGAGGCCGCCAGGCCTGCGAAGGACCATTCCCAGGCGCCTCGGCCAGGCCGGTTCTCGAACGCCCTCGGCTGGCCGCGCGTTCCAGGGACGGGGAGCCCGTGGCGCTGGTTCTTCTCCGGTATCTGGCTGGTCTACCTGATCCAGCCGGTCGGCAACCTGTTCGGCCATCACCACGGGGTGCTGTGGATCGCGGGCGGCCTGGCCATCGCGATCGCCTTCTGCGTCCTCTACGTGCCCACCGTGGCCAACTCGGCCGGCCGGCCGGACCTAGGCCGGGCCAGGCTGGCCGCCCTCGCGGCGCTCGCGGCCCTGGCCTGCGTGGTGTACGGCAAGGGCTGGACCCCGCTGTGGATCTACGTGTCCGCGGCGACCGGCATGGTGCTCGCCTCCGGCCCGGGCGGTCGACGTCAGGCCCTGCGCGGGGTCCTCGCCGTCGGGGTCTGCTACCTCTTCTTCAGCTGGCTCTCGCACGACGACGCGCAGGATTTCCTCGTCGTGCTGCTGCCCGTCCTGCTCATCGGCGTGGCCATGATCGGCTTCCGGATGCAGATGGACCTCATGTGGGAGCTGGCCCAGGCACGTGAGACGGTCGCCAAGATGGCCACCAACGAGGAACGGCTGCGGCTGGCCAGGGACATGCACGATCTGACCGGCCAGTCGCTGTCCATGATCACGCTGAAGTCGGAGCTGGCCGCCAAGCGGCTGAGCAAACTGCCTGCGTCAGCCGAACTCGATACGGTCCTTGGTGACCTCGGCGACATCGGCCGGGTCAGCCGGCAGACGCTGCACGACATCAGGGAGGCAGTCAGCGGCTACCGCCGGCCCACGCTGGCCATCGAGGTCATCACGGCCAGGAACGCGCTGGAGGCGGCCGACATCAGGCTGGACGACGACCCGGAACTGACGCTGCGTTCTGGCACGTTCGACGCCGAAGCCGAGGCGGTGCTGGCCTGGTGCCTGCGCGAGGCGGTGACGAACGTGATCAGGCATTCCGGCGCCAGGAACTGCCGGATCCGCCTGGTCCAGCACCCCGGTGAACTGTCCCTCGAGATCAGTGACGACGGCCACGGACCCAGCGGCCAGGAGCCGGACGCGCCCCAGGGCGCCGGCCTGCACGGCATGTCGGAACGGCTGTCGGCCGAAGGCGGCCGCTTGTCGCTCGGGGCGGCCGGCCCCAGCCCCAGTAGTCGATGGGGCCACGGCTTCAAGCTCACCGCCACGGTTCCGGTGGACCACTATGACGCATGAGGCGCCGGTCCGGCTGCTGCTGGCCGAGGACCAGGTGATGATCAGGGAGGCGCTGGCCGCCCTGCTCTCGTTCGAGGGCGACATGAAAGTCGTGGCCCAGGTCGGCCGGGGCGATGAGGTGGTCAAGGCGGCCCAGGACACCAAGCCGGACGTGGCCGTCCTCGACATCGAGATGCCCGGCCTGGATGGGCTGGCCGCCGCCGCCGAGCTGAAGAAGATCCTCCCCGGCACCAAGATCGTCATCTTGACCACGTTCGGCCGTCCCGGCTTCCTGCGCCGCGCCATGGAGTCCGGGGTCTCGGCCTTCCTGGTCAAGGACTCCCCGGCCGACAAGCTGACCCAGACCATCCGCCGGGTCCTGGCCGGCGAGCTGGTCATCGACCCGGACCTGGCCGCCGCCGCC
Organism: uncultured Actinomycetes bacterium; assembly: GCA_963742795.1. Lineage (GTDB taxonomy): Bacteria > Actinomycetota > Actinomycetes > Streptosporangiales > Streptosporangiaceae > Palsa-504. The sequence continues at coordinate 155,578 of CAVUNL010000029.1, forward strand.
CTGGCCGACGGGCTCAACCCGCTCACCCCGCGCGAGCGGGACGTCCTGGCGGCCTCCGCGGACGGCGGGACCATCGCCGAGATCGCCCGCCAGCTGTACCTGTCCGAGGGGACGGTGAGGAACTACCTGTCCGCCTGCATCCAGAAGACCGGTGCCCGCAACCGTGCCGAGGCGCTGCACATCGCATCCGAACGAGGCTGGCTTTAGACCACGAGATGACTCCAAACGCGGCTGGCGGCAGCCCATGAGATAACTCCAACCGCGGCTGGCGGCAGCCCATAAGATGACTCCAAACGCGGCTGGCGGCAGCCCATAAGATAATCAGCGTGACTTCCGCTGGTTATCTTCGGTATCCGCATGTTCACAGTGAGCTTCTCGTCTTCGTCGCAGAAGACGACGTATGGCTCGCACCCGCCGAGGGGGGCCGCGCCTGGCGGCTATCCGCCGACGCCGCCCAGGTCAGCTACCCGCGCTTCTCCCGGGACGGGACTCAGGTTGCCTGGACCAGCTGGCGGGACGGCCAGCCCGAGGTCTTCACCGCCGACCCCGAGGGCGCCGGCCAGGCCCGCCTCACCTACTGGGGTGACAACCGGACCCGGGTGACCGGCTGGACCCAGGCCGGGGAGGTACTGGCCGTCAGCGCCGCCGGGCAGCCGGAGAACCAGTACTCCTGGGCCTATGCGGTCCCGCTGCACGGCGCGCCGCCCCGGCGGCTGCCGTTCGGCCCGGTCAGCGACCTCGCCCTCGAAACTACCGGGACCGCGCTGCTGACCGGCCGGGAGAACAGCGAGCCGGCCCGCTGGAAGCGATACCGGGGCGGCACCGCTGGCAAGCTCTGGATCGCCACCGCGGACGACCCACTGTTCACCCGGATCCTGGCCGACCTGAACACCCAGCTCGGCAGCCCGATGCTGATCGACGGCCGGCTGTTCTTCCTGTCCGACCACGAGGGCACCGGGAACATCTACTCCTGCGCCCTGGACGGCACCGACCTGGCCCGGCACACCGACCACGACGGCCAGTACGCCCGGAACCCCAGCACCGACGGGCACCGGATCGTCTACCACGTCGCGGGCGACATCTGGATGCTGGACGGTCCCGAGGCCGCCGAGCCGCACCCGGTCGAGATCACCCTCGGCTCCCCGTCCGCGGCCCGCGCCCCGCGGCTGGTCACCGCGCGCGATCACCTGGGCAGCCTGGACTGCGACCAGACCGGGCAGGCGAGCGTGGTCGAGGTGCGCGGCACGGTGCACTGGCTGACCCACAAGGACGGTCCCGCCCGGGCGCTCCACGTGGACCCCGACGCCCGGGCCCGGCTGCCCCGGGTGCTCGGCGAGACCGGCACAGTGGTCTGGGTCACCGACGCCGCCGAACGCCCCGACGCGCTCGAGGTCGGTTCCGTGACCGGTGAACCACGCTCCGTTCGGCTTACCGAAGGTCTTGGCGGCACGGTCACCAGCCTGGCCGCTTCCCCGGACGGGGCTACGGTCGCGGCCGCCCTCCACGACGGCCGGCTGCTGACCGTCGACGTGGCCTCCGGCCAGGTCACCGAGCTGCCCGCGTCCGACAACGGGCCCGTCGAGGGGCTGTCCTTCTCGCCCGACTCGGCCTGGCTGGCCTGGTCCCATCCCGGGCCGTGGCCGCTGCGCCGCCTGTACCTGGCCAAAGTCGCGGACAACCAGATCGTCGAGGTCACCGACGGCCGGTTCTCCGACACCGATCCGGTGTTCACCGCCGACGGCCAGTACCTGGCCTTCCTGTCGCAGCGCAGCTTCGACCCGGTATACGACGCGCAGTCCTTCGACCTGTCGTTCCCGTACGGCAGCCGCCCCTACCTGGTCACCCTCGACGCGCAGACCCCCTCGCCGTTCGGGCCCCTGCCTGGTGGCCGTCCGGTGAGCCAGGATTCCTCGGACGGGGACAAATCGGATTCTTCCGAACGGACCGTGGTATCAGTCGACCCGGACGGCCTGCCCAGCCGCGTGGTGGGCGTGCCGGTGCCCGAGGGCCGGTACTCGGGCCTGCGCGCGGTCAAGGACGGCCTGGCCTGGCTGCGCGAGCCGGTCACCGGCGTACTCGGCGAGAGCGCCCCGAACCTGGACGACGACGCGCCGCGCGCTTCCCTGGAGCGATACGACCTGCGCAAGCGTGAGGTCACCGAGCTGGCCGCCGAGCTCGACTCGTTCACGGTCAGCGGCGACGGCACCCGCCTGGTGGTCAAGGACCACGACGAGGTGCAGGTCGTGCCGTCCGAGAGCAAGGAGGACGATCACTCCTCCGGCGAGGTCGTCACCGTCGACCTGTCCCGGGCCCGGTTCCAGGCCGACCCGGTGGCGCTGTGGCGGCACGCGTACGCCGAGGCGGGGCGGATCATGGCCCGGGACTTCTGGGTGCCGGACATGTCCGGCGTGGACTGGGACGGCGTGCAGGAGGAGTACCGGCCGCTGCTGGACCGGATTCGCGGCGCCAACGACTTCACCGACCTGCTGGGGGAGGTGGTCGCCGAGCTCGGCACGTCGCACGCCTACGTCACCAAGGCCGGCGAGGACTGGCACTTCGTCCCGGGCAGCTCCGGCTCCACGGCGGTCGGCCAGCTGGGCGCCGACCTGTCCCGGGATCCAGCCGGGCGCTGGATCGTGGACCGGATCCTGCCGGGTGAGTCGTCCGACCCGCGGGCCCGCTCGCCGCTGGAGGCCCCGGGTGTGGCGGTGCGGCCCGGTGACGAGCTGACGGCGGTGGACGGCCAGCCGGTCGACCCGGTGCGCGGCCCGTGGCCGCTGCTGGCCGGGACCGCGGGCAAGCCGGTGGAGCTGACGGTATTGCCCTCGGTTTTTCCCGGGGGGACCCATCCCCCCGGACCCCCCTTGGGAAGGACCGATCCCCCCGGGCCCCCCTCGAGACCCACGTCGGGGGAGCCGCGCGCGGTCGTGGTGGTGCCGCTGCGGGACGAGCGGCGGCTGCGCTACCAGGACTGGGTGGCCCGCCAGCGCGCCCTGGTCCGCGAGCTGAGCGACGGACGCCTGGGTTACCTGCACATCCCGGACATGGTGGGGGAGGGCTGGGCCCACTTCCACCGTGACCTGCGCACCGAGATGGGGTTCAGCGGCCTGGTCATGGACGTTCGGGGGAACAGCGGCGGGCACATCTCCCAGCTGGTGGTGGAGAAGCTGGCCCGCCGGGTCATCGCCTGGGAGCTGGGCCGCGGGGTGCAGCCCGTCTCGTACCCGCAGGAGGCGCGGCGCGGCCCGCTGGTCACCGTGGCCGACGAGTTCGCCGGGTCCGACGGCGACATCGTCACCGCGGCCATCCGCCTGCTCAGCCTGGGCCCGGTGGTCGGCACCCGGACCTGGGGCGGCGTGATCGGTATCGAGGGCGTCCCCGGTCACGAACTGATCGACGGCACCCACATGACCGTGCCCCGTTACGCGTTCTCGTTCACGGACTTCGGCTGGAGCGTGGAGAACTACGGCGTGGACCCGGACGTGGAGGTGCTGATCTCACCCGATGACTGGGCGGCCGGCCGGGACCCGCAGCTGGAAACCGCGGTCCGGCTCGCGCTGGAGGCGCTGGAGAAGCAGCCGCAGGCCGCGCCGCCGGGCCCGTCGGTCAGTCATCCGGACAAGGCCCGCCCGCCGCTGCCGCCCCGGGGTCCGCGTCCGGGAGGAGCCGCGTGATGGTGACTGGCTACCTGCGTTACCCGCACGTCCACGGTGACCTGGTCACCTTCGTGGCCGGCGACGACGTCTGGCTCGCGCCCGCCGCGGGGGGCCGCGCCTGGCGGCTGTCCGCCGACGGCACCCCGGTCAGCTACCCGCGCTTCTCCCGGGACGGAACCCAGGTCGCGTGGACCGGCTGGCGGGACGGCCAGCCCGAGGTCTACGCCTCCGATCCCGAGGGCGGCGACGCGGCCCGGCTCACGTTCTGGGGCGACCCGCAGACCCGGGTCACCGGGTGGACGGCCGGCGGCGAGGTGCTGGCCGTCAGCCTCGGCCGGCCAGCAGGCCACCAAGTACCGCAAGGCCTTCGCGGTCCCCGGCCGCGGCGACGCCCCGCCCCGGCCGCTCCCGTACGGGCTGGTCAACGACCTGGCCGTGGAGGACCGCCGGCACCGCGTTGCTGACCGGGAGCGTGAGCGGCGAGCCCGCGTTCTGGAAGCGGTACCGCGGCGGCCGGGCCGGCAAGCTGTGGGTCGCCACCGGGGACGACCCCCTGTTCACCCGGGTCCTGGCGGCCTGGGCGGGCAGCTGGCCAGCCCGATGCTGATCGGGCGCCGGCTGTTCTTCCTGTCCGACCACGAGGGCACCGGCAACATCTACTCCTGCGCCCTGGACGGCACGGGCCTGGCCCGGCACACCGACCACGACGGCGCCTACGCGCGCAACCCGAGCACGGACGGGCACCGGATCGTCTACCACGTCGCGGGTGACCTGTGGATGCTGGACGCTCCCGACGCTGGCACGCCACACCGGATCGACATCACGCTCGGAGCTCCCGCCGCCGCGCGCGCGCCACGGCTCATCTCCGCCGCCGACCACCTCGGCGACCTGGACTGCGACCAGACGGGGCAGGCCAGTGTGGTGGAGGTGCGCGGCACGGTGCACTGGCTGACCCACAAGGACGGCCCGGCCCGGGCGCTGCACGTGGACCCGGACGCCCGGGCCCGGCTGCCCCGGGTGCTGGGCGAGACCGGCCAGGTGGTCTGGGTCACCGACGCGGCTGGCCCGGACGCGCTGGAGATCGCCTCGGTGACGGGCGATGCGCCGACCGTCCGCGTGGCCGAGGGGGCGCTTCGGCTTCGTGCTGAACCTGCTCCCCTCGCCCGACGGAACAACCGTGGCCGTCGCCGCCCACGACGGCCGACTATTGCTGGTAGATATCGCCAACCCATCAGGTCAGCGAGCTGGCCGCGTCCGACAACGGGCCCGTCGAGGGGCTGTCCTTCTCGTCGGACTCCGCCTGGCTGGCCTGGTCCCAGCCCGGGCCGCTGCCGCTGCGCCGCCTGCGCATGGCCGCGCCCCTCGGACCACGAGATCGTGGAGGTGACCGACGGGCGGTTCGCGGACACCGATCCGGTGTTCACCGCCGACGGCCTGTACCTGGCCTTCCTGTCCGTGCGCAGCTTCGACCCGGTTTACGACGCGCAGTCGTTCGACATGTCGTTCCCGTTCGGCAGCCGCCCGTACCTGGTGCCGCTCGCGGAGGACACCCCGTCCCCGTTCGGGCCGCTGCCCGAGGGCCGCCCCGTGGGCGCCGAGGCCCGGGACGAGAACGGCGACCCGGGCGAGCCGGCCGCGGTGACGGTCGACGCGGCCGGCCTGCCGGACCGGGTGGTGCCGGTTCCGGTCATCGAGGCCCGTTACTCCGGCCTGCGAGCGGTCAAGGGCGGCCTCCTGTGGCGCCGGGCTCAGGTCACCGGCGTGCTCGGTGAAGGCGGCGCGGACCTGGACGAGGACCTCCCGCGCCCGGCGCTGGAACGGTTCGACCTGCGCAAGCGCGAGGTCACCGAGATCGCCCGCGAGATCGACTGGTTCGACGTCAGCGGGGACGGCACGCGGCTGGTCGTGCACGACGACGGGGAACTGCGGGTCATGCCGGCCTCCGGCAAGCGCGACGAGGGGGCCGAGACCGCCACGGTGGACAAGTCCCGGGCCCGGTTCCAGGCCGACCCGGCCGCGCTGTGGCGGCACGCGTACGCCGAGGCGGGGCGGATCATGCGCCGGGACTTCTGGGTGCCGGACATGTCCGGCGTGGACTGGGACGGCGCGGTGCAGGAGTACCGGCCGCTACTGGACCGGATCCGCAGCTCGGCCGACTTCGCCGACCTGCTCTGGGAGCTGCTCGGCGAGACCGGCACGTCGCACTCGTATGTGCAGCCGGCCCCGGCCCCGGGCCCGGCGCCGAAGCACCCGCCGGTCGGGCAGCTGGGCGCGGACCTGACCCGGGACGCGGCCGGGCGCTGGCTGGTCGACCGGGTTCTGCCCGGCGAGTCGTCCGATCCGCGGGCCCGCTCGCCGCTGGCCGCCCCCGGCGTGGCCGTCCATCCGGGCGACGAGCTGGTGGCCGTGGACGGGCAGCCGGTCGACCCGGTGCGCGGCCCGTGGCCGCTGCTGGCCGGAACCGCCGGCCAGCCGGTGGAGCTCACGATCCTGCCCGCGTCGGGCGAGCCCCGCCGCGTCGTGGTCGTACCGCTGCGCGGCGAACGCCGGCTGCGCTACCAGGACTGGGTGGCCGGGCGGCGCGCCCTGGTCCGCGAGCTCAGCCAGGGCCGCCTGGGCTACCTGCATATCCCGGACATGATGGGCGAGGGCTGGGCGCACTTCCACCGCGACCTGCGGACCGAGATGACCCGCGACGGGCTGATCTTCGACGTGCGCGCGAACAACGGCGGCCACATCTCCCAGCTGGTGGTGGAGAAGCTGGCCCGCCGGGTGATCGCGTGGGGCATGGGCCGCTGGCAGCGCCCGGAGACCTACCCCCTGGAGGCGCGGCGCGGCCCGCTGGTCACCGTGGCCGACGAGTTCGCTGGGTCCGACGGCGACATCGTCACCGCGGCCATCCGCCTGCTCGGCCTGGGCCCGGTGGTCGGCACCCGGACCTGGGGCGGCGTTATCGGCATCGAGGGCTACCAGACGCTGGTCGACGGCACCGGCATCACCGTGCCCCAGTTCGCGTTCTCGTTCACGGACTTCGGCTGGAGCGTGGAGAACTACGGCGTCGACCCGGACGTGGAGGTGCTGAACACCCCCGACGACTGGGCGGCCGGGCGGGACGCGCAGCTGGAGACCGCGGTCCAGCTGGCCCTCGAGGCGCTGGACAAGCAGCCGCCCCCGGTCCCCCCGGACCCGGCCACCGGCCCGGTCAAGGCCCGCCCCCCGCTCCCGCCCCGCCCGCCCGGATCCTGACCGATGGCGGCTCAACCCCGTCCGGTGCCCCAGCCCTGCCGCCGCCGCCCGCGAGACCCGCGGCGAGCAGGTCACCGAGACGCCTTGACGGGGAGCGCGCCTACTTCCTGGCCCGCGCCCGCTGGCGAGGCTCAGGCGAGCAGCCGCCGGGCCGCCTGCTCGATTTCCGGCTCGGACACCAGGACGTGCGCGGCGGCGTCGCCGAGCGGGATGAAGCTGTCCGCCGAGGTGACCCTGGCCACCCGGCCCCGGTACCCGGCGTCGGCCAGCGCGGCGATCACCCCCTCGGAAACCCCGCCCGACTGACGGGTCTCGTCGACCACCAGGACGCGGCCGGTCAGTTCGGCTTCCGCGCGCAGCTGCTCGGCGGGCAGCGGAGCGAGCCAGCGCAGATCGAAGACCCGGACGCCGGCCCCGTCCGCGGCCAGCCGCCGCGCCACCCGCAGCGACATCGGCACCCCGTTCCCGAACGTGACCAGGGTGAGGTCGGTTCCGTCGCCGTAACCGCGGCCGTGCCCGATCGCCACGTGCTCGGACGCCCACTGCCCCGGCCGGCGTAGGGCGACAGCCAGCCGTCGTCTCCCGGCTGGTACAGGTCGCGGGTGTGGTAGAGCGCGATCGGCTCCAGGAACACGCAGACCGTGCCGTCCGTCTGGGCCGCGGCCAGGCAGGTGCGCAGCATGGGCGCGGCGTCCTGCGCCCGGGCCGGCACCGCCACCACCAGGCCGGGGATGTCGCGCAGCACGCCGACCGCGTTGTCGTTGTGGAAGTGACCGCCGAAGCCCTTCTGGTAGGCCAGCCCCGCCACCCGCACCACCATGGGGTTGCGGTACTGCCCGGTGGAGAAGAACTGCAGGCTGGCCGCCTCGCCGCGGAGCTGGTCCTCGGCGTTGTGCAGGTACGCCAGGTACTGGATCTCCGGCACCGGGAGCAGGCCCGATATCCCAGCACCGAGGCCGAGCCCCAGGATGGCCTGCTCGTCGAGCAGGGTGTCGAACACCCGGCCCACGCCGAACCGCCGGGCCAGCCCCCGCGTCACCCCGTACACGCCGCCCTTGCGCCCGACGTCCTCGCCGAACACGATCAGCTGCGGGTACCCGGTGAGCGCGTCGGCCAGGCCGCGGTTGATGGTGTCCGCCAGGGTCAGCGGCCCGGCCGCCTCCGGCAGCCTGCGCCCGAAAGTACCCGCACGCGCCGCGGGCGGTGCGGCCCGGGCCGCCTGGCGCGCGACCTGGCCGGGGTGGCGCGGCGCGAGCGGGCCGGTCACCTCGGCCCGGCTGGCCAGCCGGCGGTGCGTCACGGCCTCGTCGGCGAGCAGCCGAACCCGGGCCCGCAGCGCCTCGTACCGGCGGATGACCGGCTCCGGGCCGAGCAGGCCGGCCGCCACGATCAGCCGCGCGGTCCCGAGCAGCGGGTCGCGGGCGTACTGCGCCGCGATCTCGGCCGGGCTGCGGTAGCTGACCTCCGCGTCGCTGCCGGCGTGGCCCAGGAAACGCACCACCTTCAGGTGCAAGAACGCGGGCAAGCGGCTGGCCCGCACGTAGGCCGCGGCCGCCGCGGCGGCGTCGAAGCAGGCCGCGGGGTCGCAGCCGTCGGCGCTGAAGTAGCGCAGCGCAGGCCGCCCGGAGTACGCGGCCGCCACCCAGCCGTCCGGGGTGCGCACGCTGATCCCCAGGCCGTTGTCCTCGCAGACCAGCAGCAGCGGCATCGGCAGGCCCTGATAGGCCGTGCGGCAGGCGGCGCCTATGGCCCCGGCCGCGGTGGAGTGACTGGCCGAGGCGTCCCCGAAGCTCGCCACCGTGATGGCGTCCGCGGGCCACGGGGACAGGACACCCAGCTTGCCCGCCCGCCCGATACAGAACGCGATCCCGACCGCCCGCGGCAGGTGCGAGGCGATCGTGGACGTCTGCGGGATGATGGCCAGCCCGTGGTGCCCGAAGACCTTGTGCCGGCCGCCCGCGATCGGCTCGTCGCTGGCGCCGACCAGACCGAGCAGGACGTCTCGCAGCGGCTGCGAGCCGGGCACCTGCGCGGCGCGGGCCAGGTAGAAGGCGCCCGAACGGTAGTGCAGCAGCGCGGGATCGGACGGCCGCAGCACCGCCCCGACCGCCGCGTCGGCCTCGTGTCCCGCGGAGCCGATCGTGTAGAAGCCGTGGCCCTCGGCGCGCAGGTACCGCGCCGCCAGGTCGAGGTGGCGGCTGCCGGCCTGGGCGTCGAAGAGCGCGATCGCCTGCGCGCCGGTCAGCCCGGTCCCGGCCCTGACCGGCGCGGTGCGGTCCGCCGTCCCCGCCTGCCCGTCGCCGGGCAGGTCGCGCACGGCGGACAGGAACCGGCGGTCGAGCTCTTCTTCCTGGGTGATCTCTGGCACCGCTGCAGCGTAACCGGCGCGTCCCGGCGCCAGCGGGCTTACCCGTCCCCAGCCGGCTCAGCTGTGGCGGCCGGTGATGGCCACGGTCACGCCCACGCCGATCATGGCCAGGCCGCCGGCCCCGCCGACCATCTCGATCCGGCGCGGCGACCGGGCGAACCAGGCGCGGACCGCGCTGGCCGCGAACCCCCAGGAGCAGTCCGAAACCGCGCCGATGGCGACCGACACCAGCGCCAGGAGCAGCATCTGCTCCGGCACGTGCCCGGCCGCCCGGTTCACGAACTGCGGCAGGATCGCGCCGAACAGGATGTACGCCTTGGGGTTGGTGAGTCCGACCACCGCCCCGTCGCGGGCGGCCCGCCAGCCCTCCCGCGGCGGCGTCGCCACCGCCATGGCGTCGGCCAGCGACTTGCGGTGGCGGATCGCGTGGACGCCCAGCCAGATCAGGTACAGCGCACCCGCGATCTTCACGATCACGAACGCCTCGACCGACCGCTGCAGCAGCGCGCCCAGCCCGACGGCCACGCACGCCGCCACCATGTAGTTGCCCGCCGCGTGGCCGAGCGCAGTGGCCAAAGCGGTCCGGCGCCCGTGCGCCAGGGCCCGTCCGACCACGAACAGTACCCCCGGTCCGGGGACCACGATCAGCACCAGCGACGCCAGCCCGAAACCCAGCAGCTGCCCGGTAGTGACCACGGTCACGCGCCCTTCGCCAGCAGCGAGGGCCCGAGCTCACGCAGTTCGGCCACCGAACGCACGCCGAGCAGCTGCATGGTCCGCTTGAACTGGGCGGCCAGGATGTCCAGCGCCTTGTTCACCCCCGCCTCCCCGCCCGCCATCAGCCCGTACAGGTAGGCGCGCCCGATCGCGCAGGCGTCGGCGCCGAGGGCCAGCGCCACCGCGAGGTCCGAGCCGTGCCGGATCCCGGAATCGACCAGCACGGCCACGTCCGGCCCGACCATGTCACGGACGGTGGCGATCGTGTGCACCGGCGGCACCACGCGGTCCAGCTGGCGCCCGCCGTGGTTGGAAAGCTGCACGCCATCGGCGCCCACCGATACGGCGCGCGCGGCGTCGGCGGGCCCGAGCGGGCCCTTGACGATCAGCCGGCCCGGCCAGCGGGCCCGCAGGTCGGCGATGTCGTCCCAGGTGATGGCCGGGTTGAACAGCTGCCCGGTGTCCTCGATGGTCACTGCGTCGTGCCCGGCGAAGTTGGCGAAGTCGATGCCCGGGTGGCGCAGCATCCGGATCCAGTAGCCCGGCTTCCCCGCGATGCTGGCCAGTGTCTGCATGGTGAGCTCGGGCGGGATGACCAGCCCGTTGCGCCGGTCCCTGACGCGGTGGCCGGTCACGAAGCAGTCCACCGTCACCACTAGCACCCGGTACTTGGCCGCCGCGGCCCGGTCGACCAGTTCCTTGTTCAGCCCGCTGTCCCGCAGGATGTACAGCTGGAACCACAGGTCCGGTTGTGCGGCTTCGGCTACGGCCTCGATGGTCGTGGTGGCCATGGTGGACAGGGTGTACGGCAGTCCGTGCTTTTGCGCCGCGCGGGCCGCGGCAATCTCGCCGGCCGGGTGCATCATCCGCGTGTACCCGGTCGGGGCCAGGGCCAGTGGCAGGGGCGTAACCGAGCCGAGGAACGCGGTAGAGGTATCGGGTTCCGACACGTCCACCAGGGTCCGCGGCTGGAACCGGAACTGCCGGAACGCCCCGGTGTTCGCCCGCAGCGACACTTCCTCGTCGGCCCCGCCGTCGACGTAGTCGAATACCGGCCGCGGGGTCAGCCGGCGCCCCACCGCGCGCAGGTCCGCGATGTCATGGCAGGCAGAAAGCCGCCGGCGCGTCGCGTCAAGCTCCAACGGCTTGACCCTGATCAGCTCGCGTATCTCCGAAGCCCTCATGTCAGCGACGATACGCGTTTGACCGGCGGCCAGGCCACCGAGCAGCAGGCCTCCCGTTCGCCCCGGCCTCCGAGCCTCCCCGCCTTGACGACGCGCTGACCCGAGCACCAGAATCGGCCTTCTCACAGAAAGGCACACCAACGGCAGCCAGTTCTTCTTCGTCTGGAAGAACACCACCCTCGCGCCGGCCTACACCCCGTTCGGCACGGTCATCGGCGGCCTGAACGTGCTGCAGAAGATCGCCGCGGCCGGCGATGACCAGCAGAACGGACCCGGTGACGGCTACCCGAACCGGTACACCGCATTCGAGTTCGTGCAGGTCCTCCCGCAGCTCTGACCGGCTGCGGCCCGCCGGTCAAGGTCAGGGCGCCTTGATAACGCCCGAGGCCATGATGCGAGCCGCGCTCGAGCCGAAGTCCTCGGTGCCCAGCCGGGCGGTGAAGGCGATTCCTCCGCCGCCCGGCACCAGCCGGCCCGTGCCGGTGAACCGGATGGGGTAGACGCGCGCGCTCTCGAACCGGCCGGCGGCCGAGAGCGTCACGTGCAGGATCACGCTGGTTAGCTCAGCCCGATCTCCTACGCCTCGAAGGTCTGCACCCCGGTGCTGATCGTGCACGGCCAGGACGACACCAATGTGCCGGTGGGCCAGGCGGTCTACTTCCACCGTGCGCTGTCCCTCGCCGTGGCTAGCTGCGTCATCAACGACATCTACCGGGAAGCCGCCGCCCTAGGCATCGAGGTGAAGGGAGTCCGCGTGACCGCGGCAGGTGGTTTCGACACCGGGACCTGGCAGTCCACCGGCATCGACTATTCGGTCGAAGTGAGCTCCGATGCCCCTGCCGATCAGCTCGCCCACCTGCTTGCGGTGGTGGACCAGGTCGCCGAGATCCCCCAGGCCATCCGGGCCGGAGCCCCCGTCCAGCGGCTTACCTGACGGCGTCCCGAATCGTCCGCTAGCCCACGTTAGAGTTCTACAGTACTGTGGATGTCATGACTGCGGCTTATGATGATGTGCCGTTCAGCGAGTTGCTGCACCATCCCGCGGCGACCGCCGAACGACTGGACGCCGTCCGGGCGCTTCGGCTGCGGCGGCGCGACGCCGGCGACCTCGCCTTGATGCGGATCGAACAGCTTGAGCGCGACACAAGCGTGGTGGACTTCACCACGCGGCTCCTCGCGGGTCTGATTGGTTCGGAGAAGAGCGACGTTGTCCGCGGGCTGCTCCGCGACGCTCTGCCGTGGGTGATCTTCCTGCCCGATGTGGATGTCGACGCGTTCGTGACCGAGCTCGTGACCGTCACCCGAGGGGCGGTGGAGCTGGGGAATCTGGCCCCGGTTGCCGTGCTTCTTACCCAATGGCGCCACTCGGCAGAGGTGTACGCAGACCCGGTCCTTCTGGAGATCCTGACCACCGAACCCGAGGGGGACATGGGACCCGTTCCCGCTCCGCCATACGAGGAACCAGACGAGGAACTAGACGAGGAATGAGCCCTCGGCGCGGCGAACGCGCGGCCCCTCCGCCGATCGAAGGCGAGTACGACCTGCGGTTCGCCAGCAACCAGTCGGCCGACGGATGGGAGCAACTCGGCCGTCAGGTCGGCGGCAACCTGCGGCGTGCCTTCGACGCTATCCGGGCTAATCCGCGATCACGATCCGCCCCGGAGCGTCATCACCGCCTAAAGGGCAGCCTGGGCACGGCGGCCTGGAAAGGGGAGGCACTGGAGCAATGGCAATACGAGGTGACCGGTGGCGGCCGAATCTGGTACGTCATCGATGACGCGCGACGTACGGCCTGGATCATCTACGCCGGGGCCGGACATCCGAAGGCCACGGACTGAGCACGCGTGCCGCGGGCACCGCGGCTGGCCGCCAGATAAGCGGCTCTATTCGTGCGGCCGCGGAATGCTGGCCCTCGGCTCGTCAGCGGGCCGCAGGACCGCTGCGCCCAGCCATTGGCTGGCCAGCAGGGCTAGTTCAACGTGCAGGCGGTCCTCGGTGATGGGATGCCGAAGGCTCTCCTCGGCCTTGCGGACCCGGTACTGGACCGTGTTCTTGTGCAGCAGCAGGCGTTCGGCCGTGGATTTGTAGCTGCCGTTTTCCTGGAGGAAGACCCGCAGCGTGTCGCGCAGCCGGGCGTTGTGGTCGTCGTCGTCCGCGAGCGCCCCCAAGGTCTCGGTGACCCAGGCCTGCAGCAGGTCGATCGAGCCTGACATCAGGGCCAGCGGCGCGACCTCACCGAAGCTGGTCGCGATCTGGCCCGATGGTCCGGCCGCCAGCGCGACGGCCTGGGCGCTCAGCGCCTGCCGATGAGTGCGGCGGAAACCTGCCACTCCCGCCGCGGGCTCGCCGAAAGCGAACCGGATCCTGTCACCGCCACTGTCGTCCTTGACGCTCATACCCGGCAGAGCTACATCGCGCTGTGAGCCGAGCGGCATCCAGGCCCAGGCGCAGAATTCGTCCTGCGGAACGAACATCGGCCGCCCATCACAGCGGACTTCGGCCGCCACCTCCACGGTCGCGCGCTCCAGGAGTCCGAGCGCATCGCCGCCTGCTGGCGCCTTGGCGATCCAGGTCACAACGCCGAGGTGGTGCTGCCTTAGCCGGTAGCCCAGCATGGCCTCGGCGGCGTTCACGTCGACCTGCTCGCCCCTCAGCAGGACCCGGACCCGTCCCGCTCTGGCCGCGCTCTGGTTCCGTAGCCAGTTTTCCTTCTCCGATTCGTAGGCGGACACGACCTCTTCCGACGTCTGGTCGATGTACGCAGCCACGATCCCCGCGATGCGCAGCCCGGCCGTGCTGACCACCGCCGCGTTGTCGCTGCGCCGTCCCAGTTCCTGGAGGCACCAGTCCACGAGTCGGGCCGAACCGATGCGGTAGGCGCGCAGCAGGGCGGCTATGGGGACGCCACGCTGCGCCAGCCGACGAGCGTATTCCTCGGCCGCCGACGGAGCATGCACGATCTCCAGATCGATGCCGTGCTGCAGGATATGCAGGACGGTGGCCACGTTCTCCGCGACGCTGGCTTCCAGCAGCGCCAGCACCCGCTTATCGTTGCGCAGGTCGGGGATCTCCCGCACGATCAGGCGGTAAATGTCCGCCGACATCTCGTCGACGCGCGGAGTGAGCGCGGCGGAGACCTCCGAGGCGCTCTCGGCAGCGGACGGGCTCGACCTGTCCACCGAGGCAGAGCTCGACCTGTCCATCGACGGATCGTACGTCGCCGCCGACGCTTTGTCTCCCCCCACGTGTGGCCGAGCGCGGCCGGGGGGTCGGTCACGCCAGGGCTCGGACCTGCTTCATCACCGCTTCGGGGTCAGCCTCGGCCGGAACGGCGGCGAGTACGAGGTCGGCCCCGGCCGGCCGCCTCCGCCATCCCAGAAGTCCGCGTCGGCGACAATGCCCCAGCGACCGGCTGGCTCGCCTGGTCCGGCCGAGCCGAGCCAGAGCGCGACATCCGGGACGGGACCGTGCGGCCAGGCCGCGGCGGCATCGGTCTGGATAAGCACCGGCCACTCGTAGTGATCGGCGACGTTGAGCACCGGACGGTAGGCCTCGGGATGGATCAGCTCGCCGGCGGGTACCCGGCCCTCGTCGAGGAGCAGGCCGTCGACGCCGGCGCCGGCGAACAACCGCAGGAAGTCAGCGCTGTAGATCGCGGCGGTGGTCGACCGGGTCAAGGACCTGATCATCCGGGGCGGAAGAACCTCTACCTTAAGGAGATCGAGGACGTCCTCTACACTCACCCCGCGGTGCTCGAGGCCGCGGTCATCGGGCAGCCCGATGGCCGCAGCCGCTTGGCCCGCCAGTGGCGGGCGCGCAGGTCCGGGACCTCCTGCCGCGGCCTGCGGGGCGGACACGTCTGTATCGAGGAGTCGCTGCCCAAGAACGCGGTGGGGAAGGTCGCCAAGCCGGTACTACGCCAGCAACTACGCGGTCAGCCTCGCGAGCTGGCCACCGGCTGAGCGCGCCCTCCGCGGGAGGTGCGGCTTTGCGCCGGG
>CAVUNL010000030.1:0-198773 GCA_963742795.1 uncultured Actinomycetes bacterium
ACGGTAGGCTCCCAAAGGTCGGGCAAGTAATGGGCCGGAAGTGTGAGGCCCTGGTGCGCCTGGTCCCGCTAGATCTCCAGCACGCGGCGCTCGTGTCGAGTCCTTGCCGGTGAAGCGATCATGTCCGCGTAATCGTGGCCTGGGCCGTCTCGTCACGCTGAAGT
Organism: uncultured Actinomycetes bacterium; assembly: GCA_963742795.1. Lineage (GTDB taxonomy): Bacteria > Actinomycetota > Actinomycetes > Streptosporangiales > Streptosporangiaceae > Palsa-504. The sequence goes on from CAVUNL010000030.1 coordinate 165, forward strand.
TGCCATCCATCTGGCCATACATGCTGAAAATCAGGTGATTCGACGAGAGCGTCCTCAAAGTTAAGTGCAGCCGGACCCCGTTTGGAAGACGCCTTGCCGAACCCAGCGGCGCCGTTAAAGGTCGCCCGTCTGAACTGGGCGTCGCTGCTGAAGGTCACCTCGTCGAAGCAGCGACATGGCTGAAGGTCGCGTTGTCGAACTGGCGACGCCGCTGAAGGTCGCCTTGTCGAACCGGGCGGCGCCGCTGAAGGTCGCCCCGTCGAACCGGGCCTTGTCGCGAAAGGTCGCCTCGCCGAACCTGCGCCAGTGCCGAGGTCACCTCGTCGAACCGGGCGGCGCCGCTGAAGGTCGCGTTGTTGAACCGGGCGGCGCCGCTGAAGTTCGCCCCTAGGAAAGGGCGACGCCGCTGAAGGTGCGGGCGTCGAAGTGGGCCATGCTGCTGAAGGTCGCCTCGCCGAACAGGGCGGCGCCGCTGAAGGTCGCCTCGCCGAACCAGGCATCGTCGAAGGTCGCCCCGGTAAATCGGCATTGCCACTGAAGGTCGCCCCAACGAATACGGGGTCGCTGACGATGCAGTAACTGAGGCTGAAATTGATGAGGGTCGCGCCGGTGAGGTCGAGGCGGATGTCTTGCCAGGAACGCGCTGGCGCGTTATGCCTAGGTGCTGGCCGAGGTCCGTTCGGGGCAGGATGCCGGAGAGTATTGATTGTACGGCGAGGCGGACTTGCTTCTCTTGCTGCCAGGTACTGTCCGCCAGGCCGGGCGTGATGGTGGATCGGTGTTCGCCCCGCCTGGGTTTTCGTCTGGCGGGTCAGGTGCTGCGCTGTCTGGTGTCGCTGGAAAAGGCATGCGCAGGTAGGCACAGATGACGTTGACGATCGTCTGGCGCTGGGAGGGATCGTCCTGGCCGAGGCGTTCGAGGGCGTACAGGCCGCCGAGCCGGACGGGGGCTTTGTCGCTGCCGAGCTGTTCGACGGCCTTGGTGTATAGCTCGGTAATGCGGCGCTGGGTGGCGTCCTGGTCGGTCAGGAGGGTGGCGATTTCCTGGTGGTGCTGGCGGCGGAAGGCGAGCATAAGGCCGACGGCGGCGCCCGCTCCGGCGCCTGCGGCTAGTCCTGTGCGAACGGCGTCGAGCCGGGCGCTAGCGAGGTCCGTACCTGGCGCGGCATGGCTGGCGATGGCTAGCAGCCAGGTGGTGACGCCGAAGGCGGTGAGCGCGACCGCAGCGACCGCAGGAGCATCCACGTCCAGGCCGGGATCGGCGTCCATTGCGGCCGGGCGTCACCGGGTGTCCGCGGCTTGCGGAAGCTCTGCACGCAGACATCATTGCGCAAATGCGGTGACTGCGCGGATGTACTGGCCCGGCCCGCTGTGCCGGGTCGGCCCCCCAGGGCCGCAGCCCGGCGCGGGCGGGACCGGGCGCGGTGCCGCGCAGCGGCGCCGCCTTGTTCTAAGGACGGCTCAATTCGGCAACGCAGCGCCGACTAACGATCCTTAATGGTGGAGGTTACGGGAGGGCCTGAGGTCCAGGCGCGTGCTCGTACAGCCGCCTAGCCGGGAGGTTGCGCGCTACCAGCGAAGCCGTCAGTACGATCCCGTCTGGCCGGTCTCCGGAACACCGAGCTAATAGGGCTGCTGTCGACTGGGTGCGTCGCCCGGCTGTCGAAGGCGCCACTCGCGCAGCCAGAAGTCCCAGACGACGTCGGCCTCGGTAAGCTCCCGGAACTCGCGTAGGACGCCCCTATCGATCGCTGAGTTGCCTCTTTCGTTCTCACGGATGAAGCCGGGTCCGAACTCGCGCTCGATCCCCGCTACAGCGTCAGCCTGGAAAAGGCTTCCGGTGCGGTCGAGCTCATCGCGCATCCACCGGGCGACATCGCCAGGCGTAGGCGTAGCAGCCTCGATGAGAGCTACGCGGTCGGCATCAGCAGATGACGCCTCGTCGACTTCTAGGCCCAGAACTGAGGCGCGCTTGAGCAGGGGGGGTTGACGGCCGGACTCCGTCGTCCAGGCGGGGGCATTCGGACAGTTGGAATACCCGACTCCGCCATTAGCTAACTCAGCTAGCAGCGTTAGCGGGCTTGAGGCCCCTCATGTCGTCAACCCGCTGCTCTCCAGATCGAGTCGCCTGCTTAGTTCGGAGGTCTCAGTGGACGCGAACACCGTCATCGCTGTCTGCGGCGTGGTCATCGCCGTCGCATCCTTGGGCGTGTGGCCGGGGCCACGTGACAGCACAACCGGCTCTCCGTGCGGCCGCTGCTGGGGCTGACGACAATTTTCCCGTGGGCGGCACCGCGGGCCTGCGCCTGACTAACTCTGGCCTGGGCCCGGCCAGGATCATCAGCAGCCAGCTGACGGTCGCCGACGAACCGCCCGGGGACTTCAGCAAATCTCACGTAGATGCCCTGCGGGACCGCCTGGCGGTCCGGCCACATGCGACCACCCTGGGCAGCGGACAGCCCTATCTCGATACGGACTATCAGCAGTTCCTGCTCAGCGTCGATCCGTAAGACCCGTCCGAGCACCACGAGTTACGCCGGCTGATCGAAGGAGGACTGCGGCTGGAGATCCGGTACGAGTCCATCTATGGCGGAGAGGGATTCACAGTGGTCCACCCGCGGCTGAGTTGATCTCATCGCCCACGCAAAAGACGGACCATGACCATGAGTCTGAAGGCGGAGACAAGCCAACACGACCTTCAGATCCGTAGACTGTGTCGCGCGCACTACCTACCTGCCCATTCGACTGCTGACCTGCCGAAACAATGCTCACTGGTGCGCAGTAGGCGGCAGCGTTGAGCGTCCTTGGGCGGCCAAAATGTGGCCAGGAAACCACGTCAGCTCCATCGTCGGCCGACTGTCAAGGCAAAGCTGACAGCGTTGCCTGGACTACCATGCGTTGCCTGATCGTTACCAAATGGCACATTACAGGTCCGGGGGCGATCTGAGACCCTTTCACTGGGATCCCGTTTTGGGAAGGGGTAAAGCGTGCGTTGTGGCACTCGTGTACAGATGCTGACTGCGGAGACGTGAGATGGCCGGAGAGGATGCGCCGGATAAGGGACGCGAGGGACTTGAGTGCGCTAGGCGCTGGCTGGACCTCTCAACTCGTGTTCGCCGCTCATGGGCTTATGATGATCACCCTTTGGCGGAGATGGTTCACTTTGACTGGCCCTATGCGACTGGGCAAGAGAAGACTTTCAGTTTCGACCTCGGAGGGGACTTCCGGGGGGAGCAGCTCAATAGCCAATCATTTCTGGCCGAAATAAAGAACTATAAATCCGAAAGTGATCTGCCGACTCATTTCCGTGACTTCCTGGCGAAATGCTATGTTGCTCTTGGCGACAAGCCGAAGCGTTGTGATAATTTCCTCTGGATTTCCTGGTCACCTTTCCAGGCGAGAAATTGGCATAAACACGCGACTACCGAAAGCGTCCGTCACGCTCTCCTTCACGACGTGAACAGAAAGCGCGTCCTAGGGGTTGACAATGAAGCTGATGCGGCAGCAAAATTGGATGTAGAGTTGATGGCTAAGCTGGCTAGTAGGATATGGCTAATTACACTGAGCGACAGGCAGGTAATGCTTGTGCCCACTGAAGAGCATTATTACAAGATGGCCGAAATTTTCTCTAGGGAACATGGTGTTGGCTCATGAGACCAGAGTTCCGGAGAGCCCTAGAAGCCGCGAGGCAACATGACGACCCTGATAATAGAATCGCCGTCATAAAGCGAGCGGTCACGTCTGAGATAAGTGCATTGGATCCAACTGCTCAGGCACGATTTACAGAATACTTCAATCATAGTATCGCCCCTGACATCGTGTTGGAGTGGCCAAGGGACCACACGGAGCGACTTCTCTTCGTTAGGCCTACAGGACGCGCAAGCCGCCTATTGGGAGATATGCAGTTCCTTAAATCGCACCGGCCGCTCGTGTTCACCCTAGAGGACCTTGACGAATCTCCTGACGGCAGCGGTTATACCGAGGCACGAGAAGCCTTGGACGAAACGGCAGCTGCAGCAGGAACGTGGATAACGGACTCGTCCGGTACTGAGGCAATGTCTAATGTGCGAAGGCAGAGCCCTACTTTGGGATTGCTAAGCCAAGCTCTGGTACGCGGAGGGCGCGGGGTTTCTAACGGTGAGGAGATAGCCTATCTTTCCAGCAGAACCGAAGCGGGATTTGCGGGCGCAGGTAACTTGTCAGCTACTGCAACTCGTGACGCGGTGGAAACGATAGAAGCGTCCCTTGACGAAGGCCAGTCAGGACGTCTCACACGGCTGCTCCGTGCCGTCTGGGAAGCCCATGGTGGCGACTCGGCGAGCTTCCCGCCAACACGTAGTCTTGGAGAACTCACCGGGGACGATCTTTCGTATCTCCTAGAGACGACCAGCGAAGGATCGGCGGATTTCTGGTACCGTATCGGACGTGCAGTTAATACCGAGATGCTGGGCAGAGTTCAGATTACTGATCCATCCCCGAACCTTCAGGCGCTCATGCATGAAAGTCTGGAGAACTTGCGGGCAAAGGGCCTGCGTTTGCTTTATGAGCCATTTCACATGAATGAGTCAGAGGATACTCCGCGCTGGCTCATTTCACGCGGCTGCCTCGCATTGCGGGGTATTAACTGGATCGCCTATGTGGCCGCAAGACTTACGGAAGAGTTCCCGCCGCCCGACCAGGCCGAAGCACTTGATCTTCCGACGCTGCGGGAGCGAGCTGAGACAAATCCGGTTACAATCACGCAGGTGCGGTTGCGTACAGGCGGAAGGGAGCTTTCGTATGAATCTAAAGATGGCGGTAACGTTCTCGGTCATCCTGGCTTGAGCAAGGCGGCAAAAGATCTTAATGTCACCGACATCGAGGGGATCGTTGTGACGCTTCCGGGCGGCGGCAACGTCGAAATTGAATTTTCAACCAATACAGCAGTGGGCCCGACAAACTCGATGTTTCCGCTTGGCACATTGATGCGCTCTACACTGCCATTGCTATCTGATTTTTCACCAACAGAGTACGCTGGCCTGCGACGAGCGCTGAGGGGCACCGGTTACCAGTATTCTCTTTTCGACAGTGAGAATGATCAATTATCCCTACTTTCAAATTGGGGAGAAAAAGACGGAGAATTAGAGTAATCCCTGGACGATAGCTTCCGTCGCTCTAGCTGACTTTGCTCTCTGCTGCATATGCCTTCAGCAGCGGTATGCCGGTACTCGGTCGGCGGTCGGACAATGCTGAGCATCTGGCTGCAAACTACTGGCGCGTCCCTGCTCGCGGTCAACCGGTCCAGCTCAGCGCATGTGCGGACGCCTGCCCAGGACAGCCGTAGCGTGCACGGGTTGCTGTACCTCGCTGCTGTACGGGACGACCGACGCCGGCAAGAACACTGTCAAGTCCGTCTTGACATCAGACCATCAGCTTGGGAACTGGGCTGTTGACTGCCCAGGATGCCCGAACCGTAGAGTCGGGGGCGGTGGCAGCTAAGGCGGAGCCTGGCGAAACCAGCCCGCAGCATTGGTTCAGCCGGGGAGTGGCGGGCATCGGCACCGCAAGCCTGCTCGCCGACCTGGGGCATGAGATTCCTACCGCGCTGCTGCCGAGCCTGCTCACCGTCACCTTGCATGCTCCCGCGTCGGCACTGGGGCTGATCGAGGGCATTTCCGATGCCGCCGCCGGAGTGGCCCAGTTCACGGGCGGGGTACTCGCTGATGACCCCGGCCGACGACGCCGGATCGCGGTCGGCGGATACACCACCACAGCGGTGCTCTCGGCAGCGATCGGGGCGGCGGCCGCACCCTGGCAGGCCGGGATCTTGCGGGCCGGGGCATGGACCGCGCGAGGCTTGCGGGTCCCCGCCCGCAACGCCTTGCTGGCAGACATCGTGCCGCCAGGTGTGTACGGCCGCGCCTACGGGTTCGAACGGGCGATGGACAACCTCGGAGCCATCGGCGGGCCGCTGCTGGCCATCGGCCTGCTTGCCCTGGTGGGCATCCGGACCGCCATCGGGCTGTCGGTCATCCCCGGCCTGCTGGCCGCCGTGGCGATCATCTACGCCATCCGCCACACGACAGCAGCCCGGCAGAGAACCAGCCAGCCCATCCGCATCCGCATCCGCCCGGTACTGCACGGCCGCCTGGGACGGCTCATGATCGGTGTCACCGCCTTCGAGCTGGGCAACGCCGCCGCCACCTTGCTGATCCTGCGGGCCACCGATTTGTTTGACTCTGGCCGCAGTCAGAACGCAGCCACCCAGCTCGCGCTCGTCCTCTACGTCCTGTACAACCTCGCCGCGACTTTGATCAGCATCCCGGCCGACCGGCACGGTGACCGGTACAACCCCATCCGGGTCCTGGCCGCCGGGGCAATCTTCTTCGCCGCCGGATACGCCGCGTTCGCCGCCGGTCCCCGCCAGCCCTACCTGCTGGCCCTCGGGTTCATCCTGGCCGGGCTCGGCATCGGCTGCGGCGAGACCGCCGAGTCAGCCGCCGTCGCCGCCCTGGCCCCCGCCAGTCTCCGCGGCTCCGCGTTCGGTCTGCTCGCCACCGCCCAGGCAGGCGCCAACCTGGCCGCCAGCGCCATCGCCGGAATCCTGTGGACCGCCGTGTCTCCGGCCGCCGCGTTCCTGTTCCTCACCGCCGCCATGATCGCCGCTGTTCCCCTCATCATGACCAGCAGACGCGCCCACACCCCACCACCAGGCCCCCCGACAGCGCGAACGCGCAGCCAGGGTCCTGAACGGCAGCGAGCACGGCTACTTCGACACTGCCCCCGTCCTCCTGATAGGTGCCGAGGTCTTGCCGGGGAAGATCACACTCAAGGGTGGCGCGGTGCGCCATCGTAGACGCGACCGCAGGGAGCGCCCTTGACTGTGATCTTGCGCGGCGAGAGGATGCCCGGCACGGAGGACGGGCCAGGCCCGGTCTTTTCAGGCGCGGCCATCGGCGCAGCGTAACGGCGAGTACCGCCGACCTGCGGGAGCGGGCCTGCTGACCTGGCGGCGGCGGCGCGCCCGTAGGGCTTCCGCCCGAAGGAGCGCGACATGGCCGCCGCCCCGGAGTCGGACAACTGGCCCACCACCTCCCCGCCCTGGTCCTGGTGGTGGTGCCCGTCGCGATTACGCATCCCCGCTCGATGACTTCGCGCCCCTGCTGCGTCCGGGCCACTGGCCCGGCGCTGGCGTGCCGAAGGCGCGCCCTTGAAACCGTAAAGAAAGTTGTAACAGCCCGACCAAGGGTGTCTGTGCTGTCCCGCTTGATGCTTGACACATGAGCTCCGCTTGATGCTTGACACTCCGCTCATGCTGTGGGAGTTGAGTGTGACCGAGCAGAGATACCGGGCCGTGCTGGAAGTGCTGGCCGGGGTTCCGGTGACCGAGGCCGCCGAGCGGTACGGGGTAAGCCGTCAGAGCGTGCATGCCTGGCTAGCCCGCTACCGGGACGAGGGGCCGCCGGGCCTGGTGGACCGCAGCCATAAGGTGCATGCCCATCCGTGGCAGATCCCGGCGGAGCTGGAGTCGGCGGTCTGTGAGCTGCGCCGGGCGCACCGCAAGTGGGGGCCGAAGCGGCTGGTGTTCGAGATGGGCCGCCGCGGCCTGGGCACGGTGACCCGGTCCACCGTGTACCGGGTGCTGATCCGCAACCAGCTGATCGAGCCGAGGTCACGGCGCCGCAGGCGGCAGGACTATATCCGGTGGGAACGGCCGGTCCCGATGCAGCTGTGGCAGCTGGACGTGACCGCCAGCGCGTTCCTGGCCGATGGCGCCGAGGTGAAGATCGTGACCGGGATCGATGACCATTCCCGGTACTGCGTCATCGCCACGGCGGTGCGGCGGGCCACCGCCCGGCCGGTCTGCCGGGCCTTCATCGAGGCCATGGGAGTCTACGGGGTGCCCGAGGAGGTGCTGACCGACAACGGGACGGTGTTCACCGGCCGGTTCATCAAGCCGCGCCCGGCCGAGGTGCTGTTCGAGCGGATCTGCCGGGAGAACGGCATCACCGCCCGGCGGACTAAGCCGAGGTCGCCGACGACCACGGGGAAGATCGAGCGGCTGCACCAGTCCCTGCAAGACGAGCTGCTGGACGTGCACGGCCCGTTCGCCTCGCTGGCGGCGCTGCAGGCGGCGCTGGATGCCTGGCGGGAGGAGTACAACACCGGCCGGCCGCACCAGTCGCTGGGCATGGCCTTCCCCGCCTCCCGGTTCGCCCCGGCGGTATCGCCGCTGCCGCTGCGGGTGCCGCCGCAGCTCGCCGCGGCCAGCCCCGGGCAGCCTGAGCAGGACGAGCCGTCACCGGCGGACCTGCCCGCGGCTGCTGTCCCGGAGCGTGAGGAGGTATCGCTGGTGGCGGTGGAGGCCGACCGGGTGGTGCCGCCGTCGGGCAACTTGCAGCTCGGCGGGCAGCAGGTCTGGCTCGGTCCGGCCCTGGTGAACAGGAAGGTCACTATCTGGGTGGACGAGACCAGCCTGCATGTCCTGCACGACGGCGCCCGGATCAAGACGCTGCCGTCCCGGCTCGGCGTTGCCGAGCTGGCCCGGCTGGCCTGCGGCGGTGCCCGCCCTGCCGGGCCGTCCCCGCTGCTGGCCGGGACCGGCACGGCCGTCGAGATCGAGCGCACGGTCAACGCCGCCGGCCTGGCCGGCCTGGCAGGCGCCCAGGTCAACGTGGGCTACCAGCTGGCCGGGCAGCGGGTCACGCTGCGGATGGACGGCACCCAGATGATGGTCATCACCAGCGACGGGGAACTGGCGCGCACCATGCCCTGCCCGGTTCCCGCCGGGGACCGGTACCGGCTGCGCGGCGCCCGGAAGGCCGCGCCTCCCCCGCTCCCGCCCTCTGGCCCGGTGACCGTGCAGCGGCGGGTCTCCTCCCGCGGCGGCGTCATGGTCGCCACCCAGAAGATCCAGGTCGGCCTGGTCCACGCGGGCAAGATCGTCACCGTCACCGCCGAGGACCACGCCTTCCGGCTCATCATCGACGGGCAGGTTGCCGGTGTCGTGCCGCGCACCACGACTAGCGAGATCCACCGGTACAAGGCCTACGCGGCGCACCCGCGCCCGGGAAGGCGGTGAATGGCATGCCCGATGTCAGGCTCGATGTCGTGGACGCGGCTGAGCTCGCCGAGCTGCTGCAATTCCTCAGCCGGTGGCTGGCCCGCGATCGGGGCCGCCTCGGCGCCTCCCTGGAAGAGTTCGTCGGTCACCCCGCATACAACGTCGGCGAGCTGCGCCAGGATCTGGACCGGTTCACCTTCCTGCTCGGCGGCGACGACGGCGAGTCCCTGTTCGGCCACGGCACGGCCGAGTGAGGTGATGACCATGACCAGCCCGCTGCGCGGGCCCAAGAGCGCAGAAGGAGGCGGCTTCGCCGCCGCTCATCTCCTGGCGCGCCGCGCATGCTACGGGGCCGCCCCTCCGGCCCCAAGGGTGCTGCGCATCGCGCTGCGCGCGACAGCCCTGCGGGCTGCCCTTGACCCCGGAGACCACTGCGGCCCCTGGGGCCAGGAAGAGCGGGCAGGCCCAGGCCTGCCCCCGCGCTGCGCGCGGCGCGCAAACCCCGCGATGGCGGGGCACGCGAGCTACCCGGACGTCAGGACACAGGTGAACTGAAGTTCGATAGCGACAAGGAACGGGAAAATTACAAACCTAGGGTGGTGTCAAGGATCAAGTGAGGCCGATCCGTCAAGGATCAAGTGAGGCTAGACACCACCAAGTCCAACCACCAAGTCCAAGTCAGTCCAAGTCCACGGCCACGAGGCTCTTGTCTTGTCCCCTGCGGATGGTTGACATCTATGGCGAGACGACAGCCCGGTACTGCTCGCGTTGCTGAATTGGGCTGTTCTTAGGATCAAGGCGGCGCCTGCAGCGCCGCTGGCCCGGCACCAGCGCCGGCCTCCGGCCTTGAGGCCCCGGCCGACACGCGCCGGGCCTGCGCGATGCAGGTCACTACTGATCAGTCAGGCTCACCCGATGCAGCCGGGCTGCACTGTACCGTCGTCCCGGCGATTCATTGTCCCGCTCCCGGCCACCATGTCCAGGTCGCTCCCTGCGGTCGCGTCGCATGCGATCGGCTTCGCCGAACCTAGACACGGCACCCGCTCGCCAGGATCCGGCGCCTGCGGGAACGACGGAGGGGACTGAGAACCCAGAACCCTCCGCCGCTCCGCCGCCCCGGATGTTCCGCGCCGGCTGACATCCCCATCGCGGATCCCCCGTACGACGAGCGCGTCACTTAAATCATGAATTAAAGATATTTATTCGTATTCAGGCTGATGATCCTGCCGATCATGTTGACGTCCGGGAAATCCATCATCAGCGTACCCAGGCGAGCGTTGAACGGCGTGCCAGCCAGATAGTAGTACAGTTGCGGGTTGATTACCGCTGCGACAGCATCCGGGAAAATGAGGGATATGTCCCTGGACGCGCTGGCGAAATTAAGGTACCATGCGTCGCTCGCGTCCGCATTTGCTCGATCGAGCAGGGCTTTGACCGGGGGCCATTTGACCTCTGCGGATTCCTTGTCCAGGTTATACTGATCTTGAATGTGAAACGTAACCGTTTCGCCGTTCGTTGCGGTGTACGACGCGTCGAACGTGGCATCATCGCACCAGCCGGACGTGTTATTAGCGCACATGGTTAGCGGTGACAGTCCTCTCGGGTCGTTCGAATCGAGGTTGAAGCGCCGGATGACCACGATCTTGCCGCGGACCTCATCCAGCGTCGGAATGTGATCATCGCGATAGAAGAAGCTTTCGTAGCCCCGCACGTACTTGTCGAACACCTGCTGGAACGTGTAGCTGTTGTCAAAGTCAGCAGCCTCGTGTGATTTTATCTGCATGACGATGCATTCGGTCGGGTTGGCCTTGAGGAAGTTGACGCATTTGTCACGGACTCCCTCTCCGAAATTGAACCCGACATAAAAATCCCCATGGTGGATGGCGAAGGCATCCTGTATCTGGCGGCACCGAATGTCGACATAACGGATGCCGTATTGCAGCTGGGTGGTCAGGTCCCAGTTCTGGCATTTTGCGGCCTCGGTCACGGGGGCGGTACATGTGTCATGTGTACCGGGCAACGTCAGCTGCGATAGCTTGCTGGTGCCGGGTAGCTGAGTCATCCAGTTAACTGGCGAAACGGCCACGGCCGGCGCGGCAGCGACCGGATCGCCGTTCAGGCCGCCGCCCAGGCTCTCCTCGGCGGACCAAGTCCCGGAATCGAGCCACTGAGTCCACAGGCCGCCGTCACCGCCCCGGTAGAACACCTGGAGGATGTTCGTGCCGGGGATCACCGCGGCGACCGGATCGCCGCTCAGGAAGCCGCCCCGGCTCTGCTCGCCGGACCAGGAGGGGTTCGCGCCGGGATTGCGCCACTGAGTCCACAGGGCGTTGTCGCCGCCCCGGTAGAACACCTGGACGATGTCCGTGCCGGGAATCGCGACGGCGAGCGGATCGCTGGTGAGGTAGCCGCCCAGCCTGTGCTCGTCGGACCAGGTCCCGGAATCGATCCACCGAGTCCACAGGGCGTTGTCGGCGCCCCGGTAAAACAGCTGGAGGATGTTCGTGCCGGGGATCTGGGCGGCGGCCGGATTGCTGGTCAGAACGCCGCCCTTGTTCTCCGGGACGGACCAGATAGGGTTCGCGGCGGGATCGCGCCAGACAGTCCACAGGGCGTTGTCCTCGCCCCGGTAAAACAGCTGGAGGATGTCCGTACCGGGGATCGGTGCGGCGACCGGATCGCCGCTCAGAGCGCCGCCCAAGTTCTCCTCGGCGGACCAGGTCCCGGAATCGATCCACTGAGTCCACAGGGCGCCGTCGCCGCCCTGGTAGAACACCTGGAGGATGTTCGTGCCGGGGATTACCGCGGCGACTGGATCGCCGCTCAGGAAGCCGCCCCGGCTGTGCTCGCCGGACCAGTACCCGCCAGGATCGCTCCAGCGAGTCCACAGGGCGTTGTCGCCGCCCCGGTAGAACAGCTGGAGGGTGTCCGTGCCGGGGATCATGGCGGCGACCGGCTGGCTGGTCAGCGTACCGCCCAAGGACGCTTCGGCGGTCCAGGTCCCGTCGGGATCGCGCGAACGAGTCCACAGGCCGTTGTCGCCGCCTACGTAGAACATCTGTATCGAGCCTGACATGTCTTTTCCTCCCCGGGTAACAGGAATTTGGTCTGGATGAAGACCATCACCACTGGTATAAGAGAGCAGGTGCAGCGATCGCTTCGCCCGCACGGGCCATCTTCACCCTGCTCCAGCAGATGGCCCGATCGGGCCAGCTCTCTAACGGTGCCGGTCACCAGGCTCCGGCACCCAATGTCACCTGGGCGGCCCCAGGCAATGCTGCCAGACTCCTGATCGCCCGCTCGTTGCTGGCTAAGCTCGGGCCCCGCCTGGATCCGTGCCCAGGCCCCCCACTACGGCGGACCCTGCCGGGGAGAGGCCCGGAAGCCAGTGACCAGCCAGGTGGCAACGACGCCTGGCGTCGCCAGTCAGAACGCGACGCGCTACGACGAATGAGGCGCAGCACCGGCCGCCTGGCCCGCGGCTCACCGTGGCCGACGATGGCACCGGCGGCAGCGCCCTAGGGACGGCCCTACAGCAGCCCTAGGGCACTCAGGACAACACGGGTAAGTGCAGGGCAGTTCGCAGGGCCGCACGGTGCTGATCGCCAGGTCACAAGGTCAAGATCGCTACCTAGGCCCTGGCGCCGATACCCTGATAAGGAAGCGCCAGGGGCGAAGGCACAGACCCGTCGCTTGGGAGCCACGCTGGGAGCCACACGGATGAATGACCTCGCGATTCTTCGGACTTGCACAGACAACCGGCAGCGAGTCGCCCGAGGTCACGAACTGATCTGAACGGGCCTGGACGACCGCACAGGAATCTACGGATTAGAAGGTTCATGATTCCTGCACTGATCACCGGTCCGGTTGCATAGAAGGGAACACTGGTCAAGGCTGGTGTCGTGCCCTTCTTTCGCAAATCACCAGCCCCCGAACCGGTGCCGCGCCGGGTGCATCACCCGTGGAACCCGCCAGAGGCGGAACTTCCTGGCATCGTGGCGATCGATACCCTGCACTTTGACTGGTCCGAGCAGGCCGCGGTAGCGATCATCGGGATAGCCGCCTACACCCGGGGATTCGAATTCTTCATAGTCCGCCGCATCCGCCCGGGAACCCCCGGCCTCGATGAAGACCTTACGCCAGAGATGCTGAGGCGCAGGCGCGGAGAGCTGGAGGACTTCCCGATCAGCGTGCAGTTCTCCGATGGCCGCCAGGCGATCAGCGGAAGGCCACGCGGTGACTTTGAACCCACAGGGCCGATCCTGCAACCGCGCGGTGGTGGCGGCACCTCGCACTCTCAGTTCTTTCGGTGGTGGGTCTGGCCGCTGCCCCCGGCCGGGCCGCTGGGGTTCATCTGCCAGTGGCCGGTGTACGGGATCGGCGAAACGCGGGTCGGCATCGACGGACAACTGATCCTCGACGCCGCCCGCCGGAGCGTCCAGCTCTGGCCAGAAGATGACCCGGACGCCGCCGCATAGACCGGACGGGCTATACACGGGATGATCATGGGCGGCCCGATGGACGTAGCCACTGAAAACCCAGGTCACAGCGCTCGTAGATACTGAATCACATATGCTCTTGAAAACCACTGGCATTGCATAGGCTGCCGTCAAGCAGGTGGAAGTACCGGCATCTGCCCCCACACCTGACCTGCCGCGCTAGTATCCTGCCCCCACCATGACAGCTCTTATGACCTGGCTCACGCCCGCCGCCGGGCCAACGCACGACCAGCTCGCCGCCACCATCGACAGGCTCGCCGCCGAGCATGATGCACCTCGCTTTCAACCGCACGTCACCGTGCTGGTCACCTTGGACACGGCTGAGGACGCAGCTGCCCGGACACTCACATGGCTGGTGGCCGACATGCCGCCGTTCGAACTGACCTTTATGACGATCGGACACGAAGAGACGTATTTCCGCTCGCTGTACCTGCGCGCGGCGCCTTCTGCCCAGCTCCAGACACTGCAAGAAGCTGGGCAGAGGGCCTTCGCTCTAGACCGGCTGCCGCCCGCGGCGCATCTGAGCCTGCTGTATTCGGACATGACCGAGGAACACAAAGGCCCCATAATCCACGACCTCGGCGTCTCCTTGCCGTTGGCCGTCTGCTTTGATGCCGTCGAATTGTGGGGGCGAGACCCCCGTGGAGTTGGCAGCTGGTATCGCGCCGACCGGGTTCCGCTCGCGGCGCCCTGATGCCACGGAAGAGATCACTTGCCAAGGTCGCCTCGCCGTGCCATTAGCGTGCCATTAACCCCGCGAAGACCGGTATCTGACGGTCACTCCCGGACAGCCAGCTTCGCAGCTCAGGGCACGTGAGGGCCCTGGAAGGCCCCGATTCCCAAGCGGATAGTCCTGACGTCGACGAACCTGCAGCCCAGAAGGGCGATCAGCTGCCCGTCGGCACTCGCTCAATGTCGGTGGGTGGGTGGAGACTGGTGGGGTCGAGGGAGAAGCCATGTTCGACGCCAAGTTCAAGCTGGCCGCTGCGTCGCTTATCCGCGCGGCCATGGTGGAGGATTTCGATACGGCGGAGCTGATTATCAGCCAGCACGACCCGTACGAGTTGACGCGGGCTATGGCAGTCATCAGTGCGCAGGGCTGGACGATCACTAACGGGTACAACATGGCCCGGGCAGTGGAGTCGCTGGACGTGCTGGCCTCGGTGTTCGCGGAGGAGGCAGGCGTTGACCACCGTGAACCGCCCCGGTAAGCCTGAGGTTGGCCACAACGAGCTGTCCGCGATGGCTACTGGCGCGATGTTGTGCTGGCTCACCCATGACACGTACGCGGTGATGCGGATTACCGAGGAGATCGAGAAACTGGGGTTTACTCCAGAGCAGGTTGCGACGACTTTCGGGGTGATGGCCGGGAAGATGCTGGTGGAGGCGGCGGGCACGAGAGCGAATGCGATCATCGTGGCTGACCGGGTGTCCCGTCAGGTCAGCGCTCGTGAGGCGAGACGGGCGCTTGGCATGGATCCGGCCGCTTAGATCTCAGCCGTCGCCTCAGGCATGTCCGGTTCCAATTCCGGCTCGTAGCTAGGCTCGTCACGGATCTCCGCACTCCAGGCCGTGTTCAGGTCAGCCCCGTTGCTCTGATCGGCCTCGGATGAGGCCTGGTGTTCTGCGGTCCGCTGCGGGGGCCATGGCCTGCCTTCCGTTTCGGCTTGTGCTTCCAGGCTGACGAGGTGCTGTTCGAAGGCCTGGCAGTTGCGCTCGAAACTCTGCCACCATTCAAGCGTGGTCTCCTCGGGCCGGGCCTCGGAGGCCTGGCCGCGACGGGCCAGCTCGCCGCGGGCTTTGCCGCCCTCCTCGCGGAGCCCGGCGGTCTGGGCCGACCAGTTCTCATGCTTAGCATGGTCGGCTTCAAGGTCCGCCTTCTGCGTTTCCAGCAGGTCGGCGAGGGAGTGCAGGGCCCTGGCGGTCGCCTCGTCGCCCTGGGCCTCGGCCTCGACCGCTGCCTGCCGCTGGTCTGCCTCGGCCTGGGCGGTGTCCTTGAGCTCGGCGGAAACGTCCTTCGGCGCGGCAGCGTAAGCCCTGCGCGCATGCTGCTCCTTGGCCTCGAGCTCGCCGCGGGTCATGGCCCGGTACAGCTGCTCTTCGTCCCGGATCTCTAGCTGCGTGATGGTGTCCCTGCGCATCCGTTCCCGCACCGGGTCGCCCTTGTGCGGGGTCAGAGAGACCGCCTGGTGCGGGTTATCGATGCCTGCGGCTTCCCGGTAGGCGGCCGCGGATCCGGCGCGGTGGAGGTAGTCCTGCTGTTCCAGGGCTGACCCGTGGACGGGGAAGGCGCCGAGCTGGCTGGTGAGCCAGGGTTCGGGCTTTTCCGCGTAGCGCATGCCCAGTGCGGTGATGCGGGCGTCTATCGCCTTGGCGGCTTCGTGGGCGAGCTGAGGAGCATTCTCCGGGGTCCGCTGCGCCCAGGTGCTTGGTGTCCACTGGGATTTCTCGATGTGTGCCAGCCGCCCGTGCAGGACAGCAGAGATGCTTCTGGCGCCTGTGAGGTCGGCGGAAGTGATCTGGTCGATGAAGGTGGTGAGGTTTTCGCCGTTGAGTTCGCGTTCGGTGAGGGCGTGCTGCAGTGGCTGCCTTTGTGGTTCGCGGAGGTAACGCTGGTATTCGCTGGCGACCAGGCGTTCTTTCAGTCTGCTGTCGATGGTCTGCTTTACGGTGTCTCTGGTCGCCGCGGCCCAGATGTTTGCTAGGTAGCCGGTGCTGGCTGGCCATTCCTGGGCTTGCCTGATTATCTCGGTGGCGGTGAGCTCGGTCGCGTCGTTGCCGATGATTTCGGCGAGGACAACTTCGGGGTTGACGAGTTCGGGTTCCTTGCCGGGGACGGGCTCGCCGGTGGCGACGTAGGCGGTGTTGGCCTGTCGTCCCCTGGTCATCCCGACGTACAGCGAGGGGCGGTTGAGGGAGCCGGTGACGAGCAGGTGGGCGGTGTCTGTGGTCCGGCCCTGGGCTACGTGGGTGTTGCCCGCGTAGGCGAGCTCGCCGTGGCCGACCAGGTACGGCTCGGGGATCAGGAACGGGTCGGACCAGCCGCCTTCGACCTGGCGGCGGACCTGGACCTGGCCGTGGACGAGGCTCTCGATGCGGAGCACGTCGCGGTTGGCCAGGGGCTGCCCAGCGGCGTCGACGGTCTTGGCGTTTTCCCGGGCTCGCACGTGGTCGCCGATGCCTGCCCGGTTGCCGTCGGCGAGGTCGAGCTGCGGCTGCTGCACGCGTCCTGCACGGATGAGCTTGTCTTGGACGCGCCGTGCAAGGTCGGCGGCTTCGGTGTTGGAGCCGGCGAGCAGGATGGAGTCCTTTCCGGCGAGGAAGTCGGCCAGGAACGCCAGCCCGGCTTTGTCGTGCATGGCTTCGCGGTCTCCGGCGCGGATCCGGCCGTGCGCGTCGTAGGCGGCCAGGGCGCTCTTGTCGCCGCGGCGGAGCTGGAGTGAGGCGTCCGCTTCCCAGGGGCTGGTGAACCGGCGGACTTCGGACAGTTCGGCGGCGCCGAGCTCGGTGGCGAACCAGCTGAACCAGCCTCCGGCTTCGACGGGGCCGAGCTGGGCGGGGTCACCGACGCCCAGGACCCCGGCCGGACCTGCGGCCTGCTGGATCAGTGCTAGGTCGGCGGTGCCGACCTGGCCGGCCTCGTCGATGACGAGCTTGTCGGCCGGGCCGACGTGGACGGGATGCCGGAGCCTGTCCGAGTCGCGGCATTTGCCGAGGAATTGGGCGATGTTGTGGGCCTCGGGCAGGCCTTCGGCGGTCATGACCCGGGCGGCGTTCTCGCTGAGGGTCAAGCCGATCAGCCTGCCGCCGGTAAGGGCGTGCCACACCTTGGCGGCCACGGCGATGGTCCTGGTCTTGCCTGCCCCGGCGGGCGCAGTCAGCAGGGCCATGGCCCGGTCGACGGTGAGCAGGCCGATGACGGCCTGGTGCTGTTCGCAGTCCAGGTCCTGGTGGTGCCGGTCGAGCTCGACCCGGACCTGCTGTTCGGTGACAAGTGGCCTAATCGGGCGCCGGGCCTGGCCGATCACGTGTTCTTCGAGGTTGAGGTGGCTGAGGGCGGACCAGCGCATCGTGTTGGGTTTGCGGAAGATGGACTGCCCGTCGGATTCGCGGATCCCGAGGGAGCTGACGTCCATCAGATCCGGTGCCGGGCCCACCTGCACGACCTCGGCGCCTACGGTGCCGGAGATGGCCAGCATGGCCACCTCGGTGATGTCGGCCGGGGTGGCGCCGACGGGCAGGGCCCGGTGGATTTCCAGGCACAGGTCCGAGATTCCCCAAACGCTTCGTTGTCGCTGCGCTTCGGCGACGGCGATCCGTGCGGCCCGGGCCTTGTCCGCGCCGGTCAGCCCGAGATGGCGCGCCGTGCGCCTGGCGTAGGCCTTGGCCTCGGCGTAGACGGCGCTGAGAACCTGGAGCTCGTCGGCGGTGGTCTGGTCTTCCCAGGCCTTGAGCCGTTCCTCGTCGGTCACCTCGTGGCCGGTGACCTTCCCTCCGGCCATCCGCTTGGCTTCGGCTTTGGGCCGGCGGGTGTCCTTGGCGATCTCCTGGCCCATCAGGTAGATCGTGCGCCTGCTCGGCGGTTTGCCGTGCCTGGCCGTGTACTGGTCAATCCACGTGCGGAGCTTGCCGTTGATGGCCTGGGCACGGGAGGAGAACTGGTCCATGACCTGCTGGGAGACGCCGCCGATTTCGGCGCCGTTCCCGTCGGCGCGGTCGACCATGGCGTAGCCCATGTCCAGCAGCCGTTGCTCATAGGCCCGGTCGACGGTGACGCCGTACAGGTGGCGGAGCTGGTAGAGGTGCTGCCCGTCGGCGGCGCGCCACTGGTCGTCGGCGCCGTCGGCGCGCTGGACGGCGTTGAGGACCGCGAGGTGGACGTGCAGCTGGGGGTCCCCGTCCCGGCTGATGGTGTGCAGCCAGGAGGTCGCGACGAGTCCTTTCCCGTCCCGCCATTCGCCGGTGTCCTTGGAGTGGTGCCCGGTCCGGACGTAGCAGGCCATGGCCTCGAGCAGTTCGAGGCCTTCGCGGACCGCGTCGAGCAGGGCGTCCTCGATGGCCTGCGCTTCGCCGTCCAGGGCCGCGGCCTTGACCTCATCGCCTGCTTCGCGGACCTGGCCTGCGGCCACGCGCAGGCTGGCGTGCAGCACCGATACCGACTTGGAGGCGCTGCTGGTCACGTCGTAGTAGGGCCGGGAGATTCCCGGGCTCTTGGCCCGGATCCGGGTCCGCTCGCCGTTGATCTCGCTCGCGGAAGCGAACGGGTGCTCCTCGCGGTACCGCGCTACCGCGGCTGCCTCGGCCGCCGCCTGGTCCTCGTCGGTCTTCGGGGTGGCGTGCTGGATGATCCGCTCTCCGTGAGGGCCCACGCCTTCCTGGTAGAGCCGCTCTGCCACCTCGGCCTCAACCGTCCCCGAGACGCCGAGCGCGGCAGTGCCGCGGCCTTCCCATGTTCCCTGGGGGTCGCCCGTCCGGGTGTAGTACGCCATGGCGCCCGTGCATCCAGAGGCGTGGCCGCGGGTGACGTAGGCGATGTCGTGGCCGGTTTTCACGTCGGATTTAACAGCCACGGCGGGTTACCTTGTGATTACGGTGCGCGCTGGAGCCGCCGCGGTCATCGTGTGATGCATCGGTACAAACGCTCTTGGCTTTGAGTGAGGGGTCGCGCTTGACCACGCCCAGGTCCCGATTCCGGCCCAGGGACCAGCTTCGGATTGAGTGGGTGGCTCCGCGATCAGGCCCGGCTTTGGACGTGGCCTCGGGCGCGTACTGTGGATGGGTCATCACTGGCTTGCCCGGGCAGGTTCCGTCCGGCCGGTGCCCTGGGCGGGCGGCCAGGTTCTGCTCAGTGGTGCGGGGCGGCGGGCGATGTTCGAGCGGTTTACCGACTGGGCGCGGCAGGTGATTGTCCTGGCGCAAGAAGAAGCCAGGACGCTTGACCACAACTACGTCGGTACCGAGCACATCCTGCTCGGCCTCATCCGTCAGGGCGAAGGTGTAGCAGCCAAGGCGCTGGAGTCGCTGGGGATCAGCCTGGACGTGATCCGGCAGGAGGTCGAGGAGATCATCGGCCGGGGCCAGGAGACGCCTTCCGGGCATATCCCGTTCACGCCCCGGGCCAAGAAGGTGCTTGAGTTCTCGCTGCGCGAGTCGCGGCAGTTCGGGCACGATTACATCGCCACCGAGCACATCTTGCTCGGCCTGGTCCGTGAGGGCGGCGGCGTGGCCGCCCAGGTGCTGGTCAAGCTGGGTGCCGACCTGAACCTGGTACGGCACGAGGTCACCCAGCTGCTGGCTGCCGCTGGGCGCCCGCTGCCAGATCTGGCCGAGCGGGTCGAGCAACTCACCGACGAGGTCGAGCGGCTCCGGGCCCTGCTCCGCCAGCACGGTATCGATCCGCAAGACAAGCCAGCCTGACCTGACACCTGGCAGCGCCTCACTGCCGGAATCTCGCTCACTCCACCTGGACCAGGCGCGCCCCATATCGCCTGCGCTCCCGCAGCGCTCCGGAATTGCTTGCTTCCGAGCATTTGTTTTGGTCGGAGACTTAAATTCTCGCTCTCTCCGGAGCCGTGAGCGCAGGTTCGAATCCTGCTGGGGGCGCCTACCGTTTACTGGCCTTTCTTGGCCTTGACCTGCGGGAACGCTGATCGGCCGGTTGACATCCTCCGACACGGGATGCTGCCGGATGCTGGCTCTGACGGGTTCTGCGCCCCATACGCGCCCCAAGTCATTGGTCCTCCCCAGGTGCAGGGCTTGGTCCATGCGGCCGATCCAGACGCCTTCCAGGCCGGCCACGCACCGCGCGTAGACGCGCATGAGCATCTCGACGGAGTGACCGGCCCAAGCGGCGACCTCGGTGGCGGGGACGCCGGGCCACGGCCCACCGGACCCGGTAGGGCGCCTTCCTCCCTTTCCGGGTCTCGATCTTCCAGGGGCGGAAGTCGAACGAGGTGGTCAAGCGATGTCCTCGTCGGTGGTGTCCAGCCACTGCTCGAGCCAGCTACGCCGGACGCGGACCGTTCCGTTGCCCGCGAGGCGCGTGCATCGGGGGCCGGTGCCGAGGGCCACCTTGGGCTGTAACGTCCCGGAACGCCGCGGGCGTAGCGTTGCCTCGTGGTAGGGATACCGACGTCGGGGGGACCGGAACCGGCCGCGACGCCGCAGACCAATAGTTCCGGCGGCCGGGACTCACCGCTGGAGCTGGGCAAGTCCGGCTGGTGGGACCTGCTCAAGCGCAGCGGCAAGGAGTTCGTCCGTGACCGGTGCAGCATGACCGCCGGAAGCCTCGCCTACCACTGGTTCCTGGCGCTGTTCCCGGCGATGATCGCACTGCTAGGCCTGGTCAGCCTGTTGCACATCAGCATGAGCACGGTGAACCGGCTGGTCGACGGCCTAGACAAGGCGCTGCCATCGGGCGCCTCGGGCGTGTTCAGCGAGGCGGTCCGGTCGGCCACCCACCGCTCGGCCGCCGAGTCGCTGACCGCGCTGATCCTCGGCGTGGTGGTGGCGTTGTGGAGCGCGACCGGTGGCATGGCGGGGCTGCAGATAGGCCTGGATGTCGCCTACGACGTGCAGACCGACCGCAAGTTCGTCGCCAGGCGGCTGCGGGCTGTCCCGCTCATGCTGGCCACCCTGGTGCTCGGCGGCGCCGCCGCGCTGATCGTGTTCGGCGCGTCGATCGGATCGGGGATCGAGGGCCATATCGGGATCACCGGGACCGCGTTCACCATCGTGTGGACGGTGGTGCGCTGGGTGGCGACGGTCATCTTGATCTCGCTGCTGTTCTCGGTGTATTACTACCTCGCGCCCAACCGGCCATCACCGCGCTGGCAGTGGGTCAGCCCCGGGGGGGTCATCGGCACGGTCATCTTCTTGCTCGCCTCGCTCGGCTTTTCGTTCTACGTGTCCAAGTTCGGCTCGTACAGCAAGACTTACGGAGCCTTCGCAGGCGTGGCCATCCTGATCTTCTGGCTCTACCTGACCGGGATAGCCGTGCTGCTCGGCGGCGAGATCAACGCCGAAGCCGAACGCGAGGCAGCAGCCAGGCGGGCCACCCGCAGGCCCGGGCAATAACGCAGCAGAGCCAGACTATCGCTTGACCCGCGCTGGCCGGGGTGACCGCCAGACGCCCGGCTGGCCCGGCGCGGACGCGCCGGGCGGGCCTCCCAAAGCAGAGCCCGGCGCGGTTAGGTGGCTGGCGAGCCAATCAGTGGCCAGCTTTCGCCGACGCTGTTTGCGCTACTAGCGGTAGTTTGTTAAGTACGGATGTGGAGGTGCAGGCCGCAGCCTGCCGCGACCGTTTGGTTACGGCGCGCGCTGAAGCGGCCACGGTCATCGTGTGATGCATCGGTACAAACGCTTTGGCCGACGCTGCCTGCAGCAGACCGTGAGATCATGCCCGCATGGAGGCGGAGGTCATCCCGGTCCTGCGCGTGGCTGATGCCGCCGCGGCGGTCAGCTGGTATGAGCGCCTGGGCTTTACCAAGGAGTGGGAACATCGCTTCGAGCGGGGCGGCCTGCCGTTCGTGTCGATCGCGCGTGACCGGGCGCGGCTGTACTTGTCCGAGCACCGAGGCGATGCCCGGCCCGACGCCCTGGTCCATCTGTACGTGAGCGACGTCGACGCGGTCGTGGCCGAGTTCGGCCAGCCCGCTGGCGAACCCCCGTACGGATGCGAGCTCGAACTTCGCGACCCGGACGGTAACCGGCTGCGGATCGCCAGACTGGTGGGCTGAGCGGTACTGACCTGGGAAACGATCCGGCCACGGCTGAACGGCTGTGCAGCTATATGAACCCAGAACCCTCTGACGCTCGGCCGCCCGGCCGACCCGGAGAGGGTCCGCCGGGCGGCCGCCGGATGTTCCGCGCCGCGTTGACATCCCGGTCGCGGATCGCCCCGCACGGCGAGCGCGTCACTTATTCGTATTCAGCCTGATGATCCTGCGAATCATGTTGTCGTCCGGGAAGTCCAGCATCAGCGTACCCGGGCGAGCGGGGAACGGCGCGCCGCCCAGATAGTCGTACAGTTGCGGGTTGATCGCCGCTGCAACTACATTCGGGAAAAGAAAGGCCGCGTCCCCTTCTGCGCTGGCGAAATTAATGTACCACGCGTCGCTCGCGTCCATCGTTGCGCGAGCGAGCAGGCCCTTGACCGGGGGCCATTTTTCGTCTGTGCTCGCGGTCAGGCTATATTTATCTTGAATGTGAAACGTAACCGTTTCGCCGTTCTGTGCGGTGTACGACGGGTCGGACGTGTCATTATCTTGCCAGGGAAGCGGTACCAGTCCTCTCGGGTCGTTCGAATCGAGGTCGAAGCGCCGGACGACCACGATCTTGCCGCGGACTTCCTCCAGTGTCGGAATGTGATCATCCAGGTAAAAGAAGCTTCGGAAGCCCTGCACGTACCCGTCGAGCACCTGCTGGAACGTCAGGTTGTTGTCGGCGTCGGTGTACTCGTGTTTTATCTGCATGACGATGCATTCTGATGGGTTGGCCTGGAGGAAGTCGATGCAGACGTCACGGACTCCCTCTCCGAAATTGAACCCCACATAAATATTATCGTGGTGGATGGCGAAGACATCCTGTATGTGGCGGCACCGAATGTCGACATAGCGAATGCCGTGTTGCAGCTGGGTGGCAAGGTCCCAGTTCTGGCACGATGCGCCCTCGATCAGGAAGGCGGTACATGAGTCATGCGTACCGGGCAACGTCAGCTGCGATAGCTTGCTGGTGTCGGGCAGCCGGTCACCAGGCTCCGACACCCGATGCCACCCGGGCGGCGCATTGGTACTGTGCTGAACTCCGCGTTCAGCAGGCCGTGAGATCATGCCCGCATGGAAGTGGAGGTTGTCCCGATCCTGCGGGTGGCTGACGCCGACGCGGCAGTCAGGTGGTATGAGCGCTTGGGCTTCACCAAGCAATGGGAACATCGCTTCGATCCCGACTGCCCTGCGTTCGTGTCGATCGCGCATGGCGGGGCGCGGCTGTTCTTGTCCGAGCACCGCGGCGATGCCCGGCCCGACACCCTGGTCGGCCTGTACGTGAACGACGTCGACGCGGTCGTGGCCGAATTCGGCCGACCGACCGGCGAACCGCCGTACGGGTGCGAGCTCGAACTTCGCGACCCGGACGGCAACCGGCTGCGGATCAGGTCGAACGCCGTCGTACCCGGGCAGTAACTGGCGTGGGCGAGAACGGGGACCCTGCCCGCGAGGACCGTGCCAGCGAGGACTCCGCCGCCGTGGCCAGGCCCAGGCCAGCGGTTGCTCCGCCGCTGAGGTCCTGGAAGGAGATGCGGGAGTGGGCGGCGAGCCTGTTGCTCACACGCACCGGTCAGGACGTGACCGTATGGAACCGGCGTGTGGCCGCGGCCGGGCTGGGTGATGAGCAGGCGCTGCGGGCGTGGCTGGACAGTCAGGGCGTGACCGGCTACGGCCAGGCGCTGCTGGTCTGGGAACAGTTCGGCTACCCGGACTTCCTGACCGCGGAGGCGGAGGAGCTGATCGCCAGCCAGTACGCCGACCGGCCGCAGCTTCGGCCTGTCCTGGACGCCGTGCTGGCCGCGCTGCCCGCGGTCGGCCCGGCCACGGTGCAGGCCCGCAAGACATTCGTCAGCCTGGTCACGCCCCGCCGCACCTTCGCCGTGGTCCAGGCGGCCACCAAGAGCCGGGTGGACCTCGGCCTGCGCCTGGACCAGGAGAACCCCGGCGGCCGCCTGCTCCCGGCCAGGGACCTCGGCGCGGCCACCGTGCGGATCCCGCTGACCCGGCCCGAGGACCTCGACGCCGAGGTGCTCGGCTGGCTGCGGCGCGCCTACCGCGAGAACGCGGCGCCGCCACCGCCCCGGCGCCCGCCCCGGCGCCCGGCTCCGGTCATCGGGCAGCTCACCGTGCTGATCGACGGCTTCGACCTGCCCGGCCTGACGTGCGCGCCGGAACCCGGCGGGCAGGTGCACCAGAACATCCACGTGGCGCTCGGCGGCCCCGGCAAGACCGGCACGCGCGGCCAGGACAGGCCAGCGCTCGTCATACCGGGCAGCCCTGGGCTGGCGACCGAGCCGGTACCCGGCGACGCGCCGTCGGCGCGCTGGCAGGTGCCCGTCACCGTGCGCCGCGACACCGACGGCCTGGATTTCACCGGGCCGTTCGTCCGCGGCGACCGCACCGACCGCCACCTCGGCCTGGCCTGGGGCGACGTGCCCGGCGACGGCACGCTGCGAGTGTTCCGCGGCGCCAAGCTCCGGCTCGTGGACATCGATCCCCGTTTGGTCGAGGAAGCGCTGCGCCCCGAGCACCGGCTGGTCGCACGAATCCGGCTGACCGACCCCCGAGGGAACCCGGTCTGCGCCCGCGTGCACCCTCCGGCCCTCACCTGGTCGGCAGAACCAGCTCATCCACAGCCCGGCTAGACCAGCCCAACTGATCGCGCCCGGCGTGCCGCGCAGGTCACGCCTCACATCACCCGGCATAGGACATTCGGCCCTGACAGCGGATGCGTACTGTGGAGGGATCATCACTGGCGTGCCCGGGCGGGGTTCCGTCCGGCCGGTGCCATGGGCGGACGGCCAGGTTCTGCTCAGTAGCGCGAGGCGGCGGAAAGATGTTCGAGCGGTTTACGGAGCGGGCGCGGCGTGTTGTGGTTCTGGCTCAGGACGAGGCCAGGTTGCTGAAGCACAACTACATCGGCACCGAGCACATCCTGCTCGGCCTCATCCACGAGGGCGAAGGTGTCGCGGCCGAGGCGCTGGAGTCGCTGGGGATCAGCCTGGACGCGGTGCGGCAGCAGGTCGAGGAGATCATCGGCCAGGGCCAGGAGGCACCCTCCGGGCACGTCCCGTTCACGCCCCGGGCCAAGAAGGTGCTCGAGCTGTCGCTGCGCGAGTCGCTGCAACTCGGCCACAACTACATCGGCACCGAGCACATCCTGCTCGGCCTGATCCGCGAGGGCGACGGGGTGGCCGCGCAGGTCCTGGTCAGGCTGGGCGCCGACCTGAACCGGGTGCGCCACGAGGTCATCCAGCTTATCGCCAGCCGGCCGCTCCGGGAGGACGCACCGGGGCCCGAGGTACAGGCTCGCCTGGACGTGGTCGAGATCCGACTCGCGGTACTTGAGCACCGGGTAGGAACCGGGCCGGACACCAGTGACCTGGACGAGCAGATCGCTCAGGTTCGCCGCGAGAAGGAATCCGCCGTCGACGCCCAGGACTATGAGCAGGCCGCGGCGCGGCGTAACCGGGAGAAGGAATTGCTGGCCGCCAAGGCCGCGCGGCAGGAGCAGTGGGTCGCCGGGCACTCGGCGCTGCCGCTTCTGGCCGAGCGGGTCCAGCAGCTCGCCGACGAGGTCGAGCGGCTCCGCGCCCTGCTCCGCGAGCACGGCATCGACCCGCAGTAGCGCGAGGCGGCGGACGATGTTCGAGCGGTTTACTGACCGGGCGCGGCGGGTGGTCGTCCTGGCGCAAGAAGAAGCCAGGATGCTCAACCACAACTACATCGGCACCGAGCACATCCTGCTGGGCCTCATCCACGAGGGCGAAGGCCTCGCCGCCAAGGCGCTCGAGTCGCTGGGAATCAGCCTGGACGCGGTGCGGCAGCAGGTCGAGGAGATCATCGGCCAGGGCCAGCAGGCGCCGTCCGGGCATATCCCGTTCACGCCCCGGGTCAAGAAGGTGCTCGAGCTGACGCAGCAAGCGGCGCTGCAGCTCGGCCACAGCTACATCGGCACCGAGCACATCCTGCTCGGCCTCATCCGTGAGGGCGACGGCGTGGCGGCGCAGGTGCTGATCAGGCTGGGCGCCGACCTGAACCGGGTACGCCAGCAGGTCATCGCACTGCTGTACCAGAGCAAGGAGCTGGCTCGCCGGCGGGCCGAGGAGGGCGCACCGTTGCCCGAGGTGCAGGCTCGCCTGGACGCGGTCGAGGACTGGCTGGCGGCCGTTGATCAGCGGGTGGGCACCGGACCGGACACCAGTGACCTGGACGAGCAGATCGACAGGGTCCGCCGCGAGCGGCTCGCGGCGGCCAATGCCGAGGAGTATGAGCAGGCCGCGGCGCTGCGTAACCGGGAGAAGGAATTGCTGGCCGCCAAGGCCGCGCGCCGGGAAGAGTGGGCCGCCGGGCACCCGGCGCTGCCGGTGCTGGCCGAGCGGGTCCAGCAGCTCGCCGACGAGACCGAGCGGCTGCGCGCCCTGCTCCGCCAGCACGGCATCGACCCGCAAGACAAGCCAGCCTGACCTGAGCGTCCGGTAATCAGGGTTTCACGCTCGTCTGTACTATGTACGGCGCAGCGCCCGGGGAGTATCGTCAGCCGACGACGGCATCGTTGCTCCAGCCCCCGGCAGCGGCAGGAATTCCTACTGCCCTGGCGGTGAATTGAGTGAGCACGACCTGGAGCGGGCGGGCCCACGAGCATGACCACTCGATCCTTACCACCTTCCCGGTAGCGATCGGCGGGCAGGTGCTGTCCCGGGGCGGCTACCGCGAATGCGCGTGCGGGCACCGGGTCCCCGCCGTCGTGACCGGAATACCTTCGCCCCGGATCGGCGACCCATACGCGGAAGGGCGGCAAGCCGGACCGCGCTCTCGGTGAAATTTCCGCTCTGCCGGAGCGAACCTAAGACCCGGCCATCCCTGGCCGGTATGGGGGGGCCTAGTACGGCAGCTGCCAACTCGGGACCGTGGCGGCTGCCGTACTAGTCAATGGTCGCGGGGCGCCTGACCGCCGGGCCGGCGTAGTGACACGGCGCGGCGGGCACTAGCGTTAGGCCCGATGAATACTCCTACGCCATCCGCCGGGGACCTCTTCCTGGTCGTCGGGTACGACGGGTCTCCGCCGTCCAGCCGTGCGCTGGACGCCGCGATCCGCCTGCTGCAGGGTCGTAGCGGCTGCATCGACGTCGTGTACGTCGGGCACGTGCCCGCCATCGACATGCTGTCGGCCAGCGCCGTCGCCGAAATGGACGTCAGCTTCGACGAGATCGAGCGCGATCTGCGCGCCTCGGCCAGGGCGCAGATGGAGGGACGCGAGGAGCGCTGGCGGTTCGAGCGGGGCCAGGGAATCATTACCGACCAGCTGCTCGCGGCGGCGACGAACCTGCGCGAGGAGCACCCGGACGACAACGTGGTGATCGTCGTCGGCAGCTCCTCGCAGGCCGCGCACCGCCTGGTCGGCTCGGTAGCGGTCAGCCTGGCCCGCCGCTCCCCCGTGCCCGTGATAATCGTGCCCTAGAGGGCCGCTTCGACCAGGTCAGCGTCGCGGTTGACCAGGGCCGCGTAGCGGCCGCCCAGAGCCAGGAGCTCGTCGTGGCGGCCGCGTTCGGCGATCTCTCCCTGGTCCAGGACGATGATCTCGTCGGCGTCGCGGATCGTGGACAGGCGGTGCGCGATGGTGATCGTGGTGCGGCCCGCGCTGACGGCGTCGATGGCCTCCTGCACGGCCTGCTCGGTCTGGGTGTCCAGGGCGCTGGTCGCCTCGTCAAGGACGAGGATGGGCGGGTCGCGCAGGACCGCGCGGGCGATGGCCAGGCGCTGCTTCTCCCCGCCGGAGAACCGGTAGCCGCGCTCCCCCACCACCGTGTCGTAGCCGTCGGGCAGGGACTCCAGGTGCTCGTGGATCTGCGCCACCCTGGCCGCCGCTAACGAGCTCGGCGTCGGTCGCGTCGGGCTTGGCGAACCGCAGGTTCTCGGCCACCGATGCATGGAACAGGTAGGTCTCCTGGGACACCATGCCGACCGCGGCGGTGAGCGCGTCGAAGGACAGGTCCCGCACGTCGACGCCGTCGATCTGCACGCGGCCCGAGGTCACGTCGTACAGGCGCGGGATGAGGTAGCTGAGGGTCGTCTTGCCGGAGCCGGTCTCGCCGACGATCGCGAGGCTGTGGCCGGCCGGGACGGTCAGGTCGATGCCGTTCAGGGTCGGCCGGTCCGCGCCCGCGTAGCCGAAGCCCACGCCGTCCAGGCGCACCTCGCCGCGCACCGGCCCGGCCGCCACCGGATGCTCCGGCTCGGCGATGTCCACCGGCAGGTCCAGGTACTCGAAGATGCGGCCGAACAGCTCCAGGGAGCTCTGCAGGTCCACGCCGACGCTCAGGAGCTGGACGAGCGGACGGAACAGGGCCTGCTGCAACGTGGTGAACGCGACCAGCGTGCCGATCGAGATGGCCATCTGGTCACCATGACCAGTTAGGCCGGTCACCCAGTAGATCACCGCGGGCATGGAGGACATGACGATCTGGATCGTGGACTGGCGCCAGCGGCCCGCCATGCTCGATCGGACCTCGAGATCGGACAGGGTGCCGGACTCGCCGGCGAAGGAATCGGCGAGCGAGCGGGAACGGCCCATGGTGTGGCCGAGCAGGATGCCGCTCACCGACAGCGATTCCTGCACGATCGAGGAGATCGTCGCGAGCTGGCGCTGGCGGTCGCGGGTGATGCGCCGGCGTTCGGTCCCGACGCGGCGGCTCACCCACACGAATACGGGCAGCATGATCAGCGACGCGATCGTGAGGCGCCAGTCCAGGACGATCATGGCGATGACGGTGGCGACCACGGTGGTCAGGTTGGACACCAGCGTGGTGGCGGTCGTGGTGACGGTGGCCTGCATGCCGCCGATGTCGTTGGCGATACGCGACTGCACCTCGCCGGTGCGGGTCCGGGTGAAGAAGGCCAGCGACATGCGCTGCAGGTGGGAGTAGACGGCGGTACGCAGGTCGTGCATGACCCGCTGGCCGACCTTGGTGGACACGTAGGTCTGCGAGACGCTGAACGAGCTGTTCGCGATCGACACGACGATCATGCCCAGCGCCAGCAGGGCGAGCAGGCCGGTCCGGCCCTGGGGCAGGGCCACGTCGATGACCTCGCGGATCAGGAACGGGTTGACCAGCGAGACGAGTGATGAGGTGCCGACCAGGACGGCGACGAACAGCAGGCTCCACCGGTAAGGGCGGAACAGCCGGATGATGCGCCGAATCGGCACACGAGGGTTGGTGCTACCCAATAAGGCCTCCCAAGTTCTCACGATAGTCTTGGTAGCTCAAACAGAGTCTAGCTCATAATTATTCCATACCAGATAGTGAGTCAGGCTCCTGGTAGCCTGGCGGCGTGGCGTACGAGGATCCGAACCAGCTCGCGGACCTGTTCCAGCGGCTGATGAGGCGGCTGCGGCGGGCGCAGGCCGAGCGGCTCGCGCCGCTCGGGCTCACCCCGGCGCAGGAACGCGCGCTGCGCACGATCACCCGCAGCGAGGAGCCGCTGCGGATGACCGAGCTGGCGGATCAGCTGGGTATCGTGCCGCGTTCGGTGACCACCGTGGTCGACGCGCTCGAGCAGGCCGGGCTGGTGCGCCGCGAGGTCGACCCGCACAACCGCCGGGCCATCCGGCTGCACCTGACCGACCGCGGCCTGGCCGTGCGGGACGACATGCGGGAGGCGCGACGGCGCGCCGCCGAAGACCTCTTCGCGCCGCTGACCGCCGGCGATCGCGAAGCGCTCGGGGAACTGCTGGGCCAGCTCGACCAGGAGCCGGCGGCTACCGGCGGGGACGACGCAGCGCGAGGGCGATCAGGGCCAGGCCGGCCAGGGCGATGATCGGGCCGGCCACGGCCCACGTGGTCGTGCCGGACATGAAGCTGCCGCCGATGGCGCCGACGCCCTGCAGGGTGAAGATGACTCCGGCCACGGTGATGAGCGATCCCGCCACGGCGAGCAGGATCCGCGTGACCACGTCAGTGCGCTGATGAACTCGGCAGGACGCCCGCCTCAGAGCTCCACAGCTGGTGGGTGAACGCGGAACTGGTGCCGGCCACCAACTGCGCGGTCACCAGCGGCGTGCCTGGCGCCAGCGTGGTCAGCACGTACGGCTGCCGGAAGTTGCGGCCGGTCGCCGCGCTGATCAGCACGTCGTACGTACCGCTGCTGGTCTTCTGCGGAGCGACGATCCAGAGGGTCTCGGCCTTCACGCCGCATGGCTCGAGGGTCACCGGGGTGCCGGCCCTGGGCGTGCCAGCGGTGCCCAGGCACAGGAAACTGTTCGAGGCGCCGGGAGCGTACTCGATCTCGTACACGGACAGCCCGCCGTAGAGCGCGTTCAGCCCGCCGGACACGAGGCCCGCCGCGTGGAAGTCGCTCACCGTGCCCAGGGTCTGGACGACGAAGTCCTCGCGCTTGCTGGCGCGGTTGGCCCGGGCCAGGGTGACCGGCTGGCCGGCCTGGCCGACCTGGTCCGGGGCGTCGAGGACGAAGCCCGTTCCGGTCTTGGCGCTGTAAAAGTCGGAACAGATCGCGCCGCACTTGGACGTGGCCGCGTTCGCGGTCAGGGTCCCGGCC
Organism: uncultured Actinomycetes bacterium; assembly: GCA_963742795.1. Lineage (GTDB taxonomy): Bacteria > Actinomycetota > Actinomycetes > Streptosporangiales > Streptosporangiaceae > Palsa-504. Next base: position 31,028 of record CAVUNL010000030.1, read on the forward strand.
GCGCCGGCGCCTGCCATCACGGTCAGTGCTGTGGCCACTGTGACGAGCTTGCTCTTGACGGACATTTCACGTGCCTCCCGATGCGGCAATGTAGCGGAAAACCGGGGTGCGCGTACAGGTTCCGGCGGCACTGACTTGCTGGTGTCGATCACGGGCGCGCCGAGCTGACCGCCGCGGCCTCGCTGGGGCTAGGCCGCGGGGCGGGATTAGCTGGCGGCGAGGCTGTCGAGGAAGAGGGCTTCGGCCAGGCAGGCGCGCTCGAAGGTGAGCAGGTGCAGGCTCTCGTTGGCGCCGTGGGCGCGGGCGTCGGGGTCTTCGACGCCGGTGACGAGGATCTCGGCGGCGGGGAAGCGCTCGGCGTAGGCGGTCACGAACGGGATCGAGCCGCCGACCCCGATGTCCAGGGCGGGCCTCCCCCAGGCTTGCGTCAGGGCCTGGCGGGCCGCCTGGTAGGCCTTACCGCCGGTCCGTACCGTGAACGGGGCGGCGGTGCCGCCGGAGGTCGCGGTGACGTGCGCGCCCCACGGCGCGTGGGCGCGCAGGTGGGCCTTGAGCGCGTCGCAGGCCCGGTCGGCGTCGTCGCCGGGGGCGACGCGCAGGCTGACCTTGGCCCGGGCGACGGGCTGCAGGGTGTTGGAGGCGTTGGTCAGCGAAGGCGCGTCCAGGGCGATGACGGTGATCGAGGGGGCGGCCCACAGCCGGTCGGTGAGGCTGCCGGTGCCGATGAGCTGTACCCCGTCCAGCAGCCCGGCGTCGGCGCGCAGGTGGGCCTCGGTCAGGTCGACCGGGTCGGCGGTGCCGCGGGTCAGGCCGGCCACGGCCACGTCGCCGCGTTCGTCGTGCAGCGTGGCCAGCAGCCGGCACAGCGAGGTGAGCGCGTCCGGGACCGGGCCGCCGAACAGCCCGCTGTGCACCGCGTGGTCCAGGGTGCGCAGCTCGACCGTGACCGTGGCCCCGCCGCGCAGGCTGGTGGTCAGCGACGGCACGTCGGCGGTCCAGTTCACCGCGTCGGCGAACACCACTGCGTCGGCGGCCAGCCGGTCCCTGAACGTCTCCAGGAACGGGAGCAGGGTGGGCGAGCCGATCTCCTCCTCGCCCTCGATCAGCACGGTGACGCCGACCGGCAGGCCGGCGCCGTGGGCGCGCAGCGCGGCCAGGTGCACCGCGATGCCGGCCTTGTCGTCGGCGGCGCCGCGGCCGAACAGCCGGCCGCTGGTCTCGGTCGGCTGGAACGGGTCGGTGTCCCAGCTGGCCCGGTCGCCGGGAGGCTGGACGTCGTGGTGCGCGTAGAGCAGGACGGTGGGCGCGCCGGGCGGGGCCGGGCGGCGGGCGACCACGGCCGGCTGGCCACCGGGCACGGACAGGACGTCGACCTCGGGCAGGCCGGCCGACGCCAGCAGTGAGGCGACCAGAGCCGCCGAACGGCGCAGGTCCGGGGCGGCGGCGGGATCGGCCGACACGGACGGGATCCGGACCAGGCGCTCCAGGTCGGCGCGGACGGACGGCAGGACCTGCTGCACAGCGTGGTCGAGGGTCATGAACTGGACGCTACCTCAGGCGGCGTAGAGGCGGAGGTCGGTGGCGAAGCGCTGGGCCATCGTGAGGGTCTGGGACAGCTCGGGGTGGCGGACGATGACCATGCCGTCGGCGATCAGGGTGGCCCGCCAGTCCCGGCGGGGTGTGCCGACGGGGAGCAGGTCGACCGCGACCACGTGGTCACCGTACTCGGCCAGGAGCTGGTCCAGGCCCGCGACGCCGACGATGCGGCCGGCGCCGCTGGCGCGCTTGAAGATGCTGGCCGCGTTGTAGTGCCGGGTGACGGGCTCCAGGATCCGGCCCTGGGTGACGGCCTGCGCCCACGCGGTGAACAGGTCGGTGTCGGTGGCGTAGTTCATCACGTCGACCGTGCGCGCGCCGGGGGGGCGCGCGCCGATCTCGCCGAACACCACCTCGCCGTCGGCCTTGCGGTACCACTCCATGTGGGTGAATCCGTCCCGGAACCCCAGCGCGGCGATCACGTTGAGGCCGAGCTCGCGGCCCATTGACAACAACGGGTCGTCCAGGTCGCGCAGGGCCACGGTCACCGGGCTGACCCACTCGTGCATCTTCGTTTCCAAGGGGCGCGGGTGGTACTGGCAGATGTTCTCGAACAGGACCTGGCCGCCCGCGCAGATGGTGTCGTAGGTGAACTCCTCGCCGTCGACGAACTCCTCCACGCTGACCACAGGCACATGCCGGATCATGGGCAGAACCGAGTCGAGCTCGGCGGCCGAGTCGACCCGGTAGGTGTCGGCCGAACCCGCGCCGTCGATCGGCTTGACGATGAGCGGGTAGCCGACGCGTTCGGCGGCGGCCCACACGTCGGCCACGGTCCGGGCCTGTGCGTGCCACGGGGTGCGCAGCCCCGCCGCGTCGAGCAGCTGCTTCATCCGCTCCTTGTCGCGGAACGGGACGGTCTGCGCCACGGTCAGCCCGGGCAGCCCGAGCTCCTCGCGCAGCCGCGCGGCCAGCAGCATGTACGGCTCCCACAGGCACTCGACCGCGTCCACCGGGGTGCGCCGGGCCAGCTCGCGGACGACGGCGGCCACGTGGTCGTCGCCGGCCAGCGAGCCGACGTGGACGTAGTGGGTGACGGCTTCTAGGGCTGTACGCGGTAGCGCGTCGGCGGACTGGTCGCCCAGGCCGATGACGGTGGCGCCGGCCCGGGCCAGCCCGCGGGTGAAGAACGCCATCTCCGCCGGGTAGCCGGGCGAGATCATCAGGACGTTCACGGGGGTCAGCCGAGCTCGACCCGGACGGTGCCGAGCAGTTCCTTGAGCGCGGCGGCGACCACGCTGGTCTCGCGGTCCCGGACGGTGATGTAGCCGTCGCCCTCGTAGCTGCCCGAGGACGGCTGGCCGGGGCTGGGCAGCCGCGAGTCGATCACCAGCTCGGAGACCCAGGCCGGCAGGCGGTCCAGGCCGTGCACCGCGCGGACCACGCCCGCGCCCTGGCCGCGCACGTAGACGGTGCCGGCCGACCACTGGCGCACGGGCGGGGCGAAGGTGCCGTCGACCATGAGCTCGGCCCACGCGCGGTACAGGTCGAAGTCGTGCGTGTAGCACAGCATCGAGGTGATCTGGGCGCCCGGCGGGCGGGCCCCGACCTCGGACACGGCCACCGACCCGTCGGGGCGGCGGAACCACTCCATGTGGGTGAGCCCGGTGTACAGCCCCAGCGCTCGCAAAGCGACCGGCGCGACCTGCCGGATGCCGGCGTACTCCGGGCCGTTGATGTCGCGAGGCAGCAGCACCACCCACTGCATCCACGGGTTGCGCAGCACCTCCAGCGGGGTGGGCAGGTAGTTCGACACCGAGTCCCAGACGATCTCGCCGTCGACCATCACGCTGTCGTAGGAGCCCTCCTCCCCGGTCAGGAACTCCTCCAGCAGCGCGGGCCGGTCCGGGGCGGGCGGGGCCAGCTCGAGCCAGGACTCCAGGTCGCCGGGATCGTCGAGGCGGAACGTGCTCTTGGCCCCGGCGCCGGCGGGCGGCTTGACCACCAGCGGGAACCCGACCGCAGCAGCAAAGTCGGCCGCCGCCGGGGCGGACTCGGCCAGCCGGTGCCGGGCGCAGGGCACGCCCGCGGCGCGCAGCACGGTCTTCATCTGGTCCTTGTCCCGGAAGTTGCGGGCCGTGGCCGCGTCCATGCCGGGGATGCCCAGGTGCTCGCGGACCTGGGCCAGCGGCACCTGGAGCTGCTCGAGCACGGCCAGCAGCCGCTGCACCGGGCCCAGGGACTCCGACAGGCCCTCGACGGCCCAGGCGATCTGGCCGGCGTCGAGCGGGTCGTCGACGTGCCAGTGCCCGGCCAGCTGCTGCTTGAGTTCCGGCGGGAGGCGGTCGGCGGGTTCGGTGGTAATCAGGGCGAGTCTGGTGTCCGGGAGGCCCGCCGCCGCCTCGACGAACCGCGTCGTGGTATCGAGCAGGTAGGGCGCGACGAACCCGGCGGTGACCATGGGACGAACGTACTCCCTAGTCGCCCTGGGTGCCGAGCTGCTCGCTGAGGCGCCGGATCGCGTCCAGCTCGGACTGCAGCTGGTTCGCGATGGTGGTCAGCCGGCTGTCCGCGTGGTCCAGACGGCCCTGGATCTTCCTCCCGTCCAGCCGGAGCTGCTCCCGGTCCTGGTGCAGTTCGCTGGCGATCGCCTGGAGCTGGCGTTGCAGCTCGGTGGACGTGGCCTCCAGCTGGCCGGCCAGATCGTCGATCAGCGGAGCGGTCGCGCGCGTGATGCGCTGGCTCAGCGTGAGCGTCACGTAGAGCACTGCGGCGGCCACCACCAGGGTGGCCACGGCCAGCACGATGTCCACTACGTCCTCCCGAAGTTGCGAGGCCAGACCTCGCGCGTGGTGATCGTCACCGCCGCGGCCGCCAGGGCCAGGGCGAGCACCGCGGCGGCCAGGATGAACCAGTCGCGGGCCGGCCGGCCGGGCCGCGCGCCGGCGATGTTCCATACCTTGACCGCGCCGTTGGCGCCGGCGCTGGCCAGCGTGCCGCCCGGGCCGAACGCCACGCCGTTCACGCCGCTCCCGGCCCGCAGCGGCGGCCCGGCCGGCGCCCCGGTAACCGGGTTCCACAGCCGGATGGTGCCGTCGCCGTAGCCAGCGGCCAGCACCGTGCTGTTCGCGCTGAACGCCACCCCGGTCACGCCGCCTCCGGAAGCAGAGCTCGAGCGGAGCACCGGACCGTAGAACGTGCCGGTCGCCACCGTCCACACGGTGACCCCGCCGTCGGTGCCGGCGCTGGCCAGGAACTCGCCGTCGGGGCTGAACGCGACGCCGCGCACACCGCTCCCGGCCTGCAGCGGCGACCCGGCCGGCGCCTCGGTGACCGGATCCCACCGCACGATGGTGCCGTCGCCGTACGCGGCGGCCAGCAGGTTGCCGTCCGGGCTGAACGCCACCCCGGTCACGCCGCCCGAGCCACCGGAGCCGGGACGCAGGCCCGGACCGGAGACCTGGCCGGTCGCGCCGTTCCACAAGCTGACCCCGCCGTCGGCGTCGGCGCTGGCCAGCAGCGTGCCGTCGGGGTTGAACGCGACCCCGTTCACGCCGCTCCCGGCGTGCAGCGGCGGGCCGGCCGGCGCCCCGGTAGCCGGATCCCACAGCACGATGGTGCCGTCGGCGTCGGCGCCGGCCAGCATCGCGCCGTCCGGGCTGAACGCCACCCCGGTCACCGGGCCGGCGCCGGCCCGCAGGACCGGGCCGCGTTCGGTGCCGGTGGCGGTCACCCACAGCCGCACCGTGCCGTCGCCGTACCCGGCGGCCAGCAGCGTGCCGTCCGGGCTGAACGCCACCGCGTTGACGGCGGGCGGGCTGGCGGCGGCGGGCGCTGCGGCCAGGCCGGAGATAGATACGGCCGCGAGGAGGGCCAGGAGGCCGGTGATCACCGCACGTCGCCAGTGCCGGCTACGGAAGTGAGCGTGAACGGCCATGCCCTGATGAGACCACTAACTGTGCGCGGTGGCGAGCCCCGGTGCCCAGGCTCAGCTCAGAGCGGGGGCCGGCGGCTGTACCACGGTCCGTTCGGCATAAATATTTTGGACCGAACGGGCCGTGGCGCTACGGCCGGTCACTGGTGACGGCGCTGCCCGTGGCCGGCATATCCCCGGGTCTACCATTCGAGGCATGAACGTGGTTTTCGTCGAGCCCTTTTTCCCGAAGAACCAGCGGGAGTTCGCCCGGGCGCTGGCCGAGGCGGGCGCGACCGTGATCGGCATCGGCGAGTATTCCGCTGACGGGTTCGACGACCAGCTCAAGGGCTGGCTGTACCACTATGAGCAGGTGTCGTCGGTCACCGACGTGGAGGCCATGACCCGCGCGGTCCGCTGGGTGCAGGACAAGCTGTGGGTGGACCGGCTGGAGGCCACCGTCGAGGCGCACATCATGTCCACCGCGCAGGTGCGCGAGGCGTGCACGATCCCGGGGACGTCGGTGCATACCGCCTGGCTGTGCCGGGACAAGCCGTCGATGAAGGAGGCGCTGCGCGCGGCCGGCGTGCCGACCGCGGCGTCGGCCGGGGTTTCTAGCGCCAGCGAGGTGCGTGAGTTCGCGGCGCGGGTGGGGTACCCGCTGATCCTCAAGCCGCGCAGCGGGGCCGGGGCGTCGGGGACCGTGCGGGTCGACTCGGACGCTGCGCTGGATTCGGCCCTGGGGGTGTTCGGGGGGCAGGGGGTGGACTCGATCGCGGTCGAGGAGTTCATCGAGGGGCACGAGGGGTTCTACGACACGATCGCGGTCGACGGGCGGGTGGCCGTGGACTTCGCCTCGCACTACTTCCCGAACGTCCTGGAGGCGATGCGGACCCGGTGGATCTCGCCGGAGTTCATCTCCACCAACCGGATCGATTCCGCGCCGGAGTACGCCGAACTGCGCGAGATGGGGCAGCGGGTCATCACCGCGCTCGGCATCGGGACCTCGGCCACGCACATGGAGTGGTTCTCCGGGCCCAAAGGGCTCACGTTCTCCGAGATCGGGTGCCGTCCGCCGGGGGTCGGGGCCTGGGACCTGTACTCGGCGGGCAACGACATGGACCTGTACCGGGCGTGGGCGGACGGGATCGTGGCCGGCGGGGTCTTGTCGGCGCCGTCGCGGCGGTTCGCCAGCGGGATCGTGGCGCTGCGGCCGTCGCAGGACGGGACGATCAGCGGGTACAGCGGGGTCGACGAGCTGCAGCGGCAGTTCGGCGAGTGGGTCATCGACGCGCACCTGCCGTCGCCGGGCACGCCGACGCAGGGCGTGGAGGCCGGGTACATGGCCAACGCCTACGTCCGGATGCGCCACCCCGACTACGACGTGCTGCACGACATGCTCGACACGGCGGGGCGCACGCTGCACGTCTACGCGTCGTGAGAGCGATCCTGCTGGGCCCGCAGCGGCGGCCGACGCTGGACGGGATGGTGCGTTCGCTGGGGTTGCCGGGGCCGTTCGCGACGGTGACGGCCGGGTGGCAAGAGCGGGAGCCGGACGACGGGGAGTTGCGGGCGCTGCTGGACGGGCGTTCGGTGGGCCTGGAGCTGTACCGGCGGTGGCTGGACGTCCAGGAGCGCGATCCGGAGTACGCGCTGGCCGAGCGGGCGCTGCAGGGAGTGCTGGGTGAGCTGGCCGACCTGTACCTGCTGCGGCTGGACTACGCGCTGCAGGCGGTGTACGCGCTGCAGCGCCGGACGTCTGGCCCGGCTCTGGATGAGGCGGTGGCGGGGGTGCGGTCGCTGGACGCTTCGCATCTCGCGCACGTGAACGAGGTGCGCGGGGAGTTCTTCGACCGGCTGCGGCCGCACGACCGGCCGGTGATCGCTGTGCACCGCGCGGAGGTGGCGGGGTTCCTGGACCAGGCCGCGGCGCTGGTCGTGGCCGGCGGGCACGTGGGCGTGCTGACCGAGGTGCTGCACCTGTTCAACGTGGCGGCGGCGCTGCAATCGACGGCGGGGCGCTCGCCGGTCATCGCGTGGTCCGCGGGGGCGATGGCGCTGGCCGACCGGATCGTGCTGTTCGGTGACCGGTCGGCGCACGGGCCCGGGCATCCGGAGGTGTACGGCAGCGGGCTGAGCGTGGTGCGTGACGTGGTGCTGCTGCCGCACGCCAAGGCCCGGCTGCTGCTGGACGACGTGCCGCGGATGGCCGTGTTCGCGCAGCGGTTCGCGCCTGCTCGCTGTCTTCTCCTGGAGGCTGGCACCCGGGTGGAGTTGTCTGGCTTGCCGACCGGTAGCTTGCCGGCCGGGACCCGGGTGCTGGGCGAGGACGGGCACGTGACGTCTTCGGGCGAGGCGGCGTGAGCACCGCCGGGCCGGCGGTCGCGGCTTCGAACCGGAAGCTCGCGATCAACCGGCTGCGGGAGCGCCGGCCGCTCGACGCCGGGACCGTGGACCGGTTCCTGGCCCGGTACGAGGTGCCGATCGTGGAGGGGCCGCGCTGCACGTTCCTGTTCCGGGGCGAGGCGGACGAGGTGTTCCTCGTGCACCGGATCTTCGGGCTGCCCGGCCCCACGCCGATGCGCCGGCTGCGCGGCACCGACCTGTGGTACGTGGTGCTGGAGCTGCCCGAGGGGTCGCGGGTCGAGTACCAGCTGGAGGTCGTGCGCGGCGGGCAGCGGTCGCGGTTCAACGACCCGCTGAATCCGCGCCTGGCCAGGAGCCCGGTGGGCGATTCGTCGGTCTGCTTCGCGCACGGGTACGTGGTGCCGGACTGGGCCTTGTTTGATCCCGAGGCGCGGCCGGGGTCGCTGGTCGACATGGTGGTGCCGAGCCGCGCGCTGCGCCGGGAGACGCGGGTGACGCTGTACCTGCCGGCCCGGTTCCGGCGTTCGGCCCGGTACCCGCTGCTGATCGTGCACGACGGCGGGGATTACCTTTCGTTCGCTTCCGCCAAGACGGTGCTGGACAACCTCATCCACCGGCTCGACGTGGCCGAGCTCGTGGGGGCTTTCGTGTATCCGGGAGACCGGCTGGCCGAGTACGCCAACTCCGCGGCGCACGCCCGGTACCTGACCGCCGAGCTGCTGCCGCGGCTGGAGGCGGAGCTGCCGCTTGTGGCCAGGCCGGGCGGACGGTGCCTGATGGGGTCGAGCTTCGGGGCGGTCGCGTCGCTGGCCACCGCGTACCGGTACCCGGAGGTGTACGGGTCCCTGCTGCTGCAATCCGGGTCGTTCGTGTTCACCGACATCGGTAACGACCACGGCGGCGGGCCGGTGTTCGAGCCGGTGGTCCGGTTCATCAACCGGTACCGGGCCGGCCCGCGGCGGGTCGCCGACCGGCTGTTCGTCAGCTGCGGCGTGTACGAGCCGCTGATCGTCCCGAACCGGTCCATGGTCCCGGTGTTCGAGGGCGCCGGGATGACGGTCCGGTACGTCGAGGCGCGCGACGGGCACAGCTGGGAGGACTGGCGGGACCGGCTGCGCGCCGGGCTGTCCTGGATTTTCCCTGGTCCGCAGAAGTTCTACTACGAGTGAGGCTTTGTGGCTGATTTTAAGATCCGGGAACAGTGGTACTCCGAGCGGCTGGGGCAGCCGATCACGGTGGTGCGGTGGGGGTTGTTCGGGCGGCCGGTGCTGGTGTTCCCGTCGGCGGGCGGTGACGCCGAGGAGATCGAGCGGCACGGGCTGGTCGACGCGTGCGGCCCGCTGCTCGCTGAGGGCCAGATCAAGCTGTACTCGGTGGACAGCGTGGCGGGGCGCGCCATGGTGGCCAAGGAGGGCTCGGTCGAGTACCGCATGTGGCTGCTCAACCAGTTCCACGAGTGCGTGCGGTGGGAGGTGCTGCCCGCTATCCAGGCCGACCTGGGCGGGTCGTCTTTGGATGTGGTGACCGCCGGGGCCTCGATCGGGGCGTTCAACGCGGTGGCGATGCTGTGCCGGTATCCCGATGTCTTCGGCGCGGCGGTCGGGATGAGCGGCACGTACCGGATCGAGCGCTTCTACGACGAGGCCTGGAGCCAGGACCTGTACCTCGCCGCGCCGCTGCAGTTCCTGCCGGGCCTGGAGGGTCCGCAGCTGGACCGGCTGCGGTCTCGCCGTGTCCTGCTGGCCGCCGGCGAGGGCGAGTGGGAGGACATCGGGGAGTCCTGGCGGATGGCCGATGCGCTGGGGGCCAAGGGGATCCCGAACCGGGTGGACAACTGGGGACCGCAGTGGGCGCACCAGTGGCCCACCTGGCGTTCGATGCTTCCGCAGTACCTGCGCGAGCTGGCTAGCTGAGCGGCGCATCCCCCAGTTCCTCGATGATGATCTCGCTGCACAGGGCAAGGCACTCCGAGCAGATGGCCGGGCTCGCGGAAGTCCTTTCCACCGTCACCTCCGGCATGATGGCCATGCGGTCTACCTGGCCGCGGTCCTTGCCGCAGAACGTGCACTGTACCCCGGTCTGCTCCCCCGGCACCGCGTCTATCGCGCCGAGCCCGGTGTGGGCGGTATGACCGGAGCGGATCACGCCCGCGGCCAGGACGATGCAGCCGTCGCAGATGTACACGCCCGGGCCGGCGATCAGCTTGCGGACCTCGTCCTGGGTTTTACCGCAGAACGTGCAGGACAGCCGGTGGCGGGCGCGGCTTTGGCCGCCGTCGCCGATGCGGATCCGGCGGCGGGAACCGCCGGCCTCCTCGACGATCTGGTGCACTCGCTGGTGGCTGAGCCCGAGGCCGACGGCCAGCTCGCGCAGGGACCAGCCGTGCAGGTGCAGGCGCCGGACGGCCCGGTGGAAATCGGCGCGTGCCACCTCGACGTCGCGTTCGGCGTCGATCAGGCGCTCCTGAGCCTGCCGGGCCTCGGCCAGCAGGTCATTGTTCACGCTGTCTACTGTAACTAGACAGTGGACCGTGGCCAAGACGACCGATGGCGTGCATAAGCTGGGAGGGATGTCGCCGATGAAGAAGACGGCTGACGCTCTGGGTGAACCGTTCCGGCCGCCGGCAGAGCTGGGCTTTGGTGTGGGCATTGGCGTTGACCCAGGAGTCGTACCGGCGGCGCGCGCAGACTACGACGGAATCGCCGGGCGGCACCGGTTCGTGGTGGTGGCCAGCCGGCTGCCGGTCGACCGGACCGAGGGCCCGGACGGCGAGGCAGAGTGGCGGCCGAGTCCCGGCGGGCTGGTCAGCGCGCTGGAACCGGTCATGCGCGAGTCGGGCGGCGTGTGGATCGGCTGGTCCGGCGACGCGGGGCCCGCACCCGGGCCGTTCAGGGCCAACGACCTGGACCTGGTGGGCATCGGCCTGTCCGCCGATCAGGTCCGGGACTACTACGAGGGCTTCTGCAACGCGACGCTGTGGCCGCTGTACCACGACGTCATCGCGCCGCCCGAGTTCCATCGCCGGTGGTGGGACGCGTACGTGACCGTCAACCGGTCGTTCGCGCAGGCCGCCGTGGACCAGGCCGAGCACGGGGCGACGATCTGGGTGCACGACTACCAGCTGCAGCTGGTTCCGCAGATGGTCCGCGAGCAGCGCAGCGACGTCCGGATCGGCTTCTTCAACCACATCCCGTTTCCCGGCTACGAGATCTTCGCCCAGCTGCCCTGGCGCCGCCAGGTGGTCAACGGGCTGCTCGGCGCGGACCTGCTCGGCTTCCAGCGCCGCGCCGACGCCACGAACTTCCTGCGCGCCTGCCGCCGGGCGGCGGGCCTGGCCACGCGGGGGGCGACGGTCCGGACCGGTGACCGCGAGGTCCGCGCCGCGGCGTTCCCGATCTCGATCGACGCCGAGGCCCTGGAGCAGATCGCGCGGCGGGACAGCGTCCGCAAGCGCGCGGCCGAGATCAGGCAGGCCCTGGACGAGCCGGACACGGTCCTGCTCGGCATCGACCGGCTCGACTACACCAAGGGCATCCGGCACCGCCTGCGCGCCTACGGCGAACTGCTCCGGGAAGGGCCGGCTCGGCCCGCGGGTGGTCCTGATCCAGGTGGCCAGCCCGAGCCGGGAGCGGGTCGAGGCCTACCAGGTGCTGCGGGACGAGGTCGAGCTGGCCGTGAGCCGGATCAACGGCGAGTACGCCGAGGTCGGCAGCACCCCCGTGCAGTACCTGCACCAGTCCTACCCGCGGGAGGAGATGGCGGCGCTGTACCTGGCCGGCGACGTCATGCTGGTCACCTCGCTGCGGGACGGGATGAACCTGGTGGCCAAGGAGTACGTCGCCTGCCGCTACCACGAGAGCGGCGCCCTGGTGCTGAGCGAGTTCACCGGCGCGGCCGACGAGCTGAGCGGCGCGTTCCTGATCAACCCGCACGACATCGACGGCCTCAAGGACGCCATCGTGCGCGCGGCCACGATCAGCCCCGCGGACGCCCGGCGCCGGATGCGGCTGATGCGCCGGCGGGTCCGCGAGCACGACGTGGCGCACTGGGCTCGGAGCTTCCTCGGGACCCTCGCGGGCGAATCGGTGAGGCTGCGTTTTTAGGCTGCGTTTTTGAGCTGGGGTTTTTGAGCTGGGTTTTTGGCTGCGTTTTTGAGCTGCGTTTTCAGGCCAGGTCGTCGAGCACGGCCGGGAGGCCCACCGTGAGCATCCTGGGTTCGTTCGCGGCCCGTGGCTAGGCGGTAGCCGGCCGTTGCAGTCGGCGCGCGTGGCGGATCCGGGCCAGCATGAACGCGCTGGCGGTCACGCCCGTGAGGCCCAGGGTGATGAGCCGCGGATCGGACTTGTACAGGCCGAAGATCAGCCAGCAGCACAGCTCGCCGAGGATCAGCAGCCAGGTTCCGGCAGAGACGCCGGTGGGGCGTTCGGTCCGGTAGGCGGTCCAGATGGACGGGGCGACCTGGACCACGAACGCCGCGGTGAGGAGCGCCCCGAGGCCGGTGCGGCCCAGGATGAGGTAGGCCGCGACCAGCATCGCCGCCCAGGCGGCGATCGGGAACAACGGGCGCAGCCGTGGCCGGTCGTTGACGCACAGCAGGATGGCCAGCGTCCCGGCCAGCGCGGTGGCCGAGGAGGAAGGGACGAGCGCGGTCCAGTAATGCTCCAGGGCGAAGTAGGCGATCCAGGCGGCGTTGTTCAGGCAGGTGAGGGTGGCCCACGCCCAGGAGACGCCGGCCGTGTCGCGGGTAGCCCGGAACTTGAGGATCTGGGGCAGGAACTGGGGGACGGCGAAGGCGGTGGCGGCGATCGGGGCGTAGTCGAGCGCGTTCATCATGTTGTGCGGCCTGGCTTTCGCGGGATACGTGCCTTTGTACGCAAAACTACGCCGATTACGCCGATATGTTGTTGCTTCTTTTTGCCGTAACTCGTTTATCTCGGCAATAATCTTTGTCATGGATGCCATTGACCGAAAGATACTTGCGGAGCTTCAGGCGGAGGGGCGCCTTACCGTCACCGAGCTCGCCGAGCGGGTCTCGCTCAGCGTGGCGCCGTGCCACCGGCGGCTCCGCGAGCTGGAGCGGACCAAGGCGATCCGCGGGTACCGGGCCGTCATCGATCCCGCCGCGATCGGTCTCGGCTTCGAGGTGCTGGTCCAGGTGACCATGGACCGGGAAGACGCCACGACGATCACGCGCTTCGAGAGCGGCCTGGCCGAGATCGCGGAGGTGCGGCACGCGGAACGGCTGTTCGGCGACCCCGACTACCTGATCCGGGTCGCGACCGCTGACCTGGCCGCGTACCAGGAAATGCGGGATACGAAACTCGCCACCCTGCCCGGCGTGCAGCGGCTGAGCTCGACAATCGTAATGAAACGCATCGTCGAGGACCGGCCGTACCCGGTGATGCCGCCCCCGGCCGGGCGCAGCTAGGGCTCAGCGCGGCGTCGGTGCGGCCCAGGTGTCTGGTCAGACCGTCAAGAGGGCCTGGGTCGGTGACAGGCGTGCGGCGCGGATGGCGGGCAGCAGCCCGGCCAGGGCCCCGATGATGACAGCCGCGGCCAGGCCGCCGGCCCAGGCTTCGGGCGGGATGACGACGGTCTCGCCGTGGCCGCGGGCGTAGGCGGCGGTGGCGGCCGCGCCGAGGATGACGCCGATGGCGCCGCCAGAAACGGACAGCAGGATGGCCTCGGCCAGGAACTGGGCGCGGATCTGGCCGCGGGTGGCGCCCAGGGCGCGGCGCAGCCCGATCTCGGAGCGGCGTTCCAAGACCGAGATAACCATGATGTTGGCCACCCCGATCGCGCCGACCAGCAGCGCGACCGCGCCCAGGCCTAGGAACAGGGTGTCGAGCGCGCCCTCGGCGTCGGCCCGGGCGGTAAGCGCCTCCGAGGGCTGGGAGACGTCGACCTGGCCGGGGCTTTCCGGGTTGGCCTGCGCACCGAGCAGGCCGTCGACGGTGATGGTGACGGCCTGGTTGTTCTCCGCGGTGCGGACGTAGATCTCCGACGGGTGGCCGTCGAAGTGCAGGTATTGCTCCGCGGCGGGGAAGCCGACCAGGACCGCCGAGTCGATCTCGGGGGCATAGGTGTCCCGGTTGAGGATGCCGGTCACGTAGAACCACTGGCCGCCGACCCAGATCCGCATCCCCGGCCGGATCCGGTCGATGCCCAGCAGCTGCGCTGTGACGGCGCCGAGCACCGCGACCGGTTCGCGGGCGGTCGCGGCGTTCAGGAACCGGCCCTGCGCCAGGCCGGTGCCTGCTGCCGCGGGCAGGTTCAGGGTGGCGGCTTCCACGCTGAGGGCGTTGGTTTCGATCGAGGGGATGAGCGGGGACTTGTAGGCGTAGACGTTGCCGACGGTCCCGGTGTCCTGCACCGCGGTGACCCCGGGCAGCCGGGCGATCATGCCCGGCGCCGTCTCTGGCAGCTCGGCGGTGGCGCCGGCCAGGGTCTGCCCGTTGGTGACGGTCAGCAGGTTGGTGCCCAGCCTGGCGATCTCGGCCAGTAGCGCGGCCTGGGAGGAGGCGGCCAGGCCCAGGACGGCGACGATCGCCGCGACGCCGATCGCGATGCCCAGCGCCGACAGCCCGGCGCGCAGCTTGCGGGTCCGCAGCCCGATGCTGGCCAGTCCGGCCAGGTCCCCGGGCCGCAGCCGGGCGGCGGCCGGAACGGTCGGGGCGGCCGGGGCGGCCGGCCGCGGTGATGTGGAGGTCATGACGGCCCTTCCGCCGCGGGCCGGACCGGGTGGCCGGCGACGGGTGCGGGGCTGGTGTCGGCGATGATGTGCCCGTCGAGCATCTCGATGCGCCGCCGCGTCCGGGCGGCGACCGCGTGGTCGTGGGTGATGAGGATGACCGTGGTGCCCGCTGTGTTGAGTTCTTCCAGCAGCTCCAGGATTGAGCCCCCGGTGGCCGAGTCCAGGTTCCCGGTCGGCTCATCGGCCAGCACCACCGGCGGTGCGCCCGCCACCGCCCGCGCGATCGCGACCCGCTGCCGCTCGCCGCCCGACAGCTCGGTGGGCCGGGCGGCGGCCCGGTGCGCCAGCCCGACCCTGGCCAGCGCGTTTGTCGCCATCCGGCGCCGCTCGCCGCGGCGGACGCCGGCGTACAGCAGCCCGTCGGCCACGTTGCCCAGCACGCTCTGGTGCTCGGCGAGGAAGAACTGCTGGAACACGAACCCGATCCGGGACGCCCGCAGCGCCGCCAGCTCCCGGTCCCGCATCCGCGCCACGTCCAGGCCGGTGACGCGTACCGTCCCGGCCGTCGGCCGGTCCAGGGTGCCCATCAGGTGCAGCAGCGTGGACTTGCCCGACCCGGACGGGCCCACCACCGCCACCAGCTCCCCGGACGTCACCGCCAGGCTCGCCTGATCCAGTGCCCGCACCGGCGGCGACCCGGGATACTGCTTGATCACCCGCTCCAGCTCCAGCACCGGAACCGGCGGCGCGGTCATGACGCCGGCACCACGACGCGCTGCCCAGAGGTCAGCGCCCCGGTCACCTGCACCAGTCCGTCGGCGTCGTCGAAGATCCCGGGCGTCACCGGTACCCAGCGCCGCGTATTCCCCCGCTCGACAACCTCGACCTCGTACCCCCCCGAGGCCTGCGCCAGCAGCGCCGTCACTGGCACCACTAGGACGTTGCTCGCGGTGGCGGTGGAGATGTTCACCGTCACCGGCGCCTGGTCCAGTGTTCCCGTCGCCTGCGGGTCGGTCAGCCTCACCTGGACCGGGATTGTCGTAGTCGGGTTCTGCCCCGGCCCGGACGTAGTGGTCGCCACCGCGCCGACCGAGGAGACCACGCCCGGCGTGGTCGCCCCATCCGGCAGCGTCACCGTCACCGGGTCACCCGCGGTGACCTCCGACTCCTGCGAAACGTCCAACAGGATCGTCACCACGCGCCGGTCCGACGTCGCGGCCAGCACCGGCCCGTCCGCCGGGCCGCCCAGCCGCCCGGTCACCTGGCTTACCCGCAGCGCCTCCGGCTCGAACACCACCTGCCCCAGCAACAGGCTCCCCGGCGGGGAGGAGACCCCCAGGTGCTCCTCCAGGCGCTGCACCGCCTGCGCCGTCTCCCAGGAGTAGTAATCCCAGCCCAGCGCGACAACATCCGAGCGGTCGCCGTAGCCAAGTTGCACCAGGTCGTGGTTGAGCTCGGACACCTCCTGCCCCGTCACGCCCTCGCCCAGCGCCCGCCAGTCCGGCACGCCGCCGTACAGCAGCACCACTGGGGACCCGTTGCCGGTCTTGTACAGCGCCTGCCCCTGACCGATCACCTGCCCCGGCGACGGCAGCCAGGTCAGCGTCCCGCCGCCCTGCCCGGTCACCGCGTACGAGCCCGCGTACCCCAGCGTCGCGGTCACCGGCGTGGCCGCCGACAGGTCCTGCCGGGTCACCACCGCCGTCGCCGACGGCGCCCCTTGCTGCCCGCTCCCGTACGAGGCTGCCCGTGAAAACGTCCCCGCCCGCCACGCCGACACCACTCCGGCCGCCACCACGACCACGACGCCCAGCGTCACCCAGCGCCCACCACCGCGCGATGCCCTTGCCTCTGCGGCCGCCAGGACCTCCGCATGCCGCCCGGCCTCCCGGCCGCGCGAAACCGTCTCACTCACTGTCCATCTCCGTTCGCGGTGTCACCCCAACGGCACGGGTACGCCTTCCGAGCCGCCTACCAGGCGCTCACATTCGGCGTCCTTGGCGGCGAACTGCGGTGAGTGCGTGTACTCGTGGCTAATGTCGGCTGCACTGACGTTGAAGAAAGGGCGTCCCTCGGTATCGACGGTGGGGTCGGGGAAGTTCGGCACCCCGTGCGAGCGCATGCACTGCGCGTACTCGCGCATGACGTTCAGCGCCTGCTGCACCACGGCCTGCGGACAGTCCCCGGCTGTCTCGCATTCCTGAATCAACTGCTGGAACGATCCGCCGTCGGTCCGGTACAGGTGCTGGCAGGCTTGCTCGGCCGCCTGGAACTGGGAACTGCTGACCCCGAGCTGCTGCGCGCTGGTCTTCGGGAGCTGTCCGCTGCTGCTGGGGTCTGGGTAGTTCGGCACCCCGTGGGAGCGCATGCAGCTCGAGTAGGCGACCGCTGACGGGGAGCTCGCTGCCCCTCCCGCATCCGGTGAGCCGCCGGAAGCGGTGGATGCAGGGCTGCCGCTGCATGCCGCCGCCAGCAGCGTCAGGGCGGCCGTGGCGATGATGTCGGCCGCGATTCCCGCTGCGGACCGCCGCCCCTGCGGGGCGGCCGGCAGGATGGGGATTGGCTTCATGCCGGCAGTTCTACGCCCGGGCGGGTGACATCAGCGCTACCGGCAATGTTGCACGGGTGTCATGCCTGCCAGCGCATCATGGTGAGATGCGGGTGCTGGTAGCCGAGGACCACATAACGCTGGCCGGCCGGATCGCTCAGGGGCTGCGCCAGGCTGGGATGGCCGTGGACGCGGTGCATGATGGCGGGGCGGCATTGGAGGCCGCTGCGCAGGCGGCCTATGACGTGATCGTGCTCGACCGCGACCTGCCCATGGTGCACGGTGACCGGGTGTGCCGCACGCTGGCTGGCGGCGGCCCGCGGATCCTCATGCTTACCGCTGCCGCCGGCGTCGATGACCGGGTCGACGGGCTGGAACTGGGCGCGGATGACTACCTCGGCAAGCCGTTCGCGTTCGCCGAACTCGTCGCCCGGGTGCGGGCACTGTCCCGCCGCGCGCCGTCCGCGCCGCCGGTCCTGCGCCGCGGGGACCTGACCGTGGACCGCGCCCGGCACCGCGCAAGCCGCGGCGGTCGCCCGCTGTCCCTGACCCGCAAGGAGTTCGGGATCCTGGAGATGCTGCTGGCCGCCGACGGAACCCTGGTCAGCACCGAGGAACTGCTTGAGCACGTGTGGGACGCCAATACCGACCCGTTCAGCAACATCGTCTCGGTGACGATGGCCCGGCTGCGGCGCAAGCTCGGCGACCCGCCGCTGATCGAGACCGTGGTGGGCAAGGGGTACCGAATGTGACCCGCCCGCGACTAACCGTCCGGGTACGGCTGACCCTGCTGTACACCGGCCTGTTCGCCGTGTGCGGGGCGATCGTCGTCGCGGTCAGCTACACGCTGGTGGCTCATCTGCCGACGCAGGGGCAGGGCCAGCAGGATTCTTCTCGCGACACCGTCCCGGCCGACATCGCGGCGCAGTGCCAGGCCGAGCATCCGGGCGTTCATCCCGACAAGAACCTCATTGCCCAGTGCATCTCATACCTCGAGCAGCAGGGCGCGCAGGGTCAGCGTGCCCTCACCCTGTCGCACCTGCTGCAGTACTCGCTGATCACCATTGCCGTGGTCATCGCCCTCGCCGCGGTCCTCGGCTGGATCTTCTCCGGGCGGGCGCTGCGCCCGGTGCACCAGATCGCGGCGGCCGCCCGCGCCGCGTCCGAACGCAACCTGTCGGCGCGGGTAGCGCTGACAGGTCCCCGCGACGAACTCCGCGAACTGGCCGAGACGTTCGATGAGATGCTCGGGCGGCTCCAGGCCGCGTTCGAAGGCCAGCAGCGGTTCATCGCTAACGCCTCGCACGAACTGCGCACCCCGCTTGCCGTCATGCGCGCCACCATCGACGTCGTGCTTGGCAACCCGGACAGCACACCCGACGACCTGCGCGGTATGGGGGCGGACATGCGCGCCGCGGTGGATCACGCCGAGCACCTCATCGGCGCGCTGCTCATCCTCGCGCGCAACGAGCGCGGGCTCACCGTTCATGAGGAGGTCGACCTGGCTACCGTCGCCGAAGATGTCCTCGATACCGCCGCCGGGCTGGGCGGCCGGCGGGTGCACGCCACGCTGGAGCCCGCCGTCATATCGGGCGATCCGGTGCTGGCCCAGCACCTCATCGCGAACCTGATTGACAACGCGATCCGGTACAACGTCGCCGCTGGCGACATGTGGATCAGCACCCGCACCATGGCGGGCCGCAGCCAGCTGACCGTGGCCAATACCGGCCCGGTCATCAGCCCGGCGGATGCCAGCCGCATCTTCCGGCCGTTCGAGCGGCTCAGCGACCGCACGTCCCATGAAGGCTTCGGGCTCGGCCTAGCCATCGTCGCGTCCATCGCCGCGATCCACGACGGCACCGTCACCGCCCGCCCCCGCGATGACGGCGGCCTGTCCGTCACGGTCACCATCCCCTCGGCCTGCACCCCGGCCCAGGGCACCAGCATTCAGGCAACCGAACGACCAGGCGTTCCACGCCCAGGCTGACGCATGCCCGTTTCGCAGCCGTCAGGGGCGATGTTAAGGGCGTCTTCGGCGTTGAGCACGCGTGCCGCCAGGCCACCTCGCCCTGCCCACTGTGCTCAGCCCTAGTCCCGTTGCTTCTTGCCGCTGGCGGCCGAGACCGCGACGGTCATCAGGTCCCGGCTCTCCGGAGTTCTGGTCGCGAGCGCCGACCCCACCGTTACAGGCGTGATCCTAGACGTTGGGGCGTGCCGTAGATGGCTACACCGAGTAACGGGTGGGGCTGTTTGACCGGCGGGGCGCGGGCCTGTCGGATCGCTCGCCGGCGGGTGAACGACTCAGCCTTGCCGCATTGGCCCTGGATATCAGGGCGGTCCTGGAAGCCTGTGACGCCGGGCAGGCGGTGCTGTTCGGGGTGACGGTCGGCTGCCCGGTTGCCATCCACTTCGCGGTCAGCTATCCGGGCCGCGTTCAGGCGCTTGTCCTGGCTGGCGGGTTTGCGAAGCTGACCCGGCTGGGCGAGTTCGACTTCGATGCGGACCCGGCGCAGGTGGGCGAGTGGGCCAGCCACACTGCGCGCGGGTGGGGCTCGGGACAGGTCTTCGGGGCCAGGGCCCCCGGAATGCGGGATAGTGCCCGGTACCGGGACTGGGCAGCGCGGATGGAGCGGCACACCTGCTCTCCCGGTTCGGTGGAGACGCTGTGCCGGTGGGCGGCGACCATCGACGTCCGCCCCCTGCTGGCCGCCTTGCGGGTGCCGACGCTGGTGATGCACCGGCAGGGTGATCAGTCGGTCCCGCCCGCCGACGGCCGGTACCTTGCCGAGCACACACCTGGTGCGGCGTATGCAGAGCTGCCCGGGGAGGATCACACCTTGTTCGTGGGGGATCAGCGGGCGGTCCTGGGCGCCGTGATCGGGTTCCTTGACCGGGAGGTGGCCGGCGGCGCGTTGCGGGCGGCGTTGCGCGGCGCGGACCGGAAGAACGCGGCCGGGGCCGGCTGGGACAGCCTGACGCCGTCGGAGCGGCAGGTCGCCACGCTGATCGCCTCCGGGATGACCAACAACTAGGTCGCGACCCGGCTGGGCATGTCACCGCACACGGTTGATGGCCGCCTGCGGCGGGTGTTCGCCAAGCTCGGCGTGAACACCCGGGTGGAGCTCACCGCCGAATACGCGCGGGTAACCGGCTGATCCCTCGGGTCCGCGGCCGCACCGATCGCGGAATCGTACGCGATCACGTCTGTTGGCGGTCTGCGGCGAGAGAGTACATCTCCACTATGCGATCACCAACTAGCCGGCCCTTCCTGCGGCTGCCGGCGAGAGCGGGCCGCCGCGCTGCCAGCCCAATCAGCGGACCAGCGGGCGTGGCCGGGCGGGCTGAGCTCGCCGCGCGTCCCGTGCAAAGCGCTGGCCCGGATGGGGCCTCGGCGGGAATCCGGTCGGTCATGTCGATCCGGCCGCTGCCCGCTCAACTCCTGAGCAGAGCGCGGCCAGGTAGGCCGCCGGGGCGTCAGTTCCTGGGGAGGAGGCAAGGGACGATGAGCCCAACCGCCGCTGACATCACGCCCGCTGACGGCGAGGCCGAGCTGCGCGAGGCATT
This sequence comes from uncultured Actinomycetes bacterium, assembly GCA_963742795.1. Classification (GTDB taxonomy): domain Bacteria; phylum Actinomycetota; class Actinomycetes; order Streptosporangiales; family Streptosporangiaceae; genus Palsa-504. The sequence goes on from CAVUNL010000030.1 coordinate 51,650, forward strand.
GGCAGCTGTCGGCCGCGCCTGCTGCCCTGCCAGGCCGCTGGTCGTGGCCGTCATCCTGCCCGCGGCGGCCAGGCCTCACCCGACCGACCTGCCGCTGCGCGGACATCATTACCGGGCCTGCCGAGATGTTCCCCAAGCCGCGGGCGCTGCGGTGGGGCCTGCTGGCCAGATCCGGAAACCGGCATGAACGAGCGATGAGGTTCTCCCTCCGCGGCGGTCTTTCCTACCGAACCCGAAGCAGAAGAAGGGGATAACTCGATGAGCACGCTTGAGATCGAACGGCCAGCCCCCCGGCTGAGTGTTCACGCCGGCTATGCCGTCTACGCCGAGGCCCTGGTCCGCCAGTTCGGCGGAGTCCGCGCCGTCGACGGCGTTGATCTTCAGATCCCGGCCGGTGAGATCTACGGCTTCCTGGGGCCCAACGGCGCGGGCAAGTCCACGACGGTGCGCATGCTGTGCACGCTGCTGGCGCCCACCGGCGGCCGGGCACTGGTCGCCGGCCATGACGTCGCCGCCGAGCCTGGCCGGGTCCGGCTTCGCATTGGCGTGGCGCTGCAGGACGCGGCGCTTGACCCCAAGCAGACCGGCACCGAACTGCTGCGCTTGCAAGGCAGGCTCTACGGCCTGTCCCGCCGGGCGCTGGCCCGGCGGCTGGCGGAACTGGGCGAGCTGATCGAGCTGGGCGACGCCCTGGACCGGCCGATCGGGACCTACTCAGGCGGGATGAAGCGGCGGCTGGATCTGGCCGCGGCGCTGGTCCACAACCCGGAGGTCGTGTTCCTGGACGAGCCAACCACCGGCCTGGACCCGGCCAGCCGGGCCCGGGTGTGGTCCGAGATCCGCCGGCTCAACCAGCAGCTCGGCATGACCATCTTCTTGACCACGCAGTACCTGGAAGAAGCCGACGAGCTGGCCCACCGGGTCGGCATCATCGATCTCGGCCGCATCGTCGCGGAGGGCACCCCGGCCGACCTGAAGCGGTCCATCGGCTCGGACGTCATCGTGGCCCGCGTGGACGGCGACGCCGCCGGTGCGCGGCCCGCCGTCGAGGCGGTCCCCGGCGTGCGAAGCGTCGAAGCGCACGGCAACGAGCTGCTCATCGCCGCCGGCGACGGTACGGCGGCCATCAGCGGCGTGGCGGTGGCGCTGGCCGGCAGTGCGGTGGCGGTGCGCGACCTGACCCTGCGCACCCCGACGCTGGATGACGTGTTCCTGGAACTGACCGGAGCCCACATCGAACACACGAATGCTCAGGAGGACCTGTCATGACTGCCCTCACCGACACCATCGCTCGGCCCGCCTACCGCGAGGTGATCAAGGCGCGCCCGGCCGGGTTCTGGCACGACCTAACCTCTATCGCCGGGCGGGCCCTGCGCGCCGTGCCCCGCGACCCCGCGGCCGTGATCCCTCCGGTATTCATCGCGCTGTTCTTCTTCGTCGTGAACATCGCCACGCTCAACAAGCTGACCGGGCATCACCCGGGATTCAGCTACCCGGCCTTCGAAATGGCCACCGCGATCCTGCTCGGCGTGACCGGCATATCGCGCGCTTACTCGCTCGTCCTGGACATCCAGTCTGGCTACCTGGATCGGCTGCTGCTGACCCCGGTGCGGCGCACCGCCATCCTGCTCGGCCACATGGCCGCCGACGTCGCGGTGGCTGCCGCGCTGACCGCGCCGATCCTGATCCTCGGGACCGTCCTCGGCGTTCGGTTCGGCACCGGGCCGGCCGGGATCGTGGCCTTCGTGCTGCTCGCAGCCATGTGGAGCCTGTCCTTCGCCGGGTTTGGCTACGCCATCGCGCTCAAGACCGGCAACCCGGCCGCGGTGAACTCCACCTTCCTGCTGTTTTTCCCCTTCTTGTTCCTGACCTCTTCCTACGTCCCCCGCAGCCAGCTGTCCGGCTGGCTGAGCACCGTCGCCGACTTCAACCCCGTCACCTACCTGCTCGGCGGCCTGCGGTCCCTGGTGCTCGGCCACGGCTGGCAGTGGAGCCAGCTGGCCGAAGCTGCCGCCGCCATAGCCCTCGTCGCCCTGATCAGCATGACCATGTGCTTCGCCGCCCTGCGAGGACGGGTCAAGCGCAGCTCGCACGCCTGAATCCGGCACGCGAATGGCCCATCCACAAGGAGATGACATGACCGCAAGCAACAGCGTCGCCGGTGATGGTTCACGGCGCGCGCAGCCGGCCGGGCCGGTTCGGGCCAGGCTGGCCGCCGTGCCGGTGATGCTGAAGCACGGTGACCCGGGCTATGACCAGGCGCGCACCGTGTGGAACGCGATGGTGGACCGGCGCCCGCGGATAATCGCCCGGTGCGCCAGCGCCGGCGAGGTGGTGACGGCGGTCCGTGCCGCCCGCGACCTGGGCCTGGAGATCGGGGTGCGCTGCGGCGGGCACGGCGTCCTAGGCCTGGCCGTCCCCGATGGCGGGCTGATGATCGACCTGACCCTGATGGGCGCCGTCCGGGTGGACCCGGCGCGGCGCCGCGCCGTGGTGCAGGGCGGCGCCCTGCTGGGAGCGCTGGACCGCGCGGTCCAGCGGTACGGCCTGGCGACGACCGCGGGCAACGTCTCGCACACCGGAGTCGGCGGGCTGACCCTCGGCGGCGGCATGGGCTGGCTGGCCCGGCAGTACGGGCTGGCCTGCGACAACGTCGTCTCCTACCGGATGGTGACCGCCGACGGCCGTCTGCTGCGGGCCAGCCGCGCCGAGCATCCGGACCTGTACTGGGGACTGCGCGGCGGGGGCGGCAACTTCGGCGTGGTGGTCGAGTTCGAGTTCGCTCTGCACCCGGCCGGGACGCGGGCGCTGGTCGCCGAGTACAACTTCGGCGCCGAGCACGCCGCCGCGGCGCTGCGCGGCTGGCGTGACCTGGCCGCCACCGCGCCGCGGCAGGCCACATTCACCGCGTCGATCCGCGACGGGCGGGCCACGGCCGGCTTCGTGTGGGTCGGCGACCCGCAGCGCGGCCGGAAGCTGGCCTCGCAGCTGGACGGGCTCGGCGAGCCGATGGCGCGGCACGTCGCCGAGATCTCCTACCTCGACCTGCAGCGCCGCGACGACACGCCGCAAGGCCATGCCCGGCGCCGCTACTCGAAGGGCCACTACCTGCGAGCACTGCCCCACGACGCGATCAACGCGCTGCTGGCGGGCGGGGAGAACAGCCCGACCGTGAGCCTGCAGGCCTACGGCGGCGCGATCGCCGACGTTCCGGACAGCGCGAGCGCGTTCAGCCATCGCGATACGGCCTTCGAGTACGTCACCTCCACGAGCTGGACCGACCCGGCCGAGGACCAGGCCCGGATGGCCGCCGCCCGCGAGCGGGCCATGGCCATCGCGCCGTTCGCCAGCGGCGTCTACGTCAACATGCTCAGCGATGAGGGCGCAGAAGGCCTCCGCCGCGCCTACCCCGCAGACAAGCTGGCCCAGCTCGCCGCGGTGAAAAACGCCTACGACCCCGACAACGCCTTCCACCTCAACCAGAACATCTCACCCCGCCGACCGGAGCGCGTACAGGCGCAACAGACAGCGGCACCGGACCGCCCGTCCGGCAACGTGGGCAGGAAATACCAGACCACCTGATGACCGCCACCAGACAAACTCTGCGCAGCTACGTGCTGCATGACCGGACAGGTACACTCCGAACTCCCGTTCGGCGCCGACCGCCGGGGTGGAATCTCAGCGGCCGACGGCGGCGGACCTGGCAGGGCCGTCCACCTGACGGGCGCGGGGGGCCGCGCTTGCTACCCGGCCGGGTGCGTTCTGCCCGCCTTCCTGCAGCTCACCTGCCCGCGTGAAGTGGAACCCGCTGGCCACGCAGGCAGGTAGGGGCCGGGCGGCGTGCCCACTGCGGCTAGGGCTGCGGGACCTCCGGGCGGTCGATGATCCGCAGCCACGAGCCGTCGGGCTGGCGGCGCAGTACCTGCACCCGCACGCCGGTGTTGTCGGCCGAACGGGTTGATGTCAGCGCCAGGGCCTCGAACCGGACGGTGGGCAGCGGGGTCTCGATCGCGAACGTCACCCCGGCGTCGGCCATCTGCTGGTAGATGGCCTGGATGGCCTCTCGCCCTGTCACCGGCCGGTCGGCCGGGTAGGCCAGTACCGCCTGCGGCTCGTACAGTGCCGCCACACCAGCCGCGTCGCCAGCGTTGAGCCGCTCGGCAACTAGCCGCGTCACCTCCTCGGGCTGCATCGCCTTCGCTTCATCGCTCATCCCACACCTCCTCTCCGATGAGCCATGCCGCTATCGCCTTCTTCGGCGGGTGCCTAGAATTGACGCTAGCGGCGCGGAGCTGTCCCCGCCAGGCCGCAGGCCCCGCAGCCGGAATTTTCGCTGCGGTCATAGCACTACGTGGTTCACAGGCGACCACCTCGGCGTGGGCAGCGACGATCAGAGGCCGTGCGCCATTGACAGGTCCAGGACGACGACCGCCGCACCTGGAATTGACGCTGCTTGCGGCCAGCGCGAAGGGCTAACCAGGGGCGCTTCCGCCATGCAGGCCAAGGTGGCAACGGCTAGCCTGCGGGCCCGCCAGGACCCTAGCCGGCGGTCTGGGACATGCGCTCCGGCGCGCTGCCACGACAGAATGACCTGATGCGTCCAGGCGCAGGCTATGCCTTCACGCCTCGGGCTCGTGCAGATAACGGCTCTTTGCGCGGGCGCCCGGCATATTCCTCTGGTCCGCCAGATGATCTGCGCGAACCCGCCCCGGCCGATGCCGTTGGATCAGTCGGACCGCCGGGCGTACCAGAACAACGGCCCGGGCCGCGGCGATCAGTGCCCGGGGCGTGTGCTGCTGGTGCCAGATGGCACCGGCGGTCCCGGCCAGCCACTCCTGGTTATCCGAACGGGCCGGGCTGGTAGTCGCCGGCGGGCTGCTGAACCATGACGAACCCGCGGTTGAAGGCGTTGATGAAGGCGGTGACGCACACCAGGGCCGCGAGCTGGTCCTCGTCGTAGTGCTTGGCGGCATTCGCCCAGGCCTCGTCCGTGACACTACCGGCCGCATCAGCGATGCGGGTGCCTTGCTCCGCCAGCTCCAGGGCGGCGCGCTCAGCCTCGGTAAACACCGTGGCCTCCCGCCAGGCCGCGACCAGGCTGAGGCGCGTCGGGGTCTCCCCGGCGTGCGCGGCGTCCTTGGTGTGCATGTCGACGCAGAAACCGCAGCCATTGATCTGACTGGCGCGGATCTTCAGCTCCTGCGTCGCGGTCGGCAGCGTCGAGTCCGCGAGCACCTTGCCCGCCGAGACGATGTGCCTACCGAACCTGGCTGCGACCTGGTTGCCGAACAGGTCCAGGCGAGCATTCATGGTGCACTTCCGTGTCGTTGTTGCTGCTTGCGCGGTCTGGCCGGCGTGACTGGCCGGGTCATGCTGATAAGCGGTCATGTTCGTCACTCCTTGCTGGTGATCGGTCATGGGGCGAGGGCTTGTGCGCCGCGGCGGGCTGCGCGGCGTGCGGGAACTGCGATGAGAGCCAGTCCTGCGGCCAGGGCGAGGACCCCGCCGGCCAGGAGCCCGGCAGCGATCCAGGGCAGCGAGGGCAGCGCCGCGGCGACGCTGATGCGCACGGCGACCGGCCGTGACCCGTCGGCGTTCATGGCGGCCACCGTCCAGCTGCCGCCGCGGTCCGGCCAGGTCAGGGTCTGGGTGCCAGGCCCGGCCGCGCGGGCGGCCCAGATGCCTGCCCGGGCGGGCGCGGTCGCGGGAGCGCCGCCGTGATGGCCGGTGTAGGTGACGTGGTGGCGGGTGATGCCGCGGACAGTGTCGTAGCCGACCGGGGCCAGGTAGCGGCGGGCCGCGCCGGCCGGGGCGATCCCGGCGAACACCGGGCCCGCGCCGGGAGCTGGTGTGACGCTGATTCGTACGGTGCCGAGCAGCGATCGCGGCGCGGGCAGGCCACCCGTCGCCCCGTACAGGTCCGCCGTGCTGCTGACGACGGCGTAACCGGTGCTGCGGTAACTCCAGGTGCCCAGGTCTATGTCGCCGCCGTGCCGCTGGGTCGTGCTGGCCCACAAGGCCGCACCGCCTGCGCCCAGCAGCCCGAGCGAGCACAGGGCAAGCAGCAGACCGATGACCGCGGAGATGATCCGGGCCGGGGTCCACCCGGCCCGCCGGCCCGGGCTTGTCATGGAGCCGGGTGATCTGAGGGCAGTCATTGCCATCCCTCCATCAGGTAGGTGTGTCTTTCACTGGCACGCTAGGAGCGGCCCGCGGGCCGGGTCGTCACCCGAAGGTGCACATGAGGTGGAATCTTCCGCGGCGGCGCCTGGCACCATGGTGCCCGCCCGCGGGCAATGCCCGTGGCCAGGATTGGCAGGGAGCGCGCTAAGGAATGAGGCCTAGCTGGCGGGCCCGGGCGACGGCCTCGGTGCGGTTGGCCGCGCCGAGCTTGCCCAGCACATGGCCGACGTGCTTTTTGACGGTGTCCAGGGTGACCACGAGCTCGCGGGCGATGACCTGATTCGACCGGCCCGCTGCTAGCTTCTCCAAGACCTCGAGCTCGCGGCTGGTCAGCGGGTCCACGATGCCGGAAGGGACGGGATCATTCGCTGGTAGCCCGGAGTCGAAGGCCCGCTGGAGCCGGGCCAGGTAGCCGAGCGGGACCCCGGCGGCGGCCTGGCCGGTGCGCTGGGCCGCGATGAGCCGGCCGAGCAGTGCGGCCATCGGCGGGCCCTCGTCGGCGAAGACCCGTACGTAGCGCTGCGGGTAGGCCAGCATCAGCGCCCCGGCGAGGGTCGTGACCGCGCCTGCTTCATCACCGGTGGCGGCCAGCGCCAGCGCCCGCAGCGCGCCGGTCTCGATGAGGCTGCCGGCCCGGTCCTGGGCGACCGCCGCGGCGTGCAGCCGGTCCAGCAGTGCCAGCGCCTGCCCGGGCCGCCCCTGGGACAACAGGACCCGGGCCAGCACCAGGTGCCCGGGCTCGCGGGCGTAGTCCGGCTCGTCGTCCGGGCCGAGGCCGCTCTCCCGGGCGAACCGGGCCACGGCGGGCAGGTCGCCCTGGGCCAGCTGCAGCCGGGCCCGCTGGGCCGGGACCGGGTTGAGCATGCCCGCCGGGCCGGGTGAGGCCTGTCCGGCTTCGGTGATCGCCTCCAGCGCCCCGGCCGGATCGCCGGTGGCCTGCCGGATCATCGCCAGCGTGGCCAGGCCGCCGGCCAGCGGAACGGTGTAGACGAACTGGCGGCACAGCGCGATGCCCTCGGTGGCGTGCCGCCGGGCGAGGTCGAGTTCGTCCCGCTGATAGGCGATATCGGCCAGGCCCACGTGACTCAGACCGGCCGCGGGCAGCGGCCGGCCGGCGGTGACCAGGCTGCCCAGGGCCTGCTCGCAGGTCAGCGCGGCCGCGTCCAGGCGGCCCTGGGCGCGCTGGATCAGCACCAGCTCGTACCAGCCCCACGCGATCAGCGTGAGCAGGCCGGTCTCGCGCCACCCGGTGACGCTGGACGCGAAGGCGCGTTCGGCCTCGGCGAGCCGGCCGCGCAGCCATTCGGCCACGGCCAGGAATCCGTGCGCGGAGGCGCTAAGCAGCCGTTCTCCGGGCTTGATCTCGGCCAGGGCCTGCGCGGCGAACGCGGCCGTGGCCTCGGCGTCGCCATGGAACTGGGCGAGATAGCCGCGGTGCAGCGTGGTCAGGGCCGGGACATTGACCAGGTAGCTGCCCGCCGCGCCGCCGACTGGCTCGAATGGTTCATCGGCCCAGCCGGGGGGCGCGCACTCAACCGCGTCCAGGAGCGGTTCCACGGCCTCGAGGCGGCCGCTGGTGGCGGCCATAAGGGCCTGCGCCAGCAACAGCCGGGGGCGGGACCTGACCACGTCGGCGGGGAGGACCGACAGCCACCGGTGGATGGTCGCGGCCTCGCCGCGGATGCTGTAGACCATATCGAAATGCTGCTCGATGATCCGGGCCGCCCAGAGCATCTCCCCGGCGTCGGCCGCGTGGCCGATGGCGTCATCGGCCAGCCCGTGCCCGGCGTACCAGGTCGCGGCGTTGCGGTGCAACATCGGCACGCGGCCGGGTTGCTCTTCCTGCAGGCGGGCGCAGAGTAGGCCGGCGAACAGGTGATGGTAGCGCCACCAGCCGCGCACCTCATCCAGCGGGATCAGGAACAGGCCCGCCCGCTCCGCCTGCTCGAGCAACGCCTGGCTGCCGTCGCGGCCGGTGACGGCGTCGCACAACGGGCCGCTGAGCCGCCCCAGCACCGAGGTCTCCAGCAGGAACGTGCGCAGCTGCGTGTCCTGCCGTTCGAGCACCTCTTCGGCCAGGTAGTCCAGGACGTAGCGGTGGCTGCCGGTGAATGCGGCCACGAAAGCGGCGGCATCATCGTGGCCGCGCAGGGACAGCGCGGCCAGCTGCAGCCCGGCCGCCCAGCCCTCGGTCCGGGCCGCCAGCGCCGCCACCGACGCATCCGGCAGGGCCGACGCCGCGTGCTGGAGCAGCTCCCCAGCTTCGGCGGGGGTGAACCGCAGCTCGGTCTCGCGTATCTCGGTCAGCTGGCCGCGGGCCCGCAGCCGCGCCAGCGGCAGCGGCGGGTCGCTGCGGCTGGCCAGCACCACGCCTATCCCGGCCGGGCGGTGATCGGCCAGGAACGCGAGCGACTCGTGCACCTGCTGCGAGCTGATCGCGTGGTAATCGTCGAGGACAACGACGGCCTCGTCCGCAGCCAGCTCGTTGACCAGCGCCGTGACCAGCCCCTGGAACGACGACGGCGCGGGCGGGCCGAGCAGCGGGGCCACCCGTTCGCCGGTCCCCGGCCGGGCCCGGTCCAGCGCGGCCACCGCGTGGCGCCAGAACCGGGCCGGGTCATTGTCCCCCGCGTCCAGCGAGAGCCACGCGGCCGGCTTCCCCACGCACCGGGTCCAGTCCGCCAGCAGGACCGTCTTGCCATACCCGGCCGGGGCGCAGACCAATACCAGCCCCCGCGCCAGGCCCTCATCAAGCCGTGCCAGTAGCCGCGGCCGCGGTACCTGGCCGGGCCGCGGCCCGGGCATGTACAGCTTGGTGGCCAGCAGGACATCCCGCTCTGGGCCTGTCACCGGCCATTCAGCCATCGCTGACCTGCACCGTTCTACGCCTCCGCGATCCTCCGCATCGCCGCTGGAAGGAACCATCGCGAGCCGGCCTGCCGCTTCCGGCGGGCGGCCCTGATCCGGCCATTCCATGTGCCCTGGCCGACCTGTTTCCCCCACTTCCCCGTGACCTCCGGCCGCAAACAACCGCCGGCCGCAGCACCTTGGTGCCCGGTGCCGCGGCGCAAGACCGGCATGGCAGAAGTCCGCCAGCCAGTCTATATTTCTTCCATGGCATTGAGTATCAAGAGCGACGATGCAGACCGGCTTGCCAGGGAGTTGTCTGCCGAGACGGGTGAGACGCTGACCGATGCCGTCGTGATTGCGCTCAGGGAACGGCTCGATCGTGAGAATGCCGGCGTAAGCGACTGCCCCTCATCGGTGAGTTCCGTGCGCGCCTACTGCCCCGCAATCCGCTCGATGATGTCATCGCGGCTCATCGGCTCGAACGGCACGTACCGGCAGACATCTTCACGACTGCGGTAGGCAAGCAGGGTGCCGGCGTCGCCTATGGCCAGCGGGCGCAACAGCAACCGCTCACTCCGGACGGGGTACGTGGGGCGCAGCGACCCGGGATGGGATGCCGACACGTCGACCATCCTGCCACGTCCGTACCGTGAGCCTTGCTGTGCATGCTCACTCGCTGGCCAAGACCGCAGCCCCGGCCAGAATGCCACCACTGCTGCTAGCTCGAATACACTTAATATAACTGCAGTCGAGCTAATGGAGGCTCCGCTGGATAACAGCACCCTGGACAAGCCGACGGATGTCTTCGACCGTGACGCGGAGTGGGCGGACCTGACCGACTTCGCGTTCTCGCCGTTGCCCGGGTTGCGGATCGCCGTGGTCTACGGCAGGCGCAGGCAGGGCAAATCGTACCTGCTGCGCCGGCTCACCGGCGCGGCCGGCGGCCTCTATCACCTGGCCACCGAGCAGGCCGAGCCGGTCTCGCTGCGCCGATTCGGTGACTCGCTCGCGACCTGGGCCGGCCTGTCGGCTGGCGCGTTCGGGTTCGGCGGCTGGGAGCAGGCGCTGCGAACGGCGACCGAGGTGATGGCCGCGCCATCCCGCTCGCATGCTTCCCGCGGCGTGCCGCCGCTGCTAGTCCTCGATGAGTTCCCTTACCTGGCTCAGGAAACTCCCGGGCTGCCGTCCATCGTGCAGTCCCTGTACGACGGCCTGGGACCGGGTGCCGGAGCGAGCACCGCGTCGTTTCGCCTGCTCCTGTGCGGCTCGGCGATTTCGGTCATGGCGGACCTGCTGTCCGGGACCAGGGCGTTGCGCGGCCGGGCTGCGCTCGAACTGCGCGTCCGGTCATTCGGCTACCGGGACGCGCGGGAGTATTGGGGAATCGAGGATCCTGCCGCAGCCTTCGCGCACAACGCCCTCGTCGGCGGCACGCCCGGCTACCGGGAGCTTGTGCCCGATCCGCAGGTTCCGGAGAATCCGGCACAGCTTGGCGGCTGGCTCACGCGGAACGTGCTGCGGCCGTCCATGCCATTGTTCGACGAGGCCCGCCGGGTCGTGCACGAGGACCCGCGCATCCGTGACACCGCCGCCTACAGCTCGGTGCTCGCGGCCGTGGCGGCGGGAGAGTCGTCGCCAACGAAGATCGGCGGCCTGCTCGGCCGCCCGGCTACCTCGCTGACGCACCAGCTGGCCACGCTGGCCTCGGCCGGGTTCATCGACCGCCGGCACGACCTGCTCCTGGACCGGCGGCCCGTGGTGACGGTCGCCGACCCGATGGTCCGCTTCCATCAGCTAGTCATCGAGCCGTACCTGGCCGACCTGGAAGCCGGGCGGGCCGGCCAGGTCTGGGCCGAGGCAGAGCACACCGTGGAGTCCAAGATCTTCGGGCCGCACTTCGAGGCGCTCGCCGCCGAATGGGCCGCCCGGTACGCTTCCGGGGAAGCGGGCCTCGCCGTCGGCCCGGTCGGGCAGACCGTCATCGCCTGCCGCGAGCACAAGACCGGCCACGAGATCGACGTCCTGGCGCTCGCGCGCGGCAGCCGCCCGCGGACCCCCGGCGCGCCGGTCGCGTTCATCGGCGAGGCCAAGCACCGCGACCGCCGCCCAGGCCTGGCCGAGCTGCGCAGGCTTCAGCACCTCCGCGACCTGCTGACCGCCGCCGGGCACGACGCCACCGACGCCGCATTCGGCCTCTTCAGCGCGACCGGCTTCACTGATGAACTGGCAGCCGAAGCCACCGCCAGCAAAGGCAAGATCCTCCTTGCCACCCTGAACGATCTCTACGGCCAGCCGTCATAAGCGGAGGCGGCCTACCTGTGTAGTTATCGCTTGCGCCGTGGACTGTTCTGGCATTCCCATATAACTCGTTGAGCTGGGAGAACAGCTTCGGTTTACAATTACCGATAACGGATTGGGAACTGACCATGTACCGGCCTTCCTGACAGCGGCCAGACCTAACCTCGTCCACAGTCCTGCGCGGCGCCGGGCAAAAGAAAACCCGGCCCACAAGGAGCCGGGTGGTATATGCGACAACTATAACGCAGTTCCCGTGTGAAGTCTTCCGCCTAGATGACTGCAGCTGCTACCAACCAGCTGGACGCCGGTACTGGCCGACTGGGTCGGGCAGTTGATGAGCCTTCAGGTCGCCAGATGTCAGCCTCGCCCACCAGTGCCGCCCGCACCCGTGCTGGCGGTTCCGCGCAAGTCGCCGGCGAGGTAGTTGCGCGAGGGGTTGATGACGCCGATGGGTACATGCTGGCGCGCCCGCTCGACAGGGAAGCGCAGGTCGCTGTCATTTGAGATGACCAGCGCTCCGTCAACCGCGTCGCCTAGCACATCCAGAAGGAGATGGGCAGCCACGTTGACATCGGAGCCCTTCTCCTCCCGGTTCGCATAGGACACCATGAACACGGCTCCGGTGACTGGGGCGCCCCCTCCGTCCTGGATCATCACGGGCCATGCCGGGCTCACGAGCTGCGGCCGGCCGTGTGGGTCCCTGGTCGCGAGCGGAGCCATCTTGACGCGAGCAACATAGGTGCCGTACTCGATGTGGTCCACACTGCCTGCGGCCATCAATGCCTTGAGGTAGACATCCTGGTCGGCTTGGCCCGACGGGTTGGAAGCGCCGTCAATCCGCGCGGTGCAGTACACGACGCGATCAATCTGAGCGCCCGGCCAGTTAGAGCGCCGTCCGGCCAGATCCGTGGCCAAGGCACGCAAATCAAGCCAGCGCCAGCCTGGGGTCCCACGGCCGCACAGACCTCGCGCGCCGTAGTACAGGTTGAAGCCGTCTATGTACACTCCGATACGCACCAAAGAAAACTAGCACTTATCCAGCAGATCCCGTGCCAACCAGTCTTTAGGCCCTGCACGTAGCTATTCCCGCCTGAGCAGGCACGGCGGGCGGCCGTCCTGCCATGCGCGCGGAATCGAACCTGGCAGCCACGGCCACTTCGACCGGTCGCCCCGCTCCTCCTGCTTGCTACGCGGGTAGCGGGACCTCGGCCGGGGCTCTCGCCAGGGAACCCGCCGTCGTTGTCCTCGTCGTGCATGACCTTGCTCCACTTCCGGAGCCAGGTGGACAACCTGCGTGGTTATCCCTCCGGTCTGCTGATCGGACCCGTCCGCTTTGAGCGCTAACCGGACACCGAGCAGGGAGCGCGTCGGTAGGCTGCTGCGTGTGTCACCGGTGTCCCGTGGACGTAAGCCCAAGAAGTCTCAGAAGAAGCGGAAGCCACATGCCGCGGTTCCGCGCGATGTCGCCCGCACGCCATCGAAGATGATGCCCGCCGGGCTCGCGGACCTGGCCACGCGGGATCCCACCGACTGGTGGGAGGCGTCGCACGATCACGTGATCGGGCATTCCGCGGCGCTGCGTGACGAGCCTGGGTCACTAGAGCTAGAGCAGGCGACCGCCGAACTGATCGGCGGCGAGCTCCATGCCGCCCTGGGCCGGGAGAAGATGGGTTTCAATATGGGCGGCTGGGCCACGCAACTCGTGGACCGGGCCGCGGGCCGGGTTCGGCGGGATCACGACCTAGACGCGTTGTGGCTGATACACGGCGTGGCGGCGATCGGTTCTTACGGGCTTGGCGACTACGCGGCCGAGCGGGCGGCGAAGGTGGCCGCTTCCCTGCCCTCCGCGCAGCCAGACTGGCTCGGTGCCGTACCAGCGGTGACTGGTGGCATCCAGGTGATCCGGGACTCCTATGGCACGCGCCTTGGCATCATCGCCGGATTCAGCTATCCAGGCCGGGCAGAACCGGTCACGTGGCTGCTGGACATCGATGGGGGTGGCTTCATCACCATCGCAGGGGCCGGGACGTTCGGTTCGCCGGACGAGGCCGCCAAGGCATGGCACGCGGTAGTGGGGCAGAGCGCAGACTCGGCTGTGCCGAGTGCGGTCGATGCCGACGCGCTCATGTTCCTGGCTGCGTGTGTGCAGTCGGATCAGTTCGTCGGGGGTCGCGAATCGCGTTCCCGGATGGACAACTGGTACCGGGCCTACCGACGGCTGGATGACATCGTAAAGGCGCTGTCAGAGCGTGGCATGGAGCTGCCCTGGGAGCGCACGCGAACCCCGCGGACTCAGCCCGTCAATCCCGCGCCCATGGTCGGTGAGTTTACCGCCTGGTACACCGGCAGGCGCGGTCAGGCACCGGATGTCGAGATCGTCGAGGAGGTCGCGGGAGAGTGGCTCGACTGCGTCGTGCCCGGTACAGAGCGGCTGATCTCACCGACCAGGACAACGCTCTTCCGCGCTTTGATCGGAGACTGGCGTAAGCCGTACGCCACCCCCGGGGTGGACCTGCTCACTGAATGGGTCCGCTGGCTCGGGGAGGAGTCCGGGCTGCCGGAGGCACTGATCGAGCAGGCTCTGGGAGGCGACCGTGGATGATCTGCCGCGCAACGGCTAGGGGCCCGGGAAAACCTCCCCGACGTACCCGGTGTGCCGTCAGTCGGCCCAGGTGTCCGGCATGCCGAGTTGCTCGCAGAGCCAGACGGCGAGGCCAGTCGGGTTGTGCAGGAGGACCCGCGCATCCCTGTACGCTCCCAGGGATGCAGGCCTCACCGTCGGCCTGTTCAGCACGACAGGCTTCACCGATGATCTGGCAGCCGAAACGGCCGCCAGCAGAGGCAAGATTCTGCCTCTCACCTTGGACGAACTCTACGGCCAGTCGTCATAACCAGGGCAGCCCTGAATGTGTGGTTATCGCTGACACTGCGGAGTGTTGAGGCACTGGCAGTTGCGACTGTGACCTGCAATGACCGCTCGGCTGAAGTGAGCCGTCCATGGCCGGGGACGATGATCTGCCGGGCCCGGTTGCTGCCGCAATCCTCGGCTTTACCCAGGATGGGTCTCCTGGAGATAAGCAGGAGGCTGACCCTTGGCCGCCGACCTCCGGGCGATGATCAGCATGTACGTCGTCAAGGCGCCTGCGGCCAAGAAACCGGCTGAGAAGCCGAGCGCGTGCCATGCCCTGTGTCCCAGGGTTGAGGTCGTAGGCGTCCCGGGCCAATGCACGAAACGGATCAGCAATGATAGTGCCTTGACCGCGAGGCTCGCCGATGCCACAGCGAACCACCTCTGGCCGCGGCCCGCTCCGAGGCACGTACGCTACGAGCAGCGCAGCAGAGGTATCGGGAGGCCAGAGGCGGTTGCCTCAGACGATGAACAGGTGCAGGTACCGGCTTACGGCCGTCAGTGTCTCGGTGCTGACGCTGCCCAGGTGACGTCCGGCTCGCTGATCGGAGATGGCACGGACTTGCTCGGTCATGGCGAACGAGACCTGCCTCAGCCCGGTGTACTCATCCGCGGGAACCCGTATGTGATGGTCAAGTCCGCGATCGCGACTGGTGAGCGGCACCGCGAGGAACAGCCCGGGGATCACGGAGTACCGGTGGTGTGACACGACCAGGACCGGCCGTATACCGCCCTGCTCACGGCCAGCTACCGGGTTGAGGTCACACAGCAGAACATCTCCGCTGGTCAAGAGTTGTACTCCGGGTATTCGTCGGCGGCGGTAGCGGCGAGGTCGCCGAGGCCGACCGATGTCCATTCGGCGATCTCGGCGCGGTAGGCCGCCATCTCCTCCGGGTTAGCTGCCAGCCTTCGGTAACCGGCTTCGATACCCTGCCACATCATTTCGTCGAGCATTGCCCGCAGTTCAGCGCCGAGACTCCGGCCGTGCGTCGCAGCCAGGGCTGCGAGCCGGTCGCGGACCTCGGCTTCCACACGGATCGTCGTCATAGCCATGAGTAAAGTATACGCATATCGTGTATGCGGCCTTCGACGGGCCATTGTCCCGCCCACCCGAAGATCATCCGGCACTGCGCGGTGAGCGATGGGAAGGCGTCTTGAGCGTCAGTGGTAGCGTCGGCGCGTCATGAACCACCTGAGCGGCGTGGACCGCTTGGCGAATCGATTCAGCGTCATGCGACACGGGCAGAGCAAGGCGAACGCGCGCGGCATCATCGTAAGCTGCATCGCGAATGACCGGCGCGGCGATTACGGGCTATCGGAGCCTGGCCGCCAACAGGCGCTCGCGGCGGCGCGGGGTTGCGGCCTGCCCGGGAACACGGTCATCTGCTCATCGGACTTCTCCCGCGCCAGGCAGACGGCTGAGATCGTGCGCGCGCACCTTGGCACGCCCGAGGTGGTCATCGCCGAAGCCCTCCGCGAGCGGTGCTTCGGCGACTGGGAAGGGTCAGCGACCGGCACCTATGCGCGGGTCTGGGCCGCCGATGAGGTGAACCCCTGCTACGCCGGCGGCAACGTCGAGCCGGCGGCCGCGGTGCTTGACCGGTCGACCGCCTTCATCGTGGACTTGGAGCGGCGGTACTCGGGCCGCGACATCCTTCTGGTCTCCCACGGGGACACGCTGCAGATCCTGCGGGCGGGCTTCCTGCGGATGAACCCGTCCCAGCACCGGAGCCTGCCGGAGCTGAAGACCGCGGAGATCCGCCAGTTGCGCCTGGATGCCCGCCCGGCAGCCCCAGCTCCTCTTCCGGAGTCAAGCGGACAACCACCTGTGTAGTTATGACGTGCACTGTGGAGTATGACAGCACTTGCAAATATAGCTGTTGAGCTGGGGAAACAACTTGTGTGTGCCGCTTTCCCGGGATAGGCCGCGCGCTGGAGGGCCCTAACGAGCGACGCCGCGCGGCATGCCTGCCGATCGTGGCGTGCGTGCAGTGCGGAACGGAGGATAATTGTCCGCATGGAGGCTGGTGCTCTGCCGCCGCGCTGGGGTGCGTATGCGCGCCGCCTGCCGTCGTCTCTGGAAGACCTGAGGGGGCCTGCTGCGGGCGAGGTCGAGTTGCCGCTACATGTGGCCTGGTCAGGGCGTCGGGTCTACGACGTGGGCCAAGAGGATCAGCGCCTAGTCCTGTATGCGCTGCTCCTTGCGGAGGCACAGCGGGAGGATCTTGAGCGGTTCGTGCACCGCGAGTCACTGATCAGCATGTGGCCCCGGTTGCGGCGGCTGCTGGGTCCGCACGCCCGCCGGGAGTGGGAGCGGCAACTCATCACGCCGATTTTCCGGTGAGCCTGGACGGGCTTCCTCCTGCTCACCTGCGGGTACTGCTGGATGGCCTGCCTGTCTTTGAGCGGTACGGCTTGCTGCTGGCCGGAGGGTACGCGTTCAGAGCCCACGAGATCCTGCACCGGCCGTCCCAGGATCTGGACTTCGCCACCAGGGATCACACCCCGCTGCCCCAGATCGCCGCGCAGGTCCAGGTTGCGTTCCAGCGCGGGATATGGCGTGAGGCTTGCCGAAGCGGCAAGCCTCAGGTACGCACGCCTGGTGCTGCAGCTTCCCGATTCCGGTGAGCAACTGGAGGTGGATCTTCTCAAGGAGGCGCTGGAACCCAGGTGGGTGACGGTTCAGATAACACCCGCGGCAAGCGTCCGGGCAGTATCGCTCGAAGACACCGTGGGCCTGAAGGCGCGCGCCTGGCACGACCGGTTCGTGATCCGCGACATCATCGATCTCCACGCCGTCGCCGGGAGCTTCTCCTATGCCGATCTTGAGAACCTTGCCCGCCGTCATGATCCGGACCTCGACCTGGAGGCAATCCGGGACCATCTCGCCGGGGTCAGCGTCTTCGCCGACGACGACTGTGTGCCGCAGTCGGCGGCCGCAGGATGGCCAGCTGCACGGGTTCTCGGCCTTGCTCGGTCAATGATGCCCGGTGAGCACAGCGGCAACGAGCTCGCGGCGGCTGCGGACACCGAACTTGTCGAATGCCGCAGTCAGGTGTTCTTGAACGGTGTTGGCCGATATATGCAATTCCCTGACGATCTGGCGGGTGGAGTGTCCCCTGATGACCAGGGCGGCGACACGGGATTGCGCGGTGGTAAGACCGTAGGCGTTCAACAGCAGGGGGCTGATCTGCGCCGCGGGAGTGGGTTCGATCACGATGCCGATCTGCGGCGCGGGCGGACCGCACAGGCGGGAGGCGTGCAAGGACAGCCACCGTCCGGAGCGGCTGCGAAGCCGGACTGTGGCGGGCGGCTGCGCGGTAGCGGGACCACCTTCAAGCCGGACCAGCCCGGCGGCGGCGGAGTAGACGGCAATGGGCAGTTCGCTGGTGCTCGGCCAGCCGGCCTCACCGATTTCTGCCAGCCACCGCTCGGCCTCTTGGCTCATCGACACGACGGCCAGGTTCGCATCGAGGACGATCATGCCGGGAACGGTGGCTTCAGCGCCGATCGCCGCGACCGGCCCAAGGGTGACGGCACGGCGCAGTCCCTCAGCCACGTGCGGGGAGATGCGCCGGATCAGGTCGATCTCTCTGACATCGAAGCCGTGCGAGGCGTCCTCCCGGTGCAGGCACAGTACTCCCCAGCACCCGTTCTTGGTGACAAGAGCCGCGCGCAGCTCGTCGCCGAGGCCGAGGGGGCCCATGATCTCGCGGTAGCGGGCACTGGCGGGCCGCTGACCGCGGGTGGCCCGGTCGAGCGAGGCGACCGGGTCGGCGGACTCCGCCAGTGCGGCGAATTTATTGACGTCATCACGCCCGAACTCGTTGTCCAGGAACAGCGGCTGTGCAGCGCCAAGCGGTTCGTCGGCGGCCGCCGAGGTGAACAGCAAGGTCATCGGGTCAACAGTCGCGAAGAACGCGGCATCCACCGACAGCATCCGGCGTAGCCGGCGCAGTACCTGCTCGCGCAGCCCGGCGGCGTCCAGCCCGGCGTAACACCGGCCGATCAGGGCGGTGGCCTGACGTTCCATGGGCGCCTCCGGCATAACACGACGATACGCCGCCGCCGAGGCAGTCGCGGATCGCTGTGCCAGGCTTCTCGCCTGAGGTAAGGACGCCGTCACCCGGGGCCCGGTTCGGGCGATGCCCGGGCGGACGGCGTCCAGTTGTACGGTCAGGGCAGGTTCACCAGCCCGAGCTGGCGCAGGAGGCCGAGTTCGTCGAGGCGCCCCCAGCGCTCCACGATGCGGCCGTCGCGGACGCGCCAGATATTGATCCCGGGAAGAGTGACGGTACGGCCCGAAGGTGGCACGCCGAAAATTTCGCCCTGCTGCGTGCCGCTGGCGGTGAAGTGCTCGACCACCAGGTCGCCCTCGCCGACCAGGATGTCCATCTCACTGTGCCAGTCGGGGAAGGCGGCACGGAACATGGCTCCGGCCGCCCGCATGCCGTCCCGGTCGGCCGTGACGCCGATCGGCGGGTCATGGTTGACGAACTCCCCGGCGAGGTACTCATCGACGGCGCCGAGGTCACCCTTGGTGAATAGGGCGTCGATGAACTCGGTAACGGTGTTCTTGTTCTGCTCAATAGCGTTCATGACCGCAGTCTGCGGCGTGCGCAGGGCGGAGAGTACCCCAGCAACTTGGGGTCTTTCAGCGGTGCTAGGCGCAGCAGGATGCGCAGGCCCGCTTGGGCGCCCGCTACCGGCTTTGCGATCTGCGGCTTGACTTCTGGTTCTCAGCGGCTGTCGCCGAGTCCGCGCTGCTTGGTTCCGCGCCGGAATCGGGTCGGGCGAGCTTGGCCCGGACAGCCTCTCCCCGCGGATGGGACAGCCGGTCCAAGATCGCCTCCGACCTGATCCAGGCAGCCCGCGCGGCATGGGCATCGCCTTGGGCAGTGAGGGCGTCGCCCAGCCAATTCAGCGATTGCGCCTCCCCGGAGGGATCGTCGAGCTCGCGGTACGCCTTCACGGCCAGGTCGTAATGTGTCTTGGCCTGAGCGGAATCCCCCAGCTGCAACTGGATATAGCCGATGGTGTCCAAGGTGTCTGCCGCGCCGCCGAGATTGCCCGATTCATGGTGCAGGCTCAGCGCCTGCTGACAGTGCGCCAGTGCCTTTGAGTACTGGCCCAGGTGCGCGTACAGCCAGCCTGCCGAGTTCTCCACGGTGGCCTGCGTCCACCAGTGCCCGACCGCCTTGAGTATCTGCAGGGCCTCCAGCGCAAGGGGCAGCGCCTCGTCATACTGGCCCTGCCGCTCCAGCGTCAGCGCCAGCCCGTTCATCACCACCGCCTCGCCGGCGCGGTCGCCAAGGTCCCGGAACAGCTCAAGCGCCTGCCGTATGTGCGGGTCTGCAGTGTCAAACTCGCCTCTATATGCGTGGGCATGACCGAGCTGGTAATTCGCGTGTGCCAGCGCGCGGTTATCCCCTAGACGCTGCGCTGCGGCAAGGGCCGTCCGCTGGGTCGTCACATAGTCTCCCCAGCGGCCGCGCCGGTGGAAGTACGCCGCCAGCGCCCACGGGATCTGCCACGCGTACTCGTGGAACCCGTGGACGTCGGCGTAGCAGGTCAACGGGAGCAGCACCGGTGCCTCAGCTTCGAGCCACGCCAGTGCCTGCTCCCTGTCGGGCACGCTGGCCAGCACCACCCCTGCCTGCAACGGTGCCAGCTGCAGCGCAGTCCGGAACGGGTTGAACCGCACCGCCGCTGCCACCGCCGTGTGCAGGTAATGGTCGAGCACCCGGTGCACGGCTGCCCGGCGGTCTGCCACAGAGTCAAGCTGCCGAGCCCGCTCGGCCGCGTATGCGCGCAGTAGATCGTGGAATTTGAACCGGCCCGGCAGATGCTCCTCCGCAAGATGCGCGCGGGCGAGTTCGTCCAGGGCGCTATAAACCTTCTCGACGGGCATGCCGGTCAGGCTCGCGGCCGCCGGAACCGAGATATCTGGGCCGGGAAGAAGACCTAGCAACCTGAACACCCGCGCCGTGTCGTCGCTCAGATGCTGATACGACCGGTAGAAGACCGTGCGTATCGTGGTCGCCGGATCCCCGGTTTCCAGCAGGTCGAGCCCGCGGCTGCGGAACTCGCTGGTCAGCGCCGCGAGCGGGAAGCCCGGCCGCATCACTGCGTGGGCGGCAGCGACGCTCAGCGCCAGCGGGAGCCGGGCGCACAGCATGCTCAGCTCGTCGGCAGCTTGCGGTTCGCGTTCCACCCGCCCAGCGCCCAAGCGGGAAGCCAGCAGCTGGCGTGCCTCGTCCCGGGCGAACGGCTCGACGTGCAACGGGCGGGCGGCCTCGGCGGCAAGCGCGCACAGCTGGTTGCGGCTTGTCACCAGTACCAGGCTGCCCGGACTGCCGGGCAGCAGAGGGCGGACCTGATCGGCATCGCGCGCGTTGTCGATGACGATGAGCACACGCTTTCCCGTCAGCACGGTGCGGTAGAGCGCGGACGGATCATCCACGCCGACCGGAACCGACGTCGGCGCCACGCCAAGTGCGTCGAGAAAGCCGTGGAGCGCCTCACTAGCTGTCATCGGGCGGCCAGCCGGGTCGAAGCCGCGCAT
This sequence comes from uncultured Actinomycetes bacterium, assembly GCA_963742795.1. Taxonomy (GTDB): domain Bacteria; phylum Actinomycetota; class Actinomycetes; order Streptosporangiales; family Streptosporangiaceae; genus Palsa-504. The sequence continues at coordinate 72,454 of CAVUNL010000030.1, forward strand.
GTTCACATATAGCTGCCCATCGGGGAACTGGCCGCACACACTGTGGGCAAGCTGGATGGCCAAGGTGGTCTTGCCGACTCCCGCGGTCCCTTCAAGGATGATCACGACTGGCCCGTTGCTTACCGTGACCTGATCGGCCAGGCCGGTCAGCGTCGCCAGCTGAGCCACGCGGCCCACGAAGCGCTGCGCGCGTATCGGGAGCTGCCGCGGACGCATGCGCCCAGTCCAGGTCCCCCCGGTGTCGCCGGGCGCAAAGGCCCTCCCCCACAGATCGATCAGGCCCGCGGTATCGATTTGCTCCGCGGCGAGGATCTCGGCCAGTCTCCGCACCGCCTTGCGCGGAGGCAGCGACTCGCCATTCAACCATCGCCCCCACTGCGACTTGCTGTAAAAACATGCCGGTTCAGAATCAGATCTGGCCGATGACGTCGCCTCCTCAAGCGCGCGGCAGGACAGCCCTGCGGCGTCTACCAGCCGGCGCAATTGCACGCAGAAGTCCCGCTCGGCGGCGGTTAGCCGAGCGGGCAATGATGGCCGCTGACCTGGCTTGGGCACCCGGACTCCCGACTGGTCACAGTAAGTATGTCCGCATCGATGCCTGCAGACTGTCCCCGATTGTCCCGGTATGGCCCAGCCTATCCCAGCTTCAGGCACTCGATGGCACAAGTTCCGATATTCAGCTGGAATTGCCGTAGCAAGCGGGCAACCGGAAAACGGTCATCTAGCCAGGAGGCCAGAATGAGCTACCGAGAATGCGGCTACAGTCGGCAGGAAATGCGCCCGCTAGGGACGATGTTGCGCGGACACCTGCCCGAGACCGTCATGCTAGACGATGCGAAGCCCCCGTGCTATCTGCAGCGGAGTGGATTGCTATCAATCCCTGCCAGTTGCCGGAACGTCTGCCGTACACGCTCGCCGGGGCCTGCACCATGCTCCATGGAGACTCCCGCAGCACCCCTCCGGGAGGATGGCCGCCATCATGACTATGCCCTGACGTTGCGTCATCGGCGTATCCCGAGGGAGCACGAGGCGGCTGACCCTGAGGAAACGCCCGGGGAAGCAGACGCGCCCGGGGAAGCAGACGCGCCCGAGGAAGCAGAGGCCTCCGGGCCTGAGGACGACGAACGTCCAGAACGAGCCGACGCGCGACTCTCAGACCTCGTTGCCTCGAACTCGGGAACGTCGCTCACGCGCCCGCCGAGCCGTTGATTACTCGAGCTACCAACTAACCAAGCGATATGGCAATTGCGGCGACGATATCAATATCTCCTGATTTCCCAGAGCCTGCCGGGGCGCCTGGCTCCAGCCCGCTAACCTGACGGTGGCGATTTGAGCTATGCTTCACTTTCGAGAGCGCGTCGTGTCAATAACCTGACCAGCTCAAGGGTTATAGAGCTCAAATCACAGTCCCGGCCATCCGCCCATAACCCGATGTTCTGTTCGAGCCCCAGCCGTCCGCTCACTAATTACTTCGACGCAAATATTCGGCGTTAGATTAGGCGCACCCACGATTTGAATTACAAGGCCGAATTGACGATTGCCGCAGCCGTTGGCTACCGCAGGTAGTGACGCTGGCCATGCCTCATCTTCAACGAGACAGGACAGTCACTTCGGGATGACGTCCGGCACTTCAGGATGGCGTCCGGCACTTCAGGGATGGCGTCCGGCACTTCAGGATGGCGTCCGGCACTTCGGGATGGCGTCCGGCACTTCGGGATGGCGTCCGGAATCCGGTGTAAAAGGGACGGGCGTGGTTCCAGTTCATGGTGATGTTAGGCGATGCTGCTGACATTCTGAGTGGTGTTGCCGTCCCGGCCGGCGGTGACGGTGCGTGGCCGTAGCTGGCGGGGTGGGTCGAGCCGAGCCGGGCGACATCTTCCAGGATCTCCGGCAGCTGCTTGCCCGAGGCGAATAGCTCGTCGATTTGGTCGCGCGGATGCGCTCGTTAGGGGATACTCGGTGTGGCATGGGCGTAGGTCCTTCCCTTCGATGACTTGGCCGTCTTGAAGGGAACTTACGCCCGTCTTCATTTGCACCGAGGTTTGGACGTCACCGCACTTCAGCGTTGTTATTTCTCTCGCGGATGCGCCCCTGCCGAATCGGATGCTTGAAAGCTCTCCTATCTGCCGGCCGAGCACACCGATGGTCGAGGGATCGTTGAGCGGGGTTCAGGTTGTGTAGCGCCTTGGCCAGGACAAGGATGTAACGGCCCGGCCATCCTGAGGTCGGAGAGGTGAGATCGTGGGCGATGAACCGGCCGCCGATGCTGGTTTCCCGGCCGGGAATGAGGCTAGTGCCGCCATTGGCGCACGGCTGGGGCGGTACCGGCTGGAGCGGCGACTGGGCGGGGGCGGCATGGCCGTGGTGTACCTGGCCCGTGACGAGCGGCTTGACCGGCCGGTGGCCCTGAAGGTCCTGGCACCGGTGCTGGCCGAAGACGAGGCGTTCCGCAAGCGGTTCATCCGGGAGTCACACGCCGCGGCGGCGGTCGAAGACCCGCATATCATCCCGGTGTTCGAAGCCGGGGAAGCCGGCGGCATGCTGTATATCGCGATGCGCTATGTGCCCGGCGGAGACGTGAGGACCATGGTGCGCCGGGATGGCCCGCTGCCGCCAGGACGGGCGGCGGCGGTCATCGCGCAGGTGGCCTCGGCGCTGGATGCTGCGCACGCCGCCGGGCTGGTGCACCGTGATGTCAAGCCGGCGAACATGCTCGTGGACAGGCGGTCCAACCGGTCTGACCATGTGTACCTGGCTGATTTCGGGCTGTGCAAGAAGAGAGTGGCGGCATCGGCGGGGCTGACCGCGACGGGCCAGTTCGTCGGAACACTGGACTATAGCGCGCCCGAGCAGATCCGTGGCAGGCCAGCGGACGGGCGGACCGATCAGTACGGGCTCGCGTGCGCGGCGTTCGAGCTGCTGACCGGCGCGCCCCCGTTCCACAGCGAGGAAGCCACGGCGGTGATGTACGCGCACCTGTCCGAACCGCCGCCGCCGGTGACCTCCCGGCGGGCTGGCCTCCCGCCAGCTGCGGATCAGGTGGTTGCCCGTGCCCTGGCCAAGGTTCCAGCTGACCGCTACGCCAGCTGCCAGGAGTTCGCGGATGCCTTGCTTCAAGCGCTCGGCATCGTATCGCCGAGCTCCCGCCTCGGGGCATCAGACGGGCCAGCACCCAGCCATCCGCCGGCCCAGATCGATCTGGTGAGCGACGGGTCCGGCCGGCAACCCGTACCCGCTGCCCGCGCGGCAGCCGGGACGGCGCGCACCCCGCACGCCGAAGCCGACATGCCGAGCAGAAATATCGATATCCCGGCCGCGTCGGCCGCGGCGGTCGCGGCCGCGGCGGCTACGGCGGATGCGGCGGATACGGCCGCACCTGTTTCCGAGACGGCACCCGCACCGGTGGACCCGGCTACCGGTTACGCTGCCGCCAGGCCAGACGCTGGCCCCAACGGGACCGCCACCCCTGGGCCGCCCGCCAGGGATGACCATCAACGCCCGCTAGAACTCGGCCCCGTAAGGCGATCAACGCGTCTTTCTCTGTCCCGGGCTAAACGGAGCCGCAGTCGCCTGCGGCTGCTGACAGTGGCGTCGGCCGTGATTATTGCCGCTAGCGCTACGGCTCTTTTCCTATCCCTGTCTGGTGGTCGAAGCGCGCCGTCTGGTCATGGAGCCACGGCGTCTGATCATGGAGGCGCGGCCATAACGGGGGCGCTCGTGGCGACTCTCGGGAACCCGGAATCTTCGGCTCGCGGGGTAGCGTTCGGGCCGGGCGCGAGGACGCTAGCCGTCGGCAGCGTTAATGACATCGGCAACCCATCCGGAGCCGGCGGATCAACCTACGTGTGGGATATCGCCACCAAGACGATCACCGCCACCCTCACCGGCCCGGGAAGCGGGGGCGTGGACGACGTGGCGTACGCGCCCGGCGGGACGACCCTGGCCGCAGCGGACTATAACGGCAGCACCTACCTGTGGGATATCGCCACCAGGAAAGTCACCGCCACCCTCACCGACCCGGGAAGGAAGGGCGTGGACAGCGTGGCGTACGCGCCGGGCGGGACGACCCTGGCCGCAGCCGACGCCGACGGCAGCACCTACCTGTGGGATATCGCCACCAAGACGATCACCGCCGCCTTCACCGACCCGGGAAGCAAGGGCGTGGACTACGTGGCGTACGCGCCGGACGGGGCGACCCTGGCCGCAGCGGACTATAACGGCAGCACCTACCTGTGGGATATCGCCACCAAGACGATCACCGCCACCCTCACAAACCGGCGAAGCGGGGGCGTGGACAGCGTGGCGTACGCGCCGGGCGGGAGGACCCTGGCCGCAGCCGACTTTAACGGCAGCACCTACCTGTGGGATATCGCCACCAGGAAAATCATCGCCGCCCTCATCGACCCGGGAAGCAAGGGCGTGGACTACGTGGCGTACGCGCCGGGCGGGACGATCCTGGCCGCAGCCGACACCAACGGCAGCACCTACCTGTGGGATATCGCCACCAAGAAAATCGCCGCCATCCTCACCGACCCGCGAAGCGGGGGCGTGTACTACGTGGCGTTCTCGCCGGACGGGACGACTCTGGCCGCAGCCGACAGCAACGGCAGCACCTACCTGTGGAAAATTGCAAGCCGTACATCCTGACCATCAACAGGACGTCGATTCTCCAACCGGGAGGCCGGCCGGGCCCGTGGCCTACCTGTCCGCAGCGGGGACTCCGCTCGGGAAACTGACTGTTTTTCCCTGGATGCGGTCTATCCATTCGGCGGCGGCCAGCGTGTCTGGGTGGTCCGGGCCGAGCTTGCGCCGCAGATGGGGCAGCATATCCAGGAACTCCCCCTCGGCCCCGGCGTAGTTGCCGCGCGCCGTCATCTCGCGGGCGATGCTGAACCAGAGCATCAGCGTGACCGGGTGATCCCGGCCCAGCTTGCGTTCCAGGTGGGGCAGCACGTCCCGGAACTCCTTCTCCGACCCGGTGTGGTCGCCGCGCGCCGCCATCTCCCGGGCGATGGCGAACCGGGTGGCCAGCGTGTCCGGATGATCCGCCCCCAGCGTGCGTTGCAGCTGGGGCAGCATTCCCCGGAAGCCGTTCTCGGCCCCGGTGTGGTCGCCCCGGGCCGCCGTCTCCTGGGCGGTGGCGAACCAGGCGATCAGCGTGTCCGGGTGATCCGGGCCGAGCGTCTGCTGCCTGGCTGCGAACACGGCCCGAAACCCGTCCTCGGCCCCAGCGTGGTCCCCGCGGACCGCCATCTCCTGCGCAATGGCGAACCGGGTGGCCAGCGTGTCCGGGTGATCCGCCCCCAGCTTCCGGTGCATGTGGGGCAGCATTTCCTGAAACGCCTTTTCCGCCGCGGCGTGGTCGCCACGTGCCGCCATCTCCTGCGCGATGGCGAAGCGGACGATCAGCGTGTCGGGATGATTCCGGCCCAAGACCCGCGTCTGCTCGGCCAGCACGTGCCGGAATTCCTTCTCCGCCCCGCTATGGTCCCCCCGGACCGTCATCTGCTGCGCGATGGCGAACCGGGTGGCCAGCGTGTCTAGGTGATCCGCGCCCAGCGTCCGCTGCCGGGCCGCGAACACCCCCCGGAACTCGTTCTCCGCCCCGGCGTGGTCACCCCGGGCCGCCATCTCCTGGGCGATGGCGAACCGGGTGGCCAGCGTGTCCGGATCCTCGGCCCCCAGCGTCCGCTGCCGGGCCGCGAACACCCCCCGGAACTCATCCTGGGCCCCGGCGTGGTCGCCCCGGGCCGCCATCTGCTGGGCGATGGCGAACCGGGTGGCCAGCGTGTCCGGATGCTCGGCCCCCAGCGTCCGCTGCCGGGCCGCGAACACGTGCCAGAACTCATCCTCGGCCCCGGCGTGGTCGCCCCGCGCCGCCATCTGCTGGGCGATGGCGAACCGGGTGGTCAGCGTGTCCGAATGGTCCGGCCCGAGGTTCTGCTGCTGGTCGGTCAGTGCCTGCTGGCGCCGCGCGACCGCCTCGTCCGAGCGCCTGGCCTCCTGGCGCGCCGCCGCCACGCTGGCGTTAGCCGCCAGCGTGTCGGCGTGGTCCAGTCCCAGCCGATGCTGATGATCGGTCAGCGACCGCTGGTGCAGCGCCACCGCCAAGTCGGGGTCGTACCGCTGGAGTCCGAACGCCAGACGCAGCGCATCAGCGAACTCCCCGCAGCTGGCGTATCGGTCGGACGGCGCCTTGGCTAGGGCCTGCTGCAGGACGTCGTCCACGGCCGGGGGAAGGTCGGGCCGTCGCGGTGTGAGCGGCGGCGGCGGGTCCGACAGCTGCGCGTACAGCACAGCCGTGTCGTCGTCGCGGTGAAATGGCGGCGTGCCGGACATCAGCGTGAACACCGCGCAGGCCAGCGCGTACTCGTCCGTGCGCGCATCGACCTGCTGTCCTCGGATCTGCTCGGGTGCGCAGTAGTTCGGCGTTCCCAGCATCACGCCGGCCCCGGTCACGCTGACCGACGACACCGCGACCTTGGTCAGCCCGAAATCAGACAGGTATACATGATCCGGACGGCCGGGCCGCATGTCGACCAGCATGTTGGCGGGCTTGACGTCCCGGTGGACCAGCCCGGCGGCGTGCGCGGCGTCAAGGGCCGAGGCCACCGCGGAGATGATCCCGGCGGCCCGGGCCGTGGGCAGCGGGCCCAGCCGGCGCAGCAACGCCCGCACATCACCGCCGGGCACATATCGCATGGCGATGAATAGCACTTCGTCCGCCTCGCCGGCTTCGAACACCGGGATGATATGCGGATCGTCCACGGCCGCCGCTGACCGGGATTCACGGATGAAACGATGCCGGAAATCCTCGTCCGCTACCAGCGCAGGCGCGAGCACCTTGAGCGCTACCTGCCGGTTGAGCCGCTCGTCTTGGGCGCGGAAAACCACCGCCATTCCGCCCCGGCCGATCTGCTCCTCCAGCCGGTACCCGGCGATCCGCGAGCCGGCGGCGAAACCGGTCAGGAATCCGCCCCCTCCGGGGCCCTCAACGCCCATCACGTCTCCACGGCTGGTCGGCCCCTTCCTGCCTTCCTCTGGCCTTGGGCCCGGCCGGAGCCGATTCCGGACGGGCAGGCCGGGGCAGGCGAAATGGAGCAATTCGCATAAACAAAGCCGATCCCACCCCCCGCAGTCGTCCACCCCGCCCGGCACGGATGACCCTGGCTGCAGACTCGATCACCCAAGCTAGCACGACGGCAACAAACGCGCGGGCGGACATCAGGGAAGTAAAATGCCGTCGGCCGCTTGCGCCGAGCGCCGGGATAGGAGCGGCGAGACGGTCGCAGATATAGCCGCTGAGCTAGCCACCGGAGGATTGATGACAGGCCCAGAGCACTGAAGTCTTCACAGCAGGGCTGACACGAAAACTGGGTCCTTCGGGGCGCGCGGCAGCGAACCTTGACCTGAACGGCGGCAAGGTCGCAGCACAGGCGTCGGTTGTCCGGCGGGAGGACCGGGATGACGGCTGGCGGCGGCTCCCGGGCTGCGAGGTCGGGCGCGGCGGTTAGCTGAAGCGGGCGATCTGGCGCATCTTGTTCATGGCGTCCAGGGCGGCGACCTTGTAGGCCTCGGCCAGGGTCGGGTAGTTGAACACCGCGTCGACCAGGTAGTCGACGGTGCCGCCGCAGCCCATGACGGCCTGGCCGATGTGGATGAGCTCGGTGGCGCCGGTGCCGAACACGTGCACGCCGAGCAGCCGGTGATCCTCCAGGCAGACCAGGAGCTTGAGCACGCCGTAGGAATCGCCGATGATCTGGCCGCGGGCCAGCTCCCGGTAGCGGGAGATGCCCGCTTCGAAGGGCACGTTCTCGTGGGTGAGCTCTTCCTCGGTCCGGCCCACGAAGCTGATCTCGGGGATGGAATAGATGCCGATCGGCAGGTTATTGCCCAGCCCGTGCAGCGGCTCGCCGCAGGCGTGGTGAGCCGCGATCCGGCCCTGCTCCATCGAGGTGGCGGCCAGGGCGGGGAAGCCGATCACGTCGCCGACCGCGTAGATGTGGGGAACTTGGGTGCGGAACATCTCGTCGACCAGGATCCGGCCGCGCTTGTCGGCGCTCAGGCCGGCGTTTTGGAGCCTTAGGTCTTCGGTCTGGCCCTGGCGGCCGGCCGAGTACATGACGGTGTCGGCGGGGATCTTCTTGCCGCTCGCCAGGGTGGCGATGGCGCCCTCGGGCCGGGCCTCGACCGAGACCACGGTCTCGCCGAACCGGAACGTGACGGCCAGGTCGCGCAGGTGGTACTTGAGCGCCTCGACCACCTCGACGTCGCAGAACTCCAGCATCCGCTCGCGCTGCTCGACGACGGTGACCTTGGTGCCCAGGGCCGCGAACATGGACGCGTACTCGATCCCGATCACCCCGGCGCCCGCCACGACCATCGAGCGCGGGACCTTCTCCAGGTGGACGATCGTGTCGGAATCGATGACGGTGCGCTCGTCGAACTCCACGCTGGCGGGCCGGGCGGGCCGGGTGCCGGTGGCGATCACGATCTTGTCCGCGGTGGCCAGGCGGCTGCGGCCGTCGCCGGCGTCGACCTCGATCGTGTGCGGGTCGACGAATCCGCCGGTCCCGGTCAGGACCGTGACCCGGTTGCGGGTCAGCTGGCTGCGCACCACGTCCATCTCGCGGCCGACCACGTGGGTGGTGCGCGCGGCCAGGTCGGCGATGGTGATCTCGTCCTTGACCCGGTAGTTCTGCCCGTACATCTCCCGCTGGTCCAGGCCCGTGAGATACAGGATGGCCTCGCGCAGGGTCTTGGACGGGATCGTGCCGGTGTTCAGGCACACGCCGCCGATCATGTCTTTGCGCTCGACGATCGCCACCCGCCGCTCGAGCTTGGCCGCGGCGATGGCCGCCTTCTGGCCGCCGGGACCCGAGCCGATCACCAGGACGTCGTAGTCGTACACATGATCCAGTGTGACTACTGCCAGCCGGGTTTTGAAGGCCCGGCGCTACTTGAACGCGTCGCGCACGTTCTTGCCCGCGTCCTTGACCTGCTCGCCGACCTGGCGGCCCGCGCCCTCGATCCGCTCGCCCTGGCCCTCGGCCTGCAGGTACGGGTCATTCATGGCCCGGCCGGCGTCCTGCTTGGCCCGGCCGCGGCCCATCATGAACTTGTTCCGCATCTTGTCGATGAAACCCATGTCGTCTCCTTTGCCTCCGTGAGACCGACCTACTGCCCCGACGCCAGCGGACTAACCCGAAAACGGCAGCCTTACGGATGTTCATTTCGCGTTCAACACGGCCGGTACGAGGACGGCCACTACAGAGGCGGGCCAGCGGTGAGCTTGATGCTGCTGGTCGAGCGCTGACCGGACGGGCTGACCCAGCTGACCTTGATCGTGGTACCGGGCCTGAACTTCGACACCACGCCGGTCAGGCTGGCCGGGGCGCCGATGGCCTGGCCGTTCACCGCGGTGATGACCGACCCGGCGGTCATGCCCGCGGCCATGGCCGGGCCGCCGCAGATCGTGCCGATGATCAGCGTGCCCGAGTTGACGTTGGCGATGTTGGCCGGGGCCACCAAGTTCCGGTCGCTGGTGTAGCAGTTCTGGTTGCTATTGCCGCCGAAGCCGCCGAACCCGCTCCCGGTCCCGCCATTCTGCAGCTGAGCCTGGGCCTGCGGGTCGCTGTTCGAACCCTGCCCGATGTAGACGCCCATGAAGGGCGGGTAGCCGATGACGACCGTCGAGCTGGCCTGGCCCTGGCCGATCTGGTGGGCCACCGCCAGCGCGTTGTCGATCGGGATCGCGTAGCCGGACGAGGCCTGCTGGACCGCGAAGCCGCCGTCGTTGCCCGCGGTGTCCATGCCGATGACCTGGCCCGCGGTGTTGGCCAGCGGGCCGCCGGAGTCACCGGAGACGATGTTGGCGTTGGTCTGGATCATGTTATGGAGGGTTTCGGAGGTGACCGAGCCGCCCACGTCGCCCGCGGTGATCGTCTGGTTCAGCGCCGTCACCTGACCGGCGACGGGAACGATGGCGTTCTGCCCCTCGGCGTTGCCCATGCCTACCACCGAGTCTCCGGTTTTGAGGCTACTGGAGTTGCCGATCGGGACGGTCGTCAGGCCGGACGCGCCCTGCAGCTTGATCAGGGCGATATCCCCGGTCACGTCGTAGCCGACCACCTTGGCCTGGTACCGGTGGCCGTTCGCGGTCCGCGCGGTGATCGCGGTGGAGTCCTCGATGACGTGGTTGTTGGTCAGCACCAGGCCATCGGGGTTGATCACCATGCCGGTCGCCGCGGCCTGCTCGCTGTTGTACTGCAGCGTGGTGTTGATGATGACCAGGCCCGGCGCGACCTTGTTCATGATCGCCTGCTCGCCCGCACTGGTGCTGGGGCTGCCGCTACCCGGCTGCGGGGGTACCGCGCTGCTCGGCGGGGCGGGGTTCAGCGCGCCGCTGCTGGGCTGCGGCGACGCCTGGCTGGTGTTATTGGCGGTTGGGTGGTACAGCGCCACGACCGAGCCCGCGCCCAGGGCGCCGGCCGCCAGGGCCACGAGCAGGTAACTCAGCGCGCCGACACGGCGCCGGGGCGGCCGCGGCGGCATGGGCGGCATGGGCGGCATCGGCATGGTCGGCCCGGAGGGCGGCTGGCCGTAGCCGCTGTAATCCTGCATCGCAATCACGCCTTCGGGTGAGTTCGGGGGAGAAAATACCCCGGGGCGACGGAGTCCTTGTCTCCAGTCTGCCTACGAACCTGATAATCAGCTGAGGGCTCGCTGCAGATTCCCGCTCGTAGGTAATGATTATCTCAGCCGAACGAACCGTGGCGCGTGCTACCCCGGGTGCGTTGCCCGGGAAGCTCTTGGTGGCGCCGGGGGGCGGCGTCCGCCTCGGCGGCTGGGCCGCTGGGCGGCTGGGGCGGCGCTGTTGTCGACCGGCACGTCTTCGGGCAGCAGGCCGGGCCGGGCGGCCGGCACGGCCGAAGCCGGGTTGCTGGCCCGGGGATACGGCGCCGCTTCCGGCTCGCCCTCCTCCTCTGCTGCTGCTGCTCGGCCCGCGCCATGGCCTCCTCGAGCCGGCCGAGGGCCAGCAGCCTGGACAGCCGCGTGCCGCGTGGCCGGCGTCTCCCCCACATCTCAGGCCCTCCCTGCGACTCGTCTGCAGTCTGCGATCGGCGCACCTGCCCAGGAGGCGGGAAATCATTCACGTAACCGGGGCCCCATTTGTTTCAGTGAGGAGCAGGTGACGATCTGTGACAAGAATATACCCGTGATCGCGTGGTTCACACCGGTAGTCGCGAATATGCGCAGCGTGTCACGGGTGCCGGCCGCGGGGACCCCGCTCCGTTCGGCCAAAATTCCTGATGTCTTTGACCGTCACTGTCCGGCGAGCCGGGCCAGTTCCGCGACGAAGTACGGCGCGTTCACCGTGCCGAGGCCCGTGGCCACGTCGTAGCCCGGCCGGGCGGTGAAGCCGGTCACCGTCTGCTCGCGGCCGTCCTGGGTGAACGACACCGTGTTGTTTCCCCTGGTCACGTCCACGATGCCGGGCTTATGCCGGGCCGCCAGCTGGTACAGGGCCGGGTTGATCAGCCCCAGGGAGTGGCCCGCCACCTGGTCGGCCAGGGCTACGATCCCGGCGAACAGCGGGGTGGCCTCGCTGGTGCCGCACTCCGGGGACCACCCGTCCGGTGCCCCTTGATAGCTGCCATAGGTGTCCACGGCCCCGTTGCAGGCGGCGCTCATCGAGATGTCCGGCACCCCGCGGCTGCCGCCCACCACGCCGCGCACGCTGTCCTGGTAGGCCGGCCGGGTGAAGAAGATGGACAGCCCGCCGCCGCTGGACAGCGGGTTGGGGCCTGCGTTGCCGTCGGTGAACTCGTTCGCTTTGGTGTTGTACGTGTCGTTCCACACGGTCGGGGCGGCCGGGGCGCCCTGCGCGGTGAAGTGCAGCTGGGTCCCGCCGACCCCGGTCACCAGGGGGTCGCTGTCCGGCCACGAGGTCACCCGGAACGCGTAGTAGGTGGTCTGGTTCAGCCCCACGTCGGCGGCGCCCGCGTCGCCCGCGGCGGTCAGCACCGTGACGTGGTCTTTGCGGGCAAGTTGGTAAGCGCCGCGCAGTCCCTGGATCGCGGCTTTGCTGGGAAAGGTCTCCTCGGTGGCGCTGAAGCTCTGGCTGATCACGTCGCCGAGGTGGTGGTTGAGCACGTACTTCTCGGCCGCGATGATCTGCGGGAAGCCGTGCACGCCCTCGGTCTCCGAGACCGGCGTCTCGACCAGCAGGATGTTCGCCCCCGGCGCGACCGCGTGGGCCCACTCCACGTCCAGCGTGGTCTCGCCGGCCCACCCGACCATGTCCGAGCTGGCCGGGTCGTAGGCGGGAATCCGGCCCTCGGGGCGGATGATCTGGAACTTCGGCGGGGCGGGCAGGCGGTAGGCCCGGTCGAAGGCGCTCAGGTCGTTCTGGATGGTCGGGGAGCCGTAGGAGTCGACGATGACAATGGTGGCGCCGCGGCCGGTCACGCCGCTGGCGTACAGCGCGGGCAGGCCGTAGGCCCGCCGGACCTGGGCCACCCCGTAGCACGCGATGTTGTAGTCCCTCTCGCACTCGGCCGTGGTGAGCGGGGCGGCCTGCGCTTTCTGGGCCATCCGGATCACGCCGGGCCGGACGATGATTCCGGCTGACTGGCTCGCGCTTGGTGCTGCTCTGGGGGCCAGCCCGGTCGCCGCGCTCACCGCGACCAGCCCGAAAACACCGGCCGCGACCGCCGCCAGCCTCCCCACCCTCATGAATCGCTCCCGCTCTGTTAGCGTCTCGGCAGCCTGGCGGCCCCGGCCCACATAATCTGTCACTGGTGACTATGGCATACCCCGCTGTACGCTAGTCCACCGTCACGCGGCGGGGGTGTCTGGCCGCAGTGGCAGAGGGGAGCAACATGCGCTTCCGGAGTAGCGTGGCGATTGACCTTGGCACGGTCAATACGCTCGTCTGGGTAGCGGGGCGCGGCATCGTGCTCGAAGAGCCGACCGCGATCGCCATCGATACGGCGGTCGGGAAGGTCGCCGCGGTGGGCGCGGCCGCGGACGCGCTGGCCGACAAGGAGCCGCAGGACATCGAGGTGATCCACCCGCTGCGGGACGGGGTCATCGCCGACCTGGACGCGACCGCCGCCATGCTGCACGACTTCCTGCGCCGCAGCCGGCGGTTCGGCGTGCTGCGGCCCAACGCGCTGGTCTGCGTGCCCAGCGGCGCCACCCCGGTCGAGCGGCGCTCGATCGTGGCCGCGCTCGGCGTCCGGCGTCCCCGGTACAACGTGCGGCTGATCGACGAGCCGGTGGCCGCGGCGGCCGGCGCCGGATTCGACCTGACCGGCGGGGCGGGCGGGTTCGTGGTCGACATCGGCGGCGGCACCACCGAGGTGGCCGCGGTCGCGGGCTGGCGCGTGGTCCGGGCCCGGTCGCTGCGCAAGGCCGGCAACGCCATGGACGACGCCATCGCGCAGGCGATCCGGACTGAGATGGGGCTGATCATCAGCCAGCGCGCGGCCCGGCAGCTCAAGATGACGCTCGGCGTGACCGGCGGCGCCGAGGGCTGGGCCGAGGCGGTCGGTATCGACGCCGGGCAGCGCACCCCGCGCACGGACTACGTCCCGGGCGGGCTGGTGGCCACCGCGCTGGAGCCCATCGTGGCGACGATCGCCGCGGCGGTGCACGAGATGCTGTCCGAGATCCCGGCGGGCCTGGCCGAGGATGTCGTGCGCGGCAAGATCAGGCTGGCCGGCGGCGGCTCGCTGCTGCCGGGCCTGGCCGCCCGCATCGAGACCGCCGCGGGCATCGGCGCGGTCCTGGTCGAGGACCCGCTGCGCTGCGTGGTCCGCGGCGCCGCGGAGATCCTGGAACGTGGCGGCCCTCGGGGCAAGCACAGCGGGCCCGGCCTGCGGCAGTTACTGTCTTGGCGCAGGCCGGGCCCGTCTGGGTTTTGTATTTACTCGAGAGGTTGGCGGGAGATGACGGACGGCTCCCGGCCGGCCAGCAGCCAGCCGATGACCGCCGCGACCACCGGCATGCCGACCAGGATGAACAGCAGATTCTCCGTGGGCACGCTGGACAGTGCGGACAGGCCGTCCAGCGGGTTGTCCCAGGCGTAGCCGATGGCGGCGACGTAGGCCGCCACGGTGCCGAGCACGGCGCCGGCCAGGGCCAGCGCGAACGCGGTCGCGGCCGTCAGTTCCCGGCGGGTCAGGCTGCCCGCCCCGGTGGCGGTCAGCGTCCGCAGGTCCCGGGCGGTCTCACTGCGGATGAGGCCGACCGACATGGCCAGGATGCCCAGCGCGAGGGCGATCCCGAACGCCGTGGCATAGTCGAGGATCTCCGACGACGAGGGCGTGCTGGACTTGGTCTCGATCGTCATGCCCGCCGCTCCGGCGGTGAGCCTCGCGTTGGTGATCTGCGCGGCGGTCGGATTGTGCGGGGCCTGGATGAGCCAGCCCTGGACGCTGACACTGGCGCCTAGGCCGAGCGTGTGAATGGCGTGCTCGGTGATCACGGTGTTGGGCGCCGACGTGCCGGACGGAAGCGCGCCGACCTCCTGGATCACCGGGTGTTGCAGGCACTGGCCCGGGCAGCTGCCGCCTTGGTCGCCGCGGGCGACGAGCTGCATGCCCGAGATGCCGGACAGCCCGGGGCGCGCGGTGAGGACGTCGGCGTCGGGGTTGACGTCGGAGGCCTTGATCCCGAAGGCCTGAAGCAGCTGGGGCGTGGCCACGTACACCGGTCCGGACCAGGACCGCCCGGGCCCGGGGTGGTCCAGCGAGGCGCTGCTCGTGTCGAGTTCGATGACGGTGTTCGAGCCGAGGGCCCTGGCGATGTTCTGGGCGACCGCCGCCTCGGACTGGGGCGTGCCGGCGGTGCCGGAAGGGCTGGATCCGCCCGGGCCGTTGCCCTGGCCCGGGCCGCCGTTGGGCGTGTACACGATGACCTGGTTGCTGCTCAGGTTCGGCCCGGCGTAGTCCAGGACGTTGCCGTACCGCTGCGCGGTCAGGACGCAGATCAGGGCGGCGATGAAGACCCCGAGGCTGATGGCCGCGAGGGCCGAGCCCGACCGGGCCCGGTAGCGGACCAGGTCGCGCAGGGCCAGGCGCACCGCGATCGGGGCCCGCCGCCCGAGTCTGGCCAGCACCACCAGGCAGAAGGGAGCCAGCAGGATGATCGCGACGATGAGCAGGACGATGCCGCCGACGAGCTCCAGCGAGCCGCCGCCGCCGTTGGCGTTGGCCTTGCCGGAGTACGACAGCAAGGCCGCGGCGATCACGAACAGGACGACGCCGGGCAGCGCCGAGCGGCGCACCTGCTTCGGCGGAGCGGGCCGCCCGGACAGGGCGGCGACGAGGGGGATCCTGGTGATCGAGCGGGCCGGGCGCGCGGCGGCGAAGTAGGTGGCCACGACGGCCAGCGCGATCGCCGGGCCGACCACGTTCCACGGCACCGCGAACGTGCCGATCAGGTGATGGGCATCCGCTTCGGCCGTCGGCCGGTAGGCCAGCCATATGGCCAGGCCCAGGACGGTCCCGGCCAGCGCGCCGATGAGCCCCACCAGGACGCCGTTGACCCGGACCACGAGGCGGATGTTCCGGTCCGTGGCGCCCAGGGCGCCGAGCATCCCGAGCGAGCGCAGCCGGCGCTGGGCCAGCACGGTGAAGCCGCCGACCGCGACCAGGGCGATGAGCAGCATGCCGACCGTGGCCAGCCCCAGCACGATGGTCTCGGGGTTGAGCGCGTTGCTGTTTGTCGCCGACTGGCGGGTCTGGACGTTCGGGCCGAGCGAGTCGGCGCTTACTCCCGGCGCGTCGAACAGGACGGTGACCTGAGACGGCGCGCTGACCTGGCCCGGTGCGACGAGCGCGAACTCATCCAGCAGGCTCTGCGGGTTCTGCACGATGCCGGTGACCTCGCGGGTCGTGCCGCCCTGGTGCCACACGTCACCGATCCTGAGGTTAAAGGCGGACGCCACGCCGTCGGTCACGGCCACCTGGCCGGGCCCGGCCGGGTAGTGCCCGGCGACCAGGGAGAGCATCGGCGGGCCGAACGGCCCGTTCGGGTCCTGGGCGCGCAGGTCGTAGGTGTTGATCGAGCCGGGGATGGCGATGGCCTGGTTCTCGATCACGTCGACGCGGCCGAAGCGGTGCTGCAGCGCGGCGATCTGGCTGGCCAGGTGCGGGCCGCCCGGGTAGGTGGCCGCGTCCTGGGCGGTGCCGAAGCCCGCGCCGGCCGGGGACGGCGTGTCGGTGGCCACCGCCGCGCCCACGACGGTGGCGGCCAGCGCAACCGTGATGAGCGCCAGGACCAGCAGTTGCTGGCGCCACTCGCGGCGGAACATGCGCCACGCCCAGCGGATCACCGCTCGGCGGGCGGGAACGCCCCCGTTCCTGGTCCCCGCCTGAGCCTGGCGTTCGAGCAGCGCGGCGCTCACTGGCCCGATCCCGGCATGAGCAGCGACTCCGGGCCCGGCGCGGGCATGGTCTGGTCGGTCACCCGGCCGTCCCGCAGGAAGATCACCCGGTCGGCCCACGAGGCCAGCTGGGCGTCGTGGGTCACCACCACGGCGGCCACGCCCCGCTTGCACGCGGCGTGGATGAGGCGCATGACCGCCTCGCCGTTCGCCGAGTCCAGCGCGCCGGAGGGCTCGTCGGCGAGCAGCAGGCGCCGGTCGCCGACCACGGCCCGGGCGATCGCCACCCGCTGCCGCTCGCCGCCGGACAGCTGGTCGGGGAAGTTCCCGGCCCGCTCGCCCAGGCCCAGCTCATCCAGGGCCTTGAGGCCCTGGACGCGGGCCTTCCTGGCGGACAGGCCGTCGAGCTCAAGGGGCAGGGCCACGTTCTCCGCCGCGGTCAGCCCGGGCAGCAGGTTGAAATCCTGGAATACGTAGCCGATATAGCGACGCCGCAGCTGAGCCTTGGCGTTGCGCGACATTTCCGTGACCGGGGCACCGCCGATCAGCACCTCGCCACTGCTGGGCTCCTCCAGGGTTCCGGCAATGGTGAGCAAGGTGGACTTGCCGGAGCCGCTCGGCCCCATGACCGCCACCATCGAGCCCGCCTCGACACTGAGATCGACATCGTTCAGCGCGTGCACCTCGGCGGCTCCCTGGCCGTAGGCTCGTGACACGTGCCGCATCTCGAGGACGCTCATCGCGATACCTCCGTCTTGTCATTGTGGTTCATGATTTCCCCGTTTCCCTTTGATGCGTTATGGCTTATTGGTTTGCTCGGGTGCCGCGGCGGAGCCTCGGCATGGGCGCTTTGGTGCTGTTCTTCTGGTCGGGGGCGGCCCGCTTGATGCGGCCGTCGGCGGCGTCCAGCCACCGGATGACCGCATCCAGCCGGAACAGCTCCGCGTCCACGACCAGGGCCAGGCTGAGGTCGGACTCGGCCTCGGACTCCTTGATCCGGGTCCACTGCTGCATCAGCTCGACCAGGTAGCGGCGGTGGACCTGGATCACGTCGTGCACGTTGGTGCCCGGCACGCGGGTCGCCACCAGGACTTTCATGACCAGCTCGTCCCGGGGCGGGGCAGACATGTCAGGCGGCGTGCGCAGCCAGACGGCGAGTTCGGCCTCGCCGTCGGCGGTGATCCGGAAGGCCTTCTGCGGTGTCTTCTCCCGGCCGTCCTGCGCGGCGTCGTCGGACTCGACCAGCCCGTCCCGCTCCAGGCGCTGCAGCGTGGTGTAGACCTGGCCGACGTTCAGCGGCCAGACCTCGCCCGTCCGGGCCTCGAATTCCTCGCGCAGCTGGAGGCCGTACTTGGGCCCTTCGGCCAGGAGCGCGAGCAAGGCGTGCCGGACGCTCATCGCTTGGAATTCCTGAGTAGCATACCCAGTATCCTGCCGTGGCCGCGGGGGCCATGGCAGGCCTGTTAGCACCCGTCTTTACCGGGCCGTATAGCCCCCCGTAATTTGCGTGGGGCAGCCCCCTTGCGCTTGGCTCCCTTGGTGTGATATTGGGTCGTTCTCGTGTCTCCCGGTTACTCAGCGCGGCCGCAGGCCGGCAAGCTGGGCCTGCGGTCCGGGCAGCGGGTTTACCTGCACCATGCGCCGTTGGGCTGGGACCTGGCCGACCCGCCCGACGGGCTGACCGACGCGGGCCCGGACGGCCCGGCCGACGTGATCATCGCGTTCTTCACCGCCGCGGCCGACCTGGAGTCCGGCGACCTCGACGGGCTGGCGCGGCGCATCTACCCGGCCGGGGCGTTGTGGGTCGCGTGGCCGCGGCGGGCCGGCGGGCATCGCAGCGACATCACCGACACCGTCATCCGCGAGCACGCGCTGCCGCTGGGACTGGTCGACGTCAAGGTGGCCGCCATCGACGAGGACTGGTCCGGGCTGCGCCTGGTCTGGCGCGTGGAGAACCGGCGCTGAGGGGCCCGTCGCGGTCCGGTGCGGAGCGAAAGCCGCGCTTTGGGCCCGGACGGCTCCGGCGTTCCGGGGCTGGGGCGGCGGGGCGGGAATAGCTGCGCGGGAGGTGCGTTAGGCGCTAGTGATGATTTTGCTCTTGACTAGAGCGTTCCTGTATCCCGTCGCCCACTCGATTTCGGTATTGATCCCATGAAAGGTTCCCCTATTCGTCGCGTGCCCAGCGAGAGCGTGAGCGGGGCCGCCAAGGCAGTCGCCAAACGCCAGGCCGAGCAGCTTACGCTGGTGCGCCGGCGCGCCCAGCCGGCCGCGGTCTACATCACCCGGATGACCCTGACCGCGGTGTTCGCCTACGTGCTCGCGTCGCAGCTGCCGGGCGGGTCGGTCCGGTCCGTGCTCGCCCCGCTGACCGCGCTCCTGGTCGTGCAGGCGACCCTGTTCCACACCATCCGCAGCGCCGTGCAGCGCGTGATCGGCGTCACCGCCGGCGTAGTGGCCGCGGTGGCGGTGTCGGCGTACATCCCGTTCAGCTGGTGGGTGCTCGGCCTGCTCATCGCGGGCACGCTCGCGCTCGGCCTGATGCTGCGCCTCCACGAGGACACCCTCGAGGTGCCGATCAGCGCCATGCTGATCTTCTCGGTCGACTCGCACGCCGCCGCCACCAGCCGCATCACCGAGACGCTGATCGGCGCCGCGGCCGGGCTGGCCGCGGGCCTGCTCTTCGCGCCGCTGCGGGTACAGCCCGCCAAGGACGCGATCGGCGAGCTGTCCCGCCAGATGGGCGACCTGCTCGGCCAGATGGCGGACGGCCTGGCCGAGGGGCCCGACCCGCGCCGCGCGGCCGAGTGGCTGGACCGCACCCGGGCCCTGCGCGGTGAGATCGAGCGGGTGGACGACGCGCTGAGCCAGGCCGAAGAGAGCGTCCGGCTGAACCCGCGCCGGCTCCGCCGCCCCAACTACCCCAACCCGGCCGCGGGTCTGCGCGACGGCGTCGACACGCTGGAGCGGGCCGCCACGGACCTGCGCGTGCTGGCCCGCGCGGTCGCGGACAGCGCCCGGCTGGACAGCGAGGACAGCCCGGTCAAGGACCCGGAGACCCGGACCCGGCTGGCCGCGGTCATCGCCGAGCTGGCCGCCAGCGTCCGCGCCTACGGCCAGCTCATCGAGACCGACCCCGATCCGCTGGACGCCCCGGATGCGCAAGCCGAGCCGATCGCGGTTGTGCTCGAGGATCACCTGGAGGAGGCCCAGCGGAAGCAGGACCGGCTGGCCGACGTGCTGGCCACCGACCCGGCCAAGCAGCCGGACGGCTGGCCGCTGCGCGGCGAGATCCTGGCCCACGTGGACCGCTTGCGCAGCGAACTCGAGCCCCGGCGGCCGACGCCGCCGGACGAGAAGCGCAGGGCGGTGCGGATGCTGCACCACCGGTCCCGCACGGCTCCGCCCCGCCGCGGTTACCGGACCGTCCTGCGGTCCCGGGCGGGCCGGGCCGTCCTGCGGTCCCGGGCGGGCCGGACCGCCGAGCGGGTCCGGGCCAGGCTGCGTACCTTAGCGGCGCGTCAGTGACCTTCCCGGGACCACCCCGGGCCGCATGTCGTGGCAAACTACCCGGGTGACCGCCTTGAAATTGCCCAGTTTGCCGTTCCCGCTCGAGCCCGCAGGCCGCCCGGCGCCGGGCTGCCGGATCCTGAACGGAGCGCTGATCTTGAGCGCGGGGGCGCGGACCGACATGTTCGTCGATCCCGCCGGGGCTGATCCGGAGCGTGATCCGGACGCGGGCCGCTTCGTGGGCCTGCCCCCGGCCGGCGACTTCACGCTGGCCGCCCAGGTCCGGGTGGAGTTCGCCAGCATGTACGACGCGGGCGTGCTGCTGCTGCACGCCCGCGAGCGGCACTGGGCCAAGCTGTGTTTCGAGTACTCCCCGCAGCGCCGGCCGACCGCGGTCACCGTGGTGACCAAGGGGATCTCCGACGACTGCAACTCCTTCGAGGTAGACGGCGACACCATGTGGCTGCGGATCACCCGGTTCGGGGCGGCCTGGGCCTTCCACGCCTCGACGGACGGGTCCTGGTGGCGGCTGCTGCGGTACTTCGCGCTGGAAGGGGATGCGGCCGAGCTGGTCCGGGTGGGCTTCCTGGCCCAGTCGCCGACCGGTGAGGGCTGCACGGCTGCATTTGATCACATCTCGTTCCGGCCGGGGGCGCCGAAGAACCTGCGCGACGGCAGCTGAGGCGCGAGCTTAGGCGCCGAGGTTGCGGGTGGTGTAGGGGTTGCGGAACTTGCCGGCGGGGTCGAGGCGGTGCATGAGGGCGAGGAAGTCGGGGAGGCGTTCGTAGCTCGACCGGAACTCCTCGGGCGGGGTGGTGAAGACCTTGCCCCAGTGGGGTCGGGGGGCGAACGCGGCTAGCTGGCGTTCGAGGTCGGTGACCACGGGCAGCACCGAGGCGGTGTCGGCGATCCAGGTGAAGTGGAAGGCGACGCTGTCCCGGTGGTAGCAGGTGCTGAGCCACAGGTCGTCGGCGGCGACGACGCGAATCTCGCAGATCTGCAGGACCGGGGCCAGCCGGTCGCGGATCTCGTTCAGGGCCTGCAGGGCCGGGACGGCGCGGGCGACGGGGAGCAGGTACTCGGACTGGAGTTCGTCGCCGGCGCTGGGCTGGAACTCGGGGCGGAAGTGCGGGAGCCGCTCGTACCAGCGGCCGGGCACGCCGAGCTGCCCGGTGCAGGCCTCCGGGGACCCGCCGGGGACCGGGTTCCGGGCCGAGAGCGCCGGGGTGGCGGTGAACCACGGTTCCCGGGTGACCGAGGGCGGGAGGCCGGGGTCCTGCTTGAGCCAGAGCTGGGTCAGGCGGGGGGCTCGCCAGTCGGTGAACATGCTCACGCTGTAGGCGCTGGTCATCAGGTCGGTGAAGTGATCGTTCAGCGTGCCTAGGGGCAGGTCCTCGTAGACCCGCTGGCTGAGGTCGAAGGACGGGACCAGCTTCAGGTCCAGGCTGACCACGACGCCCAGGGCGCCGAGGTGGACCACGGCACCGTCATCGCCGGTGAGCTCGACGAGGTCGCCGCCTGGCGGTGACCAGGGTCAGGCCGGCCACGGCGGCGGCCAGGTTCTGGTTGGCGGCACCGGAGCCGTGGGTCGCGGTCGCGCAGGCGCCGGCCACCGAGATGTGCGGGAGCGAGGCCAGGTTGCGCAGGGCGAAGCCCTGCTCGTCTAGGCGGGCGGCGACCTCCGCGTAGCTGAGGCCCGCCGCGACCCGCGCGGCCGAACGAGCCGAATCGACCGAGACCTCAGCCGGCAGGCCCGCCAGGGTGACCTGGGCGCCCGGTGAGTCGGCCATGTCGTTGAACGAGTGGCCGGTGGCCAGCACGCGAACACGAGGAGCCCGGGCCACGACGGCCTGGAGCTCGCCGAGCGAGGACGGGCGGTAGAAGTCGGGGGCCCCGAAGGCGACGTTGCCTGCCCAGTTCGTCCGCGGTCGCGTCGTCACTTCTCGACTCCCAGTGGTGAGTCAGCTGTGCTGGGCCGGTGTTTCCCTGCATCCCCCTGCGGATCCCCCAGTGCCGACGGCCACCCTACCTACGTTTCCCCGGTCCCCCAGAGATTCGCCCAGAGCCAGCGCATTTCCTGATTGACGAACGGGACAACCGATTGGTCCCGATGACTAAGAGCGGAGATTGACCATGAAGAAGACTGTCAAGCGACACGCCCTGCGGGTTGCGGCCGCCGCCGTTGCGTCCGGAGTCCTCGCCACCGGGGCCGTGGCCCTGGCCGGGGCGGCCAGCGCCAGCCCGCTGAGCGCCCACACCACCACCGGCTACAGCTTCCATACCCTGGACAACGCCAACGACCTGACGTTCAACCAGCTGCTCGGGATCAACGACTTCGGCGTGATCGCGGGCTACTTCGGCTCCGGCGCGCAGGGCCACCCGAACAAGGGTTACCTGCTGGAGCCGAACCACACCCAGTACATCAACGAGAACTTCCCCGGCTCGGTGCAGACCCAGGTCACCGGGCTGAACAACCGCGGCGTCACGGTCGGCTTCTGGTCCAACACCAACATGGGCGTGGGCATGGACGCCAACTTCGCCTTCGTCGACGTGGGCGGCCGCTTCCACAACGCGAACTTCCCGACCGGCAACCCCGCCAGCCCGCCGGTGGACCAGCTGCTCGGCGTCAACGACCAGGACATCGCGGCCGGCTTCTACACCGACGCCAACGGCAACAACCACGGCTACGAGTACAACATCCGCAGCGGCCGGTTCGCCGCGGTCACCGAGTCGGGCGTGACCAGCCTGACCGCGGCCGCCATCAACGACCTGGACCAGGTGGCCGGCTTCTACACCAACCCGGCGACCGGCAACACCGACGGGTTCCTGAAGGCGAACCACCGGTTCACCGACCTGGCGGTCCCCGGCGCGTCCTCGACGATGGCGCTCGGCCTGAACAGCCGCGACGAGGTCGTGGGCACCTACACGGTGGGCTCGGGCAGCTCGGCCCAGATGCATGGGTTCACCTGGACCCGGCAGCACGGCTTCCGCACCATCGATGACCCGCACGGCATGGGCACCACCACCATCAACGGCGTGAACGACTTCGGTCAGCTGGTCGGCTTCTACGTCGACGCCACCGGCAACACCGACGGCTTCCTCGCCTCCCCGCTGCGGTAACCCCCCGCCGCAGCCCCCTACTGGCCACCTCCGCCTGGGCCGATCCCGGGCGGGGGTGGCCAGAGCCATGTTCAGGACCGGGGTTTAACGGGACGGGGTCCAGGTGGACGGGAGCGGGTCGCCGTACCAGGCCTCGATGATGTGCCGGGCGATCGACACCGACGGGGGCAGGGCCAGCTCGCCGGCCTGCAGCGCGGCGAGCAGGCCGGCGCGGCTCCACCAGCGGGCCTCGGCCAGTTCCTCGTGGTCGACGGCGATGACCTGGCCCGCGGGCGCGTCGGCCCGGAAGCCGAGCATCAGGCTGCGCGGCATCGGCCAGGGCTGGCTGCCCAGGTAGCAGACGTTGGTGACCGTGATCCCGGTCTCCTCGGCGACCTCGCGGATCACGGCCTGCTCGGCGGACTCCCCCGGTTCCACGAACCCGGCCAGGATCGAGACCCGCCGAGCCGGGCCAGGCGGCGTTGCGGGCCAGCAGGCAGCGGTCCTCGGGGTCGGTGACCAGCATGATCACCGCGGGGTCGGTGCGCGGGAAGTGCTCGCTGCCGTCCTTGGGGCACCTGGTCGAGTGGCCGGCCGCGTCGGGCACCGTGGGGGTGCCGTCGAGCGGGCAGCGCAGGTGCGTGTCGTGCCAGTTGGCCAGGGCCACCGCGTGGGTGAGCAGCCCCGCGTCGCGGTCCGAGAGCAACGCCCCCACCTCGCGCAGCGAGGTGGCCCTTATGCTGCCAGTGGCCGGGCCCAGCGGGGCGCTGACCCCGAAGTAGATGGTGCTATCGGTGTCCTCGCCGAGCAGGAACCTGATGCCGGCCGGCGCCTCCTGCGGGGAGACGAACACCAGCTCCTCGTCGCTGCGGACCAGCGCGTGACCGTCGTGCACGACCAGGACGCGGGTGCGCGGGTCCTTCCAGGCCGCGTCGATCCAGTCCTTGTCCGTCCGCCGCGTGGTGACCCGGTCGACGGTGCCACGGGCCAGCGCGAGATGGTCCAGCGGAGCGCACCCCGAGGCGGGGGTCACGTAAGGTCCGAACCGGCGGTGGCCAGTTCCTCCCAGAGGTACGCCGACACCTCGGCGCCCCGCAGCAGCAGCGACAGGTCGATTCTCTCGTTGGGCGCGTGCGGCCGGTCCGAGTCCAGGCCGACGCCGATGAAGACCAGGGGGGCGGCCAGGATGTCGGCCAGGTCGGCCTCCGGGCCGCTGCCGCCCTCCTTGGTGAACAGCACCTCGCGGCCGAACGCCCGCTCCATCGCCCGCCGGCCGGCCCGCACGGCCGGGGAGGTGATCGGCGAGCGGCTGGGGCGGACCGCGGGCTGCATGGTCACCGTGGCCTCTAGCCCGGCCGGGGTGGCGGCGCGCACGTACTCCCCGAACGCGGCCAGCACGTCGGCCGGATCCTGGTCGGCGACCAGGCGGAACGAGACCTTGGCGTGCGCGGCCCTGGGGATGATGGTCTTGCCGCCCGGGCCGGTGTGCCCGCCCCACATCCCGTTGACCTCCGCGGTGGGCCGGGCCCAGATCCGCTCCAGCGTGGTGAAGCCCTCCTCGCCGTACGCGGCGCCGCTCTGCCCGGCCTCGGCCAGCCACTCCTTCTCGTCGAACGGCAGCCGGGCGAACAGTTCCCGTTCCTGCGCCGATAGCGCCAGCACCCGGTCGTAGAAGCGGGGCAGGGTGACCCGGCCCGCGTCGTCGTGCAGGCCGGCCAGCAGGGCGGCCATGGCGTGCAGCGGGTTCGGCACCCCGCCGCCGAACGACCCGGAGTGCAGGTCCCGGACCGGCCCGGTCACGGTGACCTCGGCCGAGGCCAGCCCGCGCATCCCGGTGCACATGGACGGCACGTCGGCGGCCCACATGCCGGTGTCGCTGACCACGATCACGTCGCAGGCCAGCCGGTGGCGCTCGCGCCGCAGCAGCCCGGCGAAGTGCTCCGAGCCCGACTCCTCCTCGCCCTCCACGATCAGCTTGATCGTGACCGGGGGCTTCTCGGCACGGGACACGGCCAGGGCGGCCCGGATGCCTAGGGAGTGGAAGAGCACCTGGCCCTTGTCGTCGGACGCGCCGCGCGCGAACAAGCGGCCGTCGCGCTCGGCGGGCTCGAACGGCGGGCTGTCCCACTCCGCCAGCGGCTCGGCCGGCTGGACGTCGTGGTGACCGTAGACCAGGACCTTCGGGGCGCTGGGATCGGCGGCCGGCCACTCGGCGAACACCGCGGGCAGCCCGTCCGGGGAGGTCTCCCAGACCTCGGCGACGGGGAAGCCGATGGTGCTTAGGTGCGCGGCGAGCCATTCCGCGCTGCGCCGCACGTCGCCGTGGTGCTCTGGATCGGCGGAGATCGACGGGATGGCCAGCCACTGCTTCAGGTCATCGATGAACTCGCGGGCTTCCGTGTATATGTAGGTCCGGGCATCCATGCCTTAAACGTTATCAAAGGTGTCGCCCCGGCCGCGGATGCCGGCCGCCGGGACCGACACGGCCCGCCCGGGACGGCCGGTGACCCAGCCCACCCGGGCCGGCTCCTCGCCGACGCTCTTCAGCGCGGCCATCGCCGCCTGCTGCCGGGCCGCGGGGACCACGATGGCGAACCCGGTGCCCATGTTGAACGTGGCGTACATGGTGGCGGCCGAGACCTCGCCCGCCTCCGCGATGAGCCCGAACACCGGCGGCGGGGGCGGCAGCGCGTCCAGTTCGTAGGACACGTCGGCGCTGAGGCGGCCCAGGTTGAGCAGCCCGCCGCCGGAGATGTTGACCAGCCCGCGCGGCTCCACCCCGGCCGCCCACAGGGCCTGGACCGCGGCCACGTAGACCCGGGTCGGCTGGAGCAGCGCGTCGTCCAGGTGCCGCGCCGTCCCCGGGACCCGGTCGGACAGCTTCATCCCGGCCCGGTCGAACAGGACGTGCCGGGCCAGCGAGTACCCGTTGCTGTGCAGGCCCGAGCTGGGCAGGCCGATGATCACGTCGCCGGGCCGGACGCCGGAGCCGTCGATCGGGATGCGGCCCGCGGGCAGCGCCCCGATCGCGGTGCCGACCAGGTCCAGCATGGGGCGCCCGCCGGACGCGTCGGCCAGCATCGAGCCGATCTGGGCGATCTCCCCGCCCGGGATGGCGATGCCGGCCAGGTCGGCGCCCAGGTACAGGCCGCGCGCGATCTCCTCGAGCACGCCCTCGTCGATCCGGTCGGTGGCCACGTAGTCCAGCAGCGCGAGCGGCACCGCGCCCACGCAGATCAGGTCGTTGACGTTGTTGGCCACGCAGTCGATCCCGATCGGCTCCCACCGGTTGGCCTCGCGGGCCAGCAGGATCTTGGTGCCCACCCCGTCGGTGCTCAGGGCCAGCGGCGGCCCGGACTCCAGCTGCAGGATGGTCGCGAAGTACCCGCTGGACAGGCCGGTGATGCTGGTCACCATCGAGGACCGGGCCGCGGTGCGGGCCAGCCAGGGACGCATGGCCCGGGCGAACACGTCCTGCTCGCGCTGTTCGTCCACCCCCGCCGTGGCGTAGCTGGTCGGCGTCTCGTCCTGATTGGTGTCCATGCAGGCAGCCTACGGTAACGACGCTGCTGGGCCGCGGAACCCGGGCCGGGGGCAGGCACCACGTTCCGTTCGGAATAATTGAATTTTCACATGTAGTTATGCTGACACTGTTGCTACGAAGGGAAGTGGGCACCATGCCAGCCGTCACCGTCGAGAACATCCTGGTTCTGCCGCGGGTCCCGGAACCTGACGTCACCCAGGACGAACGGACCGTCACCTCCGTCACCACCGCCCCGTCGGGGTTCGAGGGCGAGGGGTTCCCGGTCCGGCGCGCGTTCGCCGGCGTGGACCTGCCCCGGCTCGACCCGTTCATCCACATGGACCAGATGGGCGAGGTCGACTATGGCCCCGGTGAGCCCAAGGGCACCCCGTGGCACCCGCACCGCGGGTTCGAGACCGTCACCTACATCATCGACGGGACGTTCCGGCACCAGGACTCCAACGGCGGCGGCGGGCTGATCACCAACGGCGACACCCAGTGGATGACCGCGGGCGGCGGCATCCTGCACATCGAGGCGCCGCCGGAGGAGCTCGTGGTCAGCGGCGGGCTGTTCCACGGCTTCCAGCTCTGGGTCAACCTGCCGGCCCGGCTGAAGATGACCCAGCCGCGCTACCAGGACATCCGGGCGGGCCAGGTGGCGCTGCTGTCGTCCGCGGACGGCGGGGCGCTGCTGCGGGTGATCGCCGGGTCGTTCGGCGGGCACGACGGTCCGGGCGTCACGCACACGCCGATCTCCCTGGTGCACGCCACCGTGTCGGCGGGCGCGCAGGTCCGGCTGCCGTGGCGGGCCGACTTCAACTCGCTGGCCTACGTGCTGGCCGGGAGCGGCACCGTCGGGGCCGAGAAGAGGCCGGTGCGGATGGGGCAGCTGGCGGTGTTCGGGGCGGGGGAGGCAATTACGTTCTCCGCTGCGGGGTCGTCGGGTTCCATGGACATCCTGCTGCTCGGCGGCGAGCCGATCCGGGAGCCGGTGGCCGCATACGGGCCGTTCGTCATGAACACCCGGGCCGAGCTACAGCAGGCCTTCGAGGACTACCAGGCCGGACGGCTGGGGTCGATTCCCGCGGTGCCGGTCGAGCCGCACCCGGGCCACGACGTGCTGTAGCCGCGGGGCCTCTTAGAGCGAGTGAAACCCGGGTTTCACTACGTTAGAACGCTAGACCTAGAACGTGAAACCCGGGTTTCATGTCATTTTCTCGGCCGAACGGGACGTGGCGCGTCGGTCCGGGTCAGCTTGAGCGCCAGGGCGGGGCAGGCGGCGACGGCTCGGCGAGCTTCCAGGTCCAGGGCGGGGGGCACCGGGTGGGGGTCGACGATGGGGTAGCCCCACTCGTCGATCCAGATGAGCTCGGGCAGGAGTTCGGCGCAGACGCCGTGGCCTTTGCAGGCAATGGGGTTGACCCGCAGGATGTCGGGCATGGCTCAGATCCAGTCGTCTTCGGTCAGCGGCATGCGGTCGGGCAGCGGGAGGAAGGGCTTCTGATTGATGGCAGAGCAGTGCCCGCGGGCGTGCAGGGCGATCTCCGGCGCGAACACCGTCAGCGTGCTGCGGACGAACCGGACGGTGCCGTCCGGGTGGTTGCAGGCGCCGCGGGCGGTGACCAGGCCGGCCCAGCGCTCCAGGTCGGCGAGGACCTGCCTGCGCTGCCCGCGCCCGGCCAGTTCGGCTAGGGCGGCGGCCATCCGGGGCAGGCCGTTGAGGCACGGCCCGCACTGCCCGGCCGACTCAGCGGCCAGGTAGCGCACCACCCGGGCCGCCTCGGCCAGGCCGCAGCGGTCGGCGGGCAGCGCGGCGATGACACCGGCGCCGACCGCAGCACCGCGGGTTTTCAGGGCTTTGTTATCGAGGGTCAGCGTGCCGATGGTGTTGATGGGCAGCCAGGTGCCGTGGTAGCCGCCGATGAGGATGGCCTGAGCGTCTTCTTCGGCTGGCATCAGGGTGCGTAGCGGGGCGCCGATCTCGGCCTCGACGACCTGCGTGTTGCTGGTGGTGTGCACGGTGGCGAGCATGCTGCCCGGCTCGTCCGCGGTGCCGACGGCGCGGAACCAGCGGGGCCCGTAGCGGGCGATCAGGGCCAGGTGGGCCAGGGTCTCGACGTTCTGGACCAGGGTGGGCGCGCCGCCCAGGCCGCGTTCGGTCACCCGGGGCGGCACGAAGGTGGGCACCGCCGGGCCGCCGCCCAGCCGGTTGACCAGCGCCGACTCCTGGCCGGCCAGGAACCGCGCCGGCGCCTCGAAGACGGTGACCTCCAGCCAGTCCAGGCCCGCGGCGTACCGCTGGGCCTGGGCCCGCATGATCTCGTGGCTGACCCCCTGGTGCACATACAGGTAGGCCTCGCTGGCCCCGACGGCCTCGGCGGCCAGCTGCAGACCGTCCAGCACCAGGTTCGGCGCGGCCCGGAGCAGCAGGGCGTCCTTGTGGCTGGCGGGCTCGCTTTCCGCGCCGTTGGCCACGATCACCTTGCGGCCGCGGGCCTGGGCCACGATGGCCATCTTGCGGTGCACCGGGAACGCGGCGCCGCCGCGGCCGGTCAGGCCGGCCTGCTCGACTCCGCCGATCAGGTGCGGGTTGCCCATGGGCGGCCGGCCATAGCGGGCGAGGTGCGTGCGCACGTCTTCCGGCACCCCCGGGACCAGGGGCAGCAGGCGAGGCAGCCCGGCCGCGTGCTTCCCGGCGGCCTCGCTGGTCGCCTGGTTCACTGTCTCGTTCACGGTCTCTTTCGCTGTGTCGCTTACCGGGGCCATCGTCATCGTGAGATCCTCTCGGGAGCCTGCCGTGATCCGTGCAGGCCGTGCTGGCGGAGGAGGGCGGCGACCCGGGCCGCGCGCGGGAGCTGGCGGGCGGCGCTGGCCAGCCGCCAGACGGCCGCGGCCGTGACGATCAGGGCGCAGGCGATGCTCAGGTCGAGCAGCCAGCCGTGCTGCAAGTCCTTGCTCGACCCGATGCTGTGCGCGAACGCGACCGGCCAGCACAGGTAGGCGAGCAGGTGGATGGCCCGCCACAGGATCCGGTTCAGCCGGCCGCGGACCAGGCTAGTGACGATCATGGCCAGCATCAGGTCGAACGAGATCGCGCCCAGGCCGAGCCAGAGCCGCTCGTAGCCGGAGTCGAACGGGATGACGCCGGACAGGATCGGGATGCTGACGAAGGTGTCGAGCACCGCGGTCAGCACGTGCACGGCGATGAACGCCACGGCGAGCAGCGACATGTTCCGGTGCAGGCTGGTCACGGCGAAGCGGGGCAGGCCCGGGAGGCGGCCCTGCCGGTTGACCAGGATGCCGAGCACCAGGACGGCGGTGAGCAGCAGCAGCGCGACGATCCCGGTGGCGCGGCTGGCGTACCAGAAAACGGTGCTCCCGCTCATCTGTCTCCCTCCCGTCCGGTTGAGGCCTTTTCTCTGTTCACGTCATCCATACTTGCTGAGCCGGGTGAATAAAGCCTGGAAGCTACTTCTGAGATAGTTCTGACTGTGGTTCCTGGGGCCAGCCGCCCGCGGTGAACACCACACCGGTGGCGTCGACCAGGCGCGCGGGCAGGCCGAGCCGGGCCAGCCAGCCGAGCGCCGCCCGGCCGCGGATGACCGCCGCGGTGCTGGCCGCGTTGGCGTCCGCGCAGGCCCCGGCGGCCACCGACACGGTCCGCCAGACGGGTTCGGCCGGGAGGCCGGTGCGCGGGTCCAGGATGTGGTGCAGCACGTCGCCGCCGCGCTGCCAGCGGCGCGCTTTGGTGCTACTGGTGGCCAGCCCGCCGTCGCGGATCGCGATCAGCGCGTACGGTCCCTCCGGCGTCTCGTCCGGGGCACCGGTCACGTCCTGGACCCGGATCCGCCAGCCGCCCTCGGGGGCGGGGCCTGCGACCGCGATGTCGCCGCCCAGGCTGACCAGCACCCCGCAGCCGGCCCGCCGCGCGATCCGCGCGGCGGACCGATCGGCGGCCCACGCCTTGGCGGTGGCTCCGAGGTCGAGCTGGATGCCTTCGGGCATGGTCAGGATGCGGCCTTCCAGGCGGACCTCGCGCCAGCCCGGCACCGTCCGTACGGTGACCGGCGCGGCGGGTGCGGTTCGTTGGATTTGTTCGAAATCACGATCGTATCCTACCGCTGACATGGCCGCACCAACAGTGGGGTCGACGTCGCCGTCGGTCAGTTCGGCCGCCCGCAGGGCGACCGCGATCGCCTCGGCGAGCAGCGGGCTGACCTGCTGGCCGCGGCTGGCTCGCAGCGTGCGGATCTCGGAGTCGGCGCGGAAGCGGCTGCACGCCAGGTCGACCGCGGCCAGGTCGGCTTCGAGCAGGCGGCGGGCCTCGGCCAGGCAGCGCGGTTCGGTGACCACCAGGTGGACAAGCGTGCCGAGGGCCTGCCAGCTGGCCGCGGCCTCGGTCCCGGCCTGGGCCGGGGCTGCGGCGCCAACCTCGTCGGCGTCGGCCTCGGCCTCGCTGGCGTCGGCGTCGCTGCCGTCGGTGTCGCTGCCGTCGGTGTCGGCCTCGCTGCTGGCGCGGGCCTCGTTGGGGGCGCCGGCCCGGTCCAATGCGGGTGGCATTACGAGCCGCCGGAGGTGGCCTGGCTGCTACCGGAACTCGACGACGGAGTGGAACCAGAGCTGAAGCCGTTGGAGTTGGAGTTGGAGTTGGAGTTCGAGCCGGTCGAGCTGGAACCGGTCGAGCTGGAGCCCGACGAGGTGGAGCCAGAGCTGCCGGAGCCAGAGCTGCCGGAGCCAGAGCCTGAGGATGAGCCTGAGCTGGTGGAGCTGCCGGTTGACGAGCCGGGTGACGTGGAGGAGGACGCGGTCTTGTGCGTGGATCCCGGCAGGGTCAGCGCCACGATGCCCGCCGCGGCCACGCTGGCCATAGTGACCGTCGTAGTCGTCGACCGGATCCTGGCCCGGCCGCGTTCCCTTTCCGCCATGGCCCGGCGGACGCGGTCTCGCTGTGTATTGCTCATGTTTCCCATTCTGCGGTCACGTGCTCGAAGCCTGCTGCACGCAACTTCTCGGTTAGCTATGAGGCAAACGGCCTGTCTCGTCGCCCTGGGCCGACGTTACCCAGGGAACATGAAGGTCAGCTGAAGGCCGCGCCATCTTCTCCGCCCGGTCCGCCGGCCCAGTTACGGCGTGGTCGACGAGATAGCGCGGCGCGTGTGGCTCAGCGGAGGCAGGGTGCTGGCGGTCCGCCGTGACGACGTGCCGGGAACGAACTCCGTCGCCGCCATCTTGCGTTACCCGCTCTGACCGCGAGTACTTTAGTGGACGATATGAGCGCTGATGACGACATGCCCTCCGCGGCTCAGGTCCAGGCGGCGGAGAGCGGGCGGGCGACTCACCCCCGGGAGCCGCATAGGGGCGGCACCGCGGGGCGGCTGAACTGGCTGCGGGCAGCGGTGCTCGGGGCCAACGACGGGATCGTGTCGGTGGCCGGCATCGTCATCGGGGTGGCGGGGGCCACTACGAACCGCGGCCCCATCTTCACCGCCGGGCTGGCCGGGCTGGTCGCCGGGGCCGTGTCGATGGCGCTGGGCGAGTACGTGTCCGTCTCCAGCCAGCGCGACAGCCAGCGCGCCCAGATCAAGCAGGAGAAACGCGAACTCGCCGCCTCCCCGGAGGCCGAACTGACCGAGCTGACCGCCCTGTACGAAGCCAAGGGCCTTTCCGCGGCCACCGCCCACACCGTCGCCGTCGAGCTGACCGCCCGCGGTGACCTGGCCGCCCATCTCGACGCCGAACTGCACATCGACCCCGCCGACATCCCCAGCCCCGTCCAGGCCGCAGGCGCATCGGCGCTGTCCTTCACATCCGGCGCTGTGCTGCCGATGCTGGCCATCCTGCTACCCCCGGCCGGCCTGCGGGTACCGGTTACTTTCGTCGCCGTCCTGATCGCTCTGGGCCTGACCGGTGCCCTCAGCGCCCGCCTGGGCGGCAGCGACGTCCGCCGCGCCGTCCTGCGGGTCGTCATCGGCGGAGCGCTCGGCCTGGCCTTCACCTACGGCGTCGGGCACCTGTTCGGCGCCGCCATCGGCTAACCGGGTGCTGGCGCCGGGCGGCGCGCCGCAGCTAGGACCGCCGCGGTGAGCAGGCCGAGCACGTAGAACACGAACGACAGGGCCAGCAGGCCGGGCTTAATGACCCTGGCATTCCACGAGACTATCGACGCGGCCTGCGCATGGTTGGAGCCAGCCTGACAACCGGCCACGTATCCCGGCTCGGCCGGATCCACCTCGGGGCCGGTCTGGGTGGGTGCCGGTCAGCGCCTCTGCGCTGCCGCGGTTGCCCCTCTGGCCCACCGTCGCCGGTAAAGCCGGTTATCGTACGTTCACGCCTTGGTGTACTGGGTAAGCGCAGTTCCGGGACGTGAAGGAGAGGAGAGCCGGTGGCGCTCGCGGCAGATGCCGAGCCAGGGTCGGGGGCGGCTGGGTTGTTCGCCGCCGATGAGGAGGTCGGCCGTGACCTAGCCGCGGTGGACTGGGCTGCCACCCCGCTCGGGCTGCCCGGGTCCTGGCCGCAGAGCCTGCAGACGGCGGTGGACATCCTGCTGTCATCCCGCTTTTCGATGTGGATGGCTTGGGGAGCGCAGCTGACGTTCTTCTGTAACGCCGCCTACCGGCGCCACACCTTGGGCCGCAAGTACCCGTGGGCGCTGGGCCGGCCTGCCAGCGAGGTGTGGGCGGAGATCTGGGACGACATTGGCCCGCGCATCGACACCGTGCTGGCCACGGGGAAGGCGACCTGGGACGAGGCGCTGCTGCTGTTCCTGGAGCGGTCCGGCTACCCGGAGGAGAGCTACCACACCTTTTCCTACAGTCCGCTGCGCGACGACGCCGGCGCCGTGGTCGGCATGCTGTGCGTGGTCAGCGAGGACACCGAACGCGTCATCGGTGAGCGCCGTATGGCGACCTTGCGCGATCTGGGCTCCGACCCGAGCGTGGTACGCACCGAGCAGGAGACGCTCGAATTCGCCGGACGGCAGCTGGATCGCAACCGGCGGGACCTGCCTTTCACCCTGACCTACCTGTTCGGCGACGACGGCGCCGCCCGGCTGGCGGGGAGCACCGGCATCGCAGCCGGACACCCGGCCGCCCCGGCCGCTCTTGCGGCCGACGACCCGGACCCGGTGTGGCCAGTCGCGGCGCTGCTGCGGGGTGAATCCCGGCTGGCAAGCCTCGTCAGCGCCCGGTTCGGCGTCCTGCCGGCCGGGGCGTGGAGTGAGCCGCCCGTCCGGGCGCTGGTAGCACCGCTGGCCCAGCAGGGCGGCCCCCCGTACGGGTTCCTGGTGGCTGCCCTGAACCGGTACCGGCCTTTGGACGAGGGCTACCGCGCGTTCGTCGGCCTCGTGACCGGGCACCTCGCGGCGGGAATCGCGAGCGCACGCAGCTACCAGGACCAGCAGCGCCGCGCGGAGGAGCTCGCCGAACTGGACCGTGCCAAGACCGCGTTCTTCTCCAATATCAGCCACGAGTTCCGCACCCCGCTGACCCTGATCATGGGTCCGGTGCAGGAGCTGCAGCGCCGGCTGGCCGACGCCGATCCTCAGGTGCGCGAGGAGCTGGAGGTCATCGGCCGCAACGGACTGCGCCTGGGCAAGCTGGTCAACATGCTGCTGGACTTCTCCCGCATCGAGGCCGGGCGTATGCAGGCGAGCTACGAACCGGCCGACATCGCGCAGGTGACCGCCGAACTGGCCAGCGTCTTCCGCTCCGCCGTCGACCGCGCCGGCCTGGCCTTCGAGGTTGACTGCCTCCCGCTGCCCGAGCCGGTCTACCTCGACCGCGGCATGTGGGAGAAGGTGGTGCTGAACCTGCTCAGCAACGCGCTGAAGTTCACCTTCGACGGCTCCATCCACATCGTCGTGCGCGCCGAGGGCGGCCGGGCGGTCGTCACGATCGCCGACACCGGCATCGGCGTCCCCGAACAGGAGATGCCACGGTTGTTCGAGCGGTTCCACCGCATCGAGAACACCCGCTCCCGCTCAAACGAGGGCAGCGGCATCGGCCTGGCCCTGGTCCAGGAACTCGTCCAGCTGCACGGCGGCACGATCACCGCGTCTAGCACCGAGGGCGCGGGCACTACGTTCACCATCCGCCTGCCTTTCGGGCACGCCCACCTGCCCGCCGGCGCCCTCGTCCCCGCCGGCCACGCGGCGACAGTCTCAGCCAGCGCTGACCCGTTCGTCCAGGAAGCCCTGCGCTGGCTGCCCGGGACCGCGCAGGACGGTGGCGGCACGGGGGCACGCCTCGTGCACGAGGAGATCACGCCCGGCAATGACACAGATCCCTCGGCACAGGCGAGCCGCGCCCTGCCCGCGCGGGTGCTGGTCGCCGACGACAACGCCGACATGCGCGAGTACCTGGCCCGGCTACTGCGCTCCGCCGGCTACCGGGTCACCACGGTCACCGACGGGCAGGCCGCCCTCGACGCTGTCCGCGCCGACGCCTCCGACCTGGTGATCAGCGACGTGATGATGCCCCGCCTGGACGGCCTGGGCCTGGTGGCGGCCCTGCGCGCCGACGCGCGCACCGCAGCCGTGCCGGTGCTCCTGCTGTCGGCGCGGGCCGGGCAGGAGGCGTCCATCGAGGGCCTGCGGGCGGGCGCCGACGACTACCTGGTCAAGCCGTTCTCCGCGGCCGAGCTGCTGGCCCGGGCGCGGGCCAGCGTGGAGCTGGCCAGATTCCGGAACCGCGAATCGCAGTTCCGCCGCACCTTGATCGACTCCCTCCAGGAAGGCTTCTTCCTCACCGATCAGGAAGGCACCATCCTGGAGGCCAATCAGGCCTTCCTAGTCCTGGTGGGCCGCAGCGCGGACGGCTTGCCGTTCCGCTGGCCGCACCCCTGGGTTCCAGACCCCGGCGTCGACCCTGACGGGTGGGCGGTGACGGCCCAGGCGTTCGACGACTACAAGCGGTACGGCGGCGGCCGGTATACCGTACCGGTACGGCACCACGACGGGCACACTATCTGGCTGGCATGCAGCTCGGCCAGCTTGCCCAGCCCGGACGGGCGCGGCCGGCTGTTCGTCGGCACCGCGCGGGACGTGACCGCGGAACGGCTGGCCGCGCAGCGCGAAGCCACCC
The DNA here is from genome assembly GCA_963742795.1 of uncultured Actinomycetes bacterium. Taxonomy (GTDB): domain Bacteria; phylum Actinomycetota; class Actinomycetes; order Streptosporangiales; family Streptosporangiaceae; genus Palsa-504. Next base: position 108,059 of record CAVUNL010000030.1, read on the forward strand.
TGGCTGGTTTCGCCGCCGCCCTAGCCGCGGCCGGGGAGATCTCCGAGATGCTCACCACGGCCGCCTGCGAGATCGCCGCCGCGGTACACGCCAGCCAGGTGACAACCGCGCTATGGTCCAGCGACGACAACCCCGCCATCACCGGATGGCCCCGGCCCGCCCCAGGCCAGGGCATCTCCGCCGCAGTGACGGAAGCGCTGGACGTCGTCCGGCATCAGCCGGCCGCCTCGGTCGCCGTGCTGCCAGGCGACGAGGGCACCAGCCTGCTCGCCGCTCCGCTCGACGGGACAGGCTCATCGGCCATCGCCGCGGAATTCCCGGCCGGACGGCCGGTCAGCGCCGAAGTGCGGGAACTGTTCTCGGTCCTGACCAGCCACCTGGCCCAGGTCCTCGCCAAGGCTAGGGACTACGAGCAGACCCGCGCCGTCGCACTCACCCTCCAGCATGCCATCCTCGCTCCTACCGAGCTGCCGCACGGATTCGCGGCACGGTACACCCCGGCGGTTCCCCCGCTCGAAGTCGGCGGTGACTGGTATGACGTGATTCCGCTGTCCGGACAGCGTACCGGCGTCGTCGCCGGTGACTGCGTCGGCCGCGGGCTGCCCGCCGCCGCGGTCATGGGCCAGCTCCGCTCCGCCAGCCAGGCCGTCCTGCTGCGCGCTCCCGGTCCCGCCGAGGCTCTCGCCGACCTGGACACTTTCGCCAGCCGGATCCCGGGAGCGGAATGCACCAGCGTGTTCTGCGCGATCCTTGATCCGGCGGCCGGGACGGTCACCTACAGCTGCGCCGGGCACCCGCCGCCCATCCTCGTCACGGCCGCGGGAGATTACCGCCTGCTCGACCAGGCCCGGTCCCTGCCGCTGGCCATGCTGCCCGCCGGCTGGCGGCGCAGCCAGGCGACTGCCACGCTGCCGCCCGGCGCGACCTTGATGCTGTACACCGACGGGCTCGTCGAGCGGCGGAACCAGCCGCTGGACAAAGGGATCGACGCCGCGGCAGTCACGGTGGCCGAACACGCCCAGGACCATCCGGACGACGTCGCGGACCACGTCATGTCGGCCATGACGCCGGCGGCCGGCTACGAGGACGACGTCGCCGTCCTGATCTACAGACACCCGCCTGCTCCGCTGACTATCCAGGTATCAGCAGACGACCCCTCGTGCCTGGCCTTGCTCCGAGCCAGGCTGCGGCAGTGGCTGTCAGCAGCCGGCATCGGCAGCCAGGAAGCCACCGACATGATGATCGCGGCGGGTGAGGCCACAGCTAACGCCTTCGAACACGCCACCGCCGACCGCCCCGCCGATGCGGCACCAGTCCAGATCACCCTCACCGCCCGCGCGGCCCACACCATGGTCCAGCTGACCGTCGCGGACACCGGGAGCTGGCAGTCTCCTCCTGCGGACCGCGAGCAGCCCGCCCCGGGCACCCGAGGCCACGGGGTCATTTTCATGCACGCCCTCATGGATGACGTCACGATCGATCCGTCCGCGCACGGGACGACAGTGACCATGACCAAGGACCTGAAGCCATGACTAACGACGCCAGCCCAGCAGGCCCCGCTCATCACCGTCCCGCGAGCAGCAGCGCCCCCGCCAGCAGCCCGCAGGCACGGTTCGAGTTCCTGCCCGCCGGCGAACGTGAACCCGCCACCGTGCGCGTCGCCGGCGATATCGATCTGACCAACGTCGGGCAATTCCAGGCCGCCCTCGACCAGGCTGCCGCCAGCTCCAGCGCCATCACCGCCGACATGACCGCGGTCACCTACTGCGACAGCGCCACCATCAGGGCACTGTTCATCGCCGCCAGGCAAGCCCGGCTCACCATCCAGGTCAGCACGGCGGGCCCCATCAGCGAAACCCTGCTGAGAGTCTCCGGCCTGGACCAGATCGCCACCGTCGTCACGCTGGACTAGCCGCATGCCAGCGGTGCGCCAGGTCCGCAGGACCGGACGGCCTGTCCGCACTGACCGTCGTGGCCACGACGTTTCCGCTGAGACGCCTCGTGCAGAAATTCACAAACCGCTTCCGCGGGAACGCGCCGCGCAGGCCCGCAGCACGGCGTTGATGAACTGTCAGCGGTTCTTGCCTGCTTGCGATATCAGTCTGGGGCGGCGTGGTGTTGAATGACCTTGGTGGCAAGTTCCACCCGGGACAATGATGATGGTCAGGTTCGGTCGTTGGTCATCGGATGCGGGCTGATCTTCACCGCGGGCGGCGCGATGCCGTTCCACTCGGCCTCGCGGATCGCCCGCATCGCCGCCTTGCGGCGTTCGCGGTCCAGGCGGTCAATGAACAGCACGCCGTCGAGGTGATCGGTCTCGTGCTGCAGACAGCGGGCCAGGTGGCCGGCGCCCACTACCTGGACGGGATCGCCGCTGGCTGTGAAGCCCTTGGCGACGACGTTCATCCGGCGCTTGGTGTCGAAGTACAGGCCCGGCATCGACAGGCACCCCTCGGGTCCGTCCTGCTCCTCCGTGTCGGGGAAGTCGAGCACCGGGTTGACCAGGTGACCCGCCGCGTCCTCGTCGTGGAACACGAAGACCCGCAGGCCCACGCCGACCTGCGGCGCGGCCAGGCCGGACCCGCGCTGGTCGTACAGCGTCTCGTCGAGGTTGCGGACCAGGCGGCGCAGTTCGGTGTCGAACGTTGTCACCTCGTCGGCGGGGGTGATGAGGACGGGATCGCCGAACAGGCGGACGGGCAAGACCGGCACGCGGCGCACTCCTTCGGTGAACTACTTTGCAAAGAGTATATTTTGCAAAGTGACGACACGCAGCGGCAGGGAGCCGGACCTGGGGCCGCGTCCGGCCCGTGCGGCCGTGCTGGAGTCGCATCCGGTCCGCGAAGCGCTGCTGGAGCTGATCCGCCACGAGGGCGTGGTCACGGCCACCGACGCGAGTCGCGAGCTGGGCGGCAGCACCGGTCTGTACTCCTTCCACCTGCGCCAGCTGGCCCGGCACGGCGTGATCGAGGAGGCTCCGGCCCCGCGCGGCCGGGTCCGCCCGTGGCGGATGGCCGAGCCGGGCACCGCGAGATCGCCGGAGCAGCCCCGAACCCACCCGGTTAGCGACGTCGAGCTGAGCGCGGTGGCACGCGGGCTGGAGGACGAGAGTTACCGTCGCTGGCTGGACCAGCGCGACACCGCGCCCGCGCCCTGGCGTCGTGACGAGGCGTTCAGCCAGGTCGTCTACCTGACCCCCGACGAGATGGCCGGAATGGCGGAGGTGATCCGGGCGCTGCTGGCCCAGTACCGGCGCCGTGAGGTCAGGCCCGCGGCGCGTCCGCCCGAGGCCGCTCCGGTTGCCGTTGTGGCCCGGCTGTTCCCGCTGCTGGAGCCCGGCGGCGCGCCGCGGCTAGGATGAGCAGCGAGCCACGGGCCGCGATGACCTGGGCCAGCGCGTGAGCGGGCTGGCGTCCTGGAACACCGCCATGGACAGCGACATCCATGGGCCCCAGATGACCGCGCCGGCGAAGAAGGCGGCCAGCGCCACCCAGAGCGAGCCGGGCAGCCCGAGCGGGGCCAGGGCCAGGCCCCAGCCGAGCACGATCGCGGTCATGGTGGGCCACACCAGCCAGCGGCGCAGGAACGGGGCGGCCAGCTCGCCGATCACCGCGCCCACCCCGAAGCGCCGAGCAGGGCCGCCGACGTGCAGGTCGATGGCGACGTGCACCGGCCGGGCCGATCATCAGGCTCAGCTGGTCCGCCAGGCCGAGCACCGTGTTGCCGCTACTCGCTGCTCGGGCGGGCGTTGATGAAGGTTAGCCGGACCGTCGCGGCCGTGTAGCCAGCGGCGCAGGATCACCGCCCCCGCCGCCCCGGGCAGCGAGTACGCCGCCACGGCCGCGCCGACACACAGCCCGCGGCTGTCCGCCGGGGCCAGCCGCAGCGCCAGCGAGGCGATCGCCACCGCGCTCATCCTGTCGCCCAGCGCGGAGGCGGCCGTGGCGGGCAGGATCAGGCGCAGCACCGGGTGGCTGATCGCCGGGTAGTAGGGCGAGTACGGGCGCGTTCGGTCAGCTGCGCCGCCCAGGCCAGGCGCTGGCGGGCGGCGGCCTCCTGGGATTAGGGCCGCTGCTCGGTTTCCACCTGGGATCATGCAATCTCAACCAAGGCTGAGGTCAAGGGAAGCAAGCGCCAGGCTCGCCGCGTAATGACCATCAAGGCCACGCGTATACGGCGAGCGAAGATCGATTCTGCGTGAAATGAGGACGTTGCCGATGCTCGCATTTATGCACAGCGATGCATAATGTTCCATGATGAAGGGGGACGCCTCCTGGCAGCAGGTGAGACGCTCCGCGCCGAGACCGGCCAGGGGCGGCTACCGGGTGATCAAGGGCGCTTTGACGAGGATGTACGGCTCGGAAAGGAAGAGCTGGGCCCCGAGTGGGACACAGGCGTGGGCCGAAGGATCGGCACTCACACCGGCAGAGGCTGTCGCCTACGCGCGCCGCGCCAGGGGGACCCGCAAGCGGCCCGCCACCGGATGGGACAGCCTGACCCCGACCGAAGTCCAGGTCGTCGAACTGGCCGCCAGGGCCTGACGAACCCGGAGATCGGCAAGCGCCTGTTCATGGGCAGGGGCACGGTAAAGACGCACCTCTCGCACGTCTTCGCCAAGCTGAACGTCAGCTCCCGAGCCGAGCTGGCGGCCGCGCATCGCGGCGGCGGCGCTGCTGCCGCTGGCCGGTGACGGGCTGATCGCCGCCGCGTCATCGGCCATGCTGGTCGCCTCCCGGCAAGGCCGCGACATGCGGGTGCTGGCCCGGGTCATGCTGCTGGCCGGGATCGGCGCCACGATCGCCGCGAACGTCGGCTACGGCCTCCACGCGGGTCTCACGGGTGCGCTGCTGTCGGTGTGGCCGGTGGCCGCCTACGTCGGCTGCATGGAACTGCTCACCTGGATGCGGCGCAACACCGGGATGCACCGGCGGCGCGGCCGCATCTGCGGATGCGGCAGCGGATGCACCGATGAGCTGGCTCGCCGCCGCCACACAGACGGGCGGCCTGCTGGAGGCGGCCGGGCAAGCCTTCCCCGCTGCCGGGGCAGGCAGCGTCCCGTCACTGCGGGAGATCCAGCGCGCCTGCGCATCGGCCAGGGCAAGGCCCAGCAGGTCCAGGCTCATCTGGCAGGCCGTCCGGCGGACGCGGTCTAGGCAAGGAGGAACCCCGATGACATACGACGACAACGACAACGACGGCCGGTTCCCCGACGATAGCCGGGTCGAGGTCCGCTACCCGCGCACCAGGCAGGAGGAACACGGTGACCGGGCGGCGTGGCCGTGGCTGCCGGGAGCATCGTGGAACAGTGCGGCCCGGATGAGTGGCGGGTGTGCGTGGAGGACCGCGACGTCGCCGTGCTGCGCGATGGCCGCCCCGCCCGCGTAACACGCCGTCCCGGAACCTGTACTACGCGATGTGCTTCCGGGATTCCAGCGAGATCCGCCGGCCCGCGTAGGCGGTGCCGGGCGCAGCGTGCCGGCGCTGCGCGTGGATGCCACCCCGGCCGTGCGCAGGACCACTGCGCGGGCGGCGCGAAGGGGCCGGTCGCGGTGACCGCGGACCCAGACCTGCCGCGGATCGGATGCGGCCAGCAGCAGCCACAGCGCCTGAACTACTACGGCGAACTCGTACGCCGGCAGTGGCAAGGCTGCCTGCCAGATGTTTACCAGCAGATCAGAGATCCTGGCGCGTTCTTCGCGGTGCTCGGCGAGGTGATCGCGCAGCGGATCGATGAACTGGCCGACCATCTGGCCGGCGACGACCCGCCAGGCGAGGGTTACCTGGCCAAGGTCGCCCGGCTCACCGCCGCGCGGGACCACGCGAAGGGACGGGTGCTCGGCGAGTACCTGCTTCTCCCGGCTGACGAGGACCGGCCGGTGGTCGTGGATCGCGGCCACCCGTCGTGGGCGGAGGTCGATGCCGAGCAGCGGGAACGGCTCGGCGATCCGCTCAGCGAGGAGGGTCGGCCGTGACCGCGAACGGCGCGGTGTCCTGGATCGAGTACGTAGCCAGCCTCACCGCACTGTACGCCTGCCCCACCGCGATCGCCGTGCCCACCATGACCGCGTGGAAGACTGACCGCACCGATTCCCAGTCACCCCAGCCGACCGCGGCCACCCGGAGCGCGGTCGGGTCGGTGCGGCGGACCGCGGCGAGTACCTCGATGCCGTCCGGGTCCTGAGCGCCGACCGCGCTGATGACCAGCGCCACGAGCAGCCCTTGGGCCCGCAGGTCCGGAATCCGGGCCGCCAGCTGGCCGGGTTGGCGGCAGACCAGGATCCGGTAGTCTGCGCCGTACCGCCTGGACAACTCCCGGTGCAGGCTCTCGCGGGCACCAGGTTTACAGGCAGGCGATGATGATGGCGGCCCGCGCCTTGGGCGGCCCGCCGCGGCCGCCGGTCTGCGCCGCGGTCAGCATCGCTGGCTCACCGGCTCACGTATGCCGTGGTCAATGTGGTCATCTGCTTGCATTTGAGGCCTTTCGGGTCCGTCGCACGGTCGAAGGTATGAACCGCACCGTTCGCGGAGCGTTCGGCGGCCTGCGGTTTTCCCTGGCTGCCGTCTGATAAGTGGGTTTGTCCAGGTCCGGCCGAGCGGGTTACGCTTCAGCCGTCGTGGTGGCACGGGTCGCATCAGGCAGGACCGATGACCGCATATTCCGCGCGCCGCGATCACGCGGCGGGGCTGACCGACCGGCTCAGCGAGCGCCACGCGTGTGACCTCCTGGTCGATGCCGTCCGGGCCGACGAGAGCCGGGTCCTGGTGATACGCGGTGAGCCGGGCGTGGGCAAGACCGTGCTGCTGGACTACCTGGCCGGGCGGGCGTCGGATGCGGCGTGCCTGGTTACGCGGGCCACCGGGGTGCAGTCGGAGATGGAGCTGGCGTTCGCAGGGCTGCATCAGCTCTGCGTGCCGATGCTCAGTGACATGGAGCACCTGCCAGGCCCGCAGCGCGATGCGCTGCGGACCGCGTTCGGCCTGGAAGCAGGGCCGCCGCCGGACCGGTTCCTGATCGGGCTGGCGGTGCTGAGCCTGCTGTCCGAGGTGGCCGGGAAGCGCCCGCTGATCGGCGTGATCGACGACGTGCAGTGGCTGGACCGAGCCTCGGCGCAGGCGCTGGGGTTCGTGGCACGGCGGCTGGCCGCCGACCCGGTCGGGCTGGTGTTCGCGGCCCGCGATCCGGGTGACGAGCTGGCCGGGCTGCCGGAGCTGGAAGTCAACGGGCTGCCGGACCGCGACGCGCGGGCGCTGCTGGACGGGGCGCTGGCCGGGCCGCTGGATGCGCGGGTTCGCGACCTGATCATCGCCGAGACGCGGGGCAACCCGCTGGCGCTGCTGGAGCTGCCGCACGGACTGACCCCGGCCGAACTGGCGGGCGGGTTCGGGCTCCTGGGTGCACAGCCCGGCACCGCGCCGCTGACCGACCGGATCGAAGACAGCTTCACCCGCCAGCTGGACGCCCTGCCGGGCGACACGCTGCAGCTGGTGCAACTGGCGGCGGCCGATCCGTCCGGCGACCTGTTGCTGGTGTGGCGGGCGGCCGCGCGGCTGGGCATCCCGGCGCGAGGCGGCCGGGCAGGCCGTCGAGGCCGGGCTGGTCGAGTTCGGCAACCAGGTCCAGTTCCGGCATCCGCTGGCGCGCTCGGCGGCCTACCGGTCGGCGTCACTGTCGGACCGGCAGCGGCTGCACGCGGTGCTGGCGGAGGTGACCGACCAGGTGGCGGACCCGGATCGCCGGGCCTGGCACCTGGCCCAGGCCGCCGCCGGGCCGGACGAGGAGGTCGCTGCGGAGCTGGAGCGCTGCGCCGGGCGGGCGCAGGCTCGCGGCGGGCTGGCCGCGGCCGCGGCGTTCCTGGAGCGTTCGGTGGCGCTGACCGTCGATGCGACCCGGCACGCCGAACGCGTCCTGGCCGCGGCGCAGGCCAGCCTGCAGGCCGGCGAGTTCGATAAGACCCTGGAGCTGCTCACGACCGCAACGGCGAGGCCGCTCGATGAGTTTCAGCGGGCCCGGGTCGACCTGCTGCGCGGCCACGTCTCGTTCGCCTCGGGCCTGAGCCGCGATGCTCCCGCCCTGCTCCTGAGCGCCGCCCGGCAGCTCGAGCCGTTCAACACCGAACTCGCACGCGAGACGTACCTGACCGCCTGGGGCGCGGGGTGTATCACGGCGCATCTCGACGGAGGGACCGTCCTGCTGACGATCTCTCGCGCCGTCCGGGACCTGCCCGCGCCAGGCGGTAGTCCGCGCCCCCTTGATCTGCTGCTTGACGGCCTCGCCCGGCTGACCACCGAGGGACGTGCCGCCGCAACTCCCACGTTGCGGCGAGCAGCTGAGGCCATGGCCGGCATCTCCGTGCAGGATGTGCTGCGCTGGGGCTGGGCGGCTGCGGGCCCAAGTTATGCCCTATGGGACATCGAGGGTTCTCTCGCGATCTCGGCGAGACAGGTTCAGCTCCTCCGCGACGCCGGCGTGCTCGCGCAGCTGCCGAGCCATCTTTCGGCACGGGCGATCCTCACCGCGTGGACTGGTGACCTCGCTGGCGCCGCCGCGCTCATCGCGGAGAGCGACCACGTGGCGGCGGTGACCGGCATCCAGTTCGCGCCGTACGGTCAGCTGAGACTCCTGGCCCTGCAGGGCCGGGAAGCCCGGGCCCGCACGGCGATAGACAGCGCGATCGAGCACGGCCACACGCATGCGCGCTGGGCGGCAGCGGTCCTGGACAACGGCCTGGCCCGGTACGAGGAGGCGGCGGCGGCGGCCCGGCAAGCCGCCTCGAACACCTTTGACCCGTGGCTTTCCATGTGGGCGCTGCCCGAGCTGGTCGAGGCGGCCGCGCGCAGCGAGAACGCCGCGCTCGCCCGCGACGCGCTCGAGCGGCTGGCCGACACGACGCGGCACTGCGGCACCGACTGGGCGCTCGGCATCGAGGCGCGCTGCCGGGCCCTGCTGAGCGACGGCGCGGTCGGCGACGAGCTGTACCGCGAGGCGATCGACCGGTTCAGCCGTACGCCGCTGCGCCCAGAGCTCGCCCGCGCGCACCTGTTGTACGGGGAGTGGCTGCGCCGCCACCGCCGGCGCGCCGACGCGCGCGAGCACCTGCGCACCGCCTATGACCTGTTCGCCGTGATCGGCATGGAGGCGTTCGCCGAGCGCGCCCGCCGCGAACTGCTCGCCACCGGCGAGACGGTGCGCAGGCGCGACTCCGAAGGCGTCACCCCGCTGACCGCCCAGGAGGCGCAGATCGCCAGGCTGGCCCGCGACGGCCGGACCAATTCAGAGATCGGCGCCCAGCTGTTCCTGTCCCCGCGCACGGTCGAGTGGCACCTGAGCAGGATATACACCAAGCTCGGCATCGGCGCCCGGCGCGAACTGCGGGCCGCGTTGGCACCGCTCGGCCCGGACGGCCCGCCGGCCTAGGTATCCCGCGGGTGGCGGATCGGGGGCGTGGGGCTGACCGCCGGACCGTTCCGTAAAAAAGAATTTCAATTATCCCGAACGGACAGTGGTCTTACGATCCGCATAGGGTGCGAAGATGAACGAGGCGGCGTCTGACGGAGGTGCCGGTGGCCACACACTCCCGGCGGCCCGGGCGCGCGGCGCAGCTGACCGGCCGGTCCGGTGAGCTGAGCTTGCTGGACCGCCTGATCGATGCGGTGCACGCCGGTCAGAGCCGTGTGCTGGTGGTCAGCGGCGAGCCGGGGGCGGGGAAAACCGCGCTGCTGGATTACCTGGCCGGGCGGGCCGACGGGTGCCGGGTCGAACGCGCCGCCGGGGTGGAATCGGAAATGGAGCTGGCGTTCGCCGGCTTGCATCAGCTGTGCGCGCCGGTCCTGGACCGGCTCGACCGGCTGCCCGATCCGCAGCGGGACGCGCTGCGGACCGCGTTCGGCTTGAGCGCAGGCCCCGCGCCGGATCGTTTCCTGGTCGGCCTGGCCATGCTGGGCTTGCTGTCGGAGGTGGCCGGGCAGCAGCCGCTGGTGTGCCTGGTCGACGATGAGCAGTGGCTGGACCGGGCATCGGCGCAGGCCCTGGGGTTCGTCGCCCGGCGGCTGGGGGCCGACCCGGTGGGCCTGGTGTTCGCGGCCCGGGTTCCCGGCGAGGACCTGCGCGGCTTGCCCCAGCTGGCCGTGGAGGGGCTGCGGGCCCACGACGCGCGTGCGCTGCTGGACTCGGTGCTGGCCGGCCCGCTGGACGCGCGGGTGCGGGACCGGTTCGTGGCCGAGGCGCGGGGAAACCCGCTGGCGCTACTGGAACTGCCCCGGTGGGTGACGCCCGCCGAGCTGGCGGGCGGGTTCGGCCTCCCGCTCGCGGGGCGTATCGAGGAGACGTTCCGGCGGCGGGTCCAGGCCCTGGCCCCCGACAGCAGGCGCCTGCTGCAGCTGGCGGCGGCCGATCCGTCCGGCGACGCCTCGCTGGTGTGGCGGGCCGCCCGGAAGCTGGAGATCCCGCTGCAGGCGGCGACGCCGGTGGTGGAGGCCGAGCTGGCCGAGTTCGGCGCTCAGGTGCGGTTCCGGCATCCGATGGTGCGTTCCGCGGCGTACCAGTCGGCGTCCCTGCCGGACCGCCAGGAAGTACACGGTGCGCTGGCCGAGGTCACCGACCCGCAGTCTGACCCGGATCGCCGGGCCTGGCACTGGGCCCAGGCCGCGCCCGGGCCGGACGAGGACGTCGCCGAGGAACTCGAGCGGTCGGCCGGGCGGGCTCAGGCCCGGGGCGGGCTGGCCGCGGCGGCGGCGTTCCTGGCCCGCGCCGCGCTGCTGACCCCCGATCCCGGCCGCCGGGCGGGCTGCTGCTGGCGGCCGCCGCGGCCAAGCGCGATGCCGGCGCGCCCGACGCCGCGCTGAGCCTGCTGGCCGAGACGGCAGCCGATCCGGTCGATGAGCTGCAGGCCGCGAAGGCGGAGCGGCTGCGCGGGCAGATCGCCTTCGACCAGCGGCGCGGCACCGATGCGGCCCGGTTGCTGCTCAGCGCGGCCCGGCGGCTGGAACCGGTCGACGCCGCGCTGGCGCGCGAGGCGCACCTGGAATCGCTCATGGCCGCCTACTGGGTCGGCCCCCAGGATGCTCCCGGCCCGCTGAGCGAGGCGGCGCAGGCCGCCCGCGAGGCCGCGCGCACGGCCGGGCGCGCGGCCGGGCCCGGTCCGAATCCGCCGCGGCTCGTCGATGTCTTGCTCGACGCGTTCGCGCGGTGGTTCACCGGGCAGCGCGACGGGTCGCACCTCGGCCAGGCGCTCGAACTGCTGCTGGCGCTGGACGTCAACAGCAACGAGGCCGACCGCTGGGCCTGGCTCACCGCGGGAACGGCCATCAACCTCATCGGCCTGGAACTGTGCGACGACGAGTCCTGGTACGCGCTGACCACCGCCCAGGTCCGGTTCGCGCGGAACACCGGCGCGCTGGTGCACCTGCAGTTCGCGCTCAACTACCTGGCCTCCGCCCAGACCGCCATGGGCGAGCTGGCCGCGGCGGCGCGGCTGATGGAGGAGGATCACCTGATCGCCGAGGCGACCGGGAACCCGCCCGTGGCCCTGGCCGAGATGATGATCGCTACCTGGCGGGGCCGGGAAGACGAAGCGGTGGCGCTGATCGAGGCCGTCTCCGACGCCTCGGCCGCCAGCGGCCTGGGCTTGATGGTCGATTTCTGCGTCTACGCACGCTCGGTGCTGTACAACGGCCTGGGACGGCACGACGCCGCGCTGGACGCCGCCCGGCGGGCGTTCGGGCTCCACCCGATCGGCTACGGGCCCCTCGTGCTGTCCGAGCTGGCCGAGGCGGCGGCCAGGACCGGCGACGCCGGGCTGGCTCAGGCCGCGCTGGCGTCGGCTTCCGGGCGGGTGCGGGTGACCCCCACCGCGTGGGCGCTGGGTATCGAGGCCCGGGCCCGCGCCCTCATCGCCGAGCTCGCCGGCGACGAGGCGGCGGAGAACTGGTACCGGGAGTCGATCGGCCACCTGGCCAAGACCCGGATGCGCTCCGAGGTCGCCCGCGGGCACCTGCTGTACGGCGAATGGCTGCGCCGCGAGAACCGGCGGGTCGACGCGCGCGAGCAGCTGCACACCGCCTGCGACATGCTGGACGCGATGGGCATGGAGGCGTTCGCCGCACGGGCCCGCCGCGAGCTGCTGGCCACCGGCGAGTCGGTCCGCAAGCCGGTTCCCGGGACCGCCAGCACGCTGACCGCCCAGGAAAGCTCCATCGCCCGGCTGGCCCGCGACGGCCGGACCAACTCCGAGATCGGGACCCAGCTGTTCCTGTCCCCGCGCACGGTCGAGTGGCACCTGCGCAAGATCTTCACCAAGCTCGGCATCACGTCCCGCCGCGAACTGCACGTCGCGCTGGCGCAGCCCGGGCACGACGGCCAGCCGAGGACCTAGCGTTGGCTTATCCGGCCCTCGCGGTGCCTCGCTGGCCGCCGGGGCCGGCCGTTCCGACGGCCGGCCCTTGGTGTCGTTGGCCGTGGGGCCGGCCGTTCCGGCGGCCGGCCCTTGGTGCCCTTGGCCGTCACGGCGAGGCGAGCACCTCGTGCCATAGCCCGCCGTTCAGGTTGATGTTGTTGCCGCTGGCCTGGCCGGGGGCGGTGTCGGCGATGTAGGTGTACAGCGGATGCCCGTTGTAGGTGAGCTGACGGGCGCCGCCGGTGCGGGTGATCGTGCCGACCCGGCCCGGCAGGCCCGGGCTGGCCGTGGCGGTGCCGGTCACCGGCGGCCAGTACGCGGCACAGCTTCCGTAGCATTTCGATGAGTTGGGCGTATCGGGGCCGAACCAGTAGACGGTGAAGCCCTTGGCATTGGTCAGCACCGTCGCTCCCCTGATCGTGATGGTCTTCAGTCCGGCGCTCATCCCGGCGGCCGCCGTCGAACTGGCCCCGGTAACCGCGACACCTAGGAGCGCCAGCGCCGCGATCGTTACGGCCGTAGTGATCACCGCGGCTGCTCGGAGGATCGACGCCGGGATCCGGGCGGGAAACCTGGCCTGGCCGCCTTGCGCCGGGGCGCCGGCCAGGGTGAGGGTGAGCGCGGCGAGCACGGCGAAGGCGGCCACCTCGATCAAGCCCGCGACGATGCCCGCAGTCGTGCGGACTTCCCTGAACCCGAACAGCCCGATCCAGACCGTCAGCAGGTAGCCGCCGAGGGTCGCCAGGGCGAAGCCGGCTCCGGCCGCCGCGGCCAGCCATCCGCCCTTGACGCGCTGACCCCCGGTTGCGAGTACGGCGACCCCCAGGCCGAAGGCGGCGATCACCTGCAGCAGGAACAACCAGCCGATGGTCGGGATCGTCCGGTAGCCGGTCACGTAGAGATCCAGGTGGATCGCTGCGGTGGCGATCAGCAGCGCGGCACCGGAAAGCCGCAGCGCGACGGCCGGCCAGTCAGTCGGCTCGGGGTGTTCCTGCGCGGTTGCAGGCCGGCGTCGTTCCGCGCCTGATCATCGTTCCTAGTCGTGTCATCGCACTGGTCCGTTCCCTCGCCGTACTCGCTCGCCCGGCCTGCTCAGTAGCCGCCGCCACCGGAGCCACCGGCTGATGCCGCGCTACCGGAGGTGGTGACCTCGCTCCACAGCCCCTTTATGCCGTTGCCCTTGGTCTGCCCGGGGGCGGTGTCACCGACGTAGGTGTACAGCGGGTGCCCGTCGTAAGTGGCCTGGGTGGTGCCGTCAGCCCGGTGGATCGTGCCAAACGTGCCGTTGACGCCGGCTGCGGTCACCGGTCCCAGGACCGGCGGCCAGATGTGCGCACAGGTCCCGACGCACTTGGACGTGGTGGAGGTGTCGGGGGAGAACGCGTACAGCGTGAAGCCCTTGGCGTTGGTCAGCACCGTCGCGCTGCCGATCGCCGCGGTCTTCACGCTGAGCCCGGCCGCGGCGGCGGCTGCGGCTGCGGGACTGCTGCCGGCGGCTGCGGAGGAGGTGCTGGGCGAGCTGCATGCCGCGAGGGCCACGGCGGCCACGGCGGCGACCGGAAGGACGAGCAGCATCCGGCGGCGAATCCGGCTGCGGATGGTCCGCTCCGCGTTGTCGTCGAGAATCTTGGTGATGGTCATGGCTTCTCTCCTTGTGTCGGGTTTACCGAGGTCACGCCCGCCAACTCCGTTGTGAGTGGCGGGTTTGGTACTGCAATCACGATCCCGGCCCGGGGCGGCGCGGCGCGCCTGTGGCAGCCCTGGCCGCCCCCTGGCTCGCGTTCCGGGGGTAGCGCGGCGCGCACCTGGGCCAGTCCCTGGGCGTCCCTGGTCAGGCCGTCCCAGTACCCCTGGGGTATGCGGCGAGGACCCCGGGGTCGGCGGCTGGCCCGGGGCAGGCGGCCGGGGGCCGCTCCGGGGCGGCGCGTTGAACTCGCCGCCCGGGCAGGCATGACGAATAGAGGGCGTTGCGGCCGGCCGCGCGCGGCCGGCAGATTAACGTGGACACTTAATGTGGTAATAGAGGCTGTCGCATAGCCCTCCATGACTCGGTGTCAACCCCCAACCTGCGCCCGGAACATGGCCGAATGTCCGGATCAAGCGGTCAGATTATGGGCGAAATGTCCCGAACATCCGACTTGACAAAGCCCGTTCGGAAGTTGTGCGACAGCCTCAATAGCAACAGGAACTGTCCACGATCAGGAAGGACGTGCCGCCGCGAGCGCATGATCATGCATTTCGGCGGGCGGTTGAATGTGCGGCGAGTTCAGCGCGGGTGGTGATGCCGAGCTTGGCGAAAATGTGAGCGTTCATGCGGTCTGGAACAGCTTTAGCGTCCGCTGCGGGTCGCGGGCGTGGTGGCGGTTGGCAGCGGCGATGTTGATGTGGCCGTCGAGGCGCAGCAGGCTGATGGCCAGGCTGCGCAGTGACGCCATTACACGGGGCGCGTTTCCCGTCCTGACCAGCGATTTGTCCTCCTGGTAAGTCACGTCCCTCACCCAGTGAAGACGGTTTTCCATTTGTCAAGCAGACTGCGCCGGTGTGATGTTATTCGGGGTCTCGTCGGCGAATTTGGGGTGGACACGGGTGGTCCGGCCGCGGATACGGTCGATGTGGGCGCGGAGTTCGGCGAGTTCGCCGGGATTGGCGTGGACGATCCAGCGGTGCGGGTGCCGGGTTTCCTGCCGTCCGGCGATGCGTCCCTGGTGCAGCCACTTGCGAATGGTGCCGGTAGTCACGCCGAGTTCGGCCGCGAGCAGTGGCAGCCACCATTCGTGTTTCCCCGGTGCGTCGTCGGGGTGGGCGGGCAGGGGCCGGCGCTGGTGGGTGATCGGCGCTCCGGCGCGGTGCAGGATCTGCGTGATGAGGCGGTGGCGGATCGGTCCGGCACCGCGAGCCGGAAGGAACCCTTCGGTGTTGAGCTGGTCGGCGATGCGCCCGGGATCCCAGCCCGCGCCCGCTAGTTCGGTGATCCTCTTGGCCAGATGCGGGTAGTAACTGAGGTCTTCGAACCGCTGGATCGGCCCGCGGATCACCTCGTGGGTCTGCTGTCCGCCGGCCCAGCCCACGGTGACGTCGACGAGTTCGCTACGGCCGCGGATCGCGATCGTGATCTCGTCGATGACGGCGCGGATCACTTCTTTGCGGTCGGCGTCGGTGGTGCTCGGTGCCGCCCACAAGCCCGGAAGGTCGGCCGCGGCGGCGGTGATCGCGGCCTTCTGCTGCGTGGTCAGCGCTGGCGGGGCGCTCTGGCAGAAGCGGTGCCAGTCCTCGGTCAGCTGCTGCTGGGCGGCGAGGGCGGCTTCCCAGTCTTTTTCCAGCGCCCGGACCACCAGGCGGTTGTCCGGTTCGGCCAGCCGGTAACAGCGCCGGGCCCGGCCGACGTCGATCTGGGCGCGTTCCAGGCGCAGCCGCCAGATTTTCTCGATGCCGGCACGGTCGGCGAGGATCTGCT
This sequence comes from uncultured Actinomycetes bacterium, assembly GCA_963742795.1. Lineage (GTDB taxonomy): Bacteria > Actinomycetota > Actinomycetes > Streptosporangiales > Streptosporangiaceae > Palsa-504. The sequence continues at coordinate 123,905 of CAVUNL010000030.1, forward strand.
CGGCGGCCCGCACGCTGACCTCGACGGCTCGCTGCGCTTGGCGGTAGAACCCCGACCGCCCGCCGGCTTGTCGTCACCACACGGCCGTGATCCTCGACCGCCGGCCCGGTATCGCTCAGGCCATCATGGTGGCTGCGGGGCCAGCCGGGCGTTGGCTTCATGATCGCCAGGTTGCTCGGGTGACCTGAGGTGGCGCTGAGGTGATGCTGAGGGCGGCCGCGCGAGGCGGGCCGCGAGCGCGGCGACATCTGGCGCGTCGGTGAGGGATAGGTAGGCCGGACCGGACGCGCGCTGCTGGGCGAGGGCAAGGAACGCGTTGATGTTGGGAGGGGTGGGGTCGGTGATCGCCTTGACTGCAGCCACGGCGGTATCGGCGAGCAGTTGAGTCACCGGGTCCCCGCTAGGGGAGGCGGCGGCTTGGCCGGCGAAGACGGTGGCGTCGGCTGGGGCAGCCGGCGGCGAGCGCCCACCATGCCAGCCCGGCGAGTACCAGGGGCTGGCCGGCGGGAAGATCCGCCGCCCGGTACTGATCCTCTGCCCTGTCGAGCAGCGCCCGCGCCCGCGTCAGGTCACCGAGGCGACGGGCGACCGCTGCCTGACCGACCATCGCGTCGGCGGACAGCCACGGGTTGAAGCCGGATGCGATCGCCTCGTCGTACAGGCGGTCGGCGAGGGTGTCGTCGCCTTGCCTGGCCCGTAGCCTGGCGAGAGCGAGAAGGGTGAACGGGACGTAGAGGCGCTGCCCGGTAGCGCGGCATCGCTCCAGGAGCGCTTCGTAGGCCGCCGAGGCCGCGCCGAGGTCGCCCCGGGCCGCGGCGATGCCCGCGAGGGAGTTCAACGGAGAGACGACCACCAGGACCTCTCCCTCGGCGTCGAAGCGTTTGACGCTGGAGCGGGCGGCTGACTCCGCGTCCTCCAGTCGTCCCAGGAACGCCAGGTTCCAGGCCAGGATCAGGTCGTGCGCGGCGAGGAGCCAGCCGTGGCCGGCCGCTTGCAGCAGATCGTGGGCCTCGGCCAACAGCTCGAGTGATCGTTCGAACTCGTGCGCCCGCACCAGCACCGAGGCACAAAGCACCAGCCCGTACGCCAGGCCACCCGGGTCGTCGCTGGCCCTCAAGTCAGCGACGGCCTGCTCGCATTCAATCGCACCCGCCGCTGGGCTGGACGACATCCCCACGCAATAGCCGTGCCAGATGTGCGCGGTCGCGGCGAGCTCGCCACGACGGGGTCCCTCCGTGCCGAGGGCATCAGCTAGCCAGCGCGCTCCTTCCGCGAAGTCGGTGTTGATCCACCACAGCCAGGCCATCCCCGACGCGAGCGCCAGCGCAGCGTCGGCATCGCCGATGGCGATGAACCAGTCGAGCGCGGCCCGCAAGTTGCCCACCTCCGGGGTGAGACGGTCCCGCCACATCGGCGCGGTGGCGCCTCGCAGACCCTCGTGGGCATCCTTCGCCAGCTGCCGGTAGTACGCCCCGTGGCGGGCACGCATGGTGTCGGCTTCACCGGATTCGGCGAGCCGGTCCCTGCCGTACTGCCACAGCGTCTGGAGCTGGCTGTACCAGGCCTCGCCTTCGTCATCGGGGGCAATGACGAGGGACTTGTCGACCAGCCGGCTCAGGACATCGAGGATCTCGCCGGCGGGTAGCTGCTCGTCGGCGCAGACGGCCTCGGCCGCGGTGAGCCCGCAGCCGCCAGTGAAGGTGGCCAGCCTCCAGAACAGGCGGCGTTCGTCGGAGAACAGCAGGTCATAGCTCCAGTCCACCACGGCGCGGAGCGTCTGCTGGCGGGGCATGGCGGTGCGGGCGCCGTGGCTGAGCAGCCGGAAGCGGTCCTCGAGGCGTTCCGCCAGGGTGGCCAGTGGCAGCGCCCGAAGGCGAGCGGCGGCGAGCTCGACGGCTAGGGGCAGGCCGTCCAGCCGCAGGCAGATGTCCTCGATGACCTGGCGGCTGCGTTCGTCTCCGGTGAATCCGGGTCGTACCGCTCGGGCGCGATCGACGAACAGCTCGACGGCGGCCGGCGGGGCCAAACCACCCACCGCCACCAGAACTTCACCGGGAACGCCAAGCGGCTCGCGGCTGGTCGTGATCAATCGAAGCGTAGGCAGCGATCCGACCAGGATGTCGGCCAGGGCGGCCGCCTGACCGATGACGTGTTCGCAGTTGTCGATCACGACGACCAATGACCGTCCGGCCAGGTGGCGCACGATGAGCTCGACGGTCGACCCCGCGGGCTGACGGCCGGGAACCGCCGACGCGCTCGCTCCGAGCGCGACGGCCACGGCCGACGCCACCCCCCCGGGTTCGGCGACGCCGGCCAGCTCGACCAGCCAGGAGCCGTCTCGGTGCTCTTCGCGTAGCACGGCGGCCGCCTCCATCGCCAAACGGGTCTTGCCCGCGCCGCCAGGGCCGACCAGCGTCACGAGCCGGTGAGCGTGGACCACCTCGAGCAGCTGTTCCAGCTCGGCTTCGCGCCCGATGAGCCTGCTCAGCTGCGCCCGCAGGTTGCCGGTTGCCGTCGGCCCGGTCGCCGCCCGCAGCGTGGGCGGTCCTGCCGGATCGGGCAGAGTGAGCGCGGGGTCCTGGGCCAGGACTCGGGCCTGCAGTTCTCGCAAGGCGCGACCGGGTTCGATCCCCAACTCGTCGACTGACCGCTCGCGAGCTACGGTGTAGGCGCGCAGGGCCTCGGCTTGGCGCCCGGCCCGGTACAGAGCGAGGATCAGCAGCTCCCACAGCCGCTCGCGCAACGGATGTTCGCGGCACAAGGCTTCCAGCTCCCCGATGAGCTCTCCATGGAGCCCCAACACCAGATCCGCGCCGGCGCGAGCCTCGATCGCCACCAGGGTTAGCTCGTCCAGATGCGCCCGTTCGGCATCCGCGAAGCCGGCATAGGCGAACTCGGCCAGCGGCTCCCCCCGCCGCAGCGCCAGCGCCTCACCCAACGCGGTTGACGCCAACGCCACCTCGCCCTCCTCCACGAGCCGCCGTCCGGTCGCGACGAGCTGCTCAAAGCGAACGACATCCACATCGTCGGGACCTATACCAAGGGCGTAGCCGCCTTCTGAGGTGACGATCGCCGCCGATCCCAGGCTGCGGCGCAGCTGGGCGATCTGAGCCTGCAACGCATTCGCCGGCTTCGCCACTTCCCCGTCGCCCCACAGGTGGTCGATCAGGCGGTCGGAACTGACCGGCTTCCCGCGCTGGAGGGCCAGCAGGGCCAGCAAGGCCCGCTGTTTGGCCCCGCGCACCGGCACCGGCACGCCCGCTTGCAGCGCCTCGAGCTCGCCGAACAACCGCACCTCCATAAGCCCAACCGTACGTCCTTCAGCCGACGCCGGCCGGGCCGCCGCACTGCTATGGCGCCATGCCGCCAGGCCTGCCACCTCAGCGCCACATCAGCCTCACCTCAGGCCCCCAGCGCAGGCTTCCTATGAGCCCGGGTTCATCCCGGGGACGTGACTGGAGGGAGTCTGTTATGAAGAACTCGCAACGCGCTGGATCTCAGGATGATCGTGCCGGTACTGGCTGGGTGCGCCGCTGGTGGACCGGGGACAAGCTCAGCGTGCGCCTGTCCGAGGTGGCGTTCGTTCTTGTCCTGACCGGGGCGCTGGCGTGGATGGAGTGGTTCGCGTCCGCTAGCCAGGCTGCCACGTGGTCCACGGTGCTGGTGCTCATCGCCGTCGTCGGCGCAGCTGCCTCTGCGAAGCGGCGGTCTCGGATGTCACGATCCCGTTGACGGGATCGGCCGGCTGCGGCGGCCTGGCCGCGGCGAGCCCTCGCGATCGCGGTGGTCGCGGTGGTCGCGGTCGCTGCGTCCGGCGATGGTTCCGCCTGCCCGTCCGTACCCGCTGACCGCGCCCTTTCGGGAGCACCCCAGGGTGCTGGCGCTGCTGGCCGCGGCCAGCAGCGCCAGCGTTTTCGCGGTCGTGATGCGGGGGGCCGGCTGGGAACAGCGGCTCGGTCCGGCGTCCGGACGGAGGTGAGGTTTGTCAAGGGCGGCCTGGGCGGATGTCACCGGGACTGGTGATGGCGGGCACCGGCGGGCGCGCTGGTCCGGCGGGATGTTAGCTGGCACGACAACGGCGTTATCACGGTCAGGGGACCTGCGGCGGCGCTACGGCGGCACGGGCGGCCGGGGCTTTGAGGCGGTCCGGGGGGTCACCTTCTCGGTGCGCCGCGGGGAGCTCTGGTGATCCCATCCACTACGAGTTCAACCTGGTTAGCGATCCTTTGGCGGTTGTTAAACATCAGGTGAGATTAGGCCGCCACTGGTGCTCCTGGGACTCGTGCCCAGTGACCGGAACATGACCTCGTCGCGCTCGATTGTCGTGGTTGCGAGTGCAGCCAATGCCTCATTGCGCAGGTCGGCTGCGCTCCGGGCCTCAGTTCGTAGCCCTCGCGCGCGCGAGGGCCAGGGACACAGCAGTAGGAGACTTCTGAGAAGTCAGGTAAAAGTCAGGGACTCTATCGGACTTCACCTGTCCAAACCGGACACAACGCGTACGATGAACTTGTAACTAGTATGTTCGAAAAAAGTCTGATAGCGTTAATCTTGCTGCTCATATGTAGAATATGGACGTGTCTAACCGAAGCGTTTGACAAATCCGCGGAAACGCGCGCTCATGGCGCAGCGACGATTGGCCCGGGACCGGCTTGGATCCGGCGGGAATATGACATGGGGTTATGGTCGGGACTATGGCGACCGCGCGGGAGATGCTGCTGGCCGAGAGGGGTCGCGTGCGGGAGCGGATCGCGGCGCTGGAGCGGGAGTTCGCCGGGATCGCGGAGGCCGCGAGCGCGGGCGGGACCGACGACGAGCACGATCCGGAGGGCGCGACGCTGGCCTTCGAACGGCAGCACACCGCCGCGCTGCTCGAGCAGGCGCGGGAGCAGCTAGCGGCGGCGGACGCGGCGCTCGGCCGGCTGGAGGCCGGGAGCTACGGCGTGTGCGAACGGTGCGGGCAGCCAATCGGGGATGACCGATTGGCGGCCCGCCCGGCGGCGCGGACCTGTGTCCGGTGCGCCGCCCTCTAGCGTTTCGTTACTCCGCCCGCAGCGCGGACGCGGTGCGGGTCCTGGCCGCCCAGCCCGCCGGGCCGAGCGCTCCGGCGACGGCGATGACCAGACCGGACAGGGCCAGGAGGACGAGTTCGGCCGGCTGGTACACGTTGAGTACGGAGGGCGGCACGTCGGTCTGCGCGGCGTGGCCCATGACCGGCAGCACGTAGTTGTGCACGGCGATCCCGGCCGGGATCGCGATCAGGCCGGCGACCAGGCCGATGCCGGCTACCGAGCACACCACCATGGCGATGGTCTGGCGCGGGGTCATGCCGATCGCCTTGAACACGCCGAGGTCGTGCACCCGCTCCCGGGTCTGCAGCACGACCGTGTTGAGCACGCCGAGCCCGGCCACGGCGACCAGCAGCAGGGTCAGCGTCGCGACCAGCCCGATGATGACGAAGAACTGCGAGGAGCTGCTGCCGTTGGCCTGGGCCTGGTAGGGCTGTCCGAGCTTGGCGCCCAGCGCGTCCGCGTAGGCCTGGGCGTTGGTGCCTGGCGTCAGCGCCACGTCGTACTGATCGGGGGCCAGGCCCGGATCCAGGGCGGCCAGGGTGGACTGGCTGGCGATGATCTCCGCGTTGCCGCCGCCCGGGTCGAAGATCTCCCCGGCGATGTGGATGGTGACCTGGTGATTGCCCGAGGTGAGCGTGTAGCTGTCTCCCACCTTGGTGCCCGTCTGGGCGAGGAAGCCCGTGTTCACGTCTGCCTGGTCGGCGCCGGAGTACCAGTGGCCGGCGATGAGCGCGTAACCGGTCCAGCTGGCGTCGCCGCCGAAGCCGATCAGGGACAGGCGGTCGGACAGGCCCAGGACCCTGATCTGGTCGTCGGACTCGGCCACGTAGCGAAGCGTGCCAGGCTGGGCGCGCAGCGCGACGGTGACCGCCCGCTCCTGCGCGGCCAGGCTCGGCACGGCCGGCCCCGGACCCGAACCCGGAGCGGCCGTCACCTGACCGCCACCGCCATTCTGCCCGGGCGCGCCCGGAATGTTCACCTGCACCGGCTCGGTCGCCGAGTGCGACAGGTCGTTGTAGACCCGGTTCAGCGATATGCCCAGGCCCGCGCCGAACGTCACCGCGATCCCGCCGAACAAGATGGCGGCCAGGGTGATCGCGGTCCGGGTCGGGCGCGCGAACGGCCCGGCCAGGCCGATGGTCACCGACCGCGGCAGCCGGGCCCAGGGACCCCGGCCCAGCACCCGGTGCGCGGCGTAACCGTGCTTCGGCCGCGGCGCACGCCCGGTCGCGATGGCCTGCACCGCGCTCATCCGGCCCGCGCGCAGCGCGAGCAGGACCGCGGCGGCGCCGGCCAGGGCGAGCATGACCAGCGGCACGGCCACGTCGACCCATACCGGGACGGCCAGCGCGCCCACGCCGTACACCTGCGCGGTCTGGCTGAGCAGCGGCACGGAGAGCAGGTTGCCGCCGATCACGCCGAGCACGCAGCCCAGGAAGGCGGGGACCGCAACCTGGATCACGTACGAGGCCACCACCTGCCCCGGCGAGAACCCGATGGACTTCAGCACCCCGATCCGGCGCGTCCCGGCCACCACGGCCCCGCTGACCACGTTGGCCACGATCAGCACCGACAGCAGCAGCCCCATCACCCCGAACGCGACGATGAACGGGACCCAGGGCGCGATCGAACTCGTGTCCTGCAGCTTGACGGTCAGGTAGGACTGGGCGCCGAGTACGGAGCCGCGAGGCAGCGCGGCGCGGACCGCCGCGATGTCCCCGTTGACCTGGTTACCGGTGGCGGCGCGGGCGAAGCGGTACAGCATCTGGCTGACGTCCGGCGTTCCCGGGGCGCGCAGCGCGCCGACCTCGGACGGCAGCACCCAGGCCGCAGCCGTCTGGGTGATCGAGTTGGCGACGCCGACGATGGTGAGGTGAGGTGACCCGGGCACGCCGGTCACGGTGAGCTTGGTCCCGATCGCCTCGCCCGGGCCGCGGACGTCATTGAGCACGACCTGGTCCGGCTGTGTCGGCCAGTGGCCGGACTGCAGCGTGAGGTCGTCGACCGGACCGCCTGGCGACGCGCGGCCGACGAGGGTCAGCTGCTGCTGGAAGACACCGGGCGGGCCCTGGCCGGGCGGCGGGGTGAACGGGACCGTAGCGGTGATGGTCGTCTCGGGGAAAGGGCCGGCGGCGGCGGTCACCTCCGGCAGTTTCGCCGTAGCGGCGAGCTGGGCGGCGGAGGCCTGGGCGGTCGCGGTTACCTCCGAGCCGTGCTGGGCGGCGAACGCGTGATCGAACGGGGCGTTCGAGTCGACCAGCAGGCCCAAGGCCAGCGTCGAGGCGGCGGTCGAGATCAGCAGGACCAGGCCGATCACCACGGTCTGCACACGCCGTCCGGACAGCCCGCTGCGGGCGGCCCCCACGGCCGGGATGGCCTTCATCGCCGCGCCCCCGCGGCGGCGTCGCTGGCCACCCGGCCGTCGACGATCTCGATGACCCGGCGCGCGTAGCGGGCGGCCAGGTCCGGGTTGTGGGTGACCAGGATCAGGGTCTGCCCGGAGGAGTTCAGGTCGAGCAGCAGCGCGCCGATCTCCTCCCCGGTCGCGGTGTCCAGGGCCCCGGTCGGCTCGTCGGCCAGCAGCAGCGCGGGCCGGTTGACCAGCGCGCGGGCGATCGCCACCCGCTGCCGTTCCCCGCCGGACAGCCGGGCCGGGTAGGCGTTGCGGTGCTTCTCGATGCGCAGCGCGGTCAGCAGGTCGCCGACCCGGGCGCGGGCCTGGGCCGTCGGCATCCCGGCCAGCTGGGCCGGCAGCAGCACGTTGTCCAGCACGGTCATATCGTCAAGCAGGTTGAAGAACTGGAAGATCATCCCGACCTGGCGCCGCCGGAACCGGGCCAGGCCGGTCTCGCTGAGCTTGTCAACGCGCTCGCCGCCGACCGTGACGTCGCCGCCGGTCGGCCGGTCCAGCCCGGCGATCAGGTTGAGCAGGGTCGATTTGCCGCTGCCGGACGGTCCCATCACCGCAAGCGACTCGCCCTGGCTGACGTCCATGGTGACGTGCGCCAGGGCCGGCGCCCCGTCGCTGTCATAGGTCTTGCTCACATCGGTGAGCCGCACAAGAGTATCCATGTCCGGGACCGTACGGCCGGGCCCGCGGACCGCACGTCGGCCGGCGGGCGCATCTTCAGTACCGCATCCGGCTGGCTCTCATCCGGAGTATGTACGCCGGATAACCCCGGCGGATGATGGCGTTCCCGCCGGGCGGGACGACAATGAGGAGGTGGCACAGGACGGAAGCAGCGGACGGCGGGCGGGCCCGGTGCGCCGTGCGGCAGGCTTCTTCTTCCTGGCCGAGGAACGGCCGAGGGTGTCCGGAAGCGCCCGGGCCGCCGACGCGGTCATCGCCGCGGTGGCCACGATCGCCGCCGTGGTGGCCGTGATCGCGGCGGCCCGGACCAACAGCGGGCCGTACGGCGCCGTCGTCGCCCGGCCAGGGATAAAGATCAATCCGTTTGTCATCGGCTCTGCGCCGGGTGGAGCGTGGCCGTCGCTAGGGACCCTGCTGGGCGCGGCGCTGACTACCGCGCCGCTGGCGTTCCGGCGGATCTACCCGATCACCTCGTTCTGCGTGATCATGGTCGCGGTCATCGCCACCAGCGGGCATACGACGTCGATCACGTTCGCGGCCGTGATCTGCGCAGCGTACAGTGCGGTAACCTACAGCCCGTTCCGCCGTGCGGCCCTGCTCAGCGTGCTGGCCGCGGCGGTCATCGTGACGGCGGCCTACCCGAACACCTCGCCCCCGGTGCCGGAACGCTTTGGCGCGCTGCTGGTACTGCTGCCGACAGTGGCGGTCGGAATCGCGATACGCGTATGGCGCCGCCGGGCCGGGGAGTCCGCCGAGCGCCTGCGCGTGGCGGAGGCCGGGCACGAGGCCGAGACCCGCCGCGCCGTGGCGCTGGAGCGGGCCCGGATCGCCAGCGAGATGCACGACGTGGTGACGCACAACGTGAGCGTGATGGTGGTGCAGGCCGGCGCGGCGCGGCGGGTCCTGGACAGCTCGCCGGGCGAGGCCCGCGAGGCGCTGCTGGCCGTCGAGGCCAGCGGGCGGACCGCCATGACCGAACTGCGGCACCTGCTGGGCCTGCTGGCGCCCTCCGGGGAAGGCACCGGGGACGCGGCGCAGGTGCCGGCGCCGGCCGCGACCGCGGCCTCGCCGCCCGATATGGCCCTGACCCCGCAGCCGGGCGTGGCCCGGATCCCGGCCCTGCTGAGCCGCGTCTGCGCGGCCGGGGTGCCGGCCGAGCTGTCCGTCGAGGCTCCGGGCGGGATGCCGCGGGACCTGCCGCCGGGCGTCGACCTGGCGGCCTTCCGGGTCGTCCAGGAGGCTCTCACCAACGTGATCAAGCACGCGGGGCAGGCCCGGACCACGGTCCGCCTCGACTACGGCCCGCGGGACCTGCTCATCACGGTGTCCGACGACGGCCCGCCGGCCGGCTCGGGGCCGCCCGTCGCGCCGCCGGGACCGGGCCCGGGCGCTGGCGGGCGCGGGCTGATCGGGCTGCGGGAGCGGATCGCGGTCTACGGCGGCGAGCTGGACGCCGGGCCGCGCCCCGGCGGCGGCTGGCGGCTGGCGGCGCGGATCCCGCTGGAGCCGGTGACCGGGGTGGAGCCGGCGGCGGGGGTGGAGCCGGTGACCGGGGTGGAGCCGCGGCGGGGGTGGAGCGGCGGCCGGGGTGGAGCCGGCGGCCGGGGTGGAGCCCGGCGCGAGGGACGTGCCGGTGGCACCGGAGTTTCAGGCGGCGCGGACGTGAGCACGAGCGAGGATCCGGCGGCTGCACCCCGGGTGGTCATTGCCGATGACCAGATGCTGGTGCGGAGCGGGTTCCGGCTGATCCTGAGCTCGGCCGGGATCGCGGTGGTGGCCGAGGCCGCGGACGGCCGGGAGGCGGTGGCCGCCGCGCTCAAGCACCGGCCGGACGTCATGCTGATGGACATCCGGATGCCCGAGATGGACGGGCTGGAGGCGACCCGGCGGATCCTCGCGTCCCGGTGCGGCCAGGACATGCGGATCATCATCTTGACCACGTTCGACCTGGACCAGTACGTGTACGCCGCGCTGTCCGCCGGGGCCAGCGGCTTCCTGCTCAAGGACGTGTCCCCCGAGCACCTCATCGCCGCCGTCCGGCTGGTGCGCTCCGGCGACGCGCTGCTCGCCCCGTCGATCACCCGCCGCCTGGTCGAGCGGTACGCCGGGCAGCAGCCCTCGGCGGCCGAGGTGAGCGCCGACCTGTCCGTGCTGACGCCCCGCGAGCTCGAGGTACTCGGCCTGATCGCCCGGGGGCTGAGCAACGCCGAGCTGGCCGCGGAGCTGACCCTGAGCGAGGCGACGGTGAAGACCCACGTGGCCCGGATCCTGGCCAAGCTCCAGCTGCGCGACCGGGTCCAGGCCGTCGTGCTGGCCTACGAGACCGGGCTGGTCAGTGTGGGCCAGAATCAGGGGGCGGGCCAGAATCACGGGGCGGGCCAGAATCACGGGGCGGGCCAGAATCACGGGCCGGGTGGCGTGAGCCGGTGACCGGGGCACGCACCACGTTCCGTTCGGCCGAAAGATTTTGATCTTTTTAGTCGGTCAGGGCCTGGTAGATGAGCTGACGCAACTGCGCGCGGATCGGGTAGGTGCTGGAGGGGAGCAGCTGGGTGAAGAACGAGACGGTCAGGTCCGCCTCCTGGTCGACCCAGAACGTGGTGCTGGCGGCGCCGCCCCAGGAGATCTCGCCCGCGGAGCCGACCACCTTGCCCGGCACCGGGTCGAGGAGGACGGCGAAGCCGAGGCCGAAGCCGACCCCGCGGAACGGGGCCTCGGCGAACAGCGCCCGGCCGAAGGTCTCCAGGTCCACGCCGCCCGGAAGGTGGTTGCGGGTCATGTAGCCGACCGTGCGCGGGCTCAGCAGCTTGATGCCGTCGAGCTCGCCGGCCGGGCTGTCCGGCCGGCGCAGCAGCAGCTGGGTGAACCGGTCGTAGTCGGCCGCGGTGGACACCAGGCCGCCGCCCCCGCTGAGCATGCGCGGTTCTTTGCGGAACCCCTGGGCGCCGAGCCGGGTCGCCTGGCCGTCCGGTCCCGGGCCGTAGAGGGCGGCCAGCCGCGGCTCGGCCGCCGGGCCGGCCCAGAACGCGGTGTCGGTCATGCCGAGCGGGCGCAGGATCCGGTCCGCGAAGAACTCGTCCAGGCGCTGGCCGGAGGCCACCTCGACGACCCGGCCGAGGACGTCCGTGGCCACCGAGTAGTTCCACTCGGTCCCCGGCTGGAACACCAGCGGGAGGGCGGCCCACAGGTCGCAGGCCTGGGCCAGGTCCGCGCCGCGCGGCGTGCCCCACTCGAAGCCCGCCGCCCGGTACATGGCGTCTACCGGGTGGACCCGGTGGAAGCCGTAGGTGAGCCCGGCGGTGTGCGTGAGCAGGTGCCAGACTCGGACTGGCTCGGCCGCGGGGACGGTCACCGGGCGCAGGTCCGAGCCGCCGGCGTAGACGCGGACGTCGTTGAAGGCCGGGATGAAGGCGCTGATCGGGTCGGTGAGCGCCAGCCGGCCCTCCTCGTACAGCATCATCGCGGCGACCGAGGTGACCGGCTTGGTCATCGAGTAGATCCGCCACACCGTGTCGTCGGTGACCGGCAGCCCCGCCTCCAGGTCACGCGACCCGCACCGGGCCACGTGCGCCAGCCGGCCGTGCCGGTTTATCGTCAGCAGCCACCCGGGCAACCTGCCGTCGGCCACGTAGCCGGCGAAGAACGCGTCGACGCGCTTGAGGCGCTCGGCGTCCAGGCCGGCCTCGGCCGCGTCTACCTCTACTTCCAGCTCGTTCACTGATCACCACCTGTCGTTCGGTCCCGTCTGAGTCGCACGAGAACGATCTTCCCGCGCGGGACCGGCGGCCGTAAAGATAACGCTGTTTGATGCTGTTGAGGCTTGATAAATCTCGTTTGGGCGGTTAGCGTCTCATTGTTCATTGAAGTCGGGATGCCTATGGGGGGAATCCGCTTCCTGCTCGTATGGCATTTCCTCGATGCAGGGAGGGGAGCATGCGCAGATTCCTCATGGCAGCATGCGCGGCTGTGCTCGGGATCGGGCTTAGCGCGGGCCTGGCGACGGCCGCATCAGCGGGGGTATCCAGGACGATCGTGGTCTGGCCGGGCCAGTCCATCCAGGCCGCGGTCAACCGGGCGAGTCCCGGTGACACGGTCCTGATCAAACCCGGGGTATACCGCCAGAGCGTGCAGATCCGGACGGACGGGATCACGCTACGCGGGTCCGGGGACTTCTTCGGTGGAACGGTTCTCGTGCCACCGAAATCCTTCCCCAAGACACTGTGCAACGCCGTGTTCGGCCCGACCGGTGTGTGCATCCTGGCCAAGAGCGTCAACCCCAAGACCGGTGCGGTGATCAGGTCCGTGCGTGACGACACGGTGACCGGGTTGCTGGTGACCAGGTTCCCGGGCAACGGCGTGTTCGGCTACGGGACCGACGGCCTGACGGTGACCCGGGTGGTGGCCATCAACGACGGCGACTACGGCATTTCCCGTTTCGTCTCCACCAGGACCTTGTTCGCCCACGATGTAGCGATCGGCAACCATGAGGCCGGGTTCTACGTGGGGGACTCGCCGGACGCCGACACGGTGGTGCGCGACGACCAGGCCTACGGCAACCAGTTCGGGATCTTCGTCCGGCACGCCCGGGAGGTCCAGGTCACCGGCAACCGGGTCAGCGGAAACTGCCAGGGCATCCTGGTCCTGGACGACGGGCAGCCGGGAGGCGCGGGCAACGTGGCCATCGTGAACAACACCGTCTTCCGCAACAACAAGTTCTGCCCGAAGAGCGAGGAGACGCCGGTAGCCACCCAGGGCGGCGGCATCCTGCTGCTGGGCGCGACCTTCAGCCGGGTGGCGCGCAACAGCGTGACCGGGAACAGCGGGAGCCAGTTCAACTCCGGCGGCATCGTGGTGCTGAGCGCCAAGATGATCAGCCACGGGAGCAACCCCAACTTCGACACGATCGCCTTCAACTTCGCCTTCCGTAACCACCCCGCGGACCTCCGCTGGGACCGCACCGGAATCGGCGTGCGGTTCGTCGGCAACGCGTGCGGGACGTCTGTCCCGCCGGGACTCTGCCGCTGAGGTCACCCGTTCCCGCGGCCCGGCGCGCCGGGCCGCGGGAACACTGGTCTCCCGTTGGAGGCGGAGAACTGCCACGATATTCGCATGACCGTATCTGCCACCGATGGCTTCCGGACGGCGCGGGACCTGCTGCTGGCCCACCGGACCGACTACGGCACCGCGCGGCGCGAGTTCGCGTGGCCGGACCTGGACGAGTTCAACTGGGCGCTGGACTGGTTCGACGTGATCGCCGCCGAGCACCCGGACCGCCCCGGGCTGCGGATCGTCTCCGACGACGGGTCCGGCGTGAGCCTGTCGTACGGCTCGCTGTCGGGGCGTTCGGCGCAGGTCGCGAACTGGCTGCGGGGGCTCGGGGTCCGGCGCGGCGACCGGGTGCTGCTCATGCTCGGCAACGTGGCGCCGTTGTGGGAGGTCATCCTGGCCGCGATGAAGCTCGGCGCGGTGATCATCCCGGCCTCGACGCTGCTGCAGCCCGCCGACCTGGCCGACCGTCTCGTGCGGGGCGATGTCCGGCACGTGGTCGCCGACGCGGTTTCGGCGGCCAAGTTCGACGGGCTGGCCGGGGACTGGACGCGGATCGTGGTGGACGGTCTTGTTCGTGGGTGGCACTCGTACTCGGACGCGTTCGCGGGGCCTGTCTCGTTTGTGCCGGATGGGGTGACGCGGGCCGGGGACCCGCTGCTGCTGTACTTCACCTCCGGGACCACGGCCCAGCCCAAGCTGGTCGCGCACACCCAGGTCAGCTATCCGGTGGGGCACCTGTCCACCATGTACTGGATCGGCATCCAGCCGGGCGACGTGCACCTGAACCTGTCCTCCCCGGGGTGGGCCAAGCACGCCTGGAGCAACGTGTACGCGCCGTGGAACGCGGGGGCGACGATCCTGGTGCTGAACCAGGCGCGGTTCTCCGCTGGTTCTTTGCTGGCCGCCCTGGGGGACTGCCGGGTGACCACGTTCTGCGCGCCGCCGACCGTGTGGCGGATGCTGCTGCAGGCCGACCTGGGCGCGGCGGACGTGTCTTTCCTGCGGGAATGCGTGGCGGCCGGCGAACCGCTGAATCCCGAGGTGATCGAGCAGGTCCGCAAGGCCTGGGGGATCACGGTGCGGGACGGCTTCGGCCAGACCGAGACCACCGCGCAGGTCGGCAACACCCCCGGGCAGCAGGTCCGGCCGGGTTCGATGGGGCGCGCGCTGCCCGGGTACTCGGTCGTGCTGGTCGACCCGTTGAGCGGCGAGCCGGGGCGGGACGGGGAGATCTGCCTGGACCTGTCGCGGCGGCCGCTGGGGCTGATGACCGGGTACCTGGACGATCCCGTGCTCGACGCGGAGGCGATGCGGGGCGGGTACTACCACACCGGCGACGTGGCCACCTCGGATTCCGACGGCTACATCACGTACGTGGGCCGGACCGACGACGTGTTCAAGGCGTCGGACTACCGCATCTCGCCGTTCGAGCTGGAGAGCGTGCTGATCGAGCACGAGGCGGTGGCCGAGGCCGCGGTCGTCCCGTCGCCGGACCCGCTGCGGCTGGCCGTGCCCAAGGCGTACGTGCTGCTGGCCGCGGGGCGGGAGCCGTCCGGTGAGCTGGCCCAGTCGATCATGGCGTTCTGCCGGGAACGGGTCGCGCCGTACAAGCGGATCCGCCGGGTCGAGTTCGCCGACCTGCCCAAGACGATCTCCGGCAAGATCCGCCGGGTCGAGCTGCGCGGCCAGGAGAACGCGCCCCGCGCATCGGTCCGCGGGGTCACCGAGTTCTGGGAAGAAGACTTCACCTGGTAGCCGGCCCGTCCTGGTTTGTGATAGTACGGTCGTCGTCTGGCTGGTTGTCGTTTTGCTGGTTGTCGTGTTGCTGGAGAGGCC
Source organism: uncultured Actinomycetes bacterium (assembly GCA_963742795.1). Classification (GTDB taxonomy): domain Bacteria; phylum Actinomycetota; class Actinomycetes; order Streptosporangiales; family Streptosporangiaceae; genus Palsa-504. The sequence continues at coordinate 138,950 of CAVUNL010000030.1, forward strand.
CAGAGGGGGGCGGTTGGGATGGCCAGTGCGCCATGGGATCCACGCGGTGAGGCGCTGAACGCGCTGCGGACGATCGCGGCGGATCCGCAGTACGGAGCCGAGGCGCTGTCGAGCGCGCAGATGCTGACGAACCTGCTGAAGGACATGCTGCCGGACGCGCCGCGCGAGGCGAACGTGCTGATCACGGCGGCCGGAGCGGGCGTGCCGACGGCCCTGCAGGGGTACCTGGCGCAGGGGATGGACGTCGGGACGGCGACCCAGCTGGCGGCCGGGACCCTCGCGGAACGGACCGCGCTGACTGCGGACGCGTGCGCGTGGGCGACCAGTTCGCTGGCCACGGCGCTGCTCCCGCTGACTGGTCCGGTGGCGTCCGGCTCCGGGGGTACTTCGCCGTTGCCCGGCAGTGACCATCCGACCATGGCACCTCAGGGGACGACGCCGGGGACGGTCCCGGGGACGGGGACGGGGACGGGGCCGGGGCCGACGGGCGCGCTTGCGGCCGGGAGCGGACGGGACCGCCCGGCCGGGGTCAGCCTGCTGGCTGCGGCCTGCGCCGCGGCGGGGGCGCTGGCCACGGTCCTGGCCTGCGCGTTCTCGATCGTCCACTTCTACAACACGGACGGCAGTTACGAGGCCTCGGCGTCACTGTTCAGCCTTTCCAGCCATGGTGCCGCGTGGAACTGGATCGGGCTGGTCGTGGCGGCGGCCCTGTCGGTGGTCGCGGCCGTGCTGCTGGTGGTGTCGCGCACACCGTGGGTGCGGGCCGGGGCGGCGGGAGTGGTCGCGGCGTTCGGCATCGCCGTAATCTTCATCTTCGCCGCCTATCAGTTCACGCTGGGCCCAGTCTCCGACGGGAACGGGCCGGCCGGAGCCGAGAAGCTCGGCGCCTTCGGCGGGCTCCTGCTCCTGGTGGCCGGGGTGCTCGGCTTCGTGGCCGTGGCCCGGGGCGATCACGCGGTCGCGCCGACGGACGCGCCGGCGGGCGCGTCGGCGGGCGCGCCGGCTCAGCCGACCGCGTGATTTACCACATCGCGACCGCGCCAGACTGGGCGCAGGCGCAGCGGGACGGCCAGTACACCACCTCGACCCGCGGCCGGACCCTGGCCGAGGAGGGGTTCATCCACGCCTCGACCGCCGGGCAGGTGGCGCCCGTGGCGAACGCCTACTACCGGGGCGTGCCGGACCTGGTCGTGCTGGTCATCGACCCCGGCCGGGTCGGTGCCGAGATCCGCTACGAGCTCGTGCCCGGCTCGGACGCGCCGTACCCGCACATCTACGGGCCGCTCAACACCGACGCGGTGGTCAGCACCCGGCCGCTCGAGCCGGACCTGGGCGGCGAGTTCACCTTCAAGGTCTAGCCGCAGGCCAGTTATTCGGGAGTGTCGGGGGCGAGGGGGCGACCGGTTTCCCACTTCTGCTCGATGCGGCCGAAGTGCCAGACGGCCAGGGCCACGACCCAGGTGAGGACGAACACCCCGACGATGAACAGGCCGGCGGTGTTGATGTTGAAGGTCTGCATGAACGTCCAGAACGAGCCGTTGAGGCTGGTGTCCTGGGCCAGCAGGCCGAGCAGCTCGACCGCGCCGATGAACACGGCCACGAAGACCGACAGGCCGGTGATGGTCAGGTTGTAGTAGACCTTGCGGACCGGCCGGGCGAAGGCCCAGTCGTAGGCGAAGTTCATGAAGCAGCCGTCGGCGGTGTCGAACAGGCTCATCCCGGCCGCGAACAGGATCGGCAGCGACAAGATGGCGTAGAACGGCAGGCCGCCGGCCACGGCCGTGCCCGCCAGGACCAGCAGCGCGATCTCGGTGGCGGTGTCGAAGCCCAGGCCGAACAGGAGCCCGATCGGGTACATCTTCCACGGCGTGTCGACCCGGCGGGCCAGCGGGCCCAGGAACCGGTTCATCAGGCCGCGCTTGTTCAGCTGCTCCTCGAGCGCGTCGTCGTCGTAGGCGCCGCCGCGCATCTGCCGGAACACCTTGATGATCCCGGCCAGGATGACGAGGTTGAACGCGGCGATCAGGAACAGGAAGAACCCCGACACGCAGGTCCCGACGATGCTGGTGAGGTTGTGCAGCCCCGAGTCGCCGTTCCTGACCTGAGCGTCCACGTCACGCAGGCCGAAGTTCAGCAGGACGGCCAGCACGAAAACCACGCTGGAGTGGCCCAGGGAGAAGAAGAACCCCACCGAGAGCGGGCGCTTGCCCTCACCGACCAGCTTGCGGGTGGTGTTGTCGATGGCGGCGATGTGGTCGGCGTCGAACGCGTGCCGCATGCCCAGGGTGTAGGCCAGGGCCCCGGTGCCCACGCCGAAGACCGTCGTCTTGCCGATGTGGTAGTGCCCGCCCAGGGCGGCGGCCAGCATGCCCCAGCCGGCCACGTTCAGCCCGACCACCGTCGCGACCATGCCGCCGAAGCGGGCCCACTCGGCCGGGGTCAGTCCCTGGCGGATCCTGGTCAGGCGCCTCCTGATTCGGCGGGCGGGCTGATCAGCGGCCTGGACGACCTCCCCGGACTCGATCACCGGGCCAGTCTAGGAGTTATTGCGACTAGGTCGCAATAACACATCGGACGCACATGTCAGGGAACGACCCGCGGGCGGGCTCAGCTGGTGACGTCGGCCGAGGTGAAGCGGGCCCAGGCGAAGGAACCGAACAGGACCGCGTAGACGCCGAACGACAGCAGCCCCTTGAGCAGGGTGGACGTGTCGACCGGGGCGCGCAGGAGGGAGTCGAAGGACAGCCACCAGTGCGTGGGCAGGTAGGGCCCGATGGCCGCGAGCTGCGGCACCTGGTCCACCACCTCGCTGGCCACCACCAGGATCGCGATGGCGGCGATCGCGCCGATGGCGTGCTCGGTCAGGGTCGAGATGGCCAGCCCGATCGCGCCCAGCGCGGCCATCGCCGCGGCCACGTACAACGTGACGAACAGCACCCGGAGCAGCCCCTCGGCCAGCGGCACGGTGGCGCCGGAGAGCAGCGTCACCGGCCCGACCGGGAACAGCGCGGCACCGGTCGCGAGCGAGACCGCGGACACGATGGCCGTGGCGGCCAGCCCGAACACCACGATCGCGGCGAACTTGACCGCGAGCAGCCGGGTCCGCCCGGCCGGGACCGCGAGCAGGTAGCGCAGCGTGCCGTAGCCGGCCTCGCCGGCCACCGAGTCCCCGGCCACCACCGCCACCACGACCGGCAGGACCAGGATGAGCAGGGTGGACAGCGCGATGAAGGTCAGGAACACGCCGTTGCCGGCCAGCTGGTTGAAGAACGCCACCCCCGGGCCGTTGCCGCCTTGCGGATGCGGCGCCGCCACCCGCAGCGCGATCCCGATGACGACCGGGAACACCACGGTCACGGCGAGCAGCAGCAGGTTCCGCCGGCGCCCGAAGACCAGCCGGAGCTCGGCGCCGAACAGCCGCAGCCAGGCGCGGGCGGGGTTACGGGCGGCTGCGGGCGCAGCCGGGGCCCGGCCGGGCTCCCCCTGTTTCTGGGGGGACCCATCCCCCCAGACCCCCCTTGGGAGACTCTCAGCCGTCGACATCGAAACCCTCCCCGGTGAGCCCGACGAACAGGTCCTCCAGGCTGGGCGCGGCGACCGAGAAGCCGCGGACGCCGATCCCGGCATGCACGAGCTCGGCGCAGACGCGTTCCGGCTCGGCGTCGCCCAGCAGGGCCGAGGCCTCGTCCGGTCCGGCCTGGGTGTCGGTGAGGCCGAGGGTGGCGAACACCTTGACCGCGCCGTCGGCGTCGGCGGTCTGCACGACGACCCGGGCGGCGCCGGTCCGGCGCAGCTCGGGCAGCGGGCCCTGGAACACCAGCCGGCCGGTGCGCATCACCCCGACGTGCGTGCAGACCTGCTCGACCTCGGCCAGCAGGTGGGAGGAGACGAACACGGTGGTCCCGTCGGCGGCGATCTGGCGGACCAGCGCGCGCACCTCCCGGGTCCCCTGCGGGTCGAGCCCGTTGGTCGGCTCGTCCAGGATGATGAGCTCACGGGGCCGCAGCAGGCTGGCCGCGATGGCCAGGCGCTGCTTCATGCCGAGCGAGTAGTGGCGGTACCGCTTGCGGGCCGCCGGCAGCAGGCCCACCCGTTCCAGCGCCTCGCTGATCCGGGCCGGCATGGTGCGCGGGTCGGCGGTCCGGTCCGCCGCGTCGTACCGGGCCAGGTTGTCCCGGCCGGACAGGAACGGGTAGAAGGCCGGCCCTTCGACCAGCGAGCCGACCCGGTGCAGGACCCGGTTCGCGCCGTCCGGCACCGGCACGCCGAGCAGCTCGGCCTGGCCGCTGGTCGGGAAGGCCAGGCCGAGCAGCATCCGGATCGTGGTGGTCTTGCCGGACCCGTTCGGGCCGAGGAAGCCGTACACCGCGCCTGTCGGGACCAGCCAGGTCGACGTGGTCGACGGCCAGCTGGCCGCCGCGGAACCGCTTGGTCAGCCCGCGTGGACGAGATCGCGGTCAAGGTGCCTGCGCTGGGGGGCGGTGGCGGCCTGGCCGGCCGCGGCGTACAGCACGCTGGGCTGCACCGCGCCGACGAACGTGCGGCCGCTGTCGGTGATCAGCACCGAGACCAGGCTGGTCCGCAGCAGCCGGCCGCTGCCCCAGGCGCCGCTCACCGGCGTGGCCGACTGCGAGCAGCGCGTTCAGCGACCGCGGCACTGTCCCCGGAGGTACTGTCACCGAGCCCCCGCTGCCCGGGCCGGGCGCGCTGCCGCTCGGGGCGGTCAGCCCGGCGGAGGGCAGGTCGAGCACGGTCAGCCAGCCCGACCCGATCGTGCTGACGTCGCCCGGCGTGCCGGTCCGAGCCGGACGTGCTCGCCGCTCAGGGTCACGTGGCTGACCTTGGCCCCGGGCGGCGGGGTGAAGGTCAGGTCGGCGGGTGCCGGGGTGACGAACTGGATGGAGGTGTAGCCCACCTGGAACGCCGGGGCTGCTCGCGCCGCGGGCGTAGACCTGCAGGCGCAGCGGCACGCCGTTCTTGCCGTCGATGGCGATCTGGACCTGCCCGACCAGCGACCGGGAGTCCTTGGGCGCCAGCACCAGCTCGTAGGCGGGCTGGCCGGCCACCGTGACGTTGCTGTCGACGCTCACCGTGGTGGTCGGACCCACCGCGGCCAGCACCTGCTGGGCCGCCTGCTGCGGGGTGAGCGGGGCGGTGGTGGGCGCGGTCTGCGGGGCTGCTGGCATGCAGCGGGCAGCGAGTACTCGGTGACCGCGTTCGCCGTGCTCTGCCACTGCCAGGCCGTGTTGCCGTCCGCGATCACGTCGGTCTCGCTCAGCGGCTCGGGCACGGCCAGCCGGAAGTGCCGCGGGCCGGAGTACCAGACCCGGACCGTGTGCGACCCGGTCAGCAGCGAGGCGATCGAGGTCGGGTTCGCGGTGCCGGGCAGGCTCGGCAGGCCGAGCGAGGTGGTCTCCACCACGGTCCCGGTCAGCGGCGGGGTGACCGAGTCCGCGACCTGGGCCAGCAGCTGGGCCGGGGTCCGGGACGGCAGCCCGGGCGAGGCCTGGGCGACGGAGATCAGCGACCCGCCTATCACCGCGCCGGTGATGGCGAGCGCGCCGACCGGGATCGCCCACCTGGTCCGCCGCGACAGCTTCGGAACTCCAGCCATGACACCTCACCCGATAGCGTAGCGCGCTTCTCTCGCTCTACAGTGCCGCACGGCCGCTGTGAGCACCCTGAGAGCGCCTGGCCCGGGGAACCGGGCGGGTAGGCCACACTGGGACCATGCGGGTGCTCGTGGTGGAAGACGAGCGGCGGCTCGCCTCGGCCGTGCGCCGCGGCCTGACCGCCGAGGGGTTCGTCGTCGACGTCGCCCACGACGGCGTGGACGGCCTGCACCTGGCCCGGGAGGGCGGCTACGACGCGGTGGTGCTCGACCTGATGCTGCCCGGGCTGTCCGGCTACCAGGTCTGCGAGCGGCTGCGCGCCGACCGCAACTGGGTGCCGGTGCTGATCTTGTCGGCCAAGGACGGCGAGTACGACCAGGCCGACGGGCTCGACCTCGGCGCCGACGACTACATGACCAAGCCGTTCTCCTACGTGGTGCTGGCCGCCCGGCTGCGCGCGCTGCTGCGCCGCGGCGTCCGGCCGCGGCCCGCGGTGCTCACGGCCGGGGACCTCGGCCTGGATCCGGCCGCTCATACCGTGCGCCGGGGGGAGACCGATATTGACCTAACGGCCCGTGAATTTGCCCTGCTGGAGTACCTGATGCGCCGCGCGGGGCAGGTGGTGTCCAAGGCCGAGCTGCTGGAGCACGTCTGGGATGCGGAATCGGTCGGCCGACCTCAACGTGGTCGAGGTCTACGCGGGGTACCTGCGGCGCAAGATCGACGGTCCGTTCGGCAGAAATGCTCTTCAGACCGTGCGCGGGGCGGGCTACCGGCTCGCGGCCGACGGCGGCTGACCGTGGCTCGGTGGTGGCGGCGGCGCAGCCTGCGGGCCCGGCTGACCCTGATCACCTCGGCCGGGCTGGCCGTGGCCCTGGCCGCCGCGGCGCTGCTGCTGGTCAACGCGCTGCGGCTGTCCCTCATCCGCGGGCTGGACGACTCGGCCCGGCAGGGCGCGGCGGAGGTGGCGGCGCTGATCAACCAGAACCGGCTGCCCGACCCGGTGCCGGTGGGGTCCGGCACGATCACCATCCAGGTGCTCGACGCCCAGGGCCGGATCACCGACGTGTCGGAGGGCGCGGACCGGCTGGTGCCGCTGCTGCCGGCGGCGCAGGCCCGGACCGCGGCCCGCACCGGCCAGGGCCGCATGCTGTCCGGGCCGCCGCTGGGCATGCCGTCGCCGCTGCGCGTGGTGGCGGTCGGCGCGGACGACGGCCAGGTGGTGGTGGCCGCGGTCTCCTTCGCCCAGGCCAGCGACAGCATCGCCACCGTGGCCAAGGCCGTGTTCATCGGGACGCCGCTGCTGTTCGGCCTGGTGGCCCTGGCCATCTGGCTGGTCACCGGGTACACGCTGCGGCCTATCGCCGGGCTGCGCCGCGGCGCGGCCGAGGTGACCCAGACCGGGATCCCGCGCCACCTGCCGGTGCCGCCGGCCCGGGACGAGGTGCGCTCGCTCGCGGTCACGCTGAACGACATGCTCTCCCGGCTGGCCGACGCGCAGCAGCGCCAGCGCGACCTGGTGTCCGACACCGCGCACGAGCTGCGCAGCCCGATCGCCAGCATCCGCGCCCAGCTCGAGGTGGCGCTGGACCACCCGGACGGCCTGGACTGGGCCGAGACCGCCCGGGACGTGCACGCCGACACGCTGCGGCTGGCCCGGCTGGCCGAGAACCTGCTGCTGCTGGCCCGGCTCGACGACCAGCGCATCCGCCGCCGCCCGGTCGACCTGGCGGCGGTGTGCGGCTCGGTGGCCGCCCGCTACGGCAACGCCCGGGTCCCGGTTCTGGCCGACGCGCCGTGCCCGTGCCTGGTCCTTGGCGATCCGGACGCGCTGGGCCGTCTGCTGGTGAACCTGCTCGACAACGCGGTCCGGCACGCGGCCAGCGCGGTCAGCGTGTCGGTGCGGGCGCAGGACGGCTGGGCGGTCCTGGTCGTCGCCGACGACGGGCCCGGCATCGCGGCCGAGGACACCGAACGGGCGTTCGGCCGGTTCTCCCGGCTGGACGACGCGCGGAGCCGCGACGGCCAGGAGGGCGCGGGCCTGGGCCTGGCCATCGTGCGGACCACGGCCGAAGCCCACGGCGGCTCGGTGACGCTCGGGGACGCCGGGCCGGGCCTGCGCGCCACGGTCAGGCTGCCGCTGGCGGTCTAGGTGGAGGCGCCGCTCGTGGTGAAGCGGGGGGTGGAGGGGCGGTGGGGCTGGGTGTGTTTCCAGGAGACGGTCATGAGCGCGCCACCCAGGGGAGAGTCGCCGACCTGCCAGCGGCCGCCGGTCGAGCGGACGATCGAGTCGCCGATGGCCAGGCCCAGGCCCGCACCGGGGCCGTGCTCGGTGACGCGGTGGAAGCGGTCGAACAGGCGGGAGCGTTCGGCCTCGGGGATGCCGGGGCCGCTGTCCTCCACGGTGAGGCTGACCCGGTTGCCCTGGGCCCGGACGCCGATCCTGACCTGCCCGCCGGGGCCCGCGTAGCGGCACGCGTTGTCCATCAGCACGCCGGCCAGCCGGTCGATCCACTCCGGTGGCGCGCTGATCAGCGCGGGCCCGGCGCCGACGTCCGCGGTGACGGCGGGCCCGACGTCCGCGGTGACGGCCGGCCCGACGGCGCGGAACCGGTCGGCGCAGGCCTGGGCCAGCGTGACCAGGTCCACCGGCTCGTCGCCGGGAGGCGGCGGCCGGGAGTCGAACCGGGCCAGCCACAGCATGTCGTCGACCAGCTGGCGCAGCCTGCGGCTCTCGCCCTGGATGCGGGTCAGCGCGTCCCGGTACTCGGCCGCCTCGCGCGGGCTGGACAGGGCCACGTCGGCTTCGGCCCTGATCACGCTCAGCGGCGTGCGCAGCTCGTGCGAGGCGTCGGCGGTGAACTCCAGCTGGCGGCGCCGCGACTGCTCGACCGGGGCCAGCGCCCGCAGGCCCACCACCAGCGAGCCGAAGAACATGGCCAGCAGCAGGAAGGGCCCGGCGATGACCTCGGCGTACAGCAGCAGCCGCTCGGTGTGCATGTCCCCGGCCCGGCTCTGGCCCGCGATCAGCCAGTTGCTGCCGTCGCGCATCAGCTTGAGCCGGAACGCGCCCGTCTTGGCGAGGTCGGTGGTGAAGGCGAGCCCGTCGTGCGGCGGGTGCGCGGCGAGCAGGCCGGCCGGCAGCCCGGGCGAGCCCGGGCTGTGCGCGGTGACCGTCCCGGTCGCGTTGACCACCCACAGGAAGACCGGTGCGGAGTCGGCGTCCACGTCATCGGTCGCCGCGGACGATCCCGCCGCGGCGACGCTCCGGCTGAGTACGCCCGGATCATGAGCGGCGGCGGTGATCCGCGTGCCCAGGTAGTAGTCGCTCTGCGCGGTCTGGTGGCTGGCGAACAGCACGTTGAACACGATCACGCCGATGACGTAGAGGACGGCGATGACCGCCGTCGCGCCGGCGGCGACCTTGGCGGCGGGGCTCACCTTCATGCGGTGTTTTCCGCTCGCCTTCGGGGCGCCTTGAGGCCCCGCCTTCCCTCGTCGCTCGTTCCTCGCTCCTCAGTCCAGGCGGCGCCGCGCCCCTTCGGCTCGCTCATGTGGGGATGATCCGGTAGCCGACGCCGCGGATGGTCTCGATCCGCACCCCGGCGCCGGCCAGCTTGGAGCGCAGCCGGGCCAGGTGCACATCGATGGTGTTCGAGCCGAACGCGTCGGCCTCGTTGTCCCAGACGTGCTGGGCGATCGAGCGGCGGTCGGCGACGCTGGGCGACCGGCGCATCAGGATCTCCAGGATGCCCAGCTCGATGCCGGTCAGCGCGGGGCGCTGCCCGCAGACCGTCACCTCCCGGGCCGCCGGGTCGAACTCGACCTCCCCGATCACCATCCGGGGCGACCGGCTGACCGGGGGCCGGCGCTGCAGGGCCCGGAGCCGGGCCAGCAGCTCACCGAAGTCGAACGGCTTGACCAGGTAGTCATCGGCGCCCGCGTCCAGGCCGGCGATCCGGTCCGCGGGGGTGTCGCGGGCGGTCAGCATCAGCACGGGGATGGGCGTGCCCGCCCGGCGCATCCGCTGCACCAGGTCCAGGCCGGACAGCCGGGGCATCCGCCAGTCCAGCACCGCCACCTCGTACTCGTAGAAGCGCAGGTACGCGGCGGCGGTCTCGCCGTCGGGAACCAGGTCCACCACGTAGCCCTGCTCCCGGAGCCCGCGGGCCAGGACCTGGCCGAGACCCTCGTCGTCCTCCGCGATCAGCACCCTCACAGCATCCGAATCTACTGTGCCGGCGTGAGCGGCCGGGCTCAGCGGGAAATGCGGCGCCACAGCGATCTGGGGACGAGCTTGAGGGCTAGGGCCAGGCCGGCCAGCGCGGGCGGGACCCACACGGTGTCCTGGCCGCGGCGCAGCGCGGCGGCGGTGGCCCGTCCGACGGCCTCCGGGGTGGTGGCCAGCGGCGCGGGCGGCATGCCCGCGGTCATCCGGCCGGTGACGAACCCGGGCCGGACCAGGACCACGCGGACCCCGGTGCCGTGCAGCAGGTCGGCGAACCCGCGCGCGAAGGCGTCCAGGCCGGCCTTGGCCGAGCCGTACACGGGGTTGGCCTTGCGCGGCCGGACCGCGGCGACCGAGGACAGCACCACGATGGTGCCGCGGCCCTGGGCGCGCATCCGGGCCCCCACGGCGAGCAGGGTGCTGACGTGCCCGGTGAAGTTGGTCTCGATCATCGCGGCGGCCCGCTGGACGTCGCGCTCGAGGTCGGCCTCCGGGACCAGCACGCCGGCCGCGGAGATGACCAGGTCCACGGGCCCGTCGGCGAACACGCCGTCGACGAACGCCTGGTGGCTGGCGGTCTCCAGCGCGTCGTAGGGGACGGTCCGCACCTGGCCGGGAAGTTCCTTGCCCGCGGCGGCCAGCCGCTGCTCATCGCGCCCGGCCAGGATGATCTCGGCGTCCGGGGGCAGGCCGAGGGCAGCCAGGATGGCCAGGCCGATCTCGCTGGTACCGCCGATCAGGATGACCCGGGGCTGATACCCCGCTTCGTTCGGAAAAAAATTCATTGAACCCCCTCAGGCCTGCAGGCCGGTCACGAACAGCGCCAGCCAGGTCAGTTCGCAGGTCAGCATCAGGCCGTCCCGGGTGAGCAGGTCCTCGACCGGCGCGGTGGTGTGCCGCGCGGTCAGCATGGCGAACCGGGCCAGCGCCGCGGCCAGCGGGATGGCGCTGATCAGGTGCCAGGGCTGCGCGTCCGTACGTTCCCCGGCGGCCCAGGCTAGGTACGCCGCGATCATCCCGAGGCCGATCAGCCACTGCGCGGCCAGCAGCGCGCCCGGGCGGTAGTAGCGCAGCACCGGGCGGTGCTGGATCGCGGCCGGGCCGAGGCCGGCCAGCTCGGTGTAGCGCTTGGCCACGGCCACCCCGAGCGCGCCCAGGCTGCACACGACCAGGAACCAGGCCGACGGCGGCACGTGGGTGGCCGCCGCGCCGCCCAGCACGCGGAGCAGGAAGCCGGACGCCACGAAGATCAGCTCGACCACCGGGATGTTCTTGAGCACGAACGAGTACAGGAACGAGATGCCCAGGTAGGCGCCGACCGCCGCGGTGAGGAGCGGGACCGAGACGATCAGGCCCGCGCTCAGGCCAGCCGCGGCGCACAGCACGCCGATGACCACCGCGTGCCACTTGGGCAGGTCGCCGGCCGCCACCGGGCGGAACCGCTTGCGCGGATGCTGGCGGTCGCGCTCGGCGTCGACGACGTCGTTGATGAAGTACACCGCGACCGACGCGCAGCCGAACGCGACCGCGGCCAGCAACGCATAAGAAGCCCCGTGGGGCCGCCCCCAGGTCGCGCCGGCCAGCGGGGCCGCGAAGACGAGCAGGTTCTTCGGCCACTGCCGGGGGCGGGCGGTGCGGAGCACCGCGATGGGCCAGTTCGGCCCGCGGGCGTGCCGCGGCAGTGTCCTCTTCGCGGCCTTCCTCGCGCCACCCGGCTCGGCCGTCTCCTCGGTGGCGCTCGCCTCGGCGGTCACCGGGCGTAGACCGCGGTGAAGTCGCGGCTGAAGACCGAGTAGTACCGGGACGCGGGCGCCTCCTGGGTGGGCAGCACGTCTACCGGCTTCGGGTCCGACGGGTGCCCGTCGGTCTTGTAGTACTCGAAGGACGTCCACTCCGGGTTGATGTCCAGTTGCAGGGCCTCGACCGCGCCGGCCTCGTGCAGCAGGCCGGCGAGTTCGGAGACGTTGAGCGCCGGGCCGTACACGAAGATGATCCGGCCGTCCCTGGTGATGCCCACGCCCGAGCGCCACACGTAGTAGCCGCCGCCGAGGGTGGCGCCCCAGTTGGCCTCGACGTCCTGATTCACGCTCGCCGGGACCTGGCCGTGATCGACGATCAGCTTGAGGTTCTGCCGGACGCCGACCACGCTGGAGGTCATCTTCACGTCCCGGCCCCAGACGCCGATCTTGATCGTGCCGTTGCGGTAGTAGACCACCGACGCCGCGCCCTTGGTCAGGGTCCCGGACGTATCGCCGTTGAGGTAGAAGCCGCCGCCGGACGTGTTTATCTTGAACCCGCCGTTGAACGTGCCGATCAGGCCGGTGCGGGTGCCGGGCGGGATCCAGGGCTTGGCCTTCCAGTTGCCCGGTCCCGGGTCTTCGGCACCGGGACGCAGCTGGAAGCTGACCAGGCGCTGGTCCATGGAGACGATCCCGGCCACATAAGAGGTGTACACCGACGACGGGCGCAGGAAGGTGCCGAACATGGCGGGCTGGCCCTTGACCGTCTCCAGCACGCGCCACTGGCCCTCGCCCGCCAGCGGCGTGCCGGCCGGCGAGGTCAGGCGCTGCGGGACGATGGGCTGGAAGCCCTTGACGTGCTTGTACCTGGTCGGGGCGGTTTTGGGCACCGCGAGGGAGAAGCCCGGCTTGCCGCCCACCTTCGGCGGCTGGTAGCTCACCCACTCGCCGAAGGTCACCACCGGGCCCAGGTAGTGGTCCCGGGCCCACTCGGCCAGCTTGGAGGACAGCGACCCGCCGTTGGGTGCGGCCAGCGCCTGGCCGACGGAGAACGCCAGCCAGCAGCAGAACACCGCGATCAGGGCCAGGATGACCCGCACCGTGCGGCGCCGGAGCAGCCGGCGGATCCGGCCGCGGCGGCTCTTGGTGTGGCCGCCGGCCTCGGCGCGGCGGTCACGGCGGTCGCGGCGACGGCGGCCAGGCCCGCCGTCGGCGTCGTCGGGCTCGTACGGTCCGGGCTCGTACGGTCCGGGCTCGTACGGGCCTGAGTGGTGCGGTCCGGGCTCGTACGGGCCTGAGTGGTGCGGTCCGGGCTCGTACGGGCCGGGCTGGTAGGGGGCGCCGTGGGTCGCCGGGCCGCGGGGGATGCGGCGGAAGACCTGGGTGTCTGGATCGTAGGGCGGGCCGGCGGGTGGGCCGCCAGGCGGGCCGTAGGGTGGCCCGTTTGGCGGACCGGGCGGGCCGGGCGGGCGGTCGTACGAGGCGGGGTCGGGTCGGTACGGTGCGGGGTCCGAGCCGTACGACGAGGGGTGCGGCCCGTTTGATGAGGGGTTCTGCTGGCTGGCTCGGCGGGACGCCGGTCGTAGCACCTGCCTACCTCCTCGTCATACCTGCGAAGTCCTCGCAGACGGTCTACCGGCTCAACATGAAGGAATCGTTACGCGCCCGGATTCCCCCAAGGGACGAAATACCCCGCCCAGGCCCGTCCGGCCAGCACCTGGCTGGCCCGTCCTGACATTACGGCCCGGCGGCAAGGAATAAGTCCATTTCCCGTTCGCAGGCACGGCAAACTCGCAGTAATGGGTGTCATCCTACCGGGGAGCCCCAGACCGGGGCCTACCAGCGTCCCCACGGGAGCAGGGCGGTGACCGCGACCGCGGCGAACAGCAGGGTCAGGTACGCGATGGACAGGTGGAACAGCCGCATCGGCGCAGGCGAGGGGGCGCTTTCCGGTGTGCTGTCCGGCGCGCTCTCGGTTGCGCTTTCCGTTGCCTGGACGGCCCGGATGCGGGCGTCCAGCCCGTGCGCCTCGACCAGGAACCAGGCCCCCAGCGCGGCGGCCAGGACGCCGTAGATCCAGCCGGCGAACGGGACCAGGGCCAAGGTGGCCGCCACCATCGCGTAGGAGTACCACAAGATCTTGCGGGCGACCGCGGCAGGCGAGGCCACCACCGGCAGCATCGGCACGTTCGCGGCCGCGTAGTCCTTGCGGAACTTCATGGCCAGGGCCCAGAAGTGCGGCGGGGTCCACAAGAAGATGACCGCGAACAGCACCACGGCGGCCAGGCTGACCGTGCCGGTGACCGCGGCCCAGCCGACCAGCACCGGGAAGCAGCCGGCGGCGCCGCCGATCACGATGTTGGCCGGGCTGCGCCGCTTGAGCAGCAGCGTGTAGACGAAGATGTAGAACAAGATGGCCGCGTCGGCCAGCGAGGCCGCCAGCCAGTTGGCCATCAGGCCGAGCAGCAGGGTGGCGCCCGCCCCCAGGAGGATTCCCCAGGCCAGCGCCTCCCAGGGCTTGATCGTGCCCCGGCCGCCCACCACCAGCGGGCGACGCGAGGTGCGCTTCATGAGCGCGTCGATGTCGCGGTCGATGTAGCAGTTGATCGTGTTGGCGCTGCCCGCGGCGAGCGTGCCGCCGATCAGCGTGACCAGGACGATTTTGAGCGAGGGCAGGCCGCGCTGAGCCAGCAGCATGGTCGGGACCGTGGTGACCAGGAGCAGTTCGATGATGCGCGGCTTGGTCAGCGCGACCAGTCCGCGGGCTATCGTGCCCGCGGGACGGCGGCCTCCGGGCGGGGTCCCGCGCTGGTCGAGCTTGGGAAGCGCTGCGGCAGAGGTCACTCCGCGTCCTCGGTCCCAGCCGCCGGGTCCGAGGTAGTCTCGGCGGCCCGGGTCTCGGCGGCCGGGTCCCGGGTCTCGGCGGCCGGGGTCTCGGCCGTCGCGCCCGTGACGATCCCGGCCGTCCCGGCCGCGGCGGGCCTGGCCCGTGCTGCCTCGACGGCGGCCTGGGCCTGGGCGTCGGGCCCGAGCGGCTTCCCGGGTACCGCCGTGTAGGACACCGGCCGCTCCAGCCCCGGAGCGCGGTGCCCGGGGACGAACTCCGGCTTGGTGTACAGGACGTACAGCGCGCCCGCCACCACGATGAACAAGAGCATCGGGAAGGCGAAGCTCAGTATCGAACCGCCGAAGGTCCACGCGCTGACGTTGGAATTCACTCCAGGTCCCTTCTCCCTCTCATGACGCTACTACAGAGCGTAGAACAGGAACCAGAACAGCAGCGCCATCAGGGCCATGTAGTTCCAGACGGTGGAAAAGGCGCTGAGAGAAGCCTGGAACCGTTGTACGGCGTAGGTGTCAGTGTACGTGGGTGGCTGTTCGACGAACGATAGAGCCGGGATGAACCGGGACCGGGCCAGCAGGATCTCCAGCCAGATCAGCACGGCCAGCTGGGTCACCAGGAACACCGGGTAGAAGCCGGTGAAGACGCTGGCGTAACCCGAGCTGCCCGGCTTGAACGGCAGGTCGACGAGCTGGTAGACCTGGAACGAGACGGCCGCGAGCCCGAGACCCAGAGCGATCAGCCCGTAGATCTGCCACGTGTTCTTGTGCCCGGCCTTGATCCGCTGCAGCCCGAAGTAGTGCACCCCGGCGGACACTTCGGCCAGCAGCATGATCGTGGTGCCGATCCACAGCGACGGGTGGATGAAGCCGAACCCCTGCCACCGGCCCGCGGAGTTCAGGGACCGCAGGTAGAAGTAGGCGAACAGGAACGCGCCGAACAGGAACGTCAGCCCGCCGATGGCCAGCCGCGAGCCGGTCCAGGCCGCGTTCAGCGCGGACTCGTGGTAGAAGCCCTCGTCCTCGGCGGCGGCCGCGATCTCGGAGGGTGTGTCGGTGGTGTCCGTCATCGTCATGCCTCCCCTGCGCCGGCCGGCGCGTAGGCGGAGCCGATCACGCCCGGCGGCGGATTCAGGTCGGCCACTGGTAGCGCGTCCTTGACGCCGTAGTCATAGGGACCGGCCAGGATCACCGGCACCCGCTTGAAGTTCTCCGGCGGCGGCGGAGTCGACACCTGCCATTCCAGGCTGCGCGACCGCCACGGGTTGCCGACCTCGCGTTCGCGCCAGAACAGCATGGACATCACGAAGTTGATCAGGAAGATCAGGATCGAGGCGCCCAGCAAGAACGCGGAGATCGAGACCCAGTCATTGAGCGTCTCCAGGTTGCGCGCGTACTCGAACACCCGGCGCGGCATGCCCATCAGGCCGAGTGCGAACAGGGGCAAGAACGTCGAGTTGAAGAAGATGAACATGGTCCAGAAGTGGATCTTGCCCAGCGTCTCGTTCAGCTTGATCCCGGTCATCTTCGGCAGCCAGTAGTAGATGCCGGAGAAGAACGCGAAGATCAGCCCGCCCATGATCGTGTAGTGGAAGTGGGCCATGACGAAGAACGAGCCGTGCTCGGTCGTGTCCGCGGGCACGTCCGACAGGAACACGCCGCTGATGCCGCCGATCAGGAAGTTGAAGTAGAACGCCAGGGCGAACAGCATCGGGATGCTGAACCGGATCTTGGCCTTCCAGAAGGTGCCCATGCCGACCAGGAAGATGAACCCGGTCGGGATCGAGATCAGCTCGGTGGTGAGCATGAACAGCGGCCGCATGTCCGGGTTGATCCCGCTGTCGAACAGGTGATGCTGCCAGACGAAGAAGGACAAGATGCCGACGCCGAGCATGCCCGCCGCCGCGATCTTGTAGCCGAACAGCGGTTTGCGGCAGAACACCGAGACCACCTCGGAGATGACCCCGAAGCCCGGCAGGGCCAGGATGTACACCTCCGGATGGCCGAAGAACCAGAACAGGTCCTCGTACAGGAAGCTGCTGCCGCCGAGCTGGTTGGTGAAGAACGAGGTCTGGAAGGTCCGGTCGACCAGGCCCATGTAGCACGCTCCGACCAGCACCGGGACCGCCAGCACCTGCAGGAACGACACGGTGAACATGGACCAGACGAACATCGGCAGCCGGCTCCAGCGCATGCCGGGGGCCCGGTAGTTGATGATCGTGACGATCATGTTGAAACCGGCCAGGATCATCGAGATGCCCATCAGGCCGAACGCGAAGAAGTAGGCGTCCTCCCCCGACTGGGCCTGGAGAGCCAGCGGCTCGTACCCGGTCCAGCCGGTGGGGAACCCGCCGAACAGCACGGCGGACAGCAGGATGACGTAGGCGGCCGGGGTGAGCCAGAAGCCGAGCGCCTCGAGCCGGGGGAACGCGACCCGCTTGGACCCGATCAGCAGCGGCCCGAAGTACTGGCCAAACGGACCGAGGATGACCGAGGACATCATCATCATCATCATGGTGCCGTGCTCGCCGACCACCATCAGGTACTGCTCCGGGCCGATGAGGTGGTACGACGGCGAGAGCAGCTCGCTCCGGATGGCCATGGCGAACAGGCCGCCGGTCAGGAAATAGGCGATCATGCCGTACAGGTACTGGATGCCGACCACCTTGTGATCGAGCGTGTACCGGAAGTACTTGCCCAGGCCGGGGTCCTCCTTGCCGATCAGCCGGCCCTCCTCGGGCAGCGGCCGGCCGAGCATGAGGCCGAACAGGTCGTTGAACACGCCCAGGCCGGCCACCCAGCCGATCACGGCGAAGAGGTAGCCGAGCACGATGGCCACGTCGTTGGCGTCGGACAGCGAGCTGCGGGCGTAGTCCCCGCCCAGGAAGTTGCCGAGCCAGTGACCCAAGAAGTAGCCGATCACGGCCCCGATCAGGCCGGTATGCACACCCGGGCTCAGCCACCACGGCCGCCTGGCTGTGACCTCCGGGCCGCGGCCCGTGGGCTCCGCTCGCTCCGGTTGAGTCTCGATAGCCATCCCGTCACCCCTTAACCGACGTCGTGGCGGCTAGGACACTTTGTGCCGCGACCCGCGGCGGGACGTGCGTCACGGCGTCACCGGGTTCCCCGGGCCGTAGTAGTAGCCAGCGCCGCCGGTGATGCCGTCGATCGTGACGATGTTCTTGCCGAGCTCGGGAATCACGGTGGGGTCGTAGGTCAGCGTGTAGGCGGGCAGGGCGGCGAGCACCCCGACCGCCTGTTCCTTGGCCTGCACGCCGCTGGCCCAGGACTGGAACGCGGTCGGCGAGACGACCTGGCCGTAGTTGAACATAGCGCCGTGCCAGATGCCGCACAGCTCGTTGCAGCGGACGGTGAAGCCGCCCATCGCCTTCGGCGTCACGTAGGCCACGTTGTCGACGCCCGGGTTGGCGTCGGCCTTCACGCCGAGCTGGTAGGCCCAGAAGCTATGGATCACGTCCAGCGAGGTCACGTGGAAGGTCACCGGCATGCCCTCCGGCAGCATGAGCTCGGTGCTCTCCATCCCGCCGAACTGCGGGTAGCGGTAGGTCCAGGCCCACTGCTGGCCGATCACCTGGACCTGGAGCATGTCGTTGGTGCCGGGCGACCAGCTGGCCGTCTGCGTGCCGGCCAGCGTCCAGATGGGCGACGGGCCCTCCCCGGCACCCGCGCCGGCCGGGCCGACCAGCTCGACGGTGCCGAACACGGCCAGCCACAGCACGATCGCCGAGGTGCCGATGATCCAGGTGGCCTGGACCTTGGTGTTGCCGTAGATCGGCTCGCCGTCGCTGTCGTCGCCCGGCTTGGCCCGCCAGACCACGAGCGCGTAGATGAAGTACAGGAGCACGGCGATGACCACCGGCGCCCCGGTGACGGCCAGCACTGCGATGTCGAACTGCTGGTGCTGGGCCGCGGATGACATACGGCCCGGCGGCAGGTGCGGGTACCAGACGAACCAGATGATCAGGTCAGCGGCCAGCGCCAGGATGAACCAGACCGCGAACAGACGCCAGCCGTGGTTCGGCTCGCGCTGGGCGCCGGGAGCCGCCGGGGTTTCGGTCGTTGCCATCAGGACACCACGTCCATATTGCCCATCATCCAGCCGAGAGTCTGCATGGGCCCGCTGTTGCCGTCGAGGTACCCGCCGCCGCACGGGATCAGGCACTGCCAGCGGAACACCCCGCCGTGGCTGGGGGACATGAAGCTGAACGTCTCCAGCGCGTAGGGGTTGCCCTGCGTGGTGCACGGCGAGGAACTGCACAGGTTGTTCGCCGACAGCTGCGCATTGGGCGAGGCAACCGGCACGTATATGCCCATAGCCGGGATCGCGAACGTGTGCCCCGCGTTGCAGTCCGACCAGGTGTTGATGACCGACGTGGTGTCGTTGGTCACGTACTCCTTGCCCTTCTGGTCGAACTGGGAGACGGTCACGGTGCCGCCCGTCGTGCCCTGCACCTGGCTGAAGTAGTTGTTCCGCAGCGGCGTGCAGCCGTCGTAGCCGTAGATGGTCATGTTGACCTTGACGCCGGCCGGGACCGAGAACAACGTGGTGTGCACCCACTGCTTGCTCGCCGGATCCTGGGTGTAGTAGGTCACCCAGTCCGGCTTGGTGGTGCTGTCGTTCTGCGGGTCCTCCTGGAGGACCACGTTGACCTGGCCGTTGGAGGCGGCGTAATGAACGGTCGTCAGCTGGGTGCTTGCCGAACCTATGTAGTAGAGGGCGGTAAATACCCCCAGGCCCACCACGATGAGGAAGGCCACGGTCAAAGCCGCCGCCCGGGCCGCCACGGACACGGGATCACCACCTCGCTTGATCTGCACGCCAGGCCACGTCCCGGCCGTACGGCGAACAGCGCTGCGCGGACCGGCACCTACTGGGGTCGATCATCGGATCGGGCGGCAGGCCAGGGCAACACTTAGCGGCGCGGATGACGAAATTGTCATGTCACCGAACGGGTTCGAGATGTCCGGATTATGCGTCTGACCAGGTACGATGACCGAAGTTCAGATGAGTACCGGTGATGCGCACACGCCACAATCGTTTGCGGCAGCACCGTGGCCATCACCCGGCGCGGCGGCCCTTGCTTGCGCCTACGTCGTGTTCTGAACGGACGTTTATGATGACGGCGGACCGGCCGGCCGGATGGCCCGCCGGTTCCAGGAGGACCCGATGACGGCTGGACCGACCAGGGGCATCCCGACGCGACCCTCGGGCTGGCCGGTGCTGCGCACCCCCCGGTGGATGATCGCGGGCGCGGTGGTGCTGGTGGCCGGGCTGACGCTCGCGGCGATCACCCATCATCCGTCCACTTCCGAGCGTGCCTCCGACCTGCGCGGGGTGGTGCAGGAGATGAACACCGACATCGAGTCGTGCGCCGGCGGGGTCAGCGAGTCGCTGACCGCGCTGCAGGAGATCCAGTCCGGGGCCAGCCACGACGTGAAGACCGCGGTCAGCATCGCCACCATCGGCGCGGCGAACTGCTCACCGGCCAACAGCATGCCGATGGACGACCTCGTCCAGTACCAGACGCCTTCGTCGCTGGCCTCCTTCCACCTCGATCAGACCGTGAACGACCTGGTCACCTGGGGGTTCCCGGACGCCATGCGGGTGCAGACCGATGTCGCCACGCTCTTGACGGCCAGCAGCCAGTCGGCGATCCAGGCCGCGACCGCGGCCCTGCAGCACGACCAGCGCGTGCTGGACACCGAGCGCGCCACCATCGACGGCATGATCAACACGGCCAGCAAGTCGTTGTCCGTCGGCGTTGCGCCTCCCACGCTGCCCAGCTGACCCACGCATAATCGTCTGCGCACGTCAGCGGCGTGCCACGGCTGCTTGGGCACTAGTCGCAATCGTTTGTGACACAGACGTGTAACAGATCCGGCCTGACCGCAGGTGACACTTGACCGCGGCTGGTGAGAGGAGAAACATCGGCGGCGGGTCACGAAAGGATTAACAGGTCCCAGGCTTTCGGTGAGCTGGGTGTCCAGCTGGTCTGGCGGCGGGCGGGGAGCGGCAGACGTCCACGAGCGGCGAGAGGCCATGACTTCGCAGGAAGCGGCTCAGGCCACCTTCACGCACCCAGCGGATGCGATCCCGGCCAGGATCCTGGTGGCCGACGACGAGCCCGGCATCCGGGCCTTCATCGGGCGAGCTCTCGATGCGGCGGGCTACGTGACCGACTTCGCGGCCACCGGAGCGGAGGCGCTGCGGCGTGCCCTGGGCGGCCACTACGACCTGATCATCCTGGACCTGGTCATGCCGGAGATGACGGGCCAGGTGGTCCTCGAGCGGCTACTGGCCGCACGCCCGGACCAAGCGGTACTCGTGCTGTCCTGCCTGGGCGACGTCGCCTCCAAGGTGGAGTGCCTGGAGCGCGGCGCCCAGGACTACCTGACCAAACCGTTCTCGCTGGCCGAGCTGCTGGCCCGGGTCAGGGTCCGGGTCAGGGTCCGCGGCGGGAACGCGGAGAACGGGCACGACCGGGCCGCGGAGATCGTCCGGGCCGGCAGCCTGACGCTGGACGTGGGCCGCCTGGTCGCCGACATCGGGGCCGGCGCGGTGCCGCTGACCAGGCTGGAGTTCCTGCTTCTGCGGGAGCTGGCCGAGCACGTCGGCCAGTCGGTACCCAAGGGGCAGCTGCTGGCCAGCGTCTGGGGCTACGATTTCGACCCCGGCTCCAACGTGGTAGACGTCTGCGTGCGCCGGCTGCGGTCCAAGCTGGGCTTCGGCCTGATCAAGACGGTGCGCGGTGAGGGCTACCAGCTTGTGGGCCACTGACGCTGGCGCCGGTAATGCACACAGCGATGTCATACAGTGGTCGCTCGTGATCGGCGATCGATTTGCACCAGGGTCGTGACATGGATTCGCACGAAGGCCGTGACTCGCACGAAGGCCGTGACTCGTACGACGGCCGTGACCGGGGACGGCAGACATGGGCGGGCGCGGCCCGTGACGTCTGGCGCGCCGCGGCCCGGCACAAGCTCGCCTCGGGGCTCATCGCGCTGGCCGCCGTGGCCTCCCTGATCGCGATCGCCCTGGTCGCCTCGGGCCCGGCCGCGCCGGCCGGGGCCGCCGCGGACCCGGCCGCGCCCGCGTTCAGCCTGCCGGTCCTCGGCCAGTCAGCGCAGAAGATCTCGCTCAGCGACTACGCCGGCAAACCGCTCATCGTGAACTTCTTCGCCTCCTGGTGCGAGGTTTGCCAGCAGGAAACCCCGCTGCTGGCCAGGTTCTACCGCGCCGAGCACGCCAAGGTGACGATCGTCGGGCTGGACGAGAACGACGTCCTCGGCAGCGCCATGTCGTTCACCCGCAAGGAAGGCGTCGGCTACCCGGTGGGCTTCGATCCCGGGGTCGTCGCAGCCTCGGCCTACGGGGTGGCAGCCCTGCCGCAGACCTTCTTCCTCGACGCCAGGCACCGCATCGTCGACCGGGTGTTCGGCGCGGTCACGCAGGCCGACATCAACCGCGGCATCGCGCTCGCGACGGGAAGCTAGGAATCCGACTTCCGCGACCTGCTGGTCATGGCGGCCACCCCGGTCAGGCCGTAGACCAGGCCGCCGTGCCACAGCCCGCTCAGCACCCCGTCAAGAACGCCGCCGCCGGTGACCACGGAGAGCACGAGCGCGACGGCCGCGCACGCGATCGCGGGCAGCACGGCGAAGCGCCAGGGATTGCTCCGGGCCCAGCGGATGGCCCGGCTCGGCCGGGCCCGCCACAGGGCGCCCGCCGCGGCCACCACGAAGAAGGCCACCGCGCCCATGGCCAGCGAGCCGCTCAGGGCGTGCAGGCCGAGGCCCGCACCGATGACGTGCAGCCCGAGTTCGCCGGCCGCGACCACCCCGCCGGTCACCACCGCCGCCCCCCAGGGCGCGCGGGACATAGCCGCCCCGGAGACCGAGAGTTCCTCGCGCCGCGAAAGATCCTGTTCACTGTTAGTCGGTGCGGACATTCAAACCCCTTGCCCTTCGAGCACCCCTGCGATAATCACGTCATATCGCGTCTTTGTCGCAGAGTACCACGGCCCAGCGAATGATCCACGTGCGCCGCGCGGGATCCGGACGAATCGGCAGCAATCCGTCGGCTGGCGCTCAGGCTGACCGAGAGGAGCGGAAGGCGGCTGTTGCCGAGCAGGACCTAGAGCCGACATCACCGATCGGGACGTACCCTGGTCTGGTCTGGTCGAGGGCGAGGAAGATGCGCGAGAACGAGAGCGATAGCGGGGACGGCTGGCGAGGGCCAGACGACTACATCAGCCCCTGGGCGGCGCGCGACCCGGACGGAACTGACCAGGCGCCCGCGGACGGCCCGGAGCTCCCGCCGGAATCCGGCCGGCCGGACACCATCGCTTTCGGCAGCCTGGCGGATGAGGCGGGCGGGGCTGGACAGGGCTCCTACGGGCAGCGTGGCTACGGCGACCCGTGGTACGGCGGTGACCGGGATGAACCGGGGTACGGGAGTTACGCCGAGCTGGCCGGACAATACGGCTCCGGGAGCGGCGGGTACGGACCGGGCGGCTCGGAGGGCGGGTACGGATCGGGCGGCTCCGGAGGGCGGGTACGGATCGGGCGGCCCGGGGAATGGCGGGTTTGGCTCGGGCGGGCGGGATCCGGGGCCGGGGCCGCGGCGGGGGCGGCGGCGGCGCGGGCATCTGCTGGTGTATCTCACGGTGGCGGCGGTGGCGGCGGGGATCGGGGCGGGGCTGACGGTCGCGTTCGCGGGCTCGGGGTCGGGCTCGGGGTCGGGGTCGGGGTCGAGCCGGACGGCGGGTGTTTCCTCCAGCGAGGTCCCGTCGCCGCATAACGACCAGGCGGGCGGCGGGTCGGGGCTGAACCAGGGGACGGTGGAGCGGAAGGTCAAGCCGGGCCTGGTCGACATCACCTCCACGCTCACGTACGCCAGCGAGACGGCCGAAGGAACCGGGATGATCCTGTCCCCGTCAGGCCTGGTACTGACCAACAACCACGTGATCGACGGGTCGACCGAGGTCACGGTGAAGCTGGCCGACAACCCGAGCCAGAGCTACACGGCCCGGGTGGTGGGGTACGACAGCACCGACGATGTGGCGCTGCTCCAGCTCACCGGGGCCTCGGGGCTGGCCACGGTCAGCTTCGGCAACTCCTCGCAGGTCCGGGTGGGCATCCCGGTCCTCGCGCTGGGCGACGCCGAAGGCAAGGGCGGCGCGACGGCGGCCCTGGGCGCCATCAGCGCGCTGAACCGCTCGATCCAGGCCAGCGACGAGGGCTCGGGCACCACCGAGGACCTGAACCACATGCTGCAGACCAACGCTCAGATCCAGCAGGGCGACTCGGGCGGGGCGCTGGCCAACAACGCCGGGCAGGTCATCGGGATGGTCACGGCGGCCAACACCGCGGCGGACGGGCAGGCGGGCGGCACGACGGGCTTCGCCATCCCGATCGACACGGCGCTGAACATCGCCCGGCAGATCGTCAGCAAGCAGTCCAGCTCCACGGTGTACATCGGGCTGCCGGGCTTCCTCGGCGTCGAGGTGGCGCAGAGCAAAAGCCCGAACCCGCAGCAGCAGGCCGCGGACGAGCGGCAGGCCGATGACGGCCAGGGCGGGAGCGGCCAGGGCGGGGTCCGTCAGGGCGGGCCCCATGGCAGCCTGTCCTGCGTGACCGGCGGGCAGCAACCGGGCGTGCCGGACCGGATCGCGCCGGCCAGCAGTGGCGCGCTGATCCTGGGCGTCGTATGCGGCAGCGCGGCGCAGACCCAGGGCCTGAAGGCCGGCGACGTGATCATCTCGGTCAACGGCCAGGCGGTCACCACGCCCGGCTCGCTGACCGCCATCACGGCCCGGTACCACCCCCGCGACGTGGTGTCGGTCGCGTATCAGGCCGCCAACGGCTCCCGGCACAGGGTCCGGATCCTGCTCGGCGCCGGCCCGGCCCGGTAGGAACAGCCGAGAAGCGGCGCGATAACGCCAGCCAGGCGCGCAGCCGGGCTTCGCAGTCGGCGATGGCCGGGATCTCGACGTACTCCCCCGCGGTGTGGGCCAGCTCGGGCAGGCCCGGCCCGTAGTTCACGGCGGGGATGCCGAGCGCGGAGAAGCGGGCCACGTCGGTCCAGCCGAGCTTGGCTCGCGGCGGCCCGAGGCCGGCGCCGACCGCGGCCACGAAGGCGGCCGCGGCGGGGTGGCCCAGGCCCGGCCGCGCGCCCTCGGCCAGGTCGAGCATCGTGACCGGCCAATCCGAGAACAGCGACCGAACGGCCTCGGCCGCCCGCTGGCCGTCCAGGTCCGGCGCGAACCGGTAGTTGACCGTCACCACGCACTCGTCGGGAACGACGTTCCCGGCCACCCCGCCGCGGATGGCCACGGCGTTCAGGCCCTCGTGGTAGCGCAGCCCGTCGACCTCCGGCTCCCGGGGGGTGTACGCGCGCAGCACGGCGAGGATGCCGTCCGCCTCGTGGATCGCGTTGCGGCCCATCCAGGACCGCGCGGTGTGGGCCCGCTGGCCGGCGGCGGTCACCTCGGCCCGCAGCGTGCCCTGGCAGCCGCCCTCGATCCGGCCCGCGCTCGGCTCCATCAGCACGGCGAAGTCGCCGGCCAGCAGTTCCGGGGCGCTGCGGCTCAGCCGCAGCAGCCCGTTGCGCTCGGCCGCGACCTCCTCGCACTCGTAGAAGACGTAGGTGACGTCCCGGCTCGGCGCGGGCAGGTGCGCGGCCAGGCGGAGCTGCACCGCGACCCCGGACTTCATGTCGGAGCTGCCGCAGCCGTACAGCCGGGCCCCGTCGGCACGCGACGGCAGGTTGCCGGCCACCGGGACGGTGTCGATGTGCCCGGCCAGGATGACCCGCTCGGGCCGCCCGAGCTCGGTCCGGGCCACGATCGTGTCGCCGTCCCGGTAGACGGACAGGTGGGCCAGCGGCCGCAGCGCGCGCTCGATGGCGTCCGCGAGCGGCCCTTCCTCGCCGCTGACCGAGGGCACGTCCACGAGCCGGGCGGTCAGCGCCGCCCCGTCGAGATCGAGGTCGAGATCCACCCGGCCAGCATAGGGACCCCAACAGGGTGGACTCGGGGGAAAAGCAGGGTGGGTTCGGGGGAAAGCAGGGTCAGGCGGGCACGGACGCGCCCAGCGGCCGGGCTCCCTGGCCGGGCTGCGCCTTGGCCGCGGCGCGCAGCGCGGTCACGATCACCGCCACCGACGGCCGGCGCACGCTGGCCGTGCGGGCCACCGCGTGGACGTCCCGGGCCAGGTCCAGGCCGTGCGGCAGGTCCCGCACCGCGACCCGGCGCTCCCCCGCGGCCACCGCCAGCCGGGGCAGGATGGCCAGGCCCATGCCGCGCGCGACCAGGCTCACGATCGTCGACATGCCCTCGAACTCCGACAGCACCGGGGGCGTCACGCCCACCGCGGCCAGCAGCCGGTCCACGGCCTGCCGGGACAGCTCGCCGGCCGGCGCGGCCAGCCACGGCTCGTGCCGCAGCGCGCGCAGGTCCACGGCCACGCCGGGATCGGCCGCCCGGTGCGAACGCGGCACGACCAGGACCAGCCGGTCGCGGATCAGGTGGTAGGCGGACAGGATCGAGCCGCCCATCTCGATCTCGTCGGCCAGCCGGCCGGTCCAGTCGTCCACGATGGCCACGTCCACCTCGCCGGACCGCACCTGGCGCAGCCCCTCGCGGGCCGAGGTCTGCCGCAGCACCAGGGTCAGCCGGGGATGGGTGCGCAAGCTGCGGGCCAGCGCCGGGGCGAAGGCGACCGCCGCGGACGGGAACGCGGTCGCCACCACCCGCCCGGCCGGCTCGGTGGCGCGCGCGGACAGGTCGGTCTCGGCCTCCTCGACCATGGCCAGGATGCGCTCGGCGTGGCCGGCCAGGCGCCGGCCCGCGTCGGTCAGCTCGGCCCGGCGCGCGGTCCGGTCCAGCAGCGCGGTGCCCGCCTCCCGCTCGAGCGCGGCGAGCTGCTGGGACACGGCGGACGGCGTGTAGCCGAGCACGGCGGCGGTCTTGGCGATGCTGCCGCGCGCGGCGAATTCGGTCAGCAGGCGGAGCCGGTGCAGATCGAGCATAAGGGAATCTTAGGCTCACCGCACAGACATGAGCGCTTGCGCTTATGGTGTAAGCCGCCGAGACTTGAGCAGGTGTGCAGGGTTCTCACGGGCAAGTGACGACCGTCTTCTTGCCGCCGTCCGCCGATCCCGCAGCTAGGAGTGCCATCTTCCGTGGCCCTCGTCACGCAGTCCCGCTCGGGGGGCGACCCCCCGAAGCCCCCCGCGACTGGGGGGACCCATCCCCCCAGACCCCGCTTGGGCCCTGCGCCGTTCCGGTCTCCGCCACCCTGGCCGCGAACGAGATCCTGGACGCACGCCGCCGCCGTGGTCAGCCGGTGCTGGCGATGGCGTTCGGCGAGGCGGGGCTGCCCGCCCATCCGCTGCTGCGCGAGGCGCTGGCCGACGCCGCGGGGTGCACGGCCTACGGCCCGGTGGCCGGCCACGCCGCGCTGCGCGAGGCGGCCGCCTCCTACTGGAACCGGCGCGGCCTGCCTACTGACGCCGAGGCGGTGGTGGCCGGGCCGGGCAGCAAGGCGCTGCTGTTCGGCCTGATCGCGGCGATCGGCGGCGACGTGGCGGTGACCCGGCCGAGCTGGGTCAGCTACGGCGCGCAGGCCAGCCTGGCCGGCCGGATCGCGCACTACGTGCCCGGCTCGGGCGGCGTGCCGGACGCCGCGCAGCTGGCCCGCACGGTGGCCGTGGCGCGCGCGTCCGGCCGCCCGGTCCGCGCGGTCATCGTCACGCTGCCGGACAACCCGACCGGCACCCTGGCCTGCGCCGACGCGGTCCGCGCCCTGTGCTCGGTCGCCGAACGGCACGGCCTGATCATCATCTCTGACGAGATCTACCGGGACCTCGTCCACGACCAGGTGGCCGACATCACCAGTCCCGCCACTATTTCGGCCGAACGGACCGTGGTGACGAGCGGCCTGAGCAAGAACCTCGCCCTGGGGGGGTGGCGGCTGGGCGTGGCCCGGCTGCCCGACGGCCGGCTCGGCCGTGAGCTGCGGACCCGGCTGCTTGGCATCGGCAGCGAGGTCTGGTCGGCTCCGGCCGGGCCGGTACAGCAGGCCGCCGTGCTGGCCTTCGGCGAGCCGGCGCCGCTGGCGGAGCGGATCGCGCTCAGCCGCCGCCTGCACGCCCGGGTGGCCCGCGAGGTGGCGTTCCGGTTCGCGTCGGCGGGCGCGTCGGTGCCGCCGCCCCAGGCGGCGTTCTACCTGTATCCGGACTTCACCCCGCTCGGGGAGATGCTGCGGCGCCGGCACGGGGTCACCAGCGACGAGGGCCTGGCGGGCCTGCTCCTGCGGCAGTACGGCCTGGGCGTCCTGCCGGGCAGCGCGTTCGGCGACCAGCCCTGGCGGCTGCGGCTGCGGGTGGCGACCGCGCTGCTCTACGGCGAGACCGACGAGCAGCGGAACGCCGCGCTGAACGCTGTGCTGAACTCCGGCGACCCGTGCGCGCTGCCCTGGATCGCGGCGGCGCTGGACCGGCTCGAGGAGTGCCTGGCCGACCTGACCCGGTAACCGGTCAGCGCAGGCTGAAGACGGCGGCCAGGTAGCAGACCATGGCCACCGCGGTGGCGGCGCCGATGCCGAGCCCGAACTGGGCGGGGCGGAGAGCCACGGTCCGTTCGGAGAAATTGGAATGAGGCGGAGTACGGCGGGGGCGGAGCGTGCGGCGGGGAGCGGCACGGGCAGACTGGACCCCATGGCCGTGACCTACGTCGAGTCCCCGACCCCCGGCGTTCCTGTTCGACCTGGACGGGACGCTCATCGACAGCGTGTACCAGCACGTCATCGCCTGGCGGGCCGCCCTGTCGGCGATCGGCATCGACCTGTCGGTGTGGCGGATCCACCGGCGGATCGGGATGAGCGGCGGGCTGTTCGTGTCCGCGCTGCTGCGCGAGACCGGGCGGTCGCTGTCCAAGGCCGACATCGACCGGCTCCAGCTCGCGCACGCCGAGCAGTACCGCGCGCAGATGGACACGGTCACGCCGCTGCCCGGCGCGACGGATCTGCTCGGCTTCCTGACCGACGCGGGCGTGCCGTGGGCGATCGCGACCAGCGGGTACGCGGCCACCGCGCGGCCCGCGCTGGGCCTGCTCGGGCTGGCCGAGGACACCCCGATGGTGACCCGCGACCTGGTCCGGCACGCCAAGCCGGACCCCGACCTGTTCCTGGCCGCGGCCGCGCTGCTCGACATCGAGCCGCGGCACGCGTTCGTCGTCGGGGACAGCGTCTGGGACCTGCTCGCAGCGCGGCGGGCCGGAGCGCTCGGGGTCGGGCTGCTGTCCGGCGGGTACGGCCGGGAGGAGCTCGAGCGGGCCGGCGCGTACCGGGTCTACGCCGACCCGGCCGAGATGCTGGCCCGGATCGACGAACTCGGGGTGCGGACCGGGGCGGCGCTGTGAATGAGACACTGACGCCCGATGATCTTGGCTACCTAGGGTGAGGTAAGTCACAACACCACGTGTTCAGCAGGTTTTCGCCGGCCCGGTGTTAGGGGGGCGTTTGCGGCGGCGCCATTCCGCGCGAGTAGAGATTAAATGGATGGGTAACCGGTCAGGGGCGCCGGAACCCGGCGCCCGCGAATCACTCGGGAGGCGAGTTGCGGTGCCCACCGTGCGTCGGATCGTCGTTGGCGTGCATGGGTCTCTGGGGAGCCTGCAGGCGCTCCGCTACGCGGAGGCCGAGGCCAGGCAGCGGGACGTGCCGCTGCTGCCGGTGATCGCCTGGGTCCCGCCCGGCGGCGACCTCGCCGAACGCCGCCATTCCTCGCCCTACCTGCGCAAGATCTGGCGGGACGCCGCCTGGGAGCGGCTCACCGCCGCGTTCGACGACGGGCTGGGCGGGATGCCCGCCGACCTGCGGGTCGAGCCGCACGTGGAGCGCGGCGAGACCGGCCCGGTGCTCGTCGACATCGCCAGCCAGCCGGAGGACCTGCTCATCGTCGGTACCGGCCGCCGCCGGCCGGTAGGCCGGGTGTTCCGCCGGTCGGTGGCGCGGTACTGCCTGGCGCACGCCAAGTGCCCGGTGCTCGCCGTCCCGCCGTCGGCGCTGATGGACGAGATGGGTCACGGGCTGCGGTCCTGGCAGCTGCGCCGGCACGCCCGGCATCCCGGACACCCCGGAGGTCTAGCCGCCGGTTTTCGGCGGCCGCATGGGTTTTGTTAGGAACCCGGCAGCAGGCGTAAGGGTCCTGCAAGGGCGCTTCTACGGAGCGCCCCAGAACCGTTAACTAGGGATGTGCTGTTGGCCTGCGCATGCCCGCAACGGCACTCTCACCAGTGGTTCATCAGCATTTTCTCCCCCAAGCCCACCCTAGGAAGTCACCGTGTGGTACCTGACGGACTGGTTCTATGTCGTCCTGACGATCGTCGTCTTCGCCTTCCTGTACCTCATCTTGAAGGGGATCGAGAGCTTTGAGCGCTGAGAACTGGATCGGCCTGATCGGCGGCATCGTCCTGACGATCTACCTGTTCGTGGCCCTCGTCCTTCCTGAGAGGTTCTGATGAATTCCACGCTTGCGGGCTGGCTGCAGTTCCTGCTGCTGTTCGCCGCCCTGGCGGCGTGCTACATACCGCTCGGCAACTACATCGCGCACATCTTCACCAGCAAGAAGCACTGGCGGGTGGAGCGCGGCATCTACAAGCTGACCGGGATCGACCCGGACGCCGACATGCGGTGGACCGTCTACGTGCGCTCCATCCTGGCGTTCTCGCTCGTCGCCGTGCTGTTCGTGTACCTGATCGAGCGGACCCAGCACTGGCTGTTCTGGGCCGTCGGGATGGCGAACGTCCCGACGGACACGGCGTGGAACACCGCGGTCTCGTTCACCACGAACACCAACTGGCAGAACTACGCCGGCGAAGCCACCATGGGCTACCTCACCCAGCAGGGTGCCCTGATGGTGCAGCAGTTCTTCTCGGCCGCGGTCGGCCTGGCCGTCGCGATCGCGATGATCCGCGGCTTCACCCGGTCCCGGACCGACCGGCTGGGCAACTTCTGGGTCGACGTGACCCGCGGGATTGTCCGGCTGCTGATCCCGCTGGCGATCATCGGCTGCCTGGTCCTGGTGGCCAGCGGGGCGATCGAGAACCTGGCCAACTACCACACGATCACCACGCTGTCCGGTGCCCACCAAACCATCCCCGGCGGCACGGTGGCGTCGCAGGAATCCATCAAGGACCTGGGCAACAACGGCGGCGGCTGGTTCAACACCAACGCGGCCCACCCGTTCGAGAGCTCGAACCCGTTCACGAACATCTTCATCGTCTTCATGCTGCTGCTGATCCCGTTCGCCACGCCACGGGCGTTCGGCAAGATGGTGGGCGACAACAGGCAGGGCTACGCGCTGGTCGCCGTCATGGTGATCATCTGGGCGGCCGCGGTCGGCGGGATCAGCCTGTTCGAGGCCCACCTGGGCACCGCGGGAGCCGGGCCCCAGCTCGCGCACGGCGCGTATGAGGGCGTGGAGGTGCGGACCGGCACACCGGGCTGCTCGGTGTTCGCGGCGTCCACCACGGTGACCTCCACCGGCTCGGTGAGCTGTTTCCATGACTCGCTGACACCGTTCGGCGGCGGCATCGCGCTGCTTGACATCGCGCTGGGCGAGATCGCGCCGGGCGGGATCGGGGCCGGCATGTACGGCATCCTGGTGCTGGCCATGGTCACGGTGTTCGTGGCCGGGCTGATGGTCGGCCGGACGCCGGAGTACATCGGCAAGAAGATCCGGCCCGCCGAGATGAAGTACGCGTCGCTGTACTTCCTGACCCTGCCCGTGCTCATCCTGACCATGACGGCGATCGCGATCGGCACGCACTGGGGCCAGAGCGCGATCCTCAACCCCGGGCCGCACGGGCTGACCGAGATCGTGTACGCGTACGCCTCACAGGCCAACAACAACGGGTCGGCCTTCGCCGGCCTGGGCACCGCGGCCCCGTTCTACCAGATCACCGGCGGCATCACGATGCTGCTCGGCCGGTTCGCGCCGGAGATCTTCGCCCTGGGTCTGGCCGGGTCGCTGGCCAGACAGGCGCCGACACCGGCCAGCGCCGGGACGCTGGATACGAGAACGCCGCTGTTCGTCGGCATGCTCGTCGGCGTGATCCTCATCCTCGTCGGCCTGACCTACTTCCCCGCGCTCGCGCTGGGAGTGTTCGCAGAAGGCCTCATTGAGCGCCATTCAGTACCGGCTAGCGAGCAGGGGGGGCGGGTTTCGCGGCGCCCTCTGCGAGCGGCCGGTGCCCACTACGGGAGAACCACATGGGATCTGAATGGTCCGATGCAAGGAGCAGCAGATGTCTGTGACAACTGAGAGCCCGGGAACCCCCGCGCCGCCGCCGCGCAGGCGGGCAGCGAGCCGCGGCGGGTCGGCGGCGGCCTGCTCGACCCGAAGATCCTCCTGAAGTCGACCCCGGACGCGTTCAAGAAGCTGGACCCGCGGGTCCAGATCAAGAACCCGGTCATGTTCGTGGTCGAGGTCGGCGCCGTGCTGACCCTGTACACGGCCATCCGTTCGCCGTCGGTGTTCAACTGGACCATCGTGGTCTGGCTGTGGCTGACCGTGGTGTTCGCCAACCTGGCCGAGGCGGTGGCCGAGGGCCGCGGCAAGGCCCAGGCCGAGACGCTGCGGCGGGCCAAGCGCGATACGATGGCGCGCCGGCTTCTTGGGTGGAAGCCCGGGGCTTCTCCTCGATTCGCTGCGCGAGGAGTCCGTGCCCGGCACGGCGCTGACCCTCGGTGACTACGTAGTGGTCGAGGCCGGGCAGGTCATCCCCGGCGACGGGGACGTGGTCGAGGGCGTGGCGTCGGTGGACGAGTCGGCCATCACCGGCGAGTCCGCACCGGTCATCCGCGAGTCCGGCGGCGACCGGTCCGCGGTCACCGGCGGCACCACCGTGCTGTCGGACCGGATCGTGGTCAAGATCACCTCCAAGCCGGGCGAGACGTTCATCGACCGGATGATCGCCCTGGTCGAGGGGGCCAAGCGGCAGAAGACGCCGAACGAGATCGCGCTGAACATCCTGCTGGCCTCGCTGACCATCATCTTCATGCTGGCCGTGATCTCGCTGCAGCCGATGGCGTTCTACTCCAAGGCGCCGCAGAGCCTGGTCATCCTGGTCGCCCTGCTGGTGGCGCTGATCCCGACCACGATCGGCGCGCTGCTGTCCGCGATCGGCATCGCCGGCATGGACCGGCTGGTGCAGCGCAACGTGCTGGCCATGTCGGGCCGGGCGGTCGAGGCGGCGGGCGACGTGAACACGCTGCTGCTGGACAAGACCGGCACGATCACCATCGGCAACCGGCAGGCCACCGAGTTCCTGCCGGTGGGCGGGGTCCTCGAGTCCGAGCTCGCCGACGCGGCGCAGCTGTCGTCGATGGCTGACTACACCCCGGAGGGCCGCTCGATCGTGGTGCTGGCCAAGAACGAGTTCGGGCTGCGCGAGCGTCCTTCCGGGGAGCTCACCGGCGCGGAGTTCGTCGAGTTCAGCGCGCAGACCAGGATGAGCGGCATCGACCTGGCCGACGGACGCGAGGTACGCAAGGGCGCCGCCGCGTCGGTGGCGTCGTGGATCCTCGACAACGGCGGCACGGTGCCGCGATGACCTCGGGTCGCTGGTCGATGGCATCTCGGCGGCCGGCGGAACCCCGCTGGTGGTGGCCGAGAAGCCCGCCGACGGGCCGGCCCGGGCGCTCGGAGTGATCCACCTCAAGGACATCGTCAAGGAGGGTATCTCCGAGCGGTTCGCCGAGATGCGCAAGATGGGCATCCGGACGGTCATGATCACCGGCGACAACCCGCTGACGGCCAAGGCCATCGCGGACGAGTCCGGAGTGGACGACTTCCTGGCCGAGGCCACGCCGGAAGACAAGATGGCGCTGATCCGCAAGGAGCAGGAGGGCGGCAAGCTGGTCGCGATGACCGGCGACGGCACCAACGACGCCCCGGCGCTGGCCCAGGCCGACGTCGGCGTGGCCATGAACACCGGCACCTCGGCCGCCAAGGAGGCCGGGAACATGGTGGACCTGGACTCCAACCCGACCAAGCTCATCGAGATCGTGGAGATCGGCAAGCAGCTGCTCATCACCCGGGGCGCGCTGACCACCTTCTCCATCACCAACGACGTGGCCAAGTACTTCGCGATCATCCCGGCCATGTTCTCCTCCGTGATCCCGGACCTGGGCAAGCTCAACATCCTGCACCTGGCCACCCCAGAGTCGGCGATCACCTCGGCGATCATCTTCAACGCGCTGATCATCGTCGCGCTGATCCCGCTGGCGCTGCGCGGAGTGCGGTACCGGCCGGCCTCGGCGCAGTCGATGCTGCGCAGGAACCTGGTGATCTACGGCATCGGCGGGCTGATCATCCCGTTCGCCGGCATCTGGGTGATCGACCTGATCGTCCAGCACATTCCCGGATTCGGTGGGTGAACAACATGAACCGCCTTCCCGTCATCGTCAGGCAGCACATCGCGGGGTTCCGCATCCTGCTGGTCTTCACCGTGATCTGCGGGTTCATCTACCCGCTGGTCATGCTGGGCATCGCCCAGGCGGCCTTCCACAACAAGGCCAACGGCTCGCTGGTTAGCTACAACGGTCACGTCGGTGGGGTCGGGCCTGCTGTGCCAGGAGTTCGTGGACGCCAAGGGCAACCCGCTGCCGCAGTACTTCCAGCCGCGACCCTCGTTCGCGATCGTCAGCGGGGACAAGACCGACTACGGCTGCGACCCGCTCTACTCGTCGGCGAGCAACTACGGGCCGACCAACCCCACCCAGATCATGCTGATCCAGCAGCGGCAGAAGCAGATCGCCGCGTTCGACCACGTGGCGGTCTCGCAGATACCGGCGGACGCGGTGACCGCGTCGGGTTCCGGCCTTGACCCGGACATCACGCCCGCGAACGCGTACATCCAGGTCGACCGGGTGGCCGCGGCCCGGCACCTGCCGGTGTCCGAGGTCCGCGACCTGGTCACCCAGAACATCACCGGCCGGACGCTCGGGTTCCTGGGCGAGCCCACGGTCAACGTGCTCACCCTGAACATCTTGCTCGACGAGCTGTCGGCCAAGTCCGGCTGAGCTTGGTGATAGGCAGAGCTGGGGGACTCCCGGCCGGAATCTGCGGGGCTTCCCGGGCCCCCGGGTTCCGGCCGGGCCGGGGTGCTCCTCGTCGAGGACCAGCCCGAGCTGCTGCGGGCGCTGAGCATCAACCTGCGGGCCCGGCAGTACGACGTCCTGACCGCGCGTACCGGGCGGGAGGCGCTGGCGGTAGCCGCGAGCCACCCGCCGGACGCGGTCATCCTGGACCTCGGCCTGCCCGACATCGACGGCACCGAGGTGATCGTCGAGCTGCGCCGGTGGTCCAAGGCGCCGATCATCGTGCTGTCCGGCCGGAGCAGCCCCGGCGATAAGATCGGCGCGCTGGACGTCGGGGCCGACGACTACGTGACCAAGCCGTTCGCCATGGCCGAGCTGCTGGCCCGGCTGCGCGCCGCGCTGCGGCGCGACGAAGGTGAGGCCAACCTGGGCCGACCCCACCAGGCCACGATCGGCCGGTGGCTGGTCAACCTGACCAGCCACCAGGTGACCCGGGCCGCCGCAGGCTCCGCCCCCGCCGCGGAGCCCGCTACAGACTCCGCCCCCGCCGCCGGCCCTGGCCCCTCCCCCCACCCGGGGTCGGCGGGCGGGGGCGGGCTGCCCGCGGCCGGGGCGGAGGAGACGCTGCGCCTGACGCCGACCGAGTGGCGGATCCTGGAGATCCTGCTCCAGCGTCCCGGCCACCTGGTCGGGTCGGCGCAGATCCTGACCGGGGTGTGGGGCCCCGGCTTCTCTCAGCGCACCAACTATCTCCGCTTCCACATGGCCCGGCTGCGCCGCAAGCTGGAGGACAACCCGGCCCGGCCGCGTCACCTGCTCACCGAACCCGGCATGGGCTACCGGTACCAGCCGTGACCAGCTGTATTGCGGTCCGAGGGCCGGAATCGCGCAGGACCGCGTTGCGGTCCGAAGGCCGGAAATAATGCCGTACCTGGCCGGATATCATCGGGCGCGCCGGGGACCTGTCGGCGCGTAGACCGTCCACGCCTGCGAGAAATGCCGCAGAATGTGGTGCGCAGGGTTAATCCCCGTTAATGATCATGAAATGCGTGAACGGTCGGAAAGCTCACGGGTTTGTGATCGTACGGGCCGTAACGGGAGCTGGCATGAAGGCTTTGACCGCGGACGACCCGCGGTTGATCGGTGAGTTCCGGCTGCGCGGGCGGCTGGGCGAGGGCGGCATGGGCCGGGTCTACCTCGGGCTGTCGCCCGCCGGGCGGTCCGTGGCGATCAAGGTGGTCCATCCCTCGCTGGCCAGCGACTCCGATTTCCTGCGCCTGTTCCAGTACGAAGTCGCGTCGGCGAAGGCGGTCAGCGGGATCTACACCGCGCCGGTCGTCGCCACCGGCCTGCGCGACCATCCGCCGTGGCTCGCCACAGCGTTCGTCCCTGGTCCCTCGCTGGCCCAGGTGGTCCGCGAGCACGGGCCCCTCCCCGAGCCGGCCCTGAGGCCCCTGCTCGCCGGGCTGACCGAGGCGCTGGCGGCCATCCACGCATGCGGGGTGGTGCACCGTGACCTCAAGCCGCCCAACGTGCTGCTGGCCGCCGACGGGCCGCGGGTGATCGACTTCGGCATCTCGCGCGCGGTCGAAGCCGCGGCGGTGACGGCCACCGGAGCGATGTTCGGCACGCCCGGCTACATGTCACCCGAGCAAGCCGAGGGCAAGCCCGCGAGCCCGGCGAGCGACGTCTTCGCCCTCGGGTGCGTGATCGCCTACGCGGCTACCGGTTCCCCGCCGTTCGGCGAGGGTACCCCGGCCAGCGTCCTGTACCGCGTAGTCCATTCCGAGCCCGCACTGGATCGGCTCTCGCCCTGGCTGCGAGAACTGGTCGCGGGGTGCCTGGCCAAGGACGCGGCGGCGCGGCCGACGCCACGGGCGCTCGCGGCCGCGATCAGCCATCGCGGGCACGGGACGGGACCGATGGCCGTGTCGTTCTGGCCGCAGTCGGTCGCCGACCTCATTGGTACGTATCAGCCTCAGCTCGAGGCGCAGATGTCGGAGGGGAGGCCGCTGGCACAGGACGAGTCCACGACGTACGGGGTATCCGTTGGCGCCTCCGCGGGGCTGGCTGCGTACGAGGCGCCTGCTCGTACCGGGGAGCCGCAAGACCACGCTGACCCGGAGGCTGAATACGGTACGAAGGATGTCCCAGGCGCGCGCGGCGGCCAGGACGGCCACGCCGGCGTCCGGGAGGCGTTCCCCGGCCCTGCGGACAACGGTACCAAGGGGACCGCCGGGCGCGCGCGGCCGGACCACGCGACGCCGCCGCGGGCCCGGTCGCGGGCACTCATGCCGGATAGCGTCCGCGGCGCGGTCAGGCTGATGTACGCCAACGCCGCCTACGCGCTGGTCTGGGCGATCTGCGCCGTGCTCATCGTCGACAAA
This sequence comes from uncultured Actinomycetes bacterium, assembly GCA_963742795.1. Taxonomy (GTDB): domain Bacteria; phylum Actinomycetota; class Actinomycetes; order Streptosporangiales; family Streptosporangiaceae; genus Palsa-504. Next base: position 175,887 of record CAVUNL010000030.1, read on the forward strand.
GGCCAGAGCCCCTTCGCGTCGCTCACGCTCGGCAGCGAGGTGGTGGTCGCGGCCATCAGCTGCGTCATCCAGGTCACGGTGTGGCTATGGGTGGCCCGAGCCTCCCGGACCGGGAGGAACTGGGCCCGGGTGGCCGGCACCGTGTTCTTCGGCCTGTACACCGTCGTCGCCCTCCTGGTCCTGATCAGGTACCGGCACTTCGCGGGCGGCCTCATCGGGACGGTGCTGGCCGCGGCCATCTGGCTCATCGGCGGCGGGTCGGTGCTGTTGCTGTGGCAGCGCCGGTCCGGCCCGTTCTTCAAGGGCGCCGGGTTAGCCTAGTGAGGCGCAGGACACGGCACGGGGAGCGGAGATGAAGGCACTGGCGGCGGACGACCCGCGGGTGATCGGCGAGTACCGGCTGCGGGCCCAGCTCGGCTCGGGCGGCATGGGCCGGGTCTACCTCGGCCTGTCCCCCGGTGGCCGGGCGGTCGCGATCAAGGTGGTGAACCCCGACCTGGCCGACGACGAGGAGTTCCTGCACCGGTTCACCCAGGAGGTCGCCGCGGCCCGGGCGGTCAGCGGGATCTACACCGCGCCGGTCGTGGCCAGCGGGCTGAACGAGCGTCCGCCGTGGCTGGCCACCGCGTTCGTGCCGGGCCCGTCCCTGGACCAGGTGGTCGCCGAGAACGGGCCGCTGCCCGCGCCCGCGCTGTGGCCGCTGCTGGCCGGGCTGACCGAGGCGCTGGCGGCCATCCACGCGTGCGGGGTGGTGCACCGCGACCTCAAGCCCGCCAACGTGCTGCTGGCCACCGACGGGCCGCGGGTGATCGACTTCGGCATCTCCCGGGCCACCGACGGGACGGTGCTGACCGCGGCCGGAGTGGTGTTCGGCACGGTCGGCTACATGTCACCTGAGCAGGCCGAGGGCAAGCCCGCCGGGCCGGCCAGCGACATGTTCGCGCTGGGGTGCGTGATCGCGTACGCGGCCACGGGGGCGGGGCCGTTCGGCACCGGGACCGTGGCCGCGGTCCTGTACCGGGTGGTGCACGCCGAGGCCACCCTGGACGGGGTGCCGCCCGCGCTGCGCGAGATCGTGGCCGGGTGCCTGGCCAAGGACCCGGCCGCCCGGCCGACGCCCGCGGCGCTCGCCGCCGCGATCGCCAGCCAGAACCAGGACACCGGGCCGTCCGCGGTGGCGTTCTGGCCGCGGCCGGTGGCCAACGTGATCGGCGCCTACCAGGCCCGGCTGGAGCAGGAGACCAGGGGATCCCGGCCTACCGAGGAGTTCTCGTGGGCGAGGGCGGCGCATCCAGTGACCACGCCGGCTGGGCCGCCAGGCCCGGTGGCCAACGGGCAGCGAGCCGCGGGTGCCATGGGCGCCGCGGGCGCGGTGGGTGCCGTGGGCGCGGTGGGTGCTTCGGGGTGGCCGGCGCAGCCGCCGCTGCGGAACCCGCAGAGTTATGCCGGCCCGCAGAGTTATGCCGGCCCGCAGGGCTACCCGCAGTCGCAGGGCCTGCCTCAGCCTCAGTCACAGGGTTATCGCGGTCCTCAGGGATACGGCCCGTCTCAGAGCCACCCTCAGCGGCAGGGATATAGCGGGGCGCAGGGGCCGCCGGGCGCCCCCGCGCGGGTACCTCCCGAACGCCCAGCCGGCCAGCTACCCGCAGCCGTACCAGGTCGGGCGGCCACCCGCGGCGGCGCTCCCGGACAGCATGCGCAACGCGATCGGGCTGATGTACGCCGGGGCCGCCTACACGCTGGTCTACGCGATCGGCGTCATCATCGTGGCCGGCGCCATCATCTCCAAGCACCCGGTCCGGGCCACCGCGGGCCACGTCACCGTGGGCGGCGTTGCGGCGCTGACCGTGGTGCTTTCGGTCATCGAGATCGCGCTCTGGCTGGGGATCGCACGGGCCTGCCGGGCCGGCCGGAGCTGGGCCCGGGTCACCGGCACCGTCCTGTTCGGCCTGCACACGCTGGGCTTCCTGGGCGTCCTGGGCAACTCGCACCCGGGCCTCGGCCTGACCAAGGTGCTGACCACGCTCAGCTGGCTGATCGCCTGCGGCGCGGTGCTGTTCCTGTGGCAGCGCCCGTCCAGCGCGTTCTTCCGGCGCGCCGCGGCACCCGGGCGGAGTCCGGTCTGAGACGCGGAATTCTCGGCATCACTCCCGTGCTTCACAATGGATGTGCGCGGCCGCGCGCAACGCGACGGCCAGGAACGCGCAGAAAGACACAGGCCCGACATGGCTGATTACGACAGCCGGGTAGGCGCCGGCGAAGCGGGCGATTCCAGTAGCCGACCGGGACGAGGGCACCTGAGGATCTACCTCGGATCCGCGGCCGGCGTCGGTAAGAGCTACGCCATGCTCAGTGAGGGGCACCGCCGCGCCGAACGCGGCGCCGACGTCGTGGTGGGGTTCGCCGAAGCGCACGGGCGACCGCACACCAGCGCGCTGGTCGACGGACTGGAGGTCATCCCCCGCGCCCGGCTGGAATACCGCGGGTCGACCTTCGAGGAGATGGACCTGGACGCGGTGCTGGCCCGCCTGCCGCAGATCGCGCTGGTCGACGAGTTCGCGCACACCAACGTCCCGGGATCCCGCAATGAGAAGCGGTGGCAGGACGTCGAGGAACTCCTCGACGCCGGCATCGACGTGATCTCCGCGGTCAACATCCAGCACCTGGAATCCCTCAACGACGTGGTGGAGAAGATCACCGGCGTGCCGCAGCGGGAGACGGTGCCGGACGCGATCGTGCGGGCCGCCGACCAGGTCGAGATGGTCGACATGACGCCGGAGGCGCTGCGCCGCAGGATGGCGCACGGGAACATCTACCCGCCGGAGAAGATCGACGCCGCGCTGACCAACTACTTCCGCTCCGGGAACCTCTCCGCGCTGCGCGAACTGGCCCTGCTGTGGCTGGCGGACAAGGTCGACGAGGGGCTGCAGCGCTACCGCTCCGAGCACAAGATCACCGGCGCGTGGGAGGCCAGGGAGCGGGTGGTGGTCGCGCTGACCGGCGGACCCGAAGGCAAGACGCTGATCAGGCGGGCGGCCCGAATCGCGGCGCGCTCGTCCGGGGGTGACCTGCTGGCCGTACACGTCACCAAGTCCGACGGCCTGACCGGCGCCGATCCGGCCGCACTGGCCAGCCAGCGGCGACTGGTCGAATCGGTGGGCGGCACCTACCACCAGGTGGTCGGGGACGACATCCCCGAGGCCCTGCTCACCTTCGCCCGCGCGGAGAACGCGACCCAGCTCGTGCTCGGCGCGAGCCGCCGGTCCTGGCTGACGGCCGTGCTCACCGGCCCGGGCATCGGGTCCCGGACCATCCGCGGCTCCGGGGACATCGACGTGCACATCGTGACCCACGCGCAGATGGGACGCGGCCGCGGCCTGCCGCGGCCGCACGGCGCGATCACGCTGCGACGGCAGATCGCCGGGTACGTGCTGGCCGCAGGGCTGCCCGCGCTGCTCACGCTGGTCCTGACCAACCTGCACAACAGCCTCAACCTGACCAGCGACGTGCTGCTGTTCCTGGTGGCCGTGGTCGTGGTCGCGCTGACCGGCGGGTTCGTCCCCGCGGTGCTGGCCGCCATCGTCGGCTCGCTGCTGCTGAACTACTACTTCATCCCGCCGGTCCACAAGCTGACGATCGCGCAGGCCAACAACGCGCTCGCGCTCGTCGTGTTCGTCATCGTCGGACTGCTGGTCAGCTGGGTCGTCGACATCGCGGCCCGCCGCACCGCGCAGGCGGCCCGGGCCAACGCGGAATCGGAACTGCTCACCACCACGGCCGGGAGCGTGCTGCGCGGCCAGCAAGGGCTCAGTGCCCTGCTGGACCGGATCCGCGAAGCGTTCGGCATGGATTCGGTGACGCTGCTCGAGTGCTCGGCCGCCGACGGCGGCCAGCCCGCGGACGCCTCGGCCGAGCGGCTCCGCGAGGGGCCGGGCGCCTGGCACGTGGTGGCCAGCCGCGGTACGCCCGCCGTCACCCGGCCGGGCGAAGCCGACGTGGAGGTGCCGGTCGGCGACCGATTGTCGCTGGCCCTGAAGGGCAGGCCGCTGCCAGCCGCGGACCGCCGCGTGCTCGGCGCGTTCGCGTCCTACGCGGCGGTCGCCCTCGATCAGCAGCGGCTGACCGCCGAGGCCCAGGCGGCCAAGCCGATCGCGGCGGCCGACAAGATGCGGACCGCGCTGCTGGCCGCCGTCAGCCACGACCTGCGCACGCCGCTGGCGTCCGCGAAGGCGGCCGTGACCAGCCTGCGGTCCCGGGACGTGGACTGGGCGGACGAGGACCACGACGAGTTGCTGGCCACGGCGGACGAGTCGCTGGACCGGCTTACCCATCTGGTAGACAACCTGCTGGACATGAGCAGGCTGCAGGCCGGAGCGCTGTCCCTGTTCCCGCGGCCGGGAGGCCTAGACGAGATCGTGTCCCGCGCGCTGGACAACCTGGACCCGGCGGCGCAGGGCATCACGGTCGACATCCCGGACTCCCTCCCGGAGATCAACGTCGACCCGGCCATCCTGGAACGCGTTATCGTGAACCTGACCGAGAACGCGCTGCGCTACTCGCCGCCCGGCCGGCCGCCGCTGCTGACCGCCAGCGCCCTCGGGGACCGGGTCGAGCTGCGGGTGGTCGACCGGGGTCCCGGCATCCCCGAGAAGGACCGGGACCGGATGTTCGTCCCGTTCCAGCGGCTGGGCGATACCGACAACACGACCGGGGTGGGGCTGGGCCTGGCCTTGTCGCGCGGCCTGACCGAGGCGATGGGCGGGACGCTGACCGCCGAGGACACGCCGGGCGGCGGGCTGACCATGACCGTGTCGGTGCCGGTCGTCGCGGAGCCCGGCTACCAGTACGAGCCCGGCCAGCGCGAACGCGAGGAGGCTGAGTCGTGAGCGAGCGAGCCGAAGGGGGCGCGGCACCGCCTGGACTGACGAGCGACGAAGGAGCGAGGAGGGAAGGCGGTGCCTAAAAGCGCCCCCGGAGGTGAGCGAGCGGGGATTAGGGTGCTGGTGGTCGACGACGAGCCGCAGATCCTCCGGGCGCTGCGGATCAACCTGAGGGTGCGCGAATACCAGGTCGACGTCGCGGCCACCGGGACCGAAGCGCTCGAGATGGCCGGCCGGCACCCACCTGACCTGGTGATCCTCGACCTCGGCCTGCCCGACCTGGACGGCGTGGAGGTGATCCAGGGCCTGCGCGGCTGGACGAAGGCGCCCATCATCGTGCTGTCCGGGCGAGCCGACAGCACAGACAAGGTCGAGGCGCTCGATGCGGGCGCGGATGACTACATCACCAAGCCGTTCGGGGTGGAGGAGCTGCTGGCCCGGATGCGGGCCGCGGTCAGGCGCACCGGGACGGCCGAGGACCAGCCCCGGATCAGGCTCGGCGACCTGGTCGTGGACCTGGCCGCCAAGCGGGTCACCCGGCAGGCCGGAGTGCCGACCGGGGGCGGCCCGGCGGGCGAGGCTCAGCCCGACGGCATCCGGCTCACCCCGACCGAATGGCACCTGCTCGAGGTGCTGCTCCGCAACCCGGGCAAGCTGCTCAGCCGCAACCAGCTGCTGACCGAGGTGTGGGGGCCCGGGTACGCCGACGCCACCGGCAACCTGCGACTGTACATGGCTCAGCTGCGCCGCAAGCTGGAACCCGATCCAGCGCGGCCGCGCTGGCTGATCACCGAGCCCGGCATGGGCTACCGCTACCAGCCCGGCCCGGACCACGACGCGTAGGCCGGGCCTTCCCAAGGGCCCACCAGGGACCTACCAGGGGAAGGGCTGCCCGTCGCGGGTGAAGGTACCGGTGGGGCCGCCATTGGGAATCGTCACCGCCCAGATAACGCTGGCCGCGGCCTGGGCCAGGGACCGCCCCTGCGGGTGGGCCTCGCTGGCGGGCCAGCCCGGGCAGACCGCGTTGACCAGGATCCCGTCCCGGGCCAGCTCCCCGGCGAGCAGCCTGGTCAGCGCGTTCAGGCCCGCCTTGGAGACGCCGTAGGCGGGCGATCCGCCGGTCATGGCGGAGATCGAACCGCCCTCGCTGCTCACGTTGACGATCCGCGGGCGGGCGCTGGAGCGCAGCATCGGCAGCAGGGCGTGGATTACCCGCCAGGGGCCGAACAGGTTGACGTCGATCGCCTCCGCGACCGTGCCCAGGTCGGCGTTGCTCGCCGTGGCCCACCGGTCGTACATGGTGGAGGCGTTGTTGATCAGCACGTCGGCGCGGCCGAACCGCTCCTTCACCCAGTCGGCCATCGCGGCCACGCTGATCGAGTTGTCCACCTCAAGCTGGCAGGCGAGGATCCGGACCCCCTCCGGATCCAGCTCCTTGGCGGCGATCTCGCCCTTGCGCAGATCGCGGGAGCCGAGCACCACTCCGAAGCCGAGCAGGGCCAGCTGGCGGCACACCTCGCGGCCCACACCGCGGTTACCGCCGGTCACCACGGCCACCGGCATGTCAAAGGACACGTACACCACCAGCGCTTGCTGGGATCGCGACGTTTACCATCTGAGTTGCGGCTGCAGACCCGGTCTTCAGACCGGGAAGGGAAACGCCGCCTCACCTCCCCTGCAATGTCGGTGCAGTACCGTACCCTAGCGTTGTCCGCGATAGTCAAGCGGGCATATGTACGACCAAGCACCAAACCGCGGCAGGGCATGCCGTGGCTGCGCGGGGAGGCGACGGGGTTACGTAACGCTCACCAGCCAGGGCCTATCCGCAATTAGTGAGACCCCTGAGGGCTAAAGAGCCCGAGCGGGCTCGGCGCAGTGAATTCGATGCGGAGGACTGGCTGACCTCCGGGGAGTACCGCGGTTGCGGTGCCTGCTGGCCGGTACGCGACGGGGCCTGTGCCTAGGTCAGCACGCATCGACTGTACGTATACGGAGCCGGCCAGGTGAGCCGCTTGATCGTTCTGGGCCAGATCGGCATAGCGGAGCGGGATGTCCGCGTCTGCGCCCGGACCGATGTTTCCGAACTGCACGATGTCGACGGGCTCCTTCGAGGCCAAGGCGGCGAGTGCTAGCACCAGGCGCGAGTCGACCTGGCCAGCGATCAGCTGCTTCCGGGCGGTAGGCGAGAGCGTGAAGACATTCACTTGCAGCAGCTCGGCCTCGGATGCCTTCCGGCCGGCCAGATCCGCGCCGAGTGCGCCGTAGTACACGGCGGCCCCGTTGGGTGCGATTACGCGAATGGTGATCTGGGAGTCCCCGGAACCGAAGGTGGCGAGGACCGCCGGTGCGTAGGTATTCAGGCTAGTGCCAAACAGATCGCGGACAGCTGCCGTCTCGACGACCACAGCAGAGGTCCGGGGTAATCCGACGTCGACCCGAGTACGAGCAGCTCACGTGAAAGAAACCCGTCTGCTGCGAGCGCAGCACACATCACTCGATCACACGACACGATGACATCGCGGCTAACCTGCTGGGCGACCCAGGTTGCCGCCTGCTTACGCATCGCCGTCTCCTGACGCTTCAGAGCGGCGGCGCTAGACGCATGGATATTGGCTGGAGAGCTTGTGACATACCTCGTCACCGCGATTGCCACCGACACCGCGATGACGGTCAGCGCCGAGGCGATCACGCCAACCCTGATAAGGCGCCGACGAACCGGCTGCTTCGGCTCGCCCGCCCGCGGTCGCTCCGACCGATCCGCCGGCAGCACGGCGACCGGCTTGTGGTTAGCTGGCGCGATGTCGGTCGGCTCAGGCTTGGCTGCAGGCTCGCGTTTGACAAGTTCGACGGGCTCGGCAGCGCCCGTGGACTCAATGGGCGCGGCAGCCTGCTCGGACTCGATGGCACCGTTGACACTGTCGGTAACCGAACTCGCGGCGTCAGTGCGCACGGGCCCCGATGCGGTCACGCACCGCTCCGGCTCGCTTGCGAGCTCCTGGTCCTGTCCGACCGCCTCCCCACGCTCGGTCCGGACCGCCGCCCGTATACGCTGCCGCAGTTCCTCCGAGAGCAGCGGCGGTGCTGGCGGAGCAGGCTCGGCTCGGGCCGCGCCTCGCACACGCTGAGGCAGCTCCCGGCTGCGGTCCTCGTCTCCCAATGCCGCCACCCCCCAGGACGGTGCGCGCACACGGCAATGCAGACTGCTCGGTATAGAGGAGCACAGAATCAGCGACTAATTCAAGCAACACTACGAATTGTGATAGTTACGGTGCGGATCTCGGGTCAGGACTGGCGGCCAGCGCCGGCGCAGGCCCACGCTGCGGAGAGGGTTTTTCTGACCTGAAATTCGCGGAAAACCCCCTCCTTCGACAGAGACGGACGTTACCGTCTGGTTTGCGGTGTCTCTATCCGTACAGAAGCGTTGCGTCAAGTGACACTGCCAGGACAGCACGTGAGGTAGGGGGGATTGATCGATGGCGCCCCTGGCACACCTTTGACAACAGGCGGGTGTCACTTATGGACCACGGCCCAGTGACTCAACAGTCAGCGGAGCGTTCCACTCCGGCCACGGCGATCGCAGAAAGGACGGGTGCCTCGCACCGCGGAGAACGCGGGACGAGGATACGCATCCCCGCTAGCTGGCCGCTCTTGGCCGTGCTGGCGGTCCAGGCGGTTCTGTCGCTGCCGCTCGTCCGGGCCGACACGGCGTTCGAGGATGAGGCCACGTACTTGTGGGCCGGGCACCTGGAATGGGCGCACTTGCTGCACGGCGCCCCGCTACCGCAGTTCCCCTCGTACTTCTCCGGCGCGCCGGTCATATACCCGCCGATCGGTGCGCTGGCCGACAGTGTCGGCGGGCTGACCGCGGCCCGGATCCTGTCCCTCGCCTTCATGCTGGGGGCAACCGTCGCACTGTGGGCCACTGCTGACCGGCTATTCGGGCGGCGGGCCGCGTTCTTCGCCGCCGCGCTGTTTGCCGTCAGCGGCCCGACGCTGCATCTGGGAGCGTTCGCCACCTACGACGCCATGTCGGTGTTCCTGGTTGCACTGGCGGCATGGCTAGTCGTCCGGGCCGGGGATCGACACGACGCGACTCTCTGGATGCTGGCGGCGGGGGTCACGTTGGCACTGGCCAACGCGACCGCGTATACATCGGCCCTGTTCGACTCCGTCGTGCTGCTACTGGCCTTGTTCGTCGCCTTCCCGAGGCCGGGCGGCCGGGCTCGCCGCGGGGCGCGCCCTGACCCTGCTGGCGGTCGTGGCGGTGCTCCTCACGGGGGCGTTGCTCATCGGCGGAAGCCGCTACATGCACGGGTTCAACCTGACCACGCTGGAGCGGGCGCCCGGTACCGACTCCCCGCTCTCAGTCTTCGCCCATGCCTGGGCCTGGACCGGCATCATCGTTGTCGCCGCTTTTTGCGGCGTGGTCATCAGCTGGGTCAGCCGACCATGGCGCGTACAGACGTGGCTGCTGACAGTGCTGGCCATCGCCGCTCTTCTCGTGCCGACCGAGCAAGCCAGCCTGTACACTACGGCCTCGCTGAACAAGCACGGGGCCATGGGAGCCTGGTTCGCGGCCATCGCCGCAGGTTACGCGGTCGACAAGCTCATTGCGGCGGCACCCGCGGGGAACATGCGCGCCGTCACCGGGGGCGCCTGCGTGATCGCGCTTTGCTTCCCCGTCGTGCTTGGGGCAAGTCAGTCGTGGACGTTCTCGACCAGCTGGCCTAACTCGACCGCCCTCACCGCGATACTCGGCCCGCTGGTGGATCACAGTACCGGGCGCCTGCTGGTCGAAGACCCGTCTCTCGCAGAGTACTACCTGCCTGCCGGGAGTCAGTGGATGCGATGGTCCAGCACGCGGAACATCGTCTCGCCATCGGGGAGGCCCACCGGCGGCCCGAGCAATGCGGCAGGGATTGTCGGTGCCGGCAACGCGGGCACGTTCGCGATGTACATCGAGGAGGGCTATTTCTCTCTCGTCGCGCTGAACTTCGCCGACACGACGTCTCTGGACCACAAGCTTGCCGCCGACCTGCGCCGCAACCCTCACTACCACAAAATCCAGGTCGTACCCTACGGCCTTGGCCCGGCCGGCCCGGCAGCGGGTGAATACGTGATCTGGCAATATGAGATGCAGCCGTGAGCGCACAGCGTGCGGCCGTTGCTGGAACCACCACGAGACCGGTCACCGTCGCAGAAAGACGGCACCGGCAGCGTTGCTTGGTGCCCCCGCAGCCCCCGGATGACGACGAGAAATACTGCTACGTCCAGCGGAACCTGGTCTACCTGACCACCATCCTCGTCATTGGCTCGGGCTGCCTCATCGTCAGCCAGGTCAGGTTCGAGGCGCACAACCCGGCGCTGTGGCCGTTCATGGTCTTCACGGCCACTTACGTCATCTACCAGGTGATCAGCCTGCCGGTGAACTTTACCGGCCGCGGGTTCGACCTTGGTGCTCACCAGGCGCGCATCCGGGCGTGGCACCCGCTCTCGTACCCGAGTGTGGACATCCACCTGCCCATCTGCGGCGAGCCGATCGAGGTGCTCCACAACACCTGGAAGGCCGTAGCCGACCTGGTCGCGGGCTATGACGGGGTCGCACGGCCCTACGTCCTCGACGACGGGCCGTCCGACGATGCCCGTTCGCTGGCCGAGTCCCTCGGCTTCGGTTACATCCGCCGGCCCGATCTGCGCGACTACAAGAAGAGCGGCAACCTGCGGTACGCCTTCGCGCGGACCAGCGGCGAATACGTGGTCATCCTGGACGCCGACTTCGCGCCGCGTCCCGACTTCCTCGCCGAGACGCTCCCGTACCTGGATGACCCGGCGATCGCGATCGTCCAGACGCCCCAGTTCTTCCGCGTAAGCCCCAGGCAGACGTGGATCGAGAACTCCGCGGGCGCGATCCAGGAGGTGTTCTACAGGTCGATCCAGGTGGCCCGCGACCGGTTCGGCGCGGCGATCTGCGTCGGAACCTCGGCGGTCTACCGGCGGGCCGCGCTGGAGCCGCAGGGCGGCCCGACGCTGATCCCTTACGCCGAGGACGTGCACACCGGGCTCGACGTACGCCGGGCCGGCTGGAGGATGGTCTACCTGCCGGTCGTGCTGTCGACCGGGATCTGCCCCGACAACCTCGATGCCTTCGTGCGCCAGCAGTACCGGTGGTGCACCGGGAACGCCGGCGTCGTGTTCTCACGCCGGATGTGGTCGGTGCCGATGTCAATCCCCGCCCGGCTCACGTACATCTCCGGGTTCTTCTACTACGCCTACACCGCCCTGCTGACCTTCTTCGGCCCCATCATCCCGGTCGTGATGCTCGCCTTCCTCCCCGGCCAGGTCCGGCTGCGGAACTTCGTCGTCTTGCTCCCGGCTATGCTCACCGGGTTCGTCCTGTACCCGCTGTGGCACCGGTCGGGCTATGGGCCGTCGGTCTGGTCCCTCGGGATCGCCCGAGGCTGGGCGCACGTGTTCGCGATCTGGGACGGTGCCCGGGGAAAGACGATGGGCTGGCATCCATCCCGGACACCGGGCAGCTCGCTGCGGCGGTTCCGGCTCGGGGTCGCCTGGTGGAGCGGCGGCATGGCCCTGCTGTGGCTGACGCTGGCCATCTGGCGGACGGTGGCGCCGGACTCCTTGCGGTTCGCGGTCCTGCTGTTCTTCGGCTTGCTGAATCTTGCCGTCGTCAGCCGCGTCATCTTCCCCGGGGGGAGGGCATCATGAGATCACGCCTGATCTTGATCCTGGCCATCGCGCTTGCGTAGCAGCCGTCGCCGCCGCAGGCGTCCGCCTCATAGCGTCCTCCTCCTCGTCCCGCCCGCCGAGCGGCCCACGCCTCCCTGCCCCCCGAGCAGGCAGCCTACCTGGGCGTCTTTGAGGCAGGGGCGCCGCCTGGCTATGGGGCGATCGCGGGCTTCACACAGGCGGCGGGTCGGCAGCCGAACCTCCTCGGGTATTACACTGGCTGGCTGCAACCGTTCGATGTGTCGTTCGCGAGGATGCTCCGCGCGCACGGCATTATCCCCTACGTGCAGATCGATCCGACGGTCGCCTCGATCCCAGCGATCGCCGCCGGTACCTACGACGACTACCTGCGTTCGTATGCCGATAGCGTCAGCGACTTCGGCCATGCCGTGGTCATCGGCTTCGGGCACGAGATGAACGCCCCTTGGTACACGTGGGGCTACGGACACGTGCCGCCGTCGACGTTCATCGCGGCCTGGCGGCATATCGTGACGCTGTTCCGCGCCGAGGGCGCCGACAACGTCACCTGGCTGTGGACGCTCCAGGCGGATGAGGCTGGCACCGGGCCGGTCGCCTCCTGGTGGCCCGGCGCCCAGTACGTCACCTGGGTCGGCATCGACGGCTATTACCGTTATCCTTCCGACAACTTCGCCAGCGTCTTCGGCAAGACCATCGACCAAGTGCGTGCATTCACCGGCAAGCCGATTCTGCTGTCCGAGACCGCTGTCGGGCCCGATGCCGGCGTGTTCGTCAAGATCCAGGACCTGTTCCACGGGATGGCCACGTACAAGATGCTCGGGCTGGTGTGGTTCGACAAGGACCAGCACGGCAGTATCGACCACCAGGACTGGAGGATCGAAGACAGCGAGCTGGCCCAGGATCTCGTTCCGGCTGGGCGTGATCAGAGAACTGGCGCCAAGCCCTCCCGGTAGTTAGGCAAGGACTCCGTCATTATGAGCGGCACCCAAATCGGACAGACTTCGCGCGCCGGCATATCGTCACGCATTGTGCACGGTATACTATTCCGGCCCCCGCGCCCGATCGGCCGATACGTGCCTCTTTTCCGGTTACCGGAAAAATGAGCAAACAGCACCCTAGCAAGGCAAATCGACTGTACCTTTTCATAGGGGGATATTTTAGTTTTGGGGTAGGATCTCGCGCACTGTATGCGACGCCGTACGTACAGTGCGTGGGTTGTTGGGGGGTGCAGTCAAAGGTGCCCCTAGCGTCCCACGACCGCAGGCAGGCGCGACTTATGGACGATAGGCACGGAGATATTCACGCGGACCTTCGTACATCACCGCGGCGGGCCGAACGCATCCACTCGCAACGGCGGTCAGATGCTCTGCTGACTGGAGCTCCGAGCTGATCGGCAGCAGGCAGTCATCGAGAGAGCCGGGCGGTTGGAAGCTGGCCCGGCATCTGGTTGATGTTGGCCTGCCGGAAGCCGCGCCTGCCCCGGTAACTGTCACACAAGACCATCGCGGCCAGGTGCCGGACCCGCGCAACGCTATGCGACGGACCGGTAGACGCAGCCCGGCCATCGTCAGGTGGCCGCTGCTCGCGGTCCTGGCCGTCCAAGCTCGGGTTGTCACTTCGGCTCGATATGGTCTAATACGGCATTTCAGGACGAGGCTCTCTATTTGCGGGCTGGTCACCTGGAATGGGCTTGGTGGCTGCACCAGTCGCCGATCCCGAATTTTCCCGCGTACTTCTCCGGGGCGCCGGTCATCTATCCTCCGCTAGGCGCTCTGGCGGACAGTATTGGCGGCCTTGCTGCCGCGCGCCTTCTGTCATTGTGCTTCATGCTCGGGGTCACGAGCCTTCTATGGGCGACGACGGTCCGGCTCTACGGACAGCGGGCGGCGCTGCTGGCCGCGGCATTGTTCGCTACCCTCGCTGGTACGCAATTTCTGGGCGCATTCGCGACCTTCGACGCGATGGCATTGCTCCTGCTTGCTCTGGCTACTGGCTAGGTGTCCGGTCTGCGGACTGCCAGTTCCTGGGCACGGACGGCTCTTCTTTTCACTGCTGGCGTCATCCTGGCTGCAGCGGACGCCGTCAAATACGCCACTGCCTTGTTTACGCCGGTGGTGCTCGTCGTCGTGGCATTGGCGGCACGGCGGCAGCACGGGGGCGGTGCCTGGCTGGCGGCGCTGCTGGCGTGCTCTGCTCTTGGCTGATCTGCTCGCCACGGCCATCGCCGCTGGTGGCCATCAGTACTGGCTGGGTATCACGACCAGTACCCTGGCTCGCCCGCAGGCAGATGTCCCGGTGACGATCATCCTGAAGAGCGCGTACGTGTGGACAAGCCTGATCCTCGTCCTCGCCGTCATTGGTGCGGTACTGGCCAGCCGACGCGAAGCACGCGGGAAACTACTGCCTGCTGTGCTGGTCACCGCTGCGTTGCTGGTCCCGGCCGAGCAAGCTAGGCTGCACACCGCGGTCAGCCTGCAGAAGCACGTGGTGTTCGGCGCCTGGTTCGCCGCGATCGCGGCGGGGTACGCAATGGCGCGCTTCAGCAGGGTCGACCCAGGCTGGGGCTGGGCACCAGTCATGGCGATCCCCATAGCAGCGTCCACGCTGTTCGGCTCGATGGGACAGGCGGCCGCCCTCTATAGGGTCTGGCCGAACGCCGCCGGTGTTGTCAATGTCCTCCGCTCGGCGATCCGTGCTCACCCGGGCCGCTACCTGGCGGAAGACTACGACGTCGAGGCCTACTACCTGCGCGCCGAAGTTCCCTGGCAGGCCTGGTGCGGATACCTACTACTTCAGTTACCCGGGGCCGGTTCCGGGAGCGTCCTCTTACCGGCCGCGATCACCAGCCATTACTTCTCGCTCGTGATCCTCGACTTCGGGGACACGGCGACTGCCGACGCCCAGATCACTGCTGACATGCGCCGTGCGGGAGGTTACTACGTCCTGGCGCGCGCTGGCCGGTTCACCATCTGGGCGTCACGGGCTCCGACGCCAGCCCGGCAATCCGGGAGGCACCATGGCCATCACTAAGCCTCCAGTCGCTGAGCGGCCGCAGGAGATGTACCTGCCACGGCCGCCCAATGACCGGGAAAAGTACCGAGTACTTCGGCAAGCAGCGCCGCTGGGTATTCGCATGGCTGCTCGTCGCCTCCATCGGGGTCCTCTACGGGTACGTCCATGTGGCGGAGCGCGCCTGGGTCGTCTCCCCGCTGATGTGGCTGCTGCTCATGGTCATGGTGCCACCGGTCGTGGTCAACTTCTGGCTGCGGATCGGACATCCGCGGCTGACTCTGGCCGAGCACCAGGCCACCGTGGCCAACTACCGGGAACACGGCGAGACGGTCGACGTGTTCCTGCCCAGCTGCGGCGAACCGCTGGAAGTGCTGAACAACACCTTCCAGTACGTGAGCAGAATGGACTGGCGCGGGGTCAAGACCGTCTACGTGCTCGACGATTCGGCCAGAGAGAAGGTCCGCGACCTGGCGGACTGGTACGACTTCAGGTACATCGTGCGTCCCAATCCCGGCGAGATGAAGAAGGCCGGAAACCTCCTCCACGCCCTCGACCTCAGTGCCGGAGACTTCATCGCGGTCATTGACGCCGATTTCGCGGTGCGCCGGGAGTTCCTCTACGAAACCATGCCCTACTTCTCCGATCCCAAGGTCGGCATCGTCCAGACCGCCCAGTACTTCGATGTCGGCAACCGATCGTTTTCCTACATCCAGCGCTATGCGGGAGCCGCTTCAGGAGATCTTCTTCCGGTTCATCCAGCCGGCCCGGGACCGCTACAAGGCGGCGATCTGCGCGGGCACGAATCTGGTTTACCGCCGCTCGGCTGTCGTGGCCGCGGGCGGCTTCGCGCGGGTGCCGATCGGCGAGGACGTGCACTCCGGCGTGAAACTGTGCGTGGGCGGGATACGAAACGCGCTATCTTCCCCTCTGCCTGGCCAAGGGGGTAGCGCCTACCGACTTCCCGTCCCTGGCCAATCAGCAAGTCCGGTGGTGCCGTTCCTCGATGATGCTGATGGTCGACAGGCATTTCCGGGAAGCGCCGTTCACCTGGCAGCAGCGGGCCGCCTTCTGGGCCGCATTCCTCTACTACATGTCATCGGCCGCATTGCTGCTCACCGGGCCGTTCCCGACGCTGACGATGATCTGGTTCTATCCCGGGCACGTCTATCCGCATAACTATCTGCCGATCTTGCCGGCGATTGCGGCCAGCTTCTTCGTGTTCCCGCTGCTGAGCCGCGGCTGGCGGCCGACGATTTACCGGGTATGCATGATCAACGCGTGCTGTCACGCGTATTCGGTCTGGTACGCGATCCGGGGACGTGTCGCTGAATGGGTCCCGACTGGCAATTCCCCTGACCGGGGCCGCGTTCCCGTGACGGTAAACCGGATCCTCTGCATCTGGATCGTGCTTGTCCAGGTCCTCCTCTGGTCGGGCCTGGCGCTACGGGTGCACCAGTACGGATGGCGTCCGTACTGGGCGACGGAGGTCCTGGCTGGCGTACAGCTCTACATGCTGGCGCCGTTGCTGACGCCCAGCAAGGGCGTCTGGAGACGCGCCCGTTCCGAGGCAATGGAGGTAGCGGCATGAGCCACGTGCCGGGCTACGACCGAGGATGACGCACACCTCACCCTGCAACCCTGGCCAGGCCACAGGAAGAACGGTCCGGTGAGGCATCGCGGCCGTAAGAATCCCAGGAGGCGTCGCAGGATCGTCACGACCGGCGTGGCCATTATTGCCGCGGCCGCGATCGCGGCAGGTGTCAGCCTCTACAACAGATCCGCGGATCCCGCGGCCCCACCGGGCCGCTGCCGGTCCACCTGCCCACCACGCCTGGTCCTACCTGGGGGTGTATGCGGAAGGGTGTCCCTGCCTCGTATGCCGGGGTAACAGCGTTCACGAACGCCACCGGGGCCAGGCCAGACGTGGTTATGTACTACAGCGGATGGTTCGTGCCGTTCCCGGTCGGTTTCGCCACCACCGCGGCCAAGAACGGTGCGGTACCGCTCGTGCAGATGGACCCGGATGGCATCAGCGTCGCCAAGATCGCTGCCGGTCAGTACGACGGCTACCTGAGCGCCTACGCCGAGGCCGTCCGCGCCTACCGCCATCCGGTCATCCTGAGCTTCGGTCATGAGATGAACGGGTCGTGGTACTCCTGGGGCTACCAGCGCAGACGTCCCCGGCGACGTTCGTGGCCGCCTGGCGGCACATCGTCACCGTTGTTCCGTGCGCTGGGAGCCCGGAACGTGACGTGGCTGTGGACGGTCAACATCGTCAACAACACGCAGACGCGGCAGGATCCCTTCCCCGGCGCCGTGGTGGCCCGGCAACTCCTACGTGAACTGGGTAGGGATCGACGGCTACTACCTCAAGCCGTCGTGGCAGTTCGCTCCCTTGTTCGGGCCGACCATCGCGCAAGGTGCGCGCGCTGACCGGCGACCCGATCCTCATCGCCGAGACAGGCGCCGTGCCTGACGCGGACCAGCCCGCGAAGATCGCCGACGTGTTCGCTGGTATCCGCCTCTACGGGCTGCTCGGGTTCGTGTGGTTCGACGCCACCAATTACCAGGGATAGCACTTCAGCCTCAGCGGCCCGGCGGCTATCGCCGCCTTCCGCCAGGGCGCTAGCACCTTCACCAGGCCCGGATCATGAACGGCCCGCTACAGAAGGTGGCGACAAAAAGTCGACAAAAAGCATGGTGCTCGGGAGGGTCAGAACCTATGTCGGCCTCGTGACCTCCACTGCAGTCGTACTCGTTGCCGCGGTGGTGGTCGCTGTCGCCATGCGACCTGCGCCGACTGGATCCGCTGGATCGCAATCTCCCGGAGGGCGTTGCAGGATCAGGCCCTACACTCGTGGGATCCCCGCTGGGCAAGCGTCACTCCAACTGCGGCAAACAGGCCACCGCCGCGGACAAACAGCATCGGCGGAGATCCGGGGCCAACGATCAGTCGAAGACCTCGCCGTCGCCGCAAAAGGAGCTTGGCGTGACGCAGCCGACCCCTGAGCCTAGCGTCCAATGGAGCAACGACCGAGAGGTCAGGCAAGGGTCAGAAAGCGTTTCGGTCTATGACTTACATCGCGCTCGCCATTGGGGCCGCGATCTTCATCCGTTGCGTGGTCGTTGTCATTGATGTCCTGCAGCCGTTTTCGGACCCTATTCACCCTACGCAGTCAGAAGGTTATCTCGGCGTGTACGAGCCGGACGCGCCCGGCTCGTACACTGGTATAGACCAGTTCGCGCAGGCCATCGGCAGGCAACCGAACCTGGTGGCATATTACAGCCATTGGCTCGTGCCGTTCGACGTCGGCTTCGCCACCTCGGCGGCGAAGCACGGGGCGGTAACACTCGTACAGATCGCTCCGAGGAATATGTCGCTGGCGAGCATCGCAAGCGGGCGGTACGACGCATACCTACGGTCCTACGCCCTCGCAGTAAAGGCATTCGGCGCCCCGGTGATCTTGTCTTTCGGTCACGAGATGAACGGCCACTGGTACCCCTGGGGTTATCCAGCATACGTCGGCGACGGTATTCGTAGCCGCGTGGCGACATGTCGTAACCATATTCCGCGAGCTTGGAACCAGGAATGTCACCTGGCTGTGGACGGTCAACATCGTCGGGCCTGAGCACTCCCGGGCCGGGTCCCTGGTGGCCTGGCAGCTCGTATGTGAACTGGGTGGGGATTGATGGCTACTACTGGAGTCCGTCCGAGGGGTTCGCTTCCGTATTCGGGCCGACTATCGTTGACGTGCGCGAGCTAACGTCTGACCCAATACTTATCGCTGAGACAGCCGCGGCAGCCTTCTGTAGGCCAGCCGGGAAGATCGCTGACCTGTTCGCTGGCGTTCGCACTTTCGGGTTGTTGGGGTTCGATGTGGTTCGACGATGACGACTTCAGCCTCGCTGTCCCCGGCGAGATCCAATACTGGCGCCTCAGCAGCCCCGCAACGCTGGCCGCGTTCCGGCGGGACGCCAAGGCGTGGATGAAGCCCTTGGCAAATTCAGCACCAAGGCAGCTGTATCCGTCGTCAGGCAGTTCTTCTCCGTAGCGAACCCCATCTCGTGCTGTCCGTGGCGGATCACCGGAGTTCCAGACGGGTGGAGAGGCGAGAATCGCCATCTCCACTCTGACGGTATCTTCTGGGGATAAGGTTTCGGAAAAATAGCTGATCATGCGTTCGACGCAGGAGGTGCGATTGCCTGACAGCCACCACCGAGCTCGGGCCGCCGTGCTAATCGTGGCGGAGTCCGGGGACGGTCAGTGCACGGGAGCGGCCGCTTCGCCACGTCTACGACCGTGGGGAGGACAGGGGCAGATGAATTCTCATAACGAAACAGCACGATCGACGGAGTACGTCGGGCCAGGGGTTGACCTGTCGCTGCTGGGAGCCAGCCCGCAAGCCAATTGCTAGGACCGGGAGAGATGCCTGTCACGGATCACCATGCCGACCTTGCTGCTCCAGCGTTGCGGACCTCTCGACGTAACAGTCTTGATAGCGACCTCGAGCTATTGGACGGGCATGGCACTGACCTGCCAGCAGTTTCGGTGATCATCCCGGCGTACACGATGAGCCGCTGGGATAGCCTATCTGAGGCTGTCGCATCCGCGCAGGCACAGACCGTGCCGGTGCTGGAAACGATCGTCGTCATCGATCATCATCCGGAACTTCTGGCTCGGGCTAAGCGCGAACTGCGCGGCGTCAGAACGATTCCCAGCGAGGGCAGCCCAGGAGTCTCCGGAGCCCGTAATACCGGTGTCGCCGCTTCGCGCGGGGACATAGTGGCATTTCTCGACGACGACGCCATAGCCTCTCCCGACTGGTTGGCGACCTTGCTTCGCCATTTCACGGACCCAGACGTCGTAGGGGCAGGTGGATACATCAATCCTTTGTGGGAAACTGCTCGGCCTTCGTGGCTTCCCCCCGAGTTCGACTGGGCTATCGGCACATCGTACCTAGGGATGCCGGAAAGCACCGCTGCCGTTCGTAATGTGTGGACGAATAGCATGGTTATCCGACGGAGGGCGTTCGAGGCGGTCGGCGGTTTCCGCGACGACTTCGGCAAGGTCGGCATCCGAGGCCGTCCGGAAGATACCGATTTGTGCCTCCGTGTAACTTCGGCGAAGGAGCGAGGGATCTGGGTATACGATCCAGCCGGAGTTATCGCTCATAGAGTGTCAGCAAAGCGGGTTACATTGCGTTATTTTGTAATGCGCTGCTTTGACGAGGGTTGGGGGAAAGGCCTAATGGCTAGCCTGGATGGCTTCGGGGAGAGCACGTCTTTGGAACGGTTGTATGTCCGGCGCGTGCTGCCAGCCGGGATCGGCCGTGGCTTGCGAGAGGCAGTCTGCGGTAATGCCTCCGGAGTGCTCCGTAGCATTGCCATCGCAGTCGGCCTTTGCGTTGCAGTGGTCGGCTACCTAGAGTGCCGGTGCATGTCAACTTGGCCCTATGGGAGCAGGCGGATCAGATTAGTTCGGTAGGCGTCGGGTGGTTGCGCGTTTAGGATATAGAGTATCTTCGGACTTGAAAGGGGGTGGCTCGATATTGTCTGTTAAGACTTACGGTAAGAATTTGGAGGGCACGGCAAGGCAAGGAAGTCGGCGTCCGATACGGTTCATTGTCTTCGGGAATCAGAGAACCGGCTCTACTCTCATTAGTAGTAAGCTGAATAGCCATTCCCGAATTATCTGTTATGAAGAGGTATTCCTCCCCTGGGCCGACTCGGATCCATCGCTAAGGGACTGGTTGGACGCCACTGACCGTCCTCAATGGCTGAGAGCGGTACCAGGTGTGAGAACCTCGTTCCTTAACGCAAAATTCGATGTCAATGGCCTCCCCCATGATGTTGGCGCCATTGGCTTCAAGGTGATGTACAATCAAATGTCACTGTGGCCAACGTTTGCCTATCTCGCGCCTAGGGCAGGTCAGCTTCTTCAGGACCGCTCACTGCGAAGGTGGCTTAGCGTAAACCAGGTGGTCATCGTTCATACGCTTGCGTCGAAACCATCTGAAGGTGCTGGTTTCGCACAAGTGGGCAGGACAAAGCGGGCGGTTCCATAGCAGGGACCCTGTAGCGGGAAATCACAGTGTACTTATTCCACTGCGTGGGCTTAAAGCGCGGCTACGCCGGATAGAGATGGCTGAGAGAGTAGCCCGCGCTACCATCCTGGGGCTGCCGACGATCGAGATTCTTTACGAGGACTACATTAGCAGCGGAGGCGCCGACCAGGATGCCATCTATGCGCTGCTTTCGGTCAAACTTCCCCGAAAGGTGGTCTATCGTCGCCGCTCAGCAAGGTTTCCAGTGATGATTTGCGCGATACTGTAGCGAACTACGACCAAGTTGCTGCCTGCCTGTCAGGAAGCTCCGTTTCGAGCGCTTCTTGACGATCCGTTGTCGCAGGACTATCGTCACCATGTCCGGCCGCATATCGGCGATTTGCCGCTCCAAGCCGCCCGGCCCGCATCACGAAGCTCTACCACGATCTAAGTTAATTAAGTGCGAAAGTCGAGTGAGGTACGCGCTAGACAGGCTTTCCAAGGTCACCGGACAGCCTTGACAACCACGTAAGCAGCCAGACGTCGGATCCGCAATCTTCGTATCACCTGTTCGTAGAGTGCATAGAGAAGATATAGTGGATATATCCCAACAAAGAAGGACTCACAAGACCAAGAGACCTTTAGTTGCAGGTCTGAGAATCCTCTCGCTCGAAATTCCCGCTCAAGTGCGCTTGGAAAGCAATGGTCGTAATGAACCCGAAATCCAAAATTTTCGTCGCGAAACCACGGGGCAAGCCTAAGGGTTAGCCACAGCAGTGAGCGGAACGGCAGCAAACGCGCCGCCGTTCCGAACAGAGAGTAACGGCAAGGCACCAGATGCAAAGCGATCCCCCCCGGTCGTAGCACCCGAGCCATCTCTCGAATAGCCGCTGGGACGCCTTTGACATGCTCGAAGTGTCCGTGACAAGATCAGGTCAACGGATGCATCTGGCATAGGCCAGTGCTCCGCTACATCGGCGACGCAAGTTTCGGCTACGTCGACATTCAGCGCCAACTCTTCTGGCGAGATATCGACCGCAACAAGCCTTACACGGCCCGGAGGTTCTACCTCTTTGGCATAGATGCACTTACGCCCTCCACCGAGGTCCAGCACTACTGCTCCGTCAGGTAGTGCTCGGATCAGCGCTGCTGCTTCCGCATTGAAAGACTGCCAGATCAGGCCCTCGCTAGGAAGCCGCAGACGTCGTTCAGTGGCTTTGGACATTTTAACGTTTGCGTTTATAGCTGTACGAATCACCATGTACAGGAGGTAGCACCATGATCGGTACATCTAGCTGGAGAATAACCTTATACTGCAGCCATGTTCCGTGACCTATAGCCTTACATGTAAGCGATTGCTGGCTGTGACGGCGCGGTTCACACTTCACCAGAAATGTCAGTGCCGTGAGCCAGAATGAGGGTCAGAAGGCCGCCTGATGATCACCGGGACACCACCGAAGTTCAACCTGAGTTGTGCCAGTTTAGTGCGCACCCGAGTGTCGGCGGATGTGACCGAGGGCGCCGCGGAAGTTCTCGTGCAGGGGTCGAGTCCATGACCTGCACCGCAGTGGAGTCCGGCGTCGTCTTCATGGTGCACATGTACGGTTTCCAGGCACCTTACGCTCCAGATTTACCCGTGCGCAAATCCGCTCGCTGCGAGTGGCACGCCCCGAGGTCAGCGCCTCGCGGAGGCACTAGATACCGAGCCTGCCGGACAGCCAGGGGATCGGCGTTCTCAAATAGCGAGACCGAGAAGGGTGATGGCGTTGGCGTAGTCGCGGGCTGCCCAGCGCAGGCCTGATGGGATGTTCTGCCAGCCGTGGATGCGCAGGCTGGCGATGGCGTGGCTGCGGAAGGTGGCCATGGCGCGGGGCGCGTTGCCGGTGCGGACGCGAGAGGCATCTTCGCCGAGGCTGACGTCACGGCGGTAGTGCAGGCCGTTCTCGATGGTCCATTCAGTTCTGGCGAGCGCGGCGAGCCGGGCCGGGCTGGCTTTGGCGCGGGTGAGGCTGGTGACGCCGAGCGCGGCCACGTCCGATCGCGGGCTGCCGTCCAGGCTCCGGACGTGCCGCTCGATCAGGAAGACCTGCGCGGCGTGCGGGAACGGCAGGTCGCCGGGGGCGGGCAGCACATGGATGGTGCGGGTCTCGTCCCGCCCGTGGCCACGGTCCTGATTGGTGTGAGCGACCGGGGCGTCTTCCCGGGGCAGGGCATTGACGGCGTCGAAC